>CAKUFG010000006.1 GCA_934647235.1 uncultured Clostridia bacterium
TCCGGCAAAATCAATGATAGCCGATTTGAAAAGCTGTCCGCCGACTATGAAAATGAGCAAGCAGAGCTGACGGAGAAGATGCAGCTTTTGGAACAGGAGATTGCCCAGCAGGAGGAAGAAGCCGACAGCATTGAGCAGTTCATCCGCAGAGCAAAGAAATACCCAGAACTGACGGAACTGACACCGGCAGTCCTGCATGATCTTGTGAATAAGGTATATGTTTGTGCTCCCGACAAAAGCAGCGGACATAGGGTGCAGGATGTACGGATCAGCCTCGCCTGTATCGGATTCCTGCCCGAAAGCATTATTACAGAAATGGTCAATCACGCAGTAAAAAGCAGAACAGCGTGACTTCACGCCACGCTGTTCTTACTAAACGCTATAAACCTGTCTTATTACGAGCTGCCTTCCTGCCGTTGTTTTTTGTGATGCGGTTTACTGGCTCAGCAGCGCCTGCAGCGCCGCCAGGTGGTTGATCAGCAGCGTGCGCGTTTCCAGCACCGATGTGGTGTTGGTCTGGATGATGCTGAAGTATGCGTCCAGATCGGCGTACAGCGCATCGATGGCCTCTGCGGGGATGATGCGGCCGCCTTCGCCGTCTAGGGCGATGGCTACGGCGTTCAGCTGATCCATGGCGTGCACCGATTGGCGGATCTGCGACAGGCGCGAGGCGGTATCGGACTGCACGGAGCTGGGCAGCTTATCCACCAGCGCTTTGGCGCTGATGCAGCTGGAGCGGATGCGCTGCGCCAGCTGCTGCTGGGCGGCGGTATGATAGCTGCGTTCGCGGGAATAGGCAATGCCAAAGTATATGCAGCCGGCCACGGCCAGCACAAGCAACACGGCCATCACACGGGCGCGCGCCCGGGAATTGCTTAAATTCTGCCGTACCTGCTGGGAATAACGGTACATTTTTACCTCCTTTTTCCCACGAAAAATGGGAATACCTTTGCAGTATAGCACATTTCGCGCATTTCGTAAAGCGCTTGCGCGTATCCGTTACATTGCGGGGTGTATCTGCGGCGATTTCGTGCTTTGCTGTCCGCAGCCATTCCGCGCTTTATCTTGTAAAATTCGCGAAAATATGCTATAATTTTTGAGATTTGAGGAAAGAAGGATGGTGAGCGCAGTTGACGCGCATTTATCTGGACGCGATGGGCGGGGACAACGCGCCCAAATGCACGGCGGAGGGCGCCATTGAGGCCCTGCGCGCGGACAGCGACCTGCGGATTACCATGGGGGGCGACGCCGCGCAGCTTACGCCCCTGCTGATGGATTGCGACGATGTGCGCGAGCGCATCACCGTGGAGCATACCACGCAGGTGATCACCAACCACGATTCCCCCGTCATGGCCGTGCGTACCATGAAGGACAGCAGCATCGTACGCGGCATGATGACCGTGCGCGATGGCGAGGCAGACGGCTTTGTGTCCGCCGGTTCCACCGGCGCGGTGCTGGCTGCGGGCATGTTCCGCCTGGGCCGCCTGGATGGCATTGACCGTCCCGCCCTGGCCCCGCTGATGCCCAACGGCAAGGGCTATTTTCTGCTGATTGACAGCGGCGCAAATGTGGACTGTAAGCCGGAATACCTGCGGCAGTTCGCCATCATGGGCGATATCTATATGCGCCGCGTGCAGGGCATGAAGGAGCCGCGCGTGGGCCTGCTCAATATCGGCGCGGAAAGCGAAAAGGGCAACCAGCTGACGAAGGAAACCTACCCTCTGCTGGAAAAAGCGCCCGTTCACTTTGTGGGCAATGTGGAAGGCCGCGATGTGACCAACGACGTGGCCGACGTGATCGTGGCCGACGGCTTTGCGGGCAACCTGATCCTCAAATTTATGGAAGGCATGGCCGGGACGCTGCTGGGTATCATCAAAAAAGAGCTGCTCAGCGATTTCCGCGGCAAGCTGGGCGCGCTGATCGCCAAGCCCGCCTTCAGGCGCGTAAAGAAACTGATGGACTATACCGAGGTGGGCGGCGCGCCGCTGCTGGGCGTAAAGGGCGCGGTGGTCAAGGCGCACGGCTCCTCCAACGGCCATGCCATCGCCTGCGCTATCCGCCAGGCCGCCGTCATGGCGCGCACGGGCGTGGCGCAAACCATCGAGGAAACGTTAAAAAACATGCCGCAGGCGGATGAATAATCCCCCGCGCGCATAGCATCCATACATAAGGAGGAAAATAAAATGACGACCTATGAAAAAGTAAAGCAGCTGATTTCCGTGCAGCTCAAGGCCCCCGAAGACAAAATTACCCCCGAATCCCGCCTGGTTGAGGATCTGGGCGCCGACAGCGCCAACGTGATGGTGATGATCATGGAGCTGGAGGATCAGTTCAACATCATGGTGGAGGACGATATGATCATGAAGCTCAAGACCGTGGACGACGTGGTCAAGTACATCGATTCCAAGGCCTAACCAATTTTCACGCCCGGAAAACAGGCTGCCAGCTTTCGCGCAGCCCGTTTTCTGCGCGCGGAGAAGGAGTTCTTATCCGTGAATACTGCCCATCTTGAAGAAGCGCTGCAATATCATTTTCATAATCCCGCGCTTTTGCGACTGGCGCTCACCCACCCCTCCTGCGGGGCTGAAAACAATCAGCGGCTGGAGTTCCTGGGCGATGCGGTGCTGCAATTGGCCATGAGCGATATCGTCTTTGCCGCCCACCCCGAGCAGGAGGAGGGGGGCATGACGTTTTTGCGCGCGCGCATGGTGCGCGAGGAAACGCTGTGCACCGTGGCGCGGCACCTGCAATTGGGCCGTTACCTGCGCATGGATCATGGGTGCGAGATCACCGGCGGGCGCGAGCGCCCTGCCGTGCTGGCCGACGCCATGGAGGCCGTGCTGGCGGCCGTTTATCTGGACGCGGGCTTTGATACCGCGGCCGCGCTGGTGCGCGCCCTTTGGCCGCGCGAGCAGGAGGTTCCCCTGCCCGTGACGGATAACAAAACCGCCCTGCAGGAGCTGCTGCAGGGGCAGGGGCTGCCCTCGCCTGAATATCAAACCCTGGCTGAGGAGGGCCCGGCGCACCTGCGCATATTCACCGTAGCCGTCTATACCCAGGGTCAGGAGGCCGGGCGCGGGCGCGGCAACAGCAAAAAGCGCGCCGAACAGGCGGCTGCGGGCGAGGCGCTCAAGCGTCTGCGCGCGGCGGAGGAAACCAAATGAAGCTGAAAAAGCTGGAAATTTACGGCTTCAAGTCCTTCGCGCAGCGCACCGAGGTGGTCTTTAACGGCGGTATCACCGGCATTGTCGGCCCCAATGGATCGGGCAAAAGCAATATCGGCGATGCGGTCAAATGGGTGCTGGGCGAGCAGAACCCCCGTGAGCTGCGCGGCGGCAGCATGCAGGACGTCATCTTCAACGGCACCGAAAAGCGCAAAAAGCTGGCCTACGCCGAGGTTACGCTAGTGTTTGACAACGAGGATGGCGCGCTGAAAACCAAGTTTACCGAGGTGGCCGTCACCCGCCGGCTGTACCGCAACGGCGACAGCGAATACTATCTCAATAAAACCGCCTGCCGACTCAAGGATATCAAGGAGCTTTTCTACGATACCGGCGTGGGCAAGGACGGCTATTCCAATATCGGCCAGGGTCGTATCGACGATATCCTGTCCAATAAAAGCGAGGATCGCCGCGAGGTATTTGAAGAAGCGGCGGGCATCAGCACCTTCCGCGTGCGCAAGGAGGAAGCCGAGCGCAAGCTGACCCGCACGCTGGAAAACCTGGATCGCGTGAACGACATCCTGGAAGAATTGGGCGGCCGCATCGAGCCCCTGCACGAGCAGGCGCAGTCCGCCCTGAAATATCAGGAGCTTTCCGGCAAGCTCAAAACGTTGGAAATGAACATCTTCCTGCTGAAGAACGATAAGCTGGCGCAGCGCATGAAGGAGCTGAACGAAACCATCGAGGCGCTGCGCGACGCGCTGCTGCAGCATGAGGCGCGGCTGCATGAAAACAGCCAGGAGCGCGCCATGCTGGATCAGGCCGTGCAGCAGCTGGACGATGAAATCAGCCAGGCGCGCGCCGAAAGCCGCCTGCGCACCGAGGAGCTGCATCAGCTGGAAAGCGCCCGCGACCGCATGGAGCAGCGCAGCGAATCGCTGCAGAAGGACGTGCAGCGCATGCAGGAGGAGGAGCAGTCCCGCGCTGCCCGCCTGGACGAGCTGGCGGCGCTGACCCAGCAGGGACAGGGCGATGATGAGGCCGCCAGCCGCGCGCTGGAAAAGGCGCGCAATGCGCTGGACGCGCTGGTGCGCCAGGCGGATGAAGCCGCCGCGCGGGCGGACGAAGCCGAGCAGGCGCTCAACCAGCACAAGACCGATATCCTGTCGGCCGTCAATCGCCTGAGCGACGCGCGCAACACCCAAACCCAGAAGCAGGCCATGTGCGCCCAGATGGAGCAGTACCTGAGCCAGCTTCAGGGCAGCGAAGCCGAATTGAAGCTGCAGTCCGTCGCCCTGCAGCAGCAGCACGACGATGCGATCGGCCAGCAAAAGGCCGCGCAGGACGCGCTGAGCGGCGCGCGCGACGAGGCGCAGCGTCTGGAGGCCGGGGTGCGTGCCCTGACGCTGGAAAATCAGCAAAAGTCCGAGCGCGCGCAGCAGCTGGCCATGTCCATGCAGTCTGCCCGCAGCCGCCTGAAGGTGCTGCGCGAAATGGCCCGCGATATGGAGGGCTATGCCAACGCCGTGCGCCGCGCGCTGCAATACGCGCAGAACGATCCCAATGTGTGCGGCGTGGTGGCGCAGCTGATGCAGGCCCCCAAGGAACTGGAGGCCGCGCTGGACGCGGTACTGGGCGGCAGCCTGCAGAACATCGTCACCACCGATGATGTAACCGCCAAAAAACTGATTGAATATCTCAAGCGCAGCGAGTCGGGCCGCGCCACCTTCCTGCCGCTGTCCAACGTGCGCTCCTATACCCTGAGCAATGAGGAACGCCGCGTGCTGTCCATGTCCGGCTGCCTGGGCGTGGCCAGCGAGCTGATTACCTACGATCAGCGCTATCGCCCGGTGATGGAAAATCTGCTGGGCCGCACCGTGGTGGCGCAGAATCTGGATGCAGCCTTGCCCATCATGCGCGCGGGGCGCTACGCCTTCCGGCTGGTCACGCTGGACGGCCAGGTGATGCACTCCGGCGGCTCCATGACGGGCGGCTCCATGCGCGGCAAAACCAGCAATTTCCTTTCGCGCGAACGCGAAATCAAGGAGCTGACCGCGCAGCTTGCCCAGGATGAGCAGGCGCTCTCCGCCCTGCAGCAGGACGTCGCCGCCATGCAGGAGCGCCAGGCCGAGGCAAAACGTCTGCGCAACGAGGGCATGGAGGCCATGCATCAGCAGGAAATTGCTGTGGCCCGCGAGCAGGAGCGCGTGTTCAATGCCTCCTCCGAATTGCAGGCGCATACCCAGCGCCTGGAAAAGACGCAGCAGGCCATCACCCAGCTGACTGAAAGCATCGCCGAGATCCGCGCCGATCTGCAATTGCTCACCGAGGGCACGCAGTCCGCGGCGGTGGATCGTGAAGCGCTGGATCAAAAGACGGAAGAGCTGCAGAACGCCCTGCGCACCGCCCGCGATCAGGCCGACAGCCTGCGCGATCAGGTGACGCAGCAGCGGCTGCAGTTTGCCGAGATGGAGCACAGCATCGAAACCCTGCGCCGCGATAAGGCGCGCTGGGCCGAGGAAAGCGCCGCCCTGCAGGGCACGCTGAACGCCCTGCGGGAGAAAATCGCCGCGCAGCGCCAGCAGGCGCAGGAGGCGGAGGGGCAGCTTGCCCAGCTTCGCCAGGCCGCGCAGCAGCAGGCCGAGGCCGCCAGGCAGGCCGATGCAGATACCGATCAACTGGAGCAAAAGCGCCAGGCGCAGCTTGCCCATCAGCGTGAGCTGGTGGAGGAAAGCGAACGCCTGCATGAGCGCCACACCCAGGACGGCGATCAGCTGCACCGCACGGAGATCCTGTACGACCGCGCGGACAACGAGCAGAAAACGCTGTCCGAGCACATGTGGAATACCTACGAGGCCACCCTGGCCACGGCGGAGGAGTTCCGCCTGCCGGCGGGCGAGTTTGCCCTCACATCGGGCGAGCGAGACGCCAACGGCCTGCGCCGCGAGATCCGCGAGCTGGGGCCCATCAACGCCCACGCCGTGGAGGAATACGCCCAGACCAAGGAGCGCTTTGACGATCTTTCCCGTCAAAAGGAGGATATGACCAAGGCCGAAAGCGATCTGCGCGGGCTGATCAAGCGCCTGCTGTCCCAGATGGAAAAGCAGTTTGTGACGGAGTTTGACCGGCTGAACGGCTATTTCCAGCAGACGTTTGTGCGCCTGTTCGGCGGCGGCCAGGCGGAGCTGAAGCTGACCGACCCCAACGATCCGCTCTCCTGCGGCATCGAGGTGGTGGCGCAGCCGCCGGGCAAAAAGCTGCAGCTGCTCTCGCTTCTTTCGGGCGGCGAGCGCGCGCTGACGGCCATCGCTATCCTGTTCGCCATGCTCAAGGTGAAGCCTTCGCCGTTCTGCATTCTGGATGAAATCGAGGCGGCGCTGGACGACGCGAATATCAGCTATTTTGCCGACTATCTGGTGGAGTTTGCCAAGACCACGCAGTTTGTGGTGGTTACGCACCGCAAGGGCACCATGGAGCGCTGCGATTCGCTGTACGGCGTGGCCATGGAGGAAAAGGGCGTATCCAGCATGGTCAGCGTAAATCTGGAGAATTATCATTAACAATAGATCAAAGGAGGCGCAGTTATGGGCTTTTTTGACCGGTTGAAGAAGGGCCTTTCCAAGTCGCGCGGCAACCTGACCGAGCGCGTGGACGAGCTGGTGGAAAACACCGCCGTGGTGGACGATGATTTTTATGAGGAGCTGACGGACATCCTGCTGCTCTCCGATGTGGGCGTGCGCGCCAGCACCGAGATCATTGACGAGCTTCGCCGCCGCGTGGAGGAAAAGAAGGTAAAGGACGCGCGCACCGCCCGGCAGATGTTCAAGGATCTGCTGGTGGAGGAGATGAACATTCCCCGTCCGCCGCTGCATTGGCCCATGGTCATGTTTGTGGTGGGCGTAAACGGCGTGGGTAAAACCACCACCGTGGGCAAGCTGGCCCTGCGCTTTCAGGAGATTGGCCGCAGCGTCATCCTGGCTGCGGCGGATACCTTCCGCGCTGCGGCGGACGATCAGCTGTCCGTATGGGCCGAGCGCGCGCATGTGCCGCTGATCAAGCATCAGATGGGCAGCGATCCTGCCGCCGTGGTGTTTGACGCGGTGCAGGCCGCCAAGGCGCGCAAGGCGGACCTGCTGATTATCGACACCGCCGGCCGCCTGCACAACAAAAAGAACCTGATGGAAGAGCTGTCCAAGATGCGCCGCATCATCGACCGCGAATACAGCGAGGCCACGGTGCGCTGCATGCTGATTATGGACGCGACCACCGGCCAGAACGGCCTGAACCAGGCCAAGATGTTCAAGGACGCGGTGGAAATCAACGGCATCATCCTGACCAAGCTGGATGGCACCGCCAAGGGCGGCGTGGCCATCGCCATCCGCCGCGAGCTGAACGTGCCCGTGTGGTATATCGGCGTGGGCGAGGGCATCGACGATCTGCAGGCCTTTGAGGCCAAGGCCTTTGTCAACGCGCTGTTTGGCGATAACGAGCCGGATAAGTGATAGGGCGAAGGCTGGCAGGCTACAGGGGCGGTTTAGTTGTAAGCGCTGCAGGAAAAGGCCAACCAAAAGGCTTCTCCTTGAGGAGAAGCTGTCAGGCTTGTCCTGACTGATGAGGTGTAGGCTGCAAAGCAGCCGTTATCATGACTGAATTAAGGGGTAACGCCGCTGCGGCGGCTACACCTCATCCGGCTCATTACATTCGCCACCTTCTCCTCAAGGAGAAGGCTTTTGCCCAGTATCCTGCTCAATATAATGTGTGGCTATAAATGGACGGGTGAGGGGCAAATGAACATCGCCAGTCTGTCCATTGCCCGCCATCCTCAACAAATACGCAAAAATTGACAAGCTGCATATCGGGGTGTAAAATAGGAAATCATGATGCTGCGGAGGGGAACGTATGGGAATTATTGAATCGCGCAATAAGGAAGAAGCCCGCCATGAGGAAAATGGCGTTGTATATTATGATCGCGGCGTGCTGACGGGCCGCGACGGCCGCAAGTACCTGCGCTATGCCATCCAGACCCACTTTATCGAGGTGGGCGAGGATAAGTGCGCGCTGATCGAGCGCTATGTGCGCCCGCTGTACCGCGAGGGGGACATGCTGTCCTTCGGCGCCAAGGTGATGGCCATGTGCGAAAAGACCGTGCGCACGCGCGATGAAGTGAAGCCCGGCTTCTGGGCAAACCTGCTGTGGCGCTTTGCGGGCATCAACCATACGGGCGTGGGCATGCATGAGCCGCGCAAGCTGCAATTGGTCATCGATATCTGCGGCCTGCCCCGCGTGCTGCTGGCGGTGTTCTGCAGCGCGGTTACCAAGCCTTTTGGCATCCACGGCGTGTTCTACAAGGTGTGCGGCAAGGGCGTGGCTGGCATCGACGGCTTTTATTTCCGCTCCAGCTTTGATCGCTATAAGGAGCTGGCGCTGATCAACCCCGATAACCCCGTGGAGCTGTGCGACGAGATCATGCAGAAAACCGGCATTCCCACCGTGCTGATGGACGCCAACGACATTGACCAGAACCAGCTGGGCAAGTGCCATGGCTTCCCGCTGACGGACGATCAGATTCAGGACGCGATGGCGGATAACCCCTCGGGGCAGGGGGACGAGCTGACCCCCTTCATCCTGATCCGCCCGGTGGAATAAAAAAGAATTGCCCGAAAAAAGAAAAGCAAAAGGGACGCGAGCTTTCCGGCTTGCGTCCCTTTGATATTTGCAGCTTTTGGCTTACTTGATGCCGCGCGCGGCGTTCTTGGCGCGCTGCTCATGGCTGAGCTGGCGCTTGCGCATGCGCAGGCTCTTGGGGGTGATTTCCAGCAGCTCGTCGTCGTCGATGAACTCCAAGCATTCCTCCAGCGTCAGCGGATGCACGGATACCAGGCGCAGGCTGTCCTCAGCGGAGGCAGCGTTGCGGGTGTTGGTCACATGCTTTTTGCGGCATACGTTGCACACGATGTCGCCCGGGCGGCTGTTTGCGCCGCAGATCATGCCAGCGTACACAGGCACCTGGCTGCCCACAAACAGCGTGCCGCGCTCCTGGGTGTAGAACAGGCCGTACTGCGTGGTCTCGCCCGTTTCGTACACAATCAGCGCGCCCACGCTGCGGTGCGGGATGTCGCCGCGGAAGGGCTCGTACTTTTCAAACACGGCGCTCATGATGCCCTCGCCGCGCGTATCGGTCATGAACTCGCTGCGATAGCCGAACAGGCCGCGGGACGGCACCAGGAACTCCAGGCGCACGCGGTCGCTGCCCTCCATCTTTTCCAGCACACCGCGGCGGCGGCCGATCTTTTCGATGACCGCGCCCGCGTAAGCCTGGGGCACGTCGGCCACCATGCGCTCAATGGGCTCGCATTTTACGCCGTCGATTTCCTTATAGATGACCTCGGGCTTGGACACCTGGAACTCATAGCCCTGGCGGCGCATCGTCTCAATCAGGATGGACAGATGCAACTCACCGCGGCCGCACACGTCAAAGCAGTCGGGCGTATCGCCGTCGGTCACGCGCAGGCTCATATCGGTCTGCAGCTCGCGGTACAGGCGGGCGCGCAGGTGACGGCTGGTCACATACTGGCCCTCCTTGCCGGCGAAGGGGCTGTCGTTTACCGAGAAGGTCATGGTCACGGTGGGCTCGCTGATGTGCACAAAGGGCAGCGGCTCAACCGCCTCGGGCGCGCACACAGTATCGCCGATGGCGATGTCCTCCAGGCCCGTCAGCGCAACGATGTCGCCCATGCCCACGCTTTCAGCGGGCAGGCGCTTGAGGCCGTCGTACTGGAACAGGCCGGTCAGGCGCCACGGCGGCGTGGTCTTATCCTGCTCCAGATAGTTGCAGCGCACCACCATCTGGCCCGCGCGCAGCGTGCCGCGGCTGATGCGGCCCACGCCGATGCGGCCCACATAGTCGTTGTAATCGATGGTGGAAATCAGCACCTGCGCGGGGCCTTCCATATCGCCTTCGGGCGCAGGGATGTACTTCATGATGTTGTCAAACAGCGGACGCAGATCGGTGCCAGGCACATCGGGATCCAGCGTGCAGGTACCCTTGCGGGCGGAGCAGTACAGGATGGGGCGCTCCAGCGTTTCAGGATCGGCGTTGAGCTCGATCAGCAGATCGAGGATCTCATCCACCACCTCGGCGCAGCGCGCGTCGGGACGGTCCACCTTGTTGATGCAGATCAGCACCGGCAGGCTCAGCTCCAGCGCCTTGCTGAGCACAAAGCGGGTCTGCGGCATGGGGCCTTCAAAGCTGTCCACCAGCAGCAGCACGCCGTCCACCATTTTGAGCACGCGCTCCACCTCGCCGCCAAAGTCGGCGTGGCCGGGGGTATCGACGATGTTGATTTTCGCGTCGTGATAGTGCACGGCGGTGTTCTTGGACAGGATGGTAATGCCGCGCTCGCGCTCCAGATCGTTGGAGTCCATCACGCGGTCGGCAACCTCCTGGTTCTGGCGGAAAACGCCGCCCTGCTTGAGCATTTCGTTTACCAGGGTGGTCTTGCCGTGGTCAACGTGGGCAATGATGGCGATGTTGCGGATATCGGAACGAATCATGCGAATCAGCCTTCCTCGTATCAAAAATTACTGTTAAAACTGCGCTCTGGGGGCCAGCTCGCTCAGCTCCAGCCCCTTGTTGTTCTCCTGCGCCAGGCGGATGCTCCACTCGTTTTCAAACAGCAGCACATCGCGCTCCTCGGCGTCCTGCGCGCGGCCGGAGGTGGAGGTGAGCTTGAGCTCGGCCACGGGAATGGCCGTATCCGTCACCCACCGCACATAGCGGAAGGGCAGCTGCTCTACCACCAGATCCACGCCGTACTCGCTCTTGAGGCGGTAGGTGAGCACGTCAAACTGCAGCACGCCCACCACGCCGACCAGAAAATCCTCGCGCCCGGTTTCGGTGCGCACGAAGGTCTGGATCGCGCCTTCCTCGCTGAGCTGCATAATGCCCTTGACAAACTGCTTGCGCTTCATGCTGTCCAGCGGGCGCACGCGGGCAAAATGCTCCGGTGCGAACACGGGAATCTTTTCAAACCGGATTTTGCGTCCCACGCACAGCGTATCGCCCAGATGGTAGATGCCCGGATCGAACAGGCCGATGATATCGCCCGGATAAGCGGTCTCGATGCCCTCGCGCTCGTCGGCCATGAACTGCTGGGGCTGCTTGACCTGAATCTCCTTGCCCGAGCCGGAATGCCACACGGTCATACCCTTGCGGAACTCGCCCGACACGATGCGCAAAAAGGCCAGGCGATCGCGGTGCGCGGGGTTCATGTTGGCCTGAATCTTAAAGATAAAGCCCGAGAAGCGCTCATCGTCCGGCTCCACCATGCCCTGATCGCTCTCGCGCGGCAGCGGCGGGGGCGTATACTGCAAAAAGCGCTCCAGGAACGGCTCCACGCCAAAGTTCGTCACCGCGCTGCCAAAAAACATGGGGGTCAATTGACCCGCGCGCACAGCGTCCAGATCAAAGGCGTCGCCCGCCTCGTCCAGCAGCTCAATCTCGTCATGCAGGCGGTTCAGGTAATGCTTGTCCAGCATGCCGGGCAGCGCGGGATCATCCAGCGCAATCTCGGTTTTGCCGGCCTTGACCTTGCCGTGGTCGCCGCCGAAGTACAATTCAATCTGATTGGTATCCCGGTGATACACGCCCTGGAAATCGCCGTCCGTGCCGATGGGCCAGTTGACGGGGCAGGCATGGATGCCCAGCACGTTTTCCAATTCGTCCATCAGCTGGAAGGGATCCTTGGCCGCGCGGTCCATCTTGTTTACAAAGGTGAAGATGGGAATGCCGCGCATCCGGCAAACCTTGAACAGCTTGATCGTCTGCTCCTCCACGCCCTTGGCGGCGTCGATGAGCATCACAGCGCTGTCGGCCGCCACCAGCACGCGGTAGGTATCCTCGCTGAAATCCTGATGGCCCGGGGTATCCAGAATGTTGATGTTAAAGCCATTGAAGGAGAACTGCATGGCGCTGCTGGTAACAGAAATGCCGCGCTGCTTCTCAATCTCCATCCAGTCGCTGGTTGCATGGCGCTCAGCCTTGCGCGCCTTGACCGACCCCGCCTGACGGATTGCGCCGCCGTACAGCAGCAGCTTTTCAGTCAGCGTGGTTTTGCCGGCGTCCGGGTGGCTGATAATGGCGAACGTTCGTCTGCGGGCGACTTCGTCCTGAAGCATAACCTTTCCCCTTCCTGTGGCCTTTGCCACGATCGTATATTATAAGCCCTGCAAGGCGCAGATGTCAATATTATGGTCGGAAAAACCGCCCAAATTGCGCAAAAAAGTAGACTTTGCAGGCCAAGCCGCTGCTGTCCCGATTCCCCTGGCGTTTCATCCCTGACGAAAGGCTTTTACGATGAGGGGCAGGGGCGGACTGAACAAGCGTATGAAAGGCACGCCGCAATAGACTATTGCAAGCAGCGGCAATAGCCATAAAAGAAGCCGTATGAAACTGAAGAGAAAGCTGTCGCGCATAGGGGAATATTATAAGAACCGGCGGGCAAATGGCGCGCAGTGTGCTACTGTATGCGCAGGGGAATCTGATGGGCAAATTGATTGTTGATCAGCAGCGCCAGGGTATATTCCCCGGCGGAAATATGCGTTTCGGTAGAGAGTACATCCTGCAGCGACACGTAGAGGATGCCCTGATCCGGCAGGCCGTCGATGGTTGTCTGCTTCCGGCTCAGTTCCTTTCCATCTTTGTTAAGCTGATAGACGAGGGTCAGCTTTGCATCCACGGCGCTGTTCTGGGTGTAATAGAACGCGATCAAAAGAGAAATGGAGGAATCGTCAGAGAGCCTTGCGCCGGTTTCTGCATCATAAGCCTGAGCGAAGGCATAATACTTTTCCGGCGCGTCAAACATTTGCTCAATCGTGCTTTGACTTACATTTTTGCTGGCAAGAAACGAATTGTCCACCAGAAGCAGCTTTGAATCCGCAACATAAAATCCATTTGCATTGTAGGCTGCCTGTGTGGCGGCCGGAGCTGCCGTGGACGCGCCGTCTGTGCCCGTTGAAGCGCCCTTCCCCCGCAGAAGCAAAAACGCAGCGATGGCCAGAAGAGGGATTGCAAGCAAAGCAAGCCACTTTTTATGGCTTTTAGGGGGCGTGCTGGCAGTATTCTGTTCAGAGTCTGTTTGCGGCGAAGGTTCCTCACGAGTATCCGACGTTTCAGGTGGGCGAAAACGGCCATATCGGTTTTCTTCGTTATTTGTATTCATTGTTATTCACCATCTGCATCTTAGTTTAATTTATAATGCGCAGGGTTCCCTGCCAGGCGAGCAGGCTGTCCAGGGTCAGACGAAGCGTATATTCACCCTTTTGCAGAGAAGACGCTGCGGCGATTGCCTTGCCAAAGTCGGCGTATATGATGCCATTTTCATATCGCAGGGAGACAGACGCGCTGCTGCCGCCCAGCTCCTCGCCGTTCAGAATAAGCGACAGCTTCATTTCTACATCATGCTCCAGCGGCTGATCGCAAATATAGCTTAAGACGATGACAGGCTGATACAGACGCAGCTCGGCGGCCGTCAATGCGGACAAATCGCTTTGAACTGCAATATCTGCATATTTTTCAGGATTCTCGGTCAAGCGCTGCAGAACCAGGGCGTCGTTATTGCCATCAAGCACCGAGCGGGATACAAGCAGCGGCTCCGCATCAAGGATCAAGAAGCCGTTCTGCGAAAACAGCGGCTCGGAGATCGCAGCCGTGCTGCCGACGGCTGGCATCAGGGGCAGCAGCTGGCTCATCCGGCGATTGCTGTCATAAAAGCCGCCGCTTTGCTTGAAGAAATCCACGGCTTCGCTTATGCGGCCCTCGGCCTGCGCCTTGCGCCCGTAATAATATGCGCTGAGCACCTGCGGGGCGGCAATGGCAGATACGCTGTCGGCGGAAATGAAGCTGCTGAGGTTTCTGTCATTTTCCATGACGGTGATGTCATGCAGCGCTTCATCATCGAATATTTCGTTTTCCGCTTTCTGCAGGACCATGACATAGTACTTCAGCCCTTCGCTGCAGGAATAGCCGCCCAGCTCGTCCAGCACGCTATAGATGCTGTCCAGCGTCGAAGAAGGATTCTGCGGATTTTCCAGCCAGGCCTCCAGCTCGCTGACGGCAGCGTCAAAGCTTGCTTTTTTCTCCTCGTCTGTTATGGCGCGGCAGGCAAAAGGATGCAGCAAAAGGCAAAGCGTCAAAAGCGTCAAAAGAAATCTTTTCATCATAGAACCTCCTTGCATCAACGAAGCAGATAGAGCTTTTTACATTTTTACATTCTGAAATGCTTCGATCGATTGTTCCTGGAAAGAGGAATAAAGACTTGCCGCTGCAGAAAGATTCTCAAAGGCCTGCTTCATGGATTGTCCATAGTTTCCCATATTTTCGCGGTCAGGCATGGTTTCCTGGATTATGGAGCTATAGTCCTCGGTTGACCATGAGGGGCTCAGGCTGTCCAAGGCTTCAAAGCAATCCTGAAGCTGCTCTAAAATGTACTCAGATTGCACAGCACCGTCCTGCCCAGCTGACGACAGCTGCTCCGGATTAACGGTGAAGACGGGATCCATACCGTGGTTTAGTTTTTCACATACCTGCCGGACGCCGTCAATTACATCGTTCAGCGTGTTCTGTCCTGGCGTGGTATTCCTGGCCTTTTCCCAGGTTTGGGAGATTTTAATGCCATAGCAGCCTGCATAGAGTGCGCCCTCCAGAAAAGAGACGCGCGATTTTTTCTCCACCTCTTTGGTTTCGCCGCTGGCGAGTTGGATTAACTCCCTGATAACGCTGATGTATCCGCTCATCGCTTCCCTGTAGGCCGCATAGGCAGATTCCGCAATTTTTGATGCTTCTACCAGGCAGTCGATTGCATCGCTCAGATAATTCGTATTGACAGTCATAGAAGGATTGGCCGAGATGTACTTCATTCGGACAGCTTGCTGTTTTTTGGCTCTTATATACGCTACTATGCCTGCTGTTATATTCAGCAACGGAATGATTAAATTTTTCAAAACAGTGTTAATGGCTATTAGGGAACCTTTTATGCTTTCGAGCGATGCGCTGACAGCTCCAAATATAGCGGCTGCTGGCGGAAAGAACGCGAAAACTGTTGCCAGGACTGAGAAAGCTTTTACAGCTATGGATAGATATTCGCAGCATTCATCGATTGCATCTGATATGCCTACACAAATATCGATTGTTTCAAGTATTTCGGGAGCATATTCTTCTTTTAGCTGCTCAATGCCGGCCTGTATATCTTCTTTGTAATCATCCCAAAGTGCCTCGGCCTTTATAGCGCTGTCAATCAGTTTTACGAGAGAAAACTGCTTTTTACCATTTACTTTTTCTGTCCATAGATTGTCAAAGCCCCATTTGCCTTCTTCGTTGCCAAACAAGGCGATCAGCCGATCGCCGAACTCCGTGCTTTTTTCTTCACCCAAAACAACGCTGTTAAAATCCACCAGCATGTTGGAGAGTTCAGCAATCTTGCCCAATCCATAGTTGCTGTCTGTATAGGTGTAATAGCCGTTTTCATCCATGGGCCAGGTAGTGGTTAAATGCTGGTATTCATAGGTCGGATTGCCGTTTTTATCATAGCTTTTGACTACTTCGTTTTGTAAAGCAATAACAAATTTTTCCTCGCCGATCTGCGTCAGCATTTCGCTTACGGCGCTGGCAGGCGCAGGGCGGATCACCGTTACCTTGTCTGCAATGGTGTTCACCCGATCACTATGACGATTTAAAAACGCATGAGAATAGCCGGGGCCGTCGTTGCTGACGATGCGGCTGATTTTCGCCTGGTTTTCCGGATCCATATACATGCCGGCGGTAACAGCCTCGCGGCCGCCCTGGGAATGGCCGGTCAGGCTGATATTGCTGTATTCGCGTGCCCAGTCGTTGGTTACGGCGTTAATGCGCCCTTCCTCGGCGGTAATTTTCGAGCCTTGAAACCGTTCGTCTGTTTGCCAGTCCTCGGTGGTGCCGTCGGTTCCCTGTATGCTGAAAACAGCGTGGCCGTCGCCCGTGCCGATGGCCATAACTACCGTGTGCTCCCCTGCGCCGGAGCCGGTATTTCCATATATATGGTCTACTGTGAGACCGCCAAAGCGGCTGCTGTCCCGCAGCTGCGTCAGGTAGTTCTTGTCAAGCGGCGCAATATCATCCCCGGCGATACTCAGCAGCTTATCGCAGTAATCGTGCAGCGTAACTCCTTCCTGCATGGCTGCCTGCTGGTATTCCGGCTTGCCGCAGGCTTTGGACATATAGCTCAGGTGGGCCAGCACGCCCATATCAGATTCCTTTTCATTGGCCGCCGTCATCTGGGGCTGGCTGGATTTCAGATACGCCGTCATGGCGGAGTCGCCGCGGGATACGTCAGCCTTCAAGGAAAGAGAGCTGGCATATGATGGATTGCCGGCGTTTGTGATGATTTTATCAGCGCTGGCGCCGGTTGAAGCCGTGGCCAGGCCTACCAGTTGATCAGCTGCGTGCTTTACAGGCGCAGTCAGCGCTGAAAGCTGCTGCCGCACCGAGGCGTCAAAGGCGGCGTTTTCCTTGTTCTGCAGGCCCTCCTCATACAGGGGCCTGTATTCCGCAACGTAGCTGCGAAGCTGCCGAACGGCATCGGAGTTCTCCAGTTCAGTGCGAAGCTGGCGAAATTGATTGCCCAGCTGGTCAAAGCCCAATACTTCACTCATACTCTCTACCTCTTCCGAAAGTTGATATACGCTGATAAAGCATCTCCGATGATCCCGGCGTAAAGGCCCCGGTGCTGTTCATTGACTGAATACGATGACGCTGTTAAGTCGGCATGTTCGCTACTTTTCGGCGCAGCTCATCTGCATCCTGCTTCAGCTGCTCCAGCTTTTCAGACAGGAATTCCGTGCCGATGCCTTTTTCCATTGCAAGCGCCGTCTGGCAGGACTCGATGGCTCTCTGGAATGCGTTCAGCTTATCCACACATTCATCTCTGGCTGATTTCCCGGCAGCGCTAAGATACAAAAACATTTCATCATCCCCTCAGAAATCTACCCCAGCTCCCCGAAGCTTGCTTCGGGGAGCTGGGTGCGCTCAAGTGTAATTGTTCATTGTGTCTTCCATTAAATTGGTATTATGGTCTTCCGCCTTTTCATAATTCTTGTCAGCCTGTTGAAGAATGACAGAATAGCTGTCTATCTTCTTGGCGACTGAAGCGGCAAACTGGGGGCTTTCGCGCAGATTTCCAAGCATATCGGAAGCAATTCCGCCTTCCCAGGCGCTGTTTGCCTTGGCGATGATTTCTTCCATTTTGTCAGCAATCTGGTTGGTCGGCTTCAGCTTGGCCGCCAGTTCAGCGGCAACCCCCAGCACCTTTACTGATGAGAAATGAGTATTTTCAGCCATTTACGTCACCTTTAGCTGTATTGGTTCATTACTTTATCAGTCAGGTTGGTCGTATGACGTTCAGTATCGTCATATCCCTTGCTTACATGCTCCAGGAATACGGCAAAGCCTTCTACCTCTTTTTCAAGGCCGGCAAACTTTTCAGCCATTTTATCAGCGATCGGCTTCAAATTGTTTGCGGCGTCGCTTTGCCAGGAACTGTTGAGCTGTGCAACTGCATTGCTGATGTTGTCAAGATTTCTTGCCATTATGCTTTTCTGGACACGAAGCGTATTCACAGTTTCTTTCAGCTTCTCAACGCTTACGCCAAGATTGTTTGCCATATAGATGCCTCCTTAGATCATGGTGTTTGCAGCGATGGTTTGTTCATAGGCGATTGCAGCGGCCTCAAATGCATTAGCGCTTTCTTCCAGGTTCTTCAGCATTGCCTCGAACTCCGGACGATAGGCGCTGATCTTCGCAATGTAAGCGTTGCCGTCCTCGCTTGTCCATGTAGCCTTCAGCGTCTCTACTGCGGTGAAAATTTCTTTCGCCGCATCGCCGTAGGCTTTTGCGTGGCTCCGGATGTCGTTTGCAGTGCTCTTGATTTTGCCAGTGTCTCCTTGGATGTTTCCGGTTGCCATGATGATCAATCCTCCTTGATAGATTTATACTAACAGCAGCAAGTCGCTGTCTGTTATTTCATATTCGCGTATCGTCCGGGAGCCTTCCAGCGCAATCCCCTTTTTGGGATACCACAAAACAGGCGACGCGCTGAGCGGCAGCTTGATCTCGGATATACCTTTGAACATATTAGCCACCATTTCAGATACCGTTGCGGCGGGCAGGTCATACGGAATGCGCACGTCGAAAGCAGCGTCCGCCATCGGCACCTGAATGCGCACAAGCGTTTTTTCCTTCATAGCCAAGTCATCTCCCTTCAATCAGCTTTATCAAGCGGGCTTTTCCGTGGCGCACGGCATAGCCGTACTGCTCGCCAACCTCGCCCTCGCGGCGGAGATCCGACTGGAGCATGGTTTGCATGGTGATACCGCTGCCCAGCCACAGGCCGTCGTGGCGCTGAATCCTGGAATACCAGTTCCGCATGCTCATCTGAGAGACCATCCGGCACTCCTCAAGCAGCAGAAAATGGACGTTCAGGTTTTCCGTAACCCTGGTCAGAATGGCCTCTATAAAGGCGATGGCTTGTTCATTGTCTTTGATCTGATCGTACAGCTTTTTCACGCCGGCGATCATCACCACGATTTCCGGGAAGACGGGCGCGCTTTCGTTGTTTTCCAGCGCGGCCTTGCGGGCCTTGAACCGGGGTAAGAAGATGCTGTTCAGTTCCTGCAGCGCAGCGGGAACCTGTGTGATGTTATCGTACAGACGATACGGCGCATCGGCCGGGTGATGCTGCATATGCTCCGTATCAAACATGTATACAGTTCTATCCTTGCTTGCAGACAGCATTTCGCCCAGCATGCGGAAATACGGGATTTCAGGCAGCAGGCTGTACAGGATAAAGGTAAACCCGTTCTCGTGCAGATCATAGGTCAGGGGGGTCATGGTCTGCGTATCGACGCCAACCGGGACGGCGCTCAGGCGAATGTTTTCAGGAACGTCGCATACGTCTCGGATGGACACGCTTTCGGGCAGTACCGGCACGCGGCGCGCCTTGTGCTGGCTGGTGCTGCGCGCCCTTTCAGCGGACAGAGCGCATACGCGCTTATAGGTATCCTGCACGTCTTCGGGATAGATGAAGCCGGTTTGGAACAGCTGCACGTCGCCGTTCAGATAGATGCCGCTGCCTACCCGTTCCATAGGCGTGATGCCGTCGCTTTTGCCTACCAGGTTGGTGTAATCCATGCTGTCTGTCATCTGCAGGCACAGGACCTGCTTGAAGTTCTGCGTAAGGCGATAGCGGATGCCTGTGGCGGAAACGCTGGTAATGATAAAGTAAATGCCAAAGCGATTGCCCTCACGGATCAGGCGGTACATATCGTCTTCCAGGTTATCATAGCCCTCGGCAAAGGCTGCGTAGTTTTGAATGACGACCAGAATGTTGGGCATGTCGCCTGCGTTTTCATTGCGGAACAGCTCCAGGCTTCCGCCAAAGGATGAAAGCGTTTTGCGCCTGGTATCCATTTCGTTGCTGAGCATCTTGACCAGGTTGGTTATTTTTTCATCTTCTCCCGCTACCACCACGTCGCCTACGGGCGGCATGGCCGCAAACATGCGGCAGGCTTCGGAGGCAAAATCCAGGCAATAGATGTTCAGCTCTTCCGACGTATGATGCATGCACAGCGAATAAATGACGGCGTTGACGACTTCCTGCTTGCCGGCCCCGGCAAAGCCGTAGACGATGATGTTGCCGTTCTCCGTCAGGCTGAGCTGCATGGGATACTGCTCCTGATGCTGCGGATCATCCACCATGCCAATGACAGGATCCAGCGCAAAGCGCGTATAGCTGACGGGATACTGCTTTTCAATGTCATCCAGCACGATATGCTCGGGCAGCATGGGCTTCCAGCTTTGCTTGGGCATTACGCCAAGCTCTGCGGCAGTTTTGCGCAGGTATTCCACGATGACGTCAACCTGCTTTTCCAGCTTTCCGGCGTTTTCTCTCAATACAGGCTTGGCCTTTGCGACGGCCTCGCCCAGATTGTTGAGCACCTCAAAGGTGGTGTCCGGCTCTTCTACATAGCGCGGCTTGGGGGCGGACTTGGCGCCGCTCCACGCGCTTTGCCCCAGCACAAACACTTCATTGAAGCCCACCTGCAGATAAAAACGGCCTGTTTTTGTAAGCAGGGCTGCCTCGGGCCGCCCCAGCATCTCCATGCTGTCACCCTTATCCTGCACCTTCATGCAGACGTGGAAGCGGGCGTTGCTGGCAATCTGCGGGCTGACTACGCCGGTTGGCTTCTGCGTGGCCAGGATCAGATGCACGCCCAGGCTGCGGCCAATGCGCGCCATGCTGACGATATCGTCCATGAAGGCGCTTTCCTGCTCCTTCAGCTCTGCAAACTCGTCGCTTACCAGAATCAGGTGCTGCAGCGGCTCGTCAACTTCGCCGCTGCGGTACATCGCCTGATATTTATAGATATCCAGGTTGCTGGCATGCTTTTTTTCGCCGATTTCCTTGAATATTTTCTGGCGGCGCAGGATTTCGCTCTTGATGGACAGCAGCGCCCTGTGGATGCCCTGCTTGCCACCCAGGTTGTCGATGATGCCCACTGTGTGCGGAAGCCTTGCCAGCGTATCCGACATGCCGCCGCCCTTATAGTCGATCAGGATAAAGCCTACTTCGAGCGGGCTGTAGTTGATGGCCATGGAAAGCAGATACGTGATGATGAATTCGCTCTTTCCGCTGCCCGTCATGCCGGCAATCAGCCCGTGCGGGCCGTGAGCGTTCTGGTGAATATCCAGCATCAGCTGCGAGCCGTATTTATCAAAGCCGACGGGGGCCGCCAGGGATTTGACGGGGTTTGAGCTTTTCCATCGCTCGCCGGCATTGATTTGCTCTGCATTGCCGCAGCGCAGCATATCAAAGAAGGGCAGCGCGTCTATCAGCTTTCCGTCGCTGAGCGAGTCGTTCAGGCGCGTGTTGAAAAGGTCCCAGACGAATTGGCGCATTTCGCCGTCGGGCACTGGGTCGGTATCAAATTGTGTGGGGGAAGTCACGCTTTCGATATTTGGATATAAAACGCCAGGCTTTCCCTTTTGCACAAGCACAACCGCCTTGCATTCCTTGGGCAGATCGCTTGCACTGCCGGACAGGGAGATGACGGCCATGGGGGTATTCTGAATATGCCTGATTCTTTCCTGAAGAGCCGCGCATTGCTCGGCAAGGTATGGATCGGCCACGATGACCACGCACATTTGCTCGGGGGCCTTGTCCCGGATGTTTTCCAGCGGGCACATGGAATCAATGTAAGCGGAGATATTGCGCATAGCGTTCCTGTCGGTGCCGATGGCACGGAACTCACCGCTGTCGCTCCATACATGGGGCAGCCAGCGCGCGTATTCCCAGTCCTTTTCTTCCGACTGGTCATAAATGAAGACAAGCTTCATTTCCCGATAGCTGTGATGCGTGCACAGCTGAATCAGCAGCCCCTTGAGATAGCTCATCCGGTCGCTGTAGTTGCCAAGAATGCCCAGCACGCCCTTTTCCCGCAGGGAAAGCATCAGCGGAACGCCCTCCAGCAGATGCTTTTTCTTTTGCAATTCGTGCACGGCGTCAACCATAATGTCGTCATCCAGCGTAAAGGCTTCGGATGGATAGGTCACGTTTACATCCGGCCCAAGCTTTGCTGTGCCAAGACGCAGCCGCAGAAAATCGCGGTGAAAGGGCATGAACGTCCACAAATCATCCGTCCCCTGCTGCACATCGCTGCATAGCTGCTGCGGAGTCCTATAGATATCAAGCAGCTGTTTTTTCTGCTGCTCTCCTGCAGCCGCGATGCGCCGATCCACCTGATCGAGGTATTCTTTGTATTTTAGTTGGCGTTTTTCTTCTCTTTCTTTTGTCTTTTTGTCATTGTATTTTCGGGTCAATACGGGCATCAGCAGGCTGCCCACAAACATTCCGCCAGCCATCAAAACCGTCGGAAGAATGGTTCTCAGGCTTGTGCCCATCGCTTGGGCGTTTGTAACGGTGTTCATGGCCATCATGACGGACGAAATGCTCATAAACGCCGAGGAACCCACTGAAAATACCAGCGGCATTTCCTCACCCTTTTGGGATTGCGGCGGCGCATCCACACGGATGGAAACCTCTTCCTCCTGCTCGGTCGGGCGCGGAGAACGGTCGTACAGCATCTCCGTATCTGGCAGCATATGCTTGTTGCATACCGTGCTTTCCGTTTCAGCGCGGCGAAGGTCGAGCCTCTGCAGCTGCGGGGATACGCAGATGGAAGCGCCGTAATCATACACCGCAAGCATATCGCCGAGCATTAAAAGCCGCAGCCCAAACAGATCGACGATGTCGCCGTTTTCAAGCGCCGCGTGCTCGACAAACGTATAGTTGCAGTACACGCCGGCATGGCTGTCCGGAGCGTCAAGCGTCAGCTTTCCGTCTTCGTTTTTGATACGCAGCTCTGCTGTGCTCCAGAATGGAGACTGCGACGTCAGGCTGCAGCTGCTTTTGCCAACCGTAACCCCCGATCCTTCCGGCATGCGGAAGAATACCGTTTGATCTGCGCTCTCCGCACTGATTTCGCGGCAGAGCAAATAAAAGGTGCTGCCGCAGGCGTGTACCTTCAGGCACATGCCGTCCTGGATGTCCAGCGCTTCTTCCTTATGACCGTTGTATTCAAGCATGCCGTAAGGCGTAGAATACAAGGTCCAGGTCATGCCGTTTCCCTCTATATCCAGCAAACGGCTGCGCTTTCCGTATTGATCCGTATGCAGCAGCGTGACCTGACCTTCCTGATCAGCCGGCAGCACTGTGACGGTGAGTCCTTCTTTTTTCCCGTATAAGTAGAGCTTCATAGCAAGTACCTCATTCAGCTTATTGCAGGCAATTGGAAGGAATCCAGACACATGCCTTTTTCCCGGCTTCATCTGTAATTTCGATCATCGTGTACAGCCCTTCGCTGTCATACCTTGTTACCGTTGTATTTGCTTCAACCGTCACGCCGCAGTCGGCGTATTCCTCTCCGGGGCCGTATTTTGCCGCCGCAGCCTTGCTTACCCATGCGGTTTTGGCGTTTTTCATCACTTCGGCAAGGGTGCTTTGCTCCTTGGCATATACATGGCCGTTTCTATTGGCCCAAAAGCGCACCTTGCCATCGGGCAGGGACGTCTCCATCAGATACCACCCGGTTTCCTTTCGGCTGTCTGTGCAGGCGCAGATCCAGATTTCGCTTTCCGCGTTCACGGTAAAATCCTTGATCTTTTTGTAGTCCTTACCGGGGCCGGCGTAGATATCCACCTGCCTGGTTGCTGCAGCGCGAACAGGGACCAGCGCCTCTGGAATGGTTTGCACCGGCGCCTGGGTCGGCAGGGAAACACGATTCCGGATGTTCATAAAGCGGGTTCTGGCGTCCCGCACACCCAGAACGGTTGAAAACATGTTTTCTGCGTTCTGCAAAAGCCCTCTCAGCTGATATTCCCGCGCGGTGCAGTAGGATATCAGGCCGGCCGCATCCTCAAACACGCTTGCGTCCAGCAGGATCAGGCTTTCTTTGGCCTGGGTTACCAGCGCTTTTGCATCGCTGAGATACCCTTGGCTTTCTTTTTCATCGGCTTCATCCAGCTTTACCATTGCATCGCAATAGCAGTACCAGAGCGCGCTGTCCTTATAGCTGCCCAAAGCGGCGAACAGCTCTCTGGCGTCGGAGTAAAATGCCAGCTCTGCATAGTTCTTCGCCTTGCTGTAATTGACCGCGTTATTGGGGCCGACGCTTTCCGCATATCCGCAGGAAATAAGCATAATCATTACAATCAGGATTACAGCGGCGCATTGCTTTTTCATGGCGTTTATCCTCCGAGCATTCTATGTTCATCAGCAAAGGGGCATTGTATAAAGGGTGATCGCAGCAGCGGCTGCTTATATATCCCAATCGAAATCAGGAACTTCTGAATCTGGTACAGGGTAAGCATCTGAATCTGATGTTGACGGCGGAACCGGCGTTGAATCCGCAGCTGGCTGTGCAACCGGGGTAGGTCGTGCTGTTGGCTGCGTAACTGGCGTAGGCATCGGCTCATTAGGAATTCGCGGCGTTGCAGGCGGGGGTGTAGGGTTATGGGCCGGAGCCGTTGTTGGGCGTGTGGTCGATGGCGGCTCGGGCGTATAATCATAGGCTGGCGCGGCTGTCGGTCTGGCCGTCGGCTTTGCGGTTGCGGGCTGCGCGCTTCTTTCGACTATAACGCTCAGCTCCCTGGAGTCCACTTCGCTGCCGTCCGGGAACTGCGCGGTAACGGTATAGTAATAAATATAGTTGGGGTATACGCTGCTGTCCCGGTAAGAAGTGCCTGTGGTCAGGCAGATGATGGAATAATCGTCGTTCTTTCCATGGCGCTTGACTACGTAGGAGTTAGCGCCCTCTACAATCTGCCAGCGGAACATAACATAGCCGTTTTTTTCCAGCAGAATCAGATCAAAGGCGGGCGCTTTAGCAACCGCGGGGGTTGGTGCGGCAGCAGCTGGCGCCTCCGTTGGGACAGGCGTTTGACCAGCTGGGTCGTAACCAAGCTTTTCTATAATAAAACGCATCCATTCTTTACTATCCAGATAATTGCTGCACCGGGAAAAGGCATAATAAGCCTCCAGCAACTTATCCTGCTCCAGCAGCGCGTCTGCCTGCTTATAAGCCTGATCCAGACCGCCCATATAGAGCGCTTCGCTCCGCACATCGCTGTCAAAGAAGCCCGTGCAGCGCTGGTAGCATGCCAGCGCCGCATCGGTATCGCCGGTCAGCTCGGCTTTTCTGCCTTCGCCATAGATGTTGAGCATGTCGGGTGTGCCCAGGGCAGGATAGTCGGATTCCTCACCCAGGTATTGGCAGAACCTTTCATCGCTGATCAAGCTCTTCAGATAGAACTCATATTTTACGTCAAATTCGCCGTCATCTATCTTTTTCAGTATTTGCGCATAGTAGAAAAGCTTCCTGCTGTACTGAAAGTTGTTCAGCGATTCGAACGCGCTGATGATACCGGGCAGGGCATGCAGAGGGTCCCCTGGGTTTTCCAGATAGCTTTCCAGCTCTTCCAAGGCAGACTTGTAGATTTTCTCCTTTTCTGCGGTGGTAATGGCGAAGGCTTCGCTGCCGGTCATCATCAATACCAGAAGGAAGGCGAGAACGCCTGCGATGATCTTTTTCATAAACATGGCTCCCTCTTGTGCGGCTTTTCTACTATGCGCGGATGGGACGGTTACTTCAGATCGCGGTAGCGATAGTAGGTAACCTGCTTGGTGGTTTCCTGCGTGGATTGCTTTTCGTTAAACCAATGCCCCACATATTCCTGTACGCCGTCGATTACCTTGTTCTTGGCCAGCGGCGTGTCGGTCGTCTTGTATTCCCACTTGCCGGAATCCTTTTTATATTCCGATCCCATGTACTGCGCGTAGGAATAATAAATGTATCCTGCCGCCGTATTGAAATACGTCCAGCGATTGTAGTTGTACTTGGTTACGGTGGTTTTTTCGTTGCGCACCTCGGTTTCAACCTGCCTGGTAGAGGAGGCGGAAACAGGCGTGGTGCTCCAGGCGCTCCAGGTGCCCCATTGCGCCGGAACCTTCGTGGGGGTTGCAGTGGGCGCGGCCGGCTTGGCGGTAGGAACCGCAGTGGGCCGTGCAGTCGGCACAGCCGTGGGACGGGCGGTAGGAACCGCCGTCGGCTTGGCGGTTGCAGCCTGCGCGCTTCTTTCGGCTATAACGCTCAGCTCCTTGGAGTCCACTTCGCTGCCGTCCGGGAACTGCGCGGTGACGGTATAGTAATAAATGTAGTTGGGATAAATGCTGCTGTCCCTGTAGGAGGTGTTGGTGGTCAGGGAGACGGTGGTGTATTCGTCGTTTTTCCCATGGCGTTTGATCGCATAGGAGTTGGCTCCCTCAACAATCTGCCAGCGGAACATGATGTATCCTGCCTTTTCAAGCAGAATCAAGTCAAAGGCAGGCACTTTGGCGGCTGCCGGCGTTGGCGCGGTGGTTGGCGACGCAGTCGCGGGAGCATCCGTGGGAGCGGGCGTTTGGCTGGCGGGATCATAGCCCAGCTTTTTTACAATGAAGGCCATAAGCGCTTCGCTGTCCAGATACCGGCGGCATTCGGAAAAAGCGGAATACGCTTCGGTCAGCTTGTTTTCTTCCATCAGCGAGATGGCCTGCTGATACGCACGCTCCAAATCGTCTACATAGAGCGCTTCGCTGCGGATATCGCTGTCGAAGAAACCGGTGCAGCTTTTATAAAAGCCTCTTGCAGCGTCGGTATCGCCTTCCATTTCGGCCTTGCGGCCTTCGCCGTATGTCTTCAGGTTATCCGGCGTTCCCAGGGCGGGGTAATCCGACTCCTCGCTCAGGTATGCGCAGAACTTTTCATCGCTTACCAGGTTGTCGATATAGAATTCATAGAGTGCGTCGTACTCGCCATCCAGAATTTTCTGCAGCGCCTGCGCATAATAGCACAGCTTCAGGCTGTGCTTGAAGGTTTTCAGGCTTTCAAACGTGGTGATGACGCCATGCAGCGAGCGCTGGGGATCATCGGGGCTTTCCATAAAGCTCACCAGCTCTTCCAGCGCGTTCTGGTAGCTTTGTTCTTTCTCTGCCGTGGTAATGGCCATCGCGTCGTAGCTGGTCATTGTCAGCAGCAAAAGTACGGTCAGGATGCCTGCCAGGATCTTTTTCATGATGCTTCGCTCCTTTTATTCTATTTTTCATGATGCGCGATGCTTTTGACGCAGTGCGTTGAAGGATGCTGCCTGCGGTGGGAAACCAATCCTGAAAGAATCGGGATGCTCGGATTGAAGGCTGTATGTATGATTCGCATTTTTGCTGTCGCCTCTCAGTATGTATCATTTTATATACCAATATTATGCTATCATTATTTTCCATTTCCGCCAAACCGTTCATACCCAAAACAGGACCGTTCATACCATTGCAAAAAATTTTATATCTTTGTTATAAACTGCCCCTCCTTTGTTGATTATGAATTACATAGGCAATAAACAGCCCATATAGTTTATACAATCATAGCATAATTGCCTATACAATTCAAGTCGTATTTTCCTGTATAGGCGGTGAAATGGATGAATTATTATGAAATCGGGCAACGGATACGCAAATTCCGCCGGGCGCGCGGTCTTTCTCAGGAGCAGCTGGCCGAACGGACGGGCATTTCCACTACGCATATGAGCCACATTGAAACTGGCAACACCAAACTGAGCTTATCTGTATTTGCGGATATCGCCGCAGCGCTGGAGGTGCAGGCCGATGCGCTGCTGTATGACGAGCCGCGCGACAGTATTGGCACGGCGACCAATGAAATTGTCGATGTGTTGGAAAAATGCAATGCTGCGCAGGCGCGTGTTCTGGCCGAGATCGTCAAAACGGCCAAGCAGGCTATGGACGCCTATTTGTAAGTGTTCGTTCTCTCGTATTTTTCGCGCCGCTGTGGTATGATAAGGGCAGCGACATTATCAGGAGGCTATGCTTCATGCTCAATCATCAGGGTTCGCCGGTGCTGTCCACTCAGCGGTTGCGGCTGCGTCCCTATCGTGCGGGCGACGGCGCGCAGATGTTTTCCGCCTGGGCGGGCGATGCGGAGGTGACGCGGTACATGGGTTTCCCCACCCATACCGATCCCAACGTGACCGAACGGCTGGCGCAGCTGTGGGTGGAGGGCTATGAAAGCCCCACGGTGTACCGCTGGGGCGTGGAGTATCAGGGCGAGCTGGCCGGGGATATCTCCGTGGTGCGGTGGAACGAGGAGGACAGCTGGTGCGAGCTGGGCTGCTGCATCGCCCGCAAATACTGGAACCAGGGCCTGATGACCGAAGCGCTGACGGCGGCGCTGGAATACCTTTTCCGCACGGTGGGCTTTCATCGCGTGCAGATGCGCCACGATGCGCTCAACCCTGCCTCGGGCCGTGTGATGCAGAAGTGCGGCCTGCAGCTGGAGGGTACGCTGCGCGGCTTCAAGCGCAGGCAAGACGGCGCCTGGGCGGATATCCGCCTGTACGCCGCCCTGGGCGAAAGCTGGCAGAAGCCCTGAATTTTCAGGCATAAACGGTGCTTTGCGCGCACATAATAACGCTTGCGATCAAATAATCGGAGGCGTTTTTTATATGGCGATGCAGGCGGTGATTATGGCCGGAGGCGCGGGCATGCGGCTGCGCCCCATGACGTGCGATTGCCCCAAGCCCCTGGTGCCCCTGTGCGGCGCGCCGGTGATGGATTACGCCCTGCGTTTGCTTGCCCGACATGGCTATGATCATGCCACGGCCACGCTGTGCTATCGCCCGCAGGATATCAAAAGCGCCTTCGGAGATGGCCGGCATGGGGTGACGCTGCGTTACAGCGAGGAAAAAACGCCCCTGGGCACGGCGGGCAGCGTGCTGCATGCGCTGGAGGCCGATGCGGATACCGTGCTGGTGCTGTCGGGCGACGGGCTGACGGGCTGCGATCTGACCGACGCGCTGCGCTTTCACCGGCGCGTGGGCGCGGCGGTCACGCTGGTGCTCAAAAGCGTGGATATCCCCCTGGCCTACGGCGTGGTGGTGACGGACGAGCGCGGGCGCATCCTGCGCTTTATTGAAAAGCCGGATTGGAGCCGTGTGGTCAGCAGCCAGGTCAATACCGGCGTGTACCTGCTGGAGCGCGAGGCGCTGTCGCTGATTCCCAGGGACAGGCCCTTTGATTTCGGGCGCGAGCTGTTTCCCCTGATGCTGCAGAAGGGCATGCCGCTGTACGGTTATCCTACCCGCGCTTACTGGTGCGATGTGGGCGATCCGGCGGCGCTGCTGCGCGCGCAGGGCGATCTGCTCAGCGGCCGGGCGGGCATTGAGCCTGCCGATCGCGGCGCGCGTCCGCAAGGGGCGGAGATCTCGCCTGACAGCTATGTGGCCGGGGATGCGCTCGTTGTGCCCGGCGCGCGGCTGCGGGGCGCATGCGTGCTCTCCGGGGCGCGCGTGGGGCCGGAGGCTGTGCTGGAGGGGGCCATCCTGTGCCCCGGTGCAAGCGTGGGACAGGGGGCGCAGCTGCTGCCTGGCAGCATCCTGGGCGCGGGCGCGCGGGCGGGGGATTTCAGCCGCCTGAATGCGGGCGCGGCGCTTTGGCCGGGCGTGGAGCTGCCCGATTACGCCGTATGTGCCGAGCGGGTGACGCAGCCGCAATCCGCCGTCAGCGTTGCGGACAGCCGCGCGCGCTGCGCTTCGCCCACGCAGACGGCCTGGCTGGCCGGAGCCTTTGCTGGGGCGCTGCCTGCGCGGGAGGTGGCGGTGATGTATCAGGGCATGGACAATGCCGCCTATCATCTGCTGCTGGGCGCGCTGGCCGCATACGGCGTGCAGCGCGTGTGGGCGCTGGGCCGGGGCAGCCTGGGCATGCTCGGCTATGCCGCGCAGTCGCTGCGTGCGGACGGCGCAATTCTGGCCGGACAGGAAGAAATCTGCCTGTTAAACGGCAGCGGACTTCCGCTTTCGGATCGCCAGAGCGCCGCCGTAGAGCAGGCCGTCCGACGCCAGGAGCTGCCGCCCAGCCAGAGCGATCCTGGGGTGGTGCGCGCGCATCATGCGGTGCGCGGCGCGTATCTGGCGGCGCTGGCGCGGCGGTTTCACGCCCTGCGCGGCAAGCGCGTGGCGCTGATCTGCAAGGATCGCTTTCTGCGCGCGCTGGCCCGCGATGCGCTGCGCCTGGCCGGGCACGAGGTTTCCAGCGACGCGGAGATTACCTTTTCCCTGACCGAAAACCAGGCGCGCGTGCTGCCGCGAGAGCGCATGCTGACCGAGGAGGAGCAATGGCTGCTCTGCGCCCGGGCGCTGAGCCTGCATGGCGGCGCGGTGTACGATACGCAGGATTACGGCCTGCCCGAGCTGCTGGCCTGCGACGAGGGCGCGGACTGCCGCCTGCAGCGGCGCATCCTGGGCGACGGGGTGGCAAGGCTGCTGCTTCTGATGACGCTGTTTGACCGTGAAACGGTGGAGCAGGCCGTGGCTGCGCTGCCTGCCCTGACGCGGCGCACGGCGGATATTCCCTGCGATATGCGCGATAAGGGCCGCGTGCTGGCTGCCCTGCGGGAGCGCGGTACGCTGCGTGAGCAGGGCGGGATCCTCAGCCAGGATGCGCGCGGGCGCACGGTGATCCGCCCTGATGCGGCGCTGCCGCTGATTCACGTGGCGGCCTGCGCGCGCGACGCGGAGAACGCGCAGGAGCTGTGCGACCTGTTCTCCGCCGATATCAGAAGGCTGCTGCAGCCCTCCAAAGCGCCGCAGGCATAAAAAGAAGCTTTGGGCCTGGCGTTTCCGGGCATTCCACGCGATTTTTACAAAAAATTTAAGGAAAGGCTTGCAATCGCGCTGTTCCTATGGTAAAATAGTCAAGCTGTCATAAGAAGCTTTCCCGCGGCCCTGCCGCGTGACGTAAGGCAATCTCCGACAGGGAGGTGTAAAGAATGGGCAAGTACTGTGAAGTCTGCAACAAGGGTTTGATGAATGGCAACCGCGTGAGCCATGCTGAAAACAAGACCGGTCGTATGTACGCTCCCAACGTTCAGCGCGTTCGCGTGCTGGTCGATGGCCGTCCTACGCACCTGAATGTGTGCACTCGCTGCCTGCGCAGCGGTAAGGTTGTCCGCGCGCTGCCCAGCGTCAGCGCCAGCGCCGAGGCCTGATAATAGTGCCCCAACAAAAAAGCCGTTCCGCAAGCTAAGCGGCGGCTTTTTTTGCTGCCTTTTTTAGGCTTTATATATATATAAAAGGCCCGCGTCTGCTTTTACGCAAACGCGGGCGCTGCTTTATTTACCAGTCTTCCCCCAGCTTGGAAAACGCCTCGCCCAGGCTGTCCAGCCCCAGCAGGATCAGGTATACCCCGATCATAAACGTGATGGAGAACAGGCTGTAATAGGGCTTGATCAGCATCAGGAAGCCCAGTGCCAGGCCCAGGGAGTTGATAATCAGCGAGAACCAATAGGCCGCGCTGCCCGCCACAAAGCGCACCATGTGCCCATGCGACAGGCGGGAGATGCAGTGCGCGATGAACCAGATGGGGAAGAACACCATCATCGCCCAACGGCCCGCGCCGGGATGCACCATCAGCACCAGGCCCGTCATCACGCTCAGGATGCCCGAGATCAGCGAGATCGTGGGGCCAAAGCCCGTGTGCTTTTCCATCTTGACGTAGAACACAATATCGCCGATGCCCGTGATCGTGGCCAGCAGCCCATAGAGCACCACCAGGCCGGTCAGCGCGCTCTGCGGGCGGGTGAAGGTGAAAATACCCAGCAGGATCAGCAGAATGCCGACAATCAGCTCATACACGCCGTAGCTTGAACGCCTTTTCATTTGTTCTGCTCCTCCTTCCTGGTATCCGCATCCAGGATGCGCATGAATTCCTCGCCCGTGATGGTTTCCTTCTCGTACAGGTACTGGGACAATTCGTCCAGCTTGGCGCGGTTTTCATCCAGAATTTTGCGCGCCTTTTCGTGCTGCTCGCGCACCACGTTTACCACCTTGCGGTCAATCTCGCGCTGGGTTTCGGCCGAGCAGCTCAGCTGCGCGTCGCCGCCCAGGTACTGGTTGGTCACGGTTTCCATGGCCACCATGTCAAATTCATCGCTCATGCCGTAGCGGGTAATCATGGCGCGGGCCAGCTTGGTGGCCTGCTCGATATCGTTGGACGCGCCCGTGGTGATCTCGCCGAACCTGACCTCCTCCGCCGCGCGGCCGCCGGTCAGGGTGGCGATCTTGTTGAGCAGCTCCTCCTTGGTCAGCAGGTTCTTATCGGCCTCCTCCACCTGCATGGTATAGCCCAGCGCGCCGGAGGTGCGGGGGATAATGGTGATCTTCTGCACCGGGGCGGAATGGCTTTGCAGCGCCGCCACCAGCGCGTGGCCGATCTCGTGATAGGCCACCACGTGCTTTTCCTGATCGGACAGCACGGCGTTCTTCTTCTGATAGCCCGCGATAACGACTTCGATGCTCTCTTCCAGGTCGGCCTGCGTCACCTCGGTACGGTGATCACGCACCGCGCGCAGCGCCGCCTCATTGATGATGTTTGCCAGCTCCGCGCCCGAGGCGCCCGAGGCCATGCGCGCGATGACGTGGAAGTCCACATCGGGCGTGGTCTTGATCTTGCGGGCGTGCACCTTCAAAATGGCCTCGCGGCCCTGCAGGTCGGGCAGCTCCACAGGCACGCGGCGGTCAAAGCGGCCGGGGCGCGTCAGCGCGGGATCCAGCGATTCGGGGCGGTTGGTGGCGGCCAGGATGATCACGCCGTTGTTGCCCTCAAAGCCGTCCATTTCGGTCAGCAGCTGGTTCAGGGTCTGCTCGCGCTCGTCGTTGCCGCCCATGCTGCCGCTGTTGCGCTTCTGGCCGATGGCGTCGATTTCATCGATAAACACGATGCAGGGAGCCTTTTCCTTGGCCTGCTTGAACAGATCGCGCACCTTGCTTGCGCCCATACCCACGAACATTTCCACAAATTCCGAGCCGGAGATGGAGAAGAAGGGCACGTTGGCCTCGCCCGCGACAGCCTTGGCCAGCATGGTTTTACCGGTGCCTGGAGGGCCCACAAGCAGCACGCCCTTGGGCATGGACGCGCCAACCTCGGTGTACTTCTGCGGGTTATGCAGATAATCCACAATCTCGGCCAGGCTTTCCTTGGCCTCGTCCTCGCCCGCCACATCGCTGAAATGGATGCCCTGGCTGGACTGCACATACACCTTGGCGTTGCTCTTGCCCATGCCAAAGCTCATGGCGTTTTTGCCGCCGGCCTGCTCAATGAGCTTGCGGCTGAGGAACTGGCCCAGCGCCACAAAAACCAGCAGCGGCAGCACGCCGGTAAGCAGCAGGCTCAGCAGGGGGGACATGGTTTTTTCCACCGTACCGGAGAACCTGGCGCCCGCCTCGTACAGGCGCTGCACCAGCGTGCTGTCCTGCAAGGCGACGGTCTTGTACACCGCGTCGCCCGCCTTATTGGAAAACAGAATTTCGCTGTCGTCCATCTGCACCTCGCCGATATCCTTATCGTCGATCATGCGCATGAACGTGCCGTAATCCACCTCCGTCACCTGCCGCTCCAGCAGCAGGGGGGAGACGATCATATTGAATACCAGCAGCACGGCCAGCACCACGCCGTAGTAAAAAATCAACGGCTTCTTGGGGGATTTCGCTTCTTTCATTGCGCGTTCCTCGCTTCCTCTTGTTCGGTCATCCGCGCGTCGATGGCTTCCAGGCTGATCAGCAGCGCCCGGCTGGCCGCCTGCATGGCAAAGTCCAGCGCGTACTCGGCAAGCAGCAGCGCCTGCTCGCTGCCGGGCTGGTTCAGCGCGTTTTCGCGCGCCTGGCTGAGCATGCCGTCCATCCTGCTGAAGGACGCCGCAATATCGCTGGCTGCCTGGCTGCGGCTGTGGCACAGGCGGTTGCGCAGCGTCATTTCATCCTGCGCGCACTCGCGCCGCAGCGCTTCCTCCTCCTGCCGCAGGGCGGACAGGTTTTCGCCCTCGCTGATCAGCACCCGGCTGTGCAGCCGCGCCACGCGCTCGTCCAGCTCATGGAGCTTGGCCGATAATATCTCATGGGCCATGCGCTCGCCTCCTTTCATCCTACGCGAATATTATAATGCCCCGTTTTTCCCGCCGCAACGGACAATATTTCCGCCGTGTATGGACAAATCTGGCAAAGTGTAAAAAACCGCTCCCCGCATAAGCAGAAAGCGGCGTTGCGCTATTTACGGCTTTTATAGATCAGATAATCCGCATAGCTTTTCAGTTTCGGCAGCGCTTCCGGCGGAAAGGCCGCCGGCAGGCGCAGGGTGGAGGCGGCGCGCGAATAGGGCGCGGGGTTGTCCGTCAGGCCCAGCAGATAATCAACCGATACCTGAAAATACCGCGCAATGGCGATTTTGATGTCGTCCGGCGGTTCGCTTTTGTTGCGCTCATAGGCGGAGATGGAGTGCTTGTTGATCTTCAGAATGGCGGCCAGATCATCCTGCGTCAGGTCAGCGTCCTTGCGTAGCTCCAGCAGCCGTTCTCCAATCATGCGCCTTGCCTCCCTGCTTGTATTGATATCAGTGAAGCTTATTATAGAATAAAAATTTCTTTTTCAGATAATTATAGACAAATAAGTCACAAGCATGTATAATATCGATTGAAAATCTACTTTCTGCGTTTTGCGCTCATTTTTATCTATCGACTATAGCATTGCGAGGTGGTGCTGCGCTTTTCAACTTGTGTTTCCATTTTATTCCATATATAGAAAGGATGAACCTGTATGAATGCGATTGCAAAACGTCTTGCCGCCTGCCTGCTGCTGTTGACTCTGTACCTTGCCGCTTTGCCCGGACTGGGCGAAGCTGCTCCTGCCTATGATTTTAAGAAATTCCGCTGGGGCGATTCGCAGGAGTCCGTCATGGCCGTCGAGGGCACGCCCAAGTATTCGGGCAAGATGAACGGCTTGGATGCCAACTACATCGCCTACGATACCACTGCCGTTGGGATGGACGTGCTTCTGGCTTACTATTTCTGCGATGGCGGATTGTACTCGGTGCGCTATATCCTGACTGAAGAGCACTCCGTCGATTCGCTCTACATCGACGATTACAACACCTTCAAGCAAGCTCTTACCAATAAATACGGCGAGCCGCTGCTGGACAATGAAAAATGGACAAGCGACAGCAAAAAGTCGTTCTATGCCGACGACAAAGGCCGCGCGCTTAATTATGGATATCTAAGCTATTATGAAGACAGAGATACACTAAGCGGAGCAAAGGCGGCTGTCAGAAAAAAAGGGAAAAAGCCCAAGGCTTGTGAAAAATGTAGCTTTAGCCAAGCAATTCAGGATGAGATCAATAAACTATAGAAAAGCAATACCCCGTCCATATGGACGGGGTATTGCTTTATCCCTTCGCTCTGCGCATATCCTCCCGGATGGACTGCAGCTGGCGCAGGATATCCTGGATGCGCGCGTCGGTGCGCTCCACATTGTTTTTGGCTTCGCTGATCTGATTCAGGGCTGTCCAATCGCTGAAAAAGTTATCCCACACGATATCGGTTACGCGCCAGAAGGCGGACAGCTCGGTGGTTGCGTCGCAGCGCACGCGCACGTCGCGCAGCTCGCGGTTAAAACGATCCAGGTCGTATCGAAGCTGGTCGAGCTCCCGTTCGGCCTCGTCCATGCGGCTGTGCTTGATCAGCCCAGACAGCAGCCCGCCGCCCAGCAGGTCGTATATGCCCCAGCCCTCGGCGCTGCGCAGGATGGACAGCACGCGCTGCGCCTGCGTATGGGCCGCCTGGCCCGCCTCGATGGCCTGGTTGGTTTCATTTATCAAGGATTGCAGATTGCTTTGTTCCATATTGGCTCCTTCTGGACGGCGGTTCCTGCACCGTCCACAGGCAGTATAGCAGGCGGCGGCAGCTTCGGCAAGCGCAGGGGGCTGAAAGCCGCGTTTTACCGTCCCAAACCCGCGTGCAGGGCGGCGGAGGCTGCGCGAAAAACCTTCCTTTCCCGCGCTATTTCGCTTTTTTATGCGCCCCGTATCGACGGCCCTTTTACGGTGAACGCGCTATCATAGGCGGCGTAGGAGGGAGCGCTATGGTCGTCGTGGGCGAGGAATATCTGCTGATGAACCTGCTGATGGATACGCTGTGCCTGACGGCGGCCATGCGCCTGTCCTCCCTCCGCGCGCGGCCGGGCCGCATCGCGCTTGCCGCGCTGGCGGGGGCCGTGCTGTCCATGATCGCCCTGGCCCTGTGGGGGCTGCGCGCCAGCGCCTATGCCGCGCTGCCCATTGCCGTGCTGATGGCGCTGCTGGCCTTCGGGCTGCGCCGCGCGCCGGGCGGCAGCGCCCGGCTGCTGATTGCCGGGCTTTTGTCCGCGGGCATGGCGCAGTATATGCACCGGTTGGGTCTGGGCGGCTGGGCGGCCGCGCTGGCCTGCGCGCCGGGCGTGCTTTACGCCGTGCATCTGCTGCTGCGCTGGCAATCGCGCGCGGGGGAGCGGGCGGACATCCGCCTGCTGTTCGAGCGCGGCGGCGTATCGCTGGACGGGTTGGTGGACAGCGGCAACTGCCTGCGCGATCCCGTTACCGAGCTGCCCGTGGTGGTGGTGCCCTATCAGGCCATCCGCGCCTATCTGCCGCCCGGTACGCGCTGCGAGCAGCTGAGCACGCTGCCGCGCGGGTTTCGGCTGATCTGCGTGCGCACGGCCAGCGGCAAGCGGCTGATGATGTGCTTTCGCCCGCGGGGGCTATATGTGCGCGACGGCCGCGTATGGCGCGCGGCGGACGCGGTGGTGGCGGTATCGCCCTGCCTGCACGGGCGGCGCGCGCTGCTGCCGCCCACGCTGAATTTATAAAATCAATTGCCGAGGGGGATGACATAGATGATTGACATGCGACGGCAGCTATACGCGATCTGGGCGCGGCTCTGCGCAGGCTCGCTGGATTACATCGGCGGGGCGGACCCGCTTCCGCAGCCGCTTACGCGCGAGGAAGAAGCGGAGCTTTTGCAGAAGCTGCCCACGGACGACGGCACGGTGCGCTCCATCCTGATTGAGCGCAATCTGCGGCTGGTGGTGTTCATTGCCCGCAAGTTTGAAAACACGGGCGTGGGGCTGGAGGATCTGATCTCCATCGGCACGATCGGGCTGATCAAGGCGGTCAACACCTTTGACCCCGAAAAGAAGAACAAGCTGGCCACCTACGCCTCGCGCTGCATTGAAAACGAAATGCTGATGCATCTGCGCCACACGGCGCGGATTCGCTATGAGATTTCCCTGGATGAGCCGCTGCGCAAGGATTGGGATGGCAACGAGCTGCTGCTGGGCGATATCCTGGGCACGGAGAGCGATCTGGTTTATCGCCGCATGGACGACAAGGTGGAAAAGCAACTATTGCGCGCGGCGCTGGCGCGTCTGCCCCTGCGCGAGCAGCAGATCATGCAGCTGCGCTTTGGCCTGGGCGGCGCGCGGGAGATGACGCAGAAGGAGGTTGCCGACGCGCTGGGGATTTCGCAGAGCTACATCTCCCGGCTGGAAAAGCGCATTCTTTCGCGCCTGAACGTGGAGCTGACCCGGATGAGCAGCTGATGGGGCGGGGACGAGGGGGACGAAGGGGGTACGTTTCTTTCTTGAGTCAAGAAAGAAACAAAGAACCGGTTTGTGACGTGAAAGTCGATTGAATAAAACTGGGAGTGGCCCTGGCCACCCCGTGGCAGGTGAAAGCCTGAACCGCCCGGATGAAAACAAGCTTTCCTCCGTTCGCTTCCTGCTTTCCCCCTTGGTCGTGCTGCGCACGCCCGTGCCGATTAAAATCGGCGTGCCACGGGGGCGGTGGTTGGGTGCGAAAACCAAACGCGGCGATTGGCGATAGTTGGGCAAGGCCTTCCAGCTTCTTCCATAGCATATGACTATAAAAGCCTTCCCCCAGATGGGGGAAGGTGTCGAGCGAACAGCGAGACGGATGAGGGGGAATGCGGCGGCTTACGTATGGCTGGAAAGCACTGCCAACCCAAAGCCTTCCCCTTGGAGGGGAAGGTGGCGAATGCAATGAGCCGGATGAGGTGTAGCCGCCGCAGCGACGTTACCCCTTAATTCAGTCATGATAACGGCTGCTTTGCAGCCTACACCTCATCAGTCAGGACAAGCCTGACAGCTTCTCCTCAAGGAGAAGCCTTTTGGTGGCCGTTCTATCCAACAATCGCAAATAGATGCGAACGACCAATGCATCCAAGCATGCCCCCGTGGCACGCTGATCGCAGATCAGCGCAGGGCGTGCGCAGCACGACCGAAGGGGAAATATTCAAGGGGACGGATGGCGCTTGCGCCGATCCGGACACGCGAATTTTCCCTGCCACGGGGGGCGGCGGTGCCGCCTTCCAGTTATATTCAATTGGCTTTCACGTCACACACAGGTTCTTTGTTACTTTCTTCACTGAAGAAAGTAACGTTTCCTCGTCCTCCTCGTTCCCTTCGTCTCCTCGTCCCCGTTTCCCCCCCCACAAAAGTCCGCCCCGCAGCGTATAAAAGCGGGCGCGGAAAGCCATACTGATTTCATCGGAGGTAAAAATCGGTATGGCAAGCAGCAAGGTTGAGATCTGCGGGGTGGAAACCTCCACCCTGCCCGTGCTTACCAATGAACGCATGCGCGAGCTGTTTCCACTGGTTCACGGCGGCGACCGCGCGGCGCGGGAGGAGTTTATCCGCGGCAATCTCAGGCTGGTGCTCAGCGTGGTACAGCGCTTCAGCAATCGCGGGGAAAACGCGGACGACCTGTTTCAGGTGGGCTGCATCGGGCTGATCAAAGCGCTGGATAACTTTGACGTGACGCAGAACGTGCGCTTTTCCACCTATGCCGTGCCGATGATCATCGGCGAAATCCGCCGCTACCTGCGGGATAATAACCCCATCCGTGTCAGCCGCAGCCTGCGCGATACGGCGTATAAAGCCCTGCAGGCGCGCGACCGCCTGGTGGCCGAGCTGAACCGCGAGCCCAGCGTGGGCGAAATTGCCAAGGCGCTGGACGTGCCCGAGGAGGACGTGGTGCTGGCGCTGGAAGCCATCCAGGACCCCGTATCGTTGTTTGAGCCGGTGTATAACGACGGCGGCGACGCCATCTATATCATCGACCAGGTGAAGGACCCGCATCATGTGGACAGCCAGTGGCTGGAAAACCTGGCTGTCAGCGAGGCGCTGCGCCGCCTGAGCGAGCGCGAGCAAAAAATATTGCGCATGCGCTTTTTCGAGGGCCGCACCCAGATGGAGGTGGCCGGCGAAATCGGCATCTCCCAGGCGCAGGTATCGCGCCTGGAAAAGAACGCCTTGCAGCACATGCGCAAATATGTATCGGAAAACTAACGGCGTTACAGCACGCCGTGCATGCAGTTGCTGGGGATATAGTCGCAGCCCAGCTCCAGCATGCGGCGCACGTTTTCCAGCGTGTCGCCCGCGCGCAGGCAAACCTTCAGGCCCATTTCGTGGGGGCGGGTGATTTTATCGGGCGTGCAGTCGCGCACATCCTTGATATTCCAGGACAGGCCCGCGTTGCCCAGCTCCGCCAGGATGGGCAGTTCCTCCTCCGTGGCGAAGATGCGGTGGATAAACACATCCTCGGATACGCGGCGGGCAATCTGCATGCGCTCCAGGCTGATGGCGCTGATGACGATTTCATCATCCGCAAAGCCGGCCTGGCGCACCAGCGCCATCACGCGCTCCACATCATCGGTTTTCAATTCGATAAAGGGCACGCTGCCGTAATGGCGGCAGATGGACAGGTATTCGCTGAACAGCGGCATGCGCTTCTGCTCGTCGCGCAGGCAGTCCAGCCGGCTGCCCTGGTTCATCCGCAGGCGGCTCAGCTCCGCCCAGTCCATTTCGCGGATGGCGCCCGTGCCGTCAAAGGTTGCGTCCACCGTGTCGTTGTGGCAGCATACCGCCACGCCGTCGCGGGTGAAGTGCACGTCGGTTTCAATGGCCCATTGGCGCAGATAGCCGGCGTATTCAAAGGAGGGCAGCGAGTTGGCCGGGGCCATGGGCTGGAAGCCGCGATGGCTCACATAGCGCGGATGGGACAGCGTCTGCGGGGTGGAAAACAGCTTGTTCATCGATAAAACCTTCTTTTTGAGCGAAAATTCAGAAATCTGGAATAACGGGCTGCATATAACAGCCTTTTTTTTATTTATCCCTTTACCGAGCCTACCATTACGCCCTTGACAAAGTAGCGCTGCATGAAGGGGTAAATCGCCAGAATGGGGATGACCGTCAGCACCACGATGCTGGCGTTTTTGATATCGGGGGATACCAGCGCGGCCAGCTCGGGCTCGCCCATGCCCTCCTCCATGGTGGAGAGCTTGATGAACTCATACAGCAGCAGGGCGGCGGGCTTGAGGCGCTGCTTGGTGATGTACATCAGCGCGTCAAAGTAGCGGTTCCAGTAGGATACGGCGGTAAAGATGACGATGGTGGCGATGCCCGCCTTGGATACCGGAATGATGACCGACGAAAGAATGCGCGTAAAGGATGCGCCGTCAATGCGCGCGGCCTCCTCCAGGCTGTCGGGCACGCTTTCAAAGTTGCTCTTGAGCACGAAGGTGTTGTAGGGGCTTACGATCATGGGCAGGATCAGCGCCCAGCGGGTGTTGAGCAGGCCGTAGCCCTTGATCTGGAAGTAGTTGGGCAGGATGCCGGCGTTGAAGATCATCATGAACACATACAGATAGATGACTACCTTGCGGCCCTTGAGATAGGGGCGGGACAGCGAGTAGGCCGTCAGAATGGTGACGAACACGGACAGCACCGTGCCCAGCAGCGTAATGATGACCGAGTTGCCCATGGAATTAAGGAAGCTGGTGCGCTGCAGCACGTATTTCCAGCCCTCGGGATTGAACTCCACCGGCCAGAACCATACCTTGCCGCCCGCCACCGCGGGCACGGAGCTGAGCGAGCGCGCAAACACATTGAGCACCGGCAGCAGGCAGATCAGCCCGGCCAGGATCATGATGACATGCAGAAGGGCCACATAGATTTTTTCACCGCGTGAAAGCTTCATTTTGCATCGCCCTCCTTACCACACCGTGCGCCCGCTGAGGCGCTTGGAGATTACGTTGGACATGGATACGAAGATCAGCCCGACCACCGATTCAAACAGACCCACGGCCGAGGCATAGCTGAAATTGGCCGAGCCGATGCCCTGGCGGTATACGAACGTGCCCAGGATGTCGGCGGATTTGTACACCGTGGGGTTGTAGAAGGCCAGCACCTGGTCAAAGCCGCCGGACATGATGCTGCCCAGGCGTACCGTCAGCATCAGCACAAGCGTGGGCAGAAGGCTGGGAATGGTGATGCGGAAAGCCTGCTGCATCTTGCTGGCGCCGTCGATGGTGGCGGCCTCGTAGATCTGCGCGTCGATGGCCGTGATGGCGCTCAGATACACGATGGTGCCCCAGCCCGCGCCCTTCCAGGCGTTGGAGATGACCAGCAGAAAGCGGAATCAGCCGCCCTTCATGAAGAAGAGAATTTCCTCGCCGCCCAGCATTTTGATCACGGTGTTTACCATGCCCGTGGAGCCAAACAGCACGAAAAACACGCTGTATACTACTACCCAGGTGAAGAAATGCGGAATGTAAATCAGCGTCTGAATGCCCTTTTTCAGCGGCATAAAGGTGATTTCATTGAGCATGATCGCCAGGAACATGGGCAGCGGCACGACGAAGATGACGATCATCAGGTTGATTTCCAGCGTGTTTTTGATGACGTTGAGCACGTCGGGATCGGCGAACATCTTTTCAAACTGCGCAAAGCCTACCCACGGGCTGGCTGCAATGCCCTTGAGGGGCTTAAAGTTTTTGAAGGCGATGACGATCTTGCTCATGGGAAGGAGCTTGAACATCATCGCAAACACCAGCCCGGGCAGCAGAAAAAGATAAAGCTCCCAGTGGCCGCACAGATAGGTCCAGGTGCGGCGCGCCCAGGTGCGGCTTGCGCGGGAAGGGCGGGTAGCGGTAGACATGCTGCTTTCCTCCGTTCAATAAAAAGCCGGTATAAATGGCCGGGCGGGGAGGATTCCTCCCCGCCCGGATGATTTTAAGATGGGATTATTTGGCCACGTTTTCGGCGTACCAGGTGTTGTAGAACTCGATGATTTCCTCGCCGCCGTTCTTGTGCCAGTATTCGCGCAGGGTGTCCAGCTCAGAGATATCCGAGGTGCCGCAGATCACGGCGATCAGGGTATCGGTGATGCGGTTTTCCAGGGCGGCCTTGTTGTCCACCACCGTTACAGCGGGGGCCAGGGCCACGGGGCTGCGCTCGCCGCCGTCCAGCAGGCTGTCGCGCATGGCGTAGAAGGTGCTCTGCAGGTCGGCGTTCTTGGCCAGGCGCACTTCCCACATCTTGGGATATTCTACCTCGCGGTAGAAGCCGGATACGAACACGTTGGAGGCAACCTTATCGTTATTGAAGGCGGGCTGGATGGGGGAGAAGGTGCCGTCCTCGTTGACGGTGTAGTGCACGTCCTTTTCGCCCAGAACGATCTCGGTGAAGTTGTCGATCTGGATCATGCTGTTGATGGCCTGGATGGCTTCCTTGGCGTGCTTGCTGGTGACGGGGATCGCGCCGTAGGCGGTCACGCCGTATTTCACCTGCGCGTGCACCTTGCCGCCTTCATCCTGCAGCAGGGGCAGCACCACGTATTCCATATCGGGGCTCAGCTGACGCAGCGCGGCGATGCAGGTTTCGCAGCCGTTCCAGCTCTGATAGGAGATCACAGCCTGGCTGGCAGCCCACTTGGAGCGCATGTCGTTGGTGGTGATGGCGGGCATTTCGGCGTCCAGCAGCTTGCGGGCGTACAGGTCGCGGATGACCTCCACATAGGCCTTCAGGTTGGGGTTGTCAACAATGTTGATCACCTTGCCGTCCACCAGCTGATACATGCCCTGGACGTTGAAGGCGGAGGCAACGTTGGACAGAACGCCGGCGTCCAGGCGGGAGGCGGTCAGGGGCACCATGTCGGGATAGGCAGCCTTGACGTCTTCCAGCATCTTGACGAAGCCTTCCACCGTGGTGGGATACTCGGTGTAGCCGATCTTATCCAGCAGGTCCTTGCGGGCGATCATGGAATAGCTCAAGCTGTCGGGCTGCGCCGCGGGGGAGGGGATGGCGTAGATGCGGCCGTCGGTGGTGACGGCGGGCCAGGTGGTGGGGAAGGCCGCCAGGATGTCCTGGCCATACTCGTTGAGCAGGTCGGTGATGTCCATCAGCGCGCCTTCGCTCATCATCAGGCTGTAGTTTTTGCTGTTCAGGTAGGTGTAGTCATATTCCTGGCCCGAGGTGATGATCAGCATCAGCTGTTCGGTGCCGTTGATGACTTCGTAGTCGATTTTGTAGCCGGATACGCGCTGGCAAACCTTCCAGCCCAGGTCGTTTTCCAGATCATAGAAGCCCGCGCTGATGAGGAACTTGAGGGTGACGTCCTCGGCGGAGGCGCTTACGATGCCCAGACCCAGACCAAGCGTCAGGGACAGGACAAGCAGCATGGCAAGCAGTTTTTTCATGTGACAGAGACTCCTTTCGCGTTTTAAGATGAAACGAAACCGTGACGGAAGGCGCGCATAGCGCTCTATCCGTCTATAACACTATCAGTATAATGCTGAAAAAGGTAAAATTCCCGTCGCATTGTGACATGAAAACATGCAATTTGTGACATGTGCGGCGCATAAATAAGGCGAAAAACCTGCATTTTGTGACATTTTTGAAAAAGCAGGACTTTTGATTCGCCCATCGAATTTTAATAGGGTATGGCGTTTTTTGCCATCATTACCCTTTGGAAAGGGCGGTGCGGACATGGCCGAGGATATGCGCGAGACCATTGCCAACGCGGCGAAAACGCTGCTGTTTGATAAAAAAGTGCGGAAGCTGACGGTGAAGGATATTGTGGAGGAATGCCGCATCACCCGCCAGACCTTTTATTATCATTTTGAGGATATCCCCGATCTGATGGCCTGGTCGCTGCGGCGCAACTTTGACCGCGTGATCGCCCAGTGCCAGGCACAGAAAAACGGCGAGGAGGCGCTGCGCTATCTGCTGTCCGCTGCCGTCAACGCCCGCCCCATGCTGAAAAAGGGCATGCAGAGCAATTACGGCGAGGAGCTGGAGCGCCAGCTGGAGGGGCTGCTGATGGATTTTCTGTCCCGCGTGGCGGCCAGCCGCGGGCTGTATGCGCGCGTCAGCGCCCGCGAGGCCGAGCTGCTGCTGCGCTATCACTGCGGCGGGGTGATGTTCCTGCTGCGTGATTGGAAGGAGCAGGATACCGCCGAGCTGGACGCGATTGCCCACCGGCTGTATCAGTTGATGATCCGCGAGGAAGCCCCGGCCTGACGGGCGGCCGTCCGCACAGAAAGCAGGCTTTCATCGAATTTTACCAATAATTGCAGCATGCAGAATAACGCTGAAGCAGCGCCCGGTTCTCAAACGGAGAGCCGGGCATATTTTATATTAGATGAATCAGGGAAAATATTCGCCAGATTTGAAAATGACGTAATCGGCATTATAAAATTGCCCAAAATGCATTGAATGGGAAAAATAATATCAAATCAGACAAATAATATATTGACAATATAAATATAATATGGCATAATGCATACACCAGCAAACGTTTCGGAATGACGAAATCGCATTACTACAGGCATATTTTATCATCGGTACGCATACCATGAAAACGGCACCCGAGGAAACAAAAAAAGGCAAGGAGACGTTGCAGCATGAGCACACGAACGGCAGAAATACGCAAGATCAAACCGCATCGCGTCAAGAAAACCTTTTATGAAACCATCGAGCCATGGTTATTTTTGCTGCCGGCGCTGTGCGTGTTCGGCGTGTTCCTGTATTTTCCCTTCTTTAAGACGCTGTATCTAAGCACCTTCCTGACCAACAAGTTCGGCCAGGCAAAAATCTTCTACGGCCTGAAAAACTACGCCGATATCCTCTACGGCAAGTACAGCCGCGAGTTCTGGAACAGCATCTGGGTGACGGTGCGGTTCGTGTTCTTCGTGGCGGGCGGCGGGCTGCTGGTGGGCCTGTGCACCAGTCTGATCACGGTGAACAAATTCCCCGGCAAGGCGCTGGCCTCGGCCATCTACGCCATGCCCATCGCCATCGCCTCCTCCGCTGCGGCCATGAGCTTCAAAATGATTTTGCACAAGTCCATAGGCCTTCTCAACCATCTGCTTGGCACCAGCATCAACTGGCTCAGCGACACCACCTGGACCTTCCCCATCATCTGCATCCTGTCCATCTGGCTGGCCAGCGGCATCAATTTCATCTTTATCGGCGCGGGCCTGCGCAACATTCCCGAGGAGCTGTACGAAAGCGCGGCCATCGACGGCGCGGGCTACTGGAAAAAGCTGCGCAACATCACCCTTCCCTGCCTGAGCCCCACGCTGTTTTTCCAGATCATCGTCAATATCATCAACGCCTTCCAGTCCTTCACGCTGGTAAAGCTGCTCACCTCGGGCGGCCCGCAGGAGAAAACCAACCTGATCGTATACTCCATCTATCTGGATGCGTTCCGCAATTTCCGCTTCGGCACAGCCGCGGCGCGCTCCATTGTGCTGTTCGTGATCATCATGGTTATTACCCTGCTGCAATTCAGCACTGAGAAAAGGAGCGTGCATTACTGATGACACTGAGCCTGACCCGCCGCCAGCGCAAAGCCCTGGGCAAGCTGGGCGCGATCCTGATCAATCTGCCCTTTGTGTTTTTGATTATGATTCCGCTGCTCTACACCTTTATGATGAGCGTGATGCCCGCAGACGAGCTTTACTCCCGTTTCTGGCCCTCGCACGCGGATTTTTCCAGCTACGTATCGGTATTCACCAAGACGATGATCCCCCGCCACATCCTCAATTCCTTTATCGTGGCGGGCTCGGTTACCATTTTGCAGATGATCACCTGCTCCATGGCCGCCTTTTCCTTCTCGTTCCTGGAGTTCAGGGGGCGCAACTTTGTGTTCATGTGCATCCTGGCCACCATGATGGTGCCCTGGGAGGCCACCATCATCGCCAACTACCTCACCGTATCCACCTGGGGCTGGCTGGATAGCTACCGCGTGCTGATCCTGCCCTACGGATGCAGCGCCATGGGCGTGTTCCTGATGCGGCAGAACTACCTGACCTTCGCCAAGGAGCTGCACGAGGCCGCCAAGCTGGATGGCTGCAGCAACTGGCGCTTCCTGGCCACCATCGTCATTCCCCTGGCCCGACCCGCGCTGGGCGCGCTGGGCGCGTATGTGTTCCTGCTGCAGTGGAACCAGTACCTCTGGCCCCTGCTGGTTACCAACTCCGACCGCGTGCGCACGGTGCAGATTGGCGTATCGCAGATGTACGATATCGATTCGGAGTCCATCGCGCTGATGATGAGCGCCGTTATCGTGGTGCTGATACCCTCGCTTTCCATCTTTGTGTTCATGCAGAAGCAGCTCATCAACGGCCTGATGGCCGGCGCGGTCAAGGGCTGATTTTACCATCGATCCGAGCGTCCGGAACAGGGCGTTCAATATAAATATATCAAGGGAGGATTCCATCCAATGAAGAAACTCGTAGCCATGCTTCTGTGCCTTGCGATGCTGCTGTCCCTGACAGCCTTCGCCGCCGCCGAGGAAAAGACCACCGTTGTCTTCTGGTATTCGCTGGAGGGCACCAACGCCGAGTGCATCAAGCAGATCGTGGAGGACTTCAACAAATCTCAGGATAAGATCTTCGTGGACGCGCAGTATCAGGGCGCCTACGATGACGCCATCAACAAGCTCAAGGCCGCCGGCATGGGCCAGCTGCCCTGCGACATCGTGCATTCCTATGAGATCGGCACCCGCTTCATCATCGACAGCGGCTGGATCGTGCCCGTGCAGGAATACATCGACAAGGATAACTGGGACACCAGCGCCATCGAGCCCAACCTTCTGGCCTACTACACCGTGGACGGCAAGATCAACTCCATGCCCTTCAACTGCTCCACGCCCCTGATGTATTACAACAAGACCGCCTTCGACGAGGCCGGCATCACCGAAATCCCCACCACCGTGGACGGCATCCTGGAAATCGCCGATAAGCTGACCGTCAAGAACCCCGACGGCAGCATCAAGCGCTACGGCTTCATCTTCTCCAACTACGGCTGGTTCTTCGAGCAGTGGGTTGGCAAGATGGGCAGAGAATATGTCAACAACGGCAACGGCCGCACCAGCTACGCCACCAAGGTGATGTTCGGTGAAAACGGCGCGGCGCTGGATATCTTCAACATGTGGAAGAAGATCTCCGAGTCCAAGGCCACCTATTATGTGGAGCGCGGCGGCACCAGCGCGGCCCGCGCGGCCTTCGTTGCCGGCGACGCGGCGATCTTCCTGGCCTCCACCGCCAACCTGGCGGGCGTGCTGGCCAACGTGGGCACCAACTTTGAAGTGGGCACCGCTTACTTCCCCTATGTAAACGCGGACGATAAGGGCGGCGTTTCCACCGGCGGCGGCACCCTGTGGATGATCAAGAGCGGCAACGAAGCCAAGGAAGCCGCGGCGTTTGAGTTCATCAAGTTCTGCGTCAACCCCGAAAACCAGGCCAAGTGGAACGCCATGACCGGCTACTTCCCCATCAACGTCCATGCGCAGGAAACCGATACCTTCAAGGCTAACATCGAAAAGTATCCCCAGTTCCAGACCGCGCTGGATCAGCTGCATGACTCCGCTCCCGAGTACGTCGGCTCCCTGCTGAGCGTGTTCCCCGAGGTGCGCCAGTACGTTGAGGACGTAACCGAGAAGGTTTGCCAGGGCACCCTGACCCCCGAAGCCGCCGTGGAAGAGCTGGTGAAGCTGGCCAACGACGCGATCGAAACCTATAACCTGGTCAACTATTGATTACCGCTTATCAGGCTGCGGCCGGCATAAGCATAACGCAAGCGCCCTCCCTTCGGGGAGGGCGTTTTGCTGCCTGAACCGATCGATGTACAATCGCAGAATAACATAATTTACAATTGCAGCGCTTGCTAAAATTGGAGAATGGTGGTATTATATATTACGGAAGTGTTGCAATTCTGTTTCGATTTTAATTGCGATTGGAGGTTCACGTTATGAAGCGTTGTAAGCTTTTGGCTCTTCTCATCTTGGTTTGTCTACTGATGTTGCCTGTATTTGCCACTGCTGATACACAGCAGGAGTTTGAATTGCGTTGCAATAAAAAGACAACTACTGGTGCGCCAGTATACAATAGTATCAATTATGACCATGTGCAGACCGATTATATTCCTGCCGGTACTTACGTACAAGTTACCAGCTCTATTTCAGGTAGCGATTGGCGATATTTTACATACATGGTAAATGGAGTTAAGAAAAAAGGATGGTCACAGGTCAAACTAATCGATTGTTTCTCCGTTATCCGAAAATCAGATGGCTTTGCTTACAACATTCATGAGAATGATCCGGACTACGAGGCTAAGATTAAAGAAGGTGTGCTCGAATTTGATATAACGAAATATAGTGATGAACGAGCCTATTATCGCTACCGTGCTGGTGCTGGTCCCGAGCCTGAGCGCAAAGACGGCAGTAATGCAGCGAAATCGCAGACCACTTCTCAGCCTGACACGCAGGCGAGTGAGGGCGGTACGTCCGTTGGCATTGTGGAGCTGGGACGCACGTCTTCCAAGATTCAGTATCAGGGCAAAACGGTCAGCGTGTTAACCTCCGACCTGACGTTCAGCGAAAACGTGCCTGAAAACAAGAAGCTGGCCACCATCTACGCTCCGCGCACCGGCAAGGCTTCGCTGCGTCAGACAGCCTCATCCAAGGGCACACTGCTGAAAAACTGCAAGGCAGGCACCATTGTATCCGTGCTGGCCATCGGCAATGGCTATACCCGCATCAATTATAAAGGCACGGTGGGATATATCAAAACTGCGTGCTTGAAATTCTACGGCGATAGTGAAAGCAACGCCCAGGGCGTTCTCAGCTACAAAGGCAACACGGGCGGCGGAACTACCGTCAATGTGCGCAACACGCCCAAGGGCGACAGCGCCAAGGTGGCCGAGTGGCGCACCGGCACGGAGGTGACCATCCTGTCCCATGAAAACGGCTGGTATGAGATCGAAGCCAACGGCATGCATGGGTATGTAATGGAGAAGTTTGTGACTGAAAAGTAAAAAACAAGAGAACGATATAGAAAAACTGCATCCGCTGGAAAACCAGCCGGATGCAGTTTCAGCCTGTCAAAAAGCCTCGTTAGAGTTCCTGGGATGCATGAAGGGGCCGCAGCCCCTTCATTTGTACGCCCCGCGCTACTGCCTTACGGCAAGCGCGGGTTTCGGGCGGCGATTTGTAAAATCGCCTGCCCTCAGCCGCCTTTGGCGGCGCTATTAATCCGCAGCGGCGGCGTGTACGGCGCGAGGAGCAGCCGTCAGGCTGCTTCCTATGTCATTTTCTGCCCGTGAGCCTTCGGCTCACAAGAAAATGACGTGCCCGATGAAAGCCTGCTTTAGCTGACTTTCATCGGCAGGCTGTCGAAAAGTTTTTTCGACAGCCTGAAACCGCATCCGCTGGAAAACCAGCCGGATGCAGTTTGCTTCTGGAAGTGCATTTACTGCTGCCAGGTGGATACGTCGTCGTAGGGATAGGTCACGGTGCTTCCATTGCGCAGGCGCACCACCACGTCGTAGCCCTCGCTGGACCAGCCGATGGAGTTTACCTCGTCGGAGGCAAAGCTGCGCCCGCAGGAGAAGATCGGATCGCTGGTTTCGCTGTTGGCAAAGTATATCTCAAAGCTCTGGTAGGTCTTTTCACCAAACCGAGTGGTGGTGAGCTTCAGGTAAAACGGCCCGCGCTGCAGGGCGGAGCTGACGTTGGCGCTGCCGGTATCGGCGGTGCTTGTCCCCTGCTGCGCTGTATCGGCGGGCTTGCTGGCCGTATTGCCCGCTATGTGCCGCAATATCAGCAGCATTGCCGCCGCCAGAATGCACACAACGACCACGATCAGCCAGTGAATGATGGTTTTACGCCGGATCAAGCGCGCACCTCCCCTTTTTCCAAGGCATGGCTTTTGCCTGTATTATACCCCAAATCCGCCTGCGCGGCAAGGGGCGACGGCCAGCTTTACAATTTCTTTCCATTGTGATAGACTACCACCATAAACGCAAGGAGGTACTTGTATGGAGCGGGAATACGCGCTGTACGCTGTGGAACAGACGCAGCAGCTTTTGGCCATTGACAGCCCCTCGGGCTTTACCGCTGCCGCCGCGCAGTGGGTTCTGAATGCTTTTTCCAATTTGGGCTATTCCGCGCATATCACCCGAAAGGGCGGCGTGCTGGTTGATCTGGGCGGGCAGGATGCGCAGGACGCGCTGCTGCTGGAGGCCCATGCCGATACCCTGGGCGCAATGGTGGCTGAAATCAAGGGCAGCGGCCGCCTGCGTGTGACCAATCTGGGCGGCATGCGCGCCGAAAACGGCGAAACCGAAAACGTGCGCGTATATACCCGCGCCGGCAAGGTGATCGAGGGCACGCTGCAGCTGTGCAATGCGTCCATCCATGTGAACACCGAATACGGCGATACCAAGCGCACCTTCAACACCACCGAGGTGGTGCTGGATGAGGATGTAAAATCCGCCCAGGATACGCGCGGGCTGGGCATTGAGGTGGGCGATATCGTCTGCTTTGAACCCCGCACCCGCGTGACGGCCTCCGGTTATATCAAGAGCCGCTTCCTGGATGACAAGCTGTCGGTGGGCATCCTGCTGGGCCTGGCCAAATATATGAAGGATCATCATCTGACCCCCGCGCGCCGCGTATACGCCCATGTGACGGTTTATGAGGAAGTGGGCCACGGCGGCTCGGCCTCCGTGCCCGAGGGCGTGACCGAAGCCATCAGCGTGGATATGGGCTGCGTGGGCGACGGCCTGCAATGCACCGAGCGCCAGGTATCCATCTGCGCCAAGGATTCGGGCGGCCCCTACAGCTATGAGGTGGTAGGCAAACTGATCGACGCGGCCAGGCGCGAGGGCGCGGACTACGCGGTGGACGTGTATCCCGCCTACGGCTCGGATGTGGAAGCCACCCTGCGCGCGGGCAACGATATCCGCCATGGGCTGATTGGTGCGGGCGTATATGCCAGCCACGGCTATGAGCGCAGCCATGTGGACGGCGTGCTCAACTCCCTCAAGGTGCTCAAGGGCTACCTGAACCTGTGAAAGGCGGAAAAGTATGGAACTTTGGGACGCCTATGACGTGCGGGGCAACAGCCTGGGGCACACGCTGATCCGCGGGGAGGAGATCCCCGCGGGCGAATACCACCTGGTGGCGGATATTCTGGTGCGCCACGCGGACGGCAGCTTTCTGCTGACCCAGCGCGATTTGAAGAAGCCCGCCTTTCCCGGCTGCTGGGAGCTGAGCGCGGGCGGCAGCGTGCTGGCCGGTGAAACCGCGCTGAGCGGCGCAATGCGCGAGCTGCGTGAGGAGACCGGCATCCAGGCCGACGCGCTGGCCCCGGCCTTTGAAATCACCTGGCCCGGCAGGCACGCCATCTATCACGGCTATGTGTGCCGCTATGCGGGCGATAAGGAGGCTGTCACCCTCCAGCCCGGCGAAACCGTGGCCTATCGCTGGCTGACGCTGCCGGAGCTGCTGGCCTTTATGAACGATCCTGCCTTTGTGGCCACCAGCCGCGAGCGCTGGGGCGTTTACCTCAATACCCTCAAGGAGGCGGAGCTGAAATGATTGCGCCCATCCTGCAGCCCGGCGGTACAATCGGCATTTGTTCCCCCAGCCATGTGGCCAGCTTAGAAAAATATCAGCCCATCCTTTATCAGCTGCGCCGGCGCGGCTTTCAGGTAATCGAGGCCGAGCACCTGTACAGCAGCACCGATACCTATCTGGCCACGCCCCAGGAGCGGGCGGACGATCTGAACCAGCTGATTCACGATCCTGCCGTGCAGCTCATTTTGTTTGGCGGCGGCGAGGGCGGCAACGAAGTGCTGCCGATGATCGATTATGATTATCTGCGCGCCCACCCCAAGCGCCTGTGCAGCTACAGCGACGGCACGTTTGTGCTCAGCGCCGTATGGTCGCGCACCGGCGTCACCACCTATTACGGCATGGCTCCCGGCGCATTTGCCGATCTGCGCGAGTATGACTATGCCAACTTTGTGCAGCACCTGATGGGCAATGCCGACGCGCATCAGCCCAACACTCCCTGGCAGCCGCTGACGGGCGGTCGCGCGCAGGGCGTGCTGATGGGCGGCTATCTGCGCAATGTGGCGCTGATGCTGGGCGGCGATTATCTGCAATACGACCGCCGGCAGAAATACGTGCTGTTTTTGGAGGATCACGAGAAGTTCGGCGACCGGGCGTATTTCAGCGCCATGCTCACCCATATCGAGCAAAGCGGCGTGATGGACTGCGTGTCGGGTCTGCTGGTGGGGCATTATTCTGAAACGGCGTACCCCGAGCTGCTTGCCCGCCTGACGCGCCTGGGCCAGCGCTGGGGCATTCCTGTGGTTTACTGCGACGATTTCGGCCATGGCCGCAGCCACGCTATCCTGGATATCGGCAGAAGGGTGGAGCTGAACGCCGATCAGGGAACGATGACCTATCTGGATTGACGGGCCTGTTTGTATCGCGCCGTGCGCGCAAGAAACATATTGCGCTGCACGGCGCGATTGTTGTATAATAATAGGACGATCACGAAGGAGGTATCCCCCTTGATGAAGCGTTTGATTTGCCTGCTGCTTGCGCTGCTGCTGCCCTGCACCGCGCTGGCAGAATATTCCATGGCCGGATACGATCCGGAAAACGTATACCGAAACTGGGAATCCAACCTCTTTTTTAAGCGAATGGAAGATAAAACCGGCGTAAAATTCACCTATCGCCAGTATGGCAAGGAGGATGAATGGACGGCTGCCAAGGCGGCCATGACCGCCGGGAGCGACGAGCTGCCGGACGTGCTGTTCAAGGCGCGCCTGTCGCCCGACGAGTGCATGGATATGCTGGATCGCGGCGTGCTGGTGGATCTGAAGCCCTATCTGGAGCAGGATTGTCCCAACCTGTACGCCATCCTGCAGGCGCATCCCGAGTACTGGGACGCCATCACCCTGCCCGACGGCCGCATCGCCGCCCTGCCTGCCATCTCCGAGCAGCCTATGCAGAACAGCGTGTGGCTGAACAAATCCTGGCTGGACACGCTGAAGCTGTCCATGCCCACCACGATTGACGAGCTGACGGACGTGCTGCGCGCCTTCCGGGATCAGGATCCCAACCGCAACGGCAAAAAGGACGAGATCCCGCTGGCCTTTATCGGCTCCTTCGATCTGAAATTTCTGGGTCATGCCTTTGGCCTCATCGCGAACGATTATAACATCCGCGCGGTGGACGGCCAGGTAGAATTTGTGCCGCTGAATGAGAATTTCCGCCCCTTCATCGAATGGCTGCGCCTGCTCTACACCGAAGGGCTGATCGACAAGGATGGCTTTGCCACCTCCGATACCCTGCGTCAGGTGACGGACAGCAACAAGACCAACATATACGGCGGGGTCATCACCACCATGACCACCACCTTCCTGCCCGCCGCCTGGTCCTCGCAGTACGCCGTAATGCCTCCCCTGGCCTATAACGGCGAAGCTGTGTACCGCGACTTTGCCGGCGCGGTGACAACCGGCACCTTCGCCATCACCACGCACTGCGCGGATGTGCATGCCCTGCTGCAATGGGCGGATCAGTTCTACACCGAGGAAGTGCATATTCTGGCCAGCGCGGGCGAGGAGAATACCGACTATATCGTCGATCCCGACGGCTCCTGGCGCATGACCGAGTCGGCCAAGAACAACACCTACTTAACCAGCGAAACGCTGATTACCTCCGGTACGGCCGTGCCCGGCCTGTCCTCCGACGCTTTCCAGCGCCGCTACAGCGATTCCACCGTGCGCTATATCTCCGAGCAGCTGGACGTGGTAAACGCAAGTGCGCAGCGGCCCTTCCCGTATTACTCGCTCACCAGGGCGCAGCAGGAGGAAATCGCCCCGCTGCAGGCCGCCATCGGCCGTCTGGTGGACGAGTCCATCGCCCGCTGGGTGCTGGGCGAGGTCGAAATCACCGATGCATCCTTCGCGCAGTTTGAGCAGGATCTGAACGATGCAGGCCTGCCCGCGTTTATGGCTTTCTGGCAAAAGATTCTGGATGGGGGAAACAGCAAATGATGAAATCCTGCAGCGATCTGATGCGCATGATTAAATCCGCCGACGGCATGACCCGCATGATGCAGCTGTACGGCAGCCGCGAGGGCGAGGTCGCCCGCCAGATGGAACGCTACATGCTGCTGCTCAAGCGGCATGAGGATCTGTTTGGCACCGAAAAAATGCCCCTGCTGGTCAGCGCCCCCGGACGCACCGAGCTGTGCGGCAACCACACCGACCATAACAACGGCCGCGTGCTGGCGGCGGCGGTCAATCTGGATACCGTCGCCGCCGTGTCCCCGCGCGACGATCTGCAGATCACCCTGCACAGCGAGGGCTTTGCGCCCATCCGCGTGGACCTGAACAACCTTTCCCCTGTGAAGGAGGAGCAGGGCACCCCCGCCTCCATCATCCGCGGCATCGCCGCCCGCATGCAGGAAATGGGCTGCATGGTGCGCGGCTTTGACGGCACGGCCACCTCCAATGTGCTTTCGGGCAGCGGGCTTTCGTCCTCCGCCGCCTTTGAGGTGCTGATCTGCGCCATTTTCGACGCGCTGTATAACGGCATGAAGGTAGACCCCATCGAGCGCGCCAAGATTGCCCAGTATGCCGAAAACGTTTATTTTGGCAAGCCCTGCGGGCTGATGGATCAGATGGCCTCCTCCGTGGGCGGCCTGGTCGCCATCGATTTCAAGGCGGAGCCCAAGGTAACGCCTTTGCAGTATGATTTTGCCGCGCGCGGCTATTCGCTGATCGTGGTCAACACCGGCGGCAGCCATGACGACCTGACGGAGGAATACGGCGCGATCCGCAGCGAAATGAACAAGGTGGCGCATTGCTTCGGCGAGGAAACCCTGCGCCGCGTGCGCCCCGAGCAGCTGTGGCAGGAGATGCCCCGTGTGCGCCGCGAGGCGGGCGACCGTGCCCTGCTGCGCGCCCTGCATTATTACAACGAAAACGACCGCGTGCACGCGCTGGTCAACGCCGTCAAGGCCGATCAGATCGACGAGATCAAGCGCATCCTGATTGAATCCGGCCGCAGCAGCTGGATGTACCTGCAAAACGTGTATGCCAAGAACAGCCCCGAGCAGCCCCTGTGCGTGGCGCTGTCCATGGCCGAGTATATGCTGCACGATTGCGGCGCGTACCGCGTGCATGGCGGCGGCTTTGCCGGCACCACGCTGAACCTGGTGCCCCAGGCGCAGGAGGAGCGCTTCCTTCGCCACATGCGCCAGATGTTTGGCGATAAGAGCTGCTATGTGCTCTCCGTCCGTCCCGAGGGCGCGACGCTGGTGTTCTGATATTTAGTGGTTGACAGCCTCCCTATCCCCGTGCTACAATGCAGCTGGTTTTCGGAGAAAACGAAAACCAGGCAACTTCTTCGGGGCAGGGTGAGCCGCGCGCGCAGCGGCAATTCCCGACCGGCGGTATAGCCCGCGAGCCGCAAGGCTGACATGGTGTAATTCCATGGCCGACAGTACAGTCTGGATGAGAGAAGAAACCGCAAGGCTTCTTTGCATTGCCCCCGATTGCGCGTCGGGGGCAATTTTTATTGGGAGGAAAGAACAATGTCAACCATCAAAAAACGCCGTATCTCCACCGCCGATCTGTGCTACATTGGCGTCATGAGCGCCATCTCCGTCGTGCTGAGCCTGACGCTGAAAATTCCCATGGCTTTTCTGGCCCCGTGGCTCAAGCTGGATCTGAGCTTCGTGCCCGTTATGCTGACCGGCTTTGCCCTGGGCCCTGTATCCGGCCTGATCGTGCTGACCATTACCAACGTGATTCACCTGTTTGTCAGCGATTCGGCCATGGTTGGCCAGCTGGCTGATTTTCTGCTTGGACTGTGCTTTATGCTGCCCGCTTCGCTGATCTATCGCCGCCAGCATACCCGCCGTGGTGCGCTGGTTGGCATGATCGTGGGCAGCGTATGCATGATTGCAGGCGGCATCCTGAGCAACCTGTACCTGCTGCTTCCGCTCTACCTGGGCGCGGATTATGCGCAAAAGCTGGTTAACGTGGGCTTCAGCTCCGTATCCAACTGCATTGCCGTCGCCGTTATCCCCTTTAACCTGATCAAGGGCGTGGTCGTCAGCGCCGTCACGTTTGTGCTGTACAAGCGGCTGTCGCGCCTGCTGCACCGCGCCCAGCAAAAGGAAGGAAATAGAAAGTGATCACCTGTCTCTGTCCGGATCGTGAATCCACCCAGGCCCTTGGCGCGCGGCTGGCCCCGACGCTGCGCGCGGGCGATGTGATTTTGCTGTCCGGCGATATGGGCGCGGGCAAAAGCGAGTTTGCCCGGGGCGTGGCGCGCGGCCTTGGCATTGCCTGCGCCGTGCCCAGCCCATCCTTTACCATCCTGAACGTATACGAAGAGGGCCGCGTGCCGCTGTACCACTTTGACTGGTACCGTATCGGCGATGAAAGCGAATTGACCGATATGGGCCTGGACGAGTATATCGGCGGCAATGGCGTAACCCTGATTGAGTGGCATGAGCGCGCCAGCGATCTGCTGCCCGAAACCGCGCTGGAAGTGCGGCTGACCCCCCTGGAAAACGGCGCGCGTGAAATCGCCCTGATTCCGCGCGGAGAATGGGAGAATACGCATGATCATCCTGGCAATTGACACCTCGGGCCCGGTCGCGGGCGTAAGCGTATGGTGCGACGGCGCAATCCGCTATGAGGCCGCCGCCGTCAACAAAATGACGCACTCCGAAAACATCATGCCCATGGTGGAGGAGGCGCTGCTGCGCGCGGGCGTTACCAAGGAGCAGCTCACCCTGCTGGCCGTTACCGTCGGCCCCGGCTCCTTCACGGGCGTGCGCATCGGCGTGACCGCCGTCAAGGCGCTGTCCCACGCGCTGGGCATTCCCTGCGTGGCTGTGGACGCGCTGGAGGCCACCGCTGCCGGGCTGGAAGCACGGGATGAGATCGTGTGCCCCATTCAGGATGCGCGCGTGCAGCAGGTGTACGGCGCGGCATTTTGCAATGGCAAGCGCCTGCTGGACGACTGTGTGCTCAAGCTCCCTGAATATCTGGATAAGATCAGCACGCTGGGCGAGCGCTTTCTCTTTACCGGCGACGGCGTAGCCGTGTACCGGCAGCAGATTGCCGATTGCCTGGGTGATCGCGTGCGTTTTGCCGCCGCGCCCTGCGCCTATCTGCGCCCTGCCGCCGTGGCCGCCCTGGCCGCGCGCGATGCGGATCAGGCCGTGGATTATCTGACGCTTCAGCCCCTGTACCTGCGCGCCCCGCAGGCGGAGCGCGAACGCGCCGCGCGGGAGGCCAAGCAGCATGGCTGATATCACCCTGCGCCGCATGACCCTGGCCGACGCGCCAGCCGTGCACGCCATCGAGGCCGCCACCTTCGCCATTCCCTGGAGCCTGCAATCCTTTGAAGAGGAAATGACTCGCAACGCCTGTGCGCGCTACTTGGTGGCGCAAACGCCGGCGGGCGACATCATTGGCTTCGCCGGGGTGTGGGTGGTGATCGACGAAGGCCACATCACCAACATCGCCGTGCGTGAGGACTATCGCGGCCAGGGCATTGGCCGCCTGCTGACCGCCGGGCTGATGCAGTACGCCGCCAACCTGGGCGTAACCTACATGACCCTGGAGGTGCGCCGCAGCAACGAAACGGCGCAGAACCTGTACCGCTCCCTGGACTTTATTCAGGTGGGCGTGCGCAAAAAATACTATGAGGATAACGGCGAGGACGCGCTGTTTATGGTGTGCGACCATATGCCCCCCGCGCAGGAGGACTTTGAGGAGCCGGAGACGGTGAGGGAATAAGGCGGCAGCTATGCAAGAGAATCTGCAAAACACCTCGTCTTCACAATAAAAAGGCTGAAAAAACAACAGAAGCGGGTGATGGCGCAACCTATATCCTTGCCTGTCGCACCCCAAAACAGCTTCGCATCCCGCAGCATCGTGGGACGCGAAGCGTTTTTTATTCTCAGTTGCCCAGTCAGTCTATTGAGTTGGAATAGGTATAATTCTTTCCATTCTCCTTGCACCAGTTTTCCGCCCAGGAACCGCGAACAACCGTAAAGCTAAGCGAAACTGAGCAGGATTCGAACGCCCAGTTTCCAATGGTTGTCAGGCTGCTCGGCAGGGTGATGTTCGTAAGGGATTCGCAGCCAGCAAATGCCCCATTTCCGATGGTTGTCAGGCTGTCCGGCAGCGCGATGCTTGCAAGGGATTTGCATCCAGAGAAAGCCCAGTTTCTGATGCATGTCGGACTGCCCGGCAGCGTGATGCTTTCAAGGGATTCGCATCCAGAAAAAGCCCAAGCTTCAATGGTTGTCAGGCTATCTGGCAGCGTGATGTTCGTAAGAGATTCGCAGCCACAGAAAGCCCCGGCTTCAATGGTTGTCAGGCTGCTCGGCAGAATGATCCTCGTAAGGGATTTGCAGCCAGCAAACGCCAATTTTCCGATGCTTGCCAGGCTGCTCGGCAGCGTGATGCTCGTAAGATATCTGCATTCATAAAACGCATTCTGTCCGATGCGTGTGACACCACAGGGAACCGCATAGCTTTCCTGCATAAATGCACAAGGATAGCAAATCAGCTTTTTTTCTGCTTTATTAAACAGTACGCCATTGGTTGTAACAAGCATTGGATGATCGGGAGATACCTGAATTTGCGTTAGGTTATCACAGGAAGTAAACGGATTTCCTCCGATACTCAGCAAGCTATCCGGCAGTGTAATGCTCGTAAGAGATGTGCATAGATCGAACGCCCCGCCTCCGATGCTTGTCAGGCTGTTCGGCAGCGTGATGCTCGTAAGGAAGCTGCACCCACAGAACGCATCGATCCCGATGGTTGTCAGACAGTCAGGAAGTATAATACTTGAAAGGAATTCGGAGTTGATGAACGCTTCGCTTCCTATGCTCGTCACGGCATGTCCATCTATTTGGGCAGGGACAGTCAAGAACTCTGCATAGGCGGTATAGTTTGTGAGCTCTGCCGTTCCATCAGTCAGCAGAATATACTGATAGTCCCCGCTCTTGAACATTTGCTCTTCCTCTTTTCGGTTCTGTTATTTTGCATTGCTGCACATACCGGATACTTCGATGCGCATCGTACTTTTTCCTGCCAACGGATTCAAATGTTTCCTTCTCAATTACAGAATAACAGAAGCCAAAAAGCACCCAAGCCAGGGCGCCAGGAATTTTATGGCGATTGATTGCCGCACGCAAAAAGCGGGAGCTTTTGCTCCCGCTTTTTTTATAATAACCTTAAAACTCCACCGCGTAGTCGCTCCACTGACCCACGGCGCCCTGGCCGCTCAGGTCGCAGGCAGCCTCGTAGTAGTCCGCTGTGACGGTTACGTCGCTGGCGCCCTCGCGCAGCACTTCGCCCTCGGGGGATACCACGCGCACCGCGTTGCCCTGCGCATCCACCAGATTGCCCGCGCAGTACAGCGCCGTCACCGTGCTGTCCGCCGTCACCGTCCAGGTGGAATCCTCGGATACATGCACCACGCAGTAGCCGTTGCCGCCCTCGCCCGCGCAGGATTCATCCTGCACCACCGCGCCGGTCAGCGTGCTCTGCGCCGTCAGGTACAGATCCAGGGTGGAAATGCTGTCCCAGATCACATTGCCCTGCATCTGCTGGGCGATGCCGGTGAACACACAATCCGCGCCGTTCGCACCGGCAGTACCCCAGCCGCGCTGGTTGCTGTTGCCCGTGCAGCGCAGGAAATACTCGCTGTCCGCCGCAGCCTGGATGGTCACGCTGCTGAGCACAAACTCGCTCTCCGTGTTGGTGGTGTAGAAAATACCGCCGTTGTTGGCAATCAGCGTGCCGCCGGTCATTTCAAAGCTGCCCTTGCCCACCTGGGAGTCACCCGACATGCTCTGATACAGGATCACATTCCAGGTGTTGTCGTTCTGATCCAGATCGGACATGTTGCCGCTGAGGGTGCAATCGTACAGCCGCACAGCGTTCAGACCCTCCAGGCACAGCGCTTCAGAGCCGTTGGCGGTCAGCTGCGCGTTGTGGACGGTGATATCCGCCGTGACGTATACGGCAGGCGAACCTACGCCATTGCTGGTGTAGCTGCCGCCGTCCGCCACCAGCAGTCCGCCGCCGCGGTCGGAACGGATGGCCGCCGAGGATTCGCCCTGGGTGGTAACGGTCAGGTTGCTGGCGTACAGCGTGCCGCCGCCCGCCACATGGATGCCGCCCGAGGTATCCTGCGTGGTCTCGATGGTGCTGTCGGCCACATAGGCAATGCCATCCCCATAGGCAAACACGCCCGCGCCGCCCTTCGCGTCGGTAGAGATGGCGCTGTTGCGGACGGTCACGCTGCCGCCGGTGGTCAGCACCGCCGCGCCCACGCCATAAAAGCTGGCGCTGTCGCCGCCCGTGCTGTCGTTGGATACGCGGCTGATCTGTGCGTCCTCAATCGTCGTTTCGCCCGCGGCCACATGCACGGCGTTTTCATCCGTGCCGGTGGATTCAATCGCGCCGGTCAGCGTCGCATCCTCGGTCAGGGTGTTCACCGCCGCATACTCGCTGGGCGCGCTGCTCTGGCCGCCCGGCCCGCCCATGCCGTCAGGCGGCGTGCCCATACCGTCCGGGGGATTGCCTGTCGGCATGTCAGGCGGATTGCCGCCCTGCCCGGCAGGCGGCGTGCCCTCGGGCTTGGCGGGCGGTTCAGCCAGCGCGCATACGCTGACGGTCAACAAAACCATGGCTATCAATAAAGCAAAAATCCGTTTCTTCATCGCTGCGTACCTCCTGTAATCGGGAAGTTCAGGTTTCTCCTGACGATCATAGGATACCGTCAATTTTTTACAGGCGTGTGAACAAACTTTGAATTTGACGCTGCCGTCCTCAGTCGTAATTGTTGATTTCATTTTTCTTCAAAGTACGCTATAATAAAGGAAAGCACACGCAAAGGAGAGCATCGCCATGCGCTTATCCACCTCTACCGCCATTTTGCACCATCACTTTGATTATGCCCTGACGTTGACCGATATCCCGGCCGTTATCCGCGCGGCGGGCTTTGACGCGCTGGACTGGAGCACCTGGCAGTTTTGCCTGCAGGGCGGCAAGGTGTTTGCCGGCTTGCTAAATGACGACGCCTGGGAAGCGCAGATAAACGCCCTGCGCGAGGCCGATGAGCGCGCAGGCATCGTCTGCCGCCAGACGCACTGCGTATCTACCAACTATGCGCGCTATCAAATGCTGGACGTGGAGCGTCTGCGCCTGCTGGAGCAGCGCTGCATCCGCACGGCAGCCATCCTGGGCGCGGAATGGATGGTTATCCACCCCTTTGCACCGGAGGGCGCTGCCCGCGAGAAGGCGATTCGCTATTTCTGCGAGTATCTGAAGCCCCTGGAGGAGCTGGCTGGCAGGCTGGGCGTAGGCATTGCCATTGAAAACATGCCCGACATCACGCAAAAGCGCTTTTGCTGCAAGGCGGAGGAGCTGCGCGCGCTGGTGGACGCCTTCAACAACCCGCTGGTGGGCTGCTGCTGGGATACCGGCCACGGCATGATCTCGGGCGACGATCAATACGAAGCGCTCACCCTGCTGGGTCACCGCGTTAAGGCGCTGCACATTGACGATAACTACGGCACAGCCAGGGACGTGCATCTGCTGCCCTACGAGGGCCTGATCGATTGGAGCAAGGTGCTGCGCGCGCTGCGTGAAATTGGCTATGACCATGATTTCGCGTTTGAGCACGCGCTCAATCCTACTCCGCACGCCGTAATGCCCGAGCAGCTGCGCTACATGTGCGCGCTGGGCAGAGAAATGCTGGCCGATATCTGAACCATCCGGGCTTCCAATAAAAAAGCAGCCGCGCTGAAGGACATGCAGTCTTCGGCGCGGCTGTGGCGTATGGAGCATATTCAGGCGTCTTTGCCTGCATGGCTGCGGTCCTCCCGCGCCTTCAGCAGCGCGTGCATGCGCGCCAGGCGCGGACGGTTATAGCGCTGAATGACGATATAGGGCAGATGGCCGATGAGCACATAGGCGATGGATAGCCACAGCCCCCAGCCTGGCCAGATCCACACGCAGCCAAAGGTGAGAATGGACAGAATATCGTGCACCAGCTCGGCCACGCAGGTTTCCTGCACCAGGCGCTCGGCCTGCGCGGCGGAAATGGAAGCGTTGACCTGCTTTTTGGTCAGCCAGGGCAGAAAGCGGCTCATATCGGGCAGCTTGTCCTTCCAGCGCTGCACGGCTAATTTTTCATAGATTTTTCCCTCATGCTCCCAGCGCTGGGGGCGGAAGGGAAAACGATCCGCGTGAAACCAGCGGCGCGGCAGCAGGGCGGCCGCAGAGGACGCCAGCCCGATGACGGCCAGATACAGGGCGCAGTGCCAGAAACCCATAGAATTGCCTCTCTCTTTGTTGATTGCTTATTTGCCCGGCAGCTCCACGGTAAAGCAGCTGCCCTTGCCCGGCTCGCTGCTTACCGATATTTCGCCCTCGCACATGCGCACAATGCGCCGCGCCAGCGCCAGCCCCAGGCCGTTGCCCTCGCTCTTGTGCGAGCCGTCGGCCTGATAGAAGCGCTCGAAGATGGCGCTTTGCTGATCCTCGGGGATGCCGGGGCCGTTATCGCTGATATCGATGCGTATGTGCGCAGGCTCGCAGCGCAGGCGCAGGCGGATTTCGCCGCCCACGGGATCAAACTTGATGGCGTTGTCCAGCAGGTTCACCCACACATGCAGCATCAGGCTTTCGCTGCCGGTGTAGGTGGCCTCGTCCATGTCCACATCCCATTCGATCTGCTTCTGCGTCCATTTGCGCTCCAGCAGCAGGATGGCGCGGCGCAACTGCTCATCCAGGCGGTAGGGATGCTTTTCCAGCGGCATGGTCTGGTTGTCCACCTTGGATAAAAGCAGGATGTTGTTCACCAGCTCGCTCAGCCTGCGGGTGCTCAGCAGGATTTTATCGGCGTACTCGCGCTGCAGGGCGGGATCGTTGCCCGCGTCCTGCATCAGCATGGCATAGCCCTCGATGGCGTTGATGGGCGTTTTGAATTCGTGCGACACGTTGGAGATGAAATCGCTTTGCAGCGTTTCGGTGGCGGCCAGCGCGCGGGTCATGGTGTTGAAGTGCGCGTAGGAATCGCGCATCTCGCCCAGCGCGCCGGGGTTATCCAGCCGCACGGTGAAATCCCCCGCGGCCACGCGCTCCATCGCCCGGCCCAGGCGCGTGACGGGGCGCAGGAAAAAGCGGCTCATGATAATGCTGAGCCCGCCGCCCAGCACCACGCTGAAGAGCACCATCCACACGATCGTGGGCACGGTAAAGCGCGTGTTGGTCAGCCATTCCAGCAGGATGGTCAGCAGCGCCGATACGCCCAGCGTGACGCACAGGATGGCGAAGATGCACACGATGAAATACAGCCGCAGGTTATCCCCGCGCGGGGCAGCCTTCCGGGGCTTCACGCCTTTTTCACCACCTTGTAGCCGATGCCGCGCATGGTGACGATTTCAAAGTCCGGGTTTTCGCGGAAGCGATCGCGCAGCCGGCCGATGTGCACATCCACTGTGTGCGGGTCGGTCTCGGTGTCCAGGCCCCAGATATCGTCCATGATCTGCTGCCGGGTGAAGATGCGCCCCGGCGCGGCGGCCATTTTATACAGCAGTTGGAATTCCTTCTGCGGCAGGGTGACGCTCTCGCCCTCGCGGCACACGGTCATCTCGTCGTATTGCAGCACCGTGCCGCCCAGCACCTCGCGCCGCTCGGAGATCATCTGCGCCCGGCGCAGCAGCGCGCCCACGCGCAGCACCATCTCGTTTACGTTGACGGGTTTGATCATATAATCGTCCGTACCCGAAAGAAAGCCCCGGCGCATATCGTCAAAGGCGTCCTTGGCGGTGATCATCAGCACCGGCATTTTCATATCAGCCTCGCGCAGGGAGCGCACCAGCTCGTATCCGTCCATCACAGGCATCATGATGTCGGAAATAATCAGATCCACATATTCGCGCTCCAGCACCTCAAGCGCCTGCTGGCCGTCGCCCGCCTCCAGCGTTTCATAGCCGCTGCGCTGCAGCACGCGGGCAAAAAGCTGCCGCAGGTCGCGGTCATCCTCTACTACCAATACCTTAAACATGGGCAAACATCCCTCCACCGGCCTATTGTACAGGCGGGATATCAATTGAACGTAAACAATCCCCCGGCGCCTGGCCGGAATCAGCGGTTTCATTATAAATAATTATGCTCTATATTATATTAGAGGCGGCGGCCCGCTGGCAAGGGGGGCGGCGCTTTCTTTTTTGCCACAATTATGCTATAATTGCGCTGAAATTCCGCTTTGTACCAAGGAGGGGGACGCTATGGCCAACCTGTTGGATTATCTTGCCTGGCGGGGCGATTTGCCCCTGTCCGCCGTGCCGCTGTGCGATGTGGACGCGCTGATTTTCGCGCGCCTGAGCTATGTGCCCTTTGACGGCATTGCCGAATCGCGTGTGCCGCTGTACATGGCCGCACGGCAGGTACTGGCCAGCGTGCAGCTGTCCGACGCTCCCCGTGCCTGCGGCAAGGAGGATCAGCAGCTTTTGACGCAGCTGCTGCAATCGCCGCGCTATGCCGATATCCTGCTGGATGGGTATGAGAACATCTTTGACCCTGTGCGGCAGGAGCAGTTTTCCACGCTGACGCTGCATCTGCCCGACGGCAGCGCAGCCGTCGCCTTCCGCGGAACGGACGGCACGCTGGTGGGCTGGAAAGAGGATTTTAATATGGCCTTTTCCACCGTCGTGCCCGCGCAGCTGGATGCGGTGCGCTATCTGAGCGATGTGGCGGAGCGCACGCAGGGCGGCATCTACCTGTGCGGCCACAGCAAGGGCGGCAACCTGGCTGTGTACGCCGCGGCCTTCTGTGCGCCCGAGGTGCAGCAGCGCATCCTGGGTGTGCGCAATTTTGACGGTCCAGGCTTCACCCAGCAGGTGATCAGCCAGACGGGCTTTGCGCGCATCCTGCCCCGCGTGCGCACCTATCTGCCGCGCTCCTCGGTGGTGGGCATGCTGCTGGAGCATGAGGAGGCCTTCACCATCGTGGAAAGCCGCAGCGTGGGCATCTATCAGCATAATGTGTACCAGTGGGAGATTGCGCGCGGCGGGTTTGTGGAGCTGCAGCAGCTCAGCGCGTCCAGCCAGCTGATGGACCGCGCGCTCAAGGACTGGGTGGCCGCCATGCCGGCGGAGGATCGCGGCCGCGTGATCAACGGCCTGTACGCCGCCCTGAGCGCTACCCAGGCCGAAACCGTGCGCGATGTGCGCGAGCACCGCAAGCTGGCCGCCCTCAAGGCCGTGATGGATCTGGATCCCGAAACCCGCGCGCTGACGCTGCAGGCCGCGCGGCTGCTGTATCAATCCCTGCGCCGCTCCATGCCGCAGAAGGATATGCGCGACGTGCTGGAAAAGCTGCCCATCAGCGCGCTGCTGGATCGTCTGCCCTTTGGCGGACGGGAGGATAAAAAGACCGATAAAGAAAAGGACGGGGGCAAAAGTCTGACCGCGTCCTGATAAGCACCTTATAGCTTATTATATAATGAAGGAAACCACAATAAAGATCGCCGCGCAGGCCAGGTCGGACAGAAGGCAGCACACATCCTTTTCGGCGTCGTCCAGGTCGTCGAAGGTGACGGGCTGCTCGTCGATGTAGTCGATCATATCGCCATAGCTGCGCACGGGCTTTTTGCGGATGTTCACGCGCTTCATCATCAGCTTAGGCAGGCGCACGCCGTCCAGGCGCAGCCAGGCAATCCAGGCAAGCAGCACAAAGCACACGCCAAGCAGCAGCGCAGCATACATTTTAATGTGCGCGCCCGAAAGCAGCAGATTGGCCAGCAGCAGCAGAATCAGAGCGATTAAAAACCGGTTGGTCGCCATATAAATCATGGGGCGAAGCAGCGCGCGGTTGTATATCGCGCGGATTTTTTTGATCATAAAATCACCTTCCTACATGATTATACACGATTTCATGTTCAAAAACAACGCCCAAATAGAACAAATAGAACAGGAGCATGAAAGTTTGAAACGTTCTTAATTCAAATCCATCGCCCCGCCTGCTGAAAACCGGCGGCAATGTGTATTTTAATTGTATTTGAATTGCAATTCTCTTGACACGCACCGTCAGTTTTTGTATAATCCCGCTATACACAAACGGTGGCGCGAAACTGCCCTGTGTAGAAGCAACAAGGAGGAATGAACATGAAGAAGTATTTGTCCTTTGTACTGGCCCTCGTGCTTGTGCTCACCAGCATCGCCTTCACGGCTTCCGCTGATGAGATCAAAGACCTGCGCGCCTATGAAACGATTAACCGTGAAATGGAGACCTGGTGCTACCATTATTCTCAGGCGGCTGTCGATCTGAACGTGCTGAGCAACTTCTACGATCATCTGCTCACCAATGACGCCAACGGCGCACTGGTTCCCTGCGTTGCCAAGGAGTGGTCTTCTCCCGATGGCGGCCAGACCTGGATCTTCAAGCTCAATGAGGGCGTGACCTGGGTTGACTATCAGGGCAACTATAAGGCGGACTGCACTGCGCAGGACTGGGTCACCGGCCTTGAATGGGTGCTGAACTACGGCAAGAACCAGGCCGCCAACACCTCCATGCCCATTGAAATGATCAAGGGCGCCGGCGAATATTATGAGTATACCAAGAGCCTGGGCGAAGAAGAAGCCAAGAAGCTGGGCACTGAAAAGTTCCTGGAGATGGTTGGCCTCGAAGCGCCCGATGATTATACCCTGATCTATCACTGCGTGGATAAGCTGAGCTACTTCCCCTCTGTGGCCTGCTACAACTGCCTGGCTCCTCTGTCTGCCAAGCTGATCGAGGAAATCGGCGTGGATGGCTACTTCGGCGCTGATTACACCACCATGTGGTACAACGGCCCCTACACCTGCTCTGAGTACATCTACCAGAATGAAAAGGTGCTGTCCAAGAACGAAGCCTACTGGAACAAGGACAACGTGAAGCTGTTCGACACCGTCACCGTCAAGATGGTTGAGTCTGCGGACGTGGCCTTCCAGTGGTTCTCTGCCGGCGACCTGGACTACATCGATCTGAACCAGGCCAACCTGAGCACCATCTACAACAACGAAGGCAACGAGTTCCACGACAACCTGGTTGAAGCTCGTCCTACCAAGTATTCCTACCAGATGCACTTCTGCTGGGATAAGAAGAACGAAGACGGCTCTGCCGATACCAACTGGAACACCGCCGTTGCCAACGAGAACTTCCGTCTGGCCCTGTACTACGGCCTGGATGTGACCGATTATCTGGCCCGCACCAACTTCATCCATCCCCTCAGCTGCCAGAACTTCTGCTACACCGCCAACGCCGTTTCTGTAAACAGCGAGGGCAAGGATTACACGCAGCTGGTTCGTGACGAGCTGGGCCTGCAGTACGACAGCGAAAAGTTCGCCCGCCGCGACGAGACCAAGGCGAATGAATACAAGGCCAAGGCCATCGAAGAGCTGACTGCCGCCGGCGTTGAGCTGCCTGTCAAGATGGCGTACTACATCGCCGGTTCTTCTCAGACCGCCAAGGATACCGCCGATACCTTCGCGCAGCTGATCAGCGACTGCCTGGGTGACGATCTGGTGGTGCTGGATGTGCACACCTACGTTTCCAAGCTGAACACCGAAGTGCGTGATCCTCAGCTGGCCTCCATCTACATCAATGGTTGGGGCGCTGACTTCGCCGATCCCGTAAACTTCCTGGGTCAGGAAACCTACGGCGACGATAACGCCTACTATTCCAAGGCTTACTCCAAGATCAACAACGCCACCGATGAGACCCTGATCGCCACCTATAAGGAATTCACCGAACTGGTGAATACGGCCAAGGCCATCACCGATGATCTGGACGCCCGCTATGCTGCCTTCGCCAAGGCCGAAGCCTACATGCTGCAGCATGCGCTGGTGATCCCCTGGAGCTACGAAGTGACCTGGAAGGTAACCTCCATCAACGAGTACTCCAAGATCTACACCGCTTACGGCAACCAGTCCGAGCGCTATGTAAACTGGGAAACCAACAGCGATCTGTACACCACCGAGGATTACGAAGCCATCAAGGCTGGCAAGTAATTTTCACTTAAAACCGAAGGAGCGGCCTTCTTTCGGGAAGGCCGCCCCTTTTCCCATTTTAACGGCGGCGTTTTTGCCAACGCAAGGGTGCTGTTTTAGGGCATTATCGCAGCCTATGGGCGATAATGCCCTAAAACAGTAATTATGCAGCAAAGGGGATGAACCGATGGCAAAGTACATTTTGAAGCGTTTAGCGCAGTCCCTGCTGACAATCTTTCTGGTTGTCTGCGTGGTATTTCTGCTGATGCGTCTTTTGCCAAACGATTATTATTTCACCGAGGAACAGCTGATTAAGCTGACCGACGAGCAGCAGCATGACATCCTGGAAAAGGCGGGCATGCTGGATCATCCCCTGGTGCAGCTGGGCCGTTATTTGAAGGGCATTCTTCTGCATGGCGATTTTGGCGTATCCCACCGTATCCAGACGGGCAAGAGCGTGACCTCCATCATCGCCAGCCGCTTTGGCATTTCGATGCGTCTGGGCCTGATCGCGCTGGTGTTCTCGCTCCTGATCGGCGTGCCCTCGGGCATCCTGCAGGCGCGGTTCAAGGACGGCCTGTACGATCACATCGGCACGGCCTTCACCATCTTTATCAACGCGGTGCCGCATCTGGTATCCTACTCGCTGGTGATGGTGTTCGGCGCGCGGCTGCTGGGGCTGCCCAGCATGTATTCCGGCCGCAAGGTGTGGAAGTTCATGCTGTTTGGCATGCAGTGCAAGTTCAATTATTCGCAGATCCTGCCCATCATCTGCCTGTCGCTGGGCTCCATCGCCAGCTATATGCTGTGGATGCGCCGCTACATGGTGGATGAGCTGAACAAGGATTATATCCGCCTGGCCAAGCTGAAGGGTCTGTCCAGCACGCGGGTGATGTTCAGCCACGTGATGAAAAACGCCTTCCTGCCCCTGGCGCAGTACCTGCCCTACTCGGTGCTGCTGACGGTGGGCGGCTCCATCCTGGTGGAGCGCTTCTTCTCCGTGCCGGGCATCGGCAACCTGCTGCCCGACGCCATCGCCAAGTTTGACGTAAACTGCGTGCAGGCGCTGGTCATCCTGTACGCCTCGCTGGGCATTATCGGCCTGTTCCTGGGCGATCTGCTGATGACGCTGCTGGATCCCCGCATTTCGCTGGTTGAGAAAGGAGGCACGCGCTGATGTCCAAGAGAATGATTGTAGATCTGGATGTGGATAAAACCGCGATTGACACCAATCTGGATAAGCGGTATCATTTAGGCAGCGTGCATTCCGATGCGCGCGCGCAGATGCCCGAAAAGCAGCTGTTCAGCTTTGCCGAGTACAAGGCGCAGGACGCCGAGCGCATCGGCTACAGCAACTATTCCTACTGGAAAAGCGTATGGCAGAACTTTTTGAAGAAAAAGTCCGCCGTGTTCATGGCCATCGTTTTCGTGCTGCTGTTCATCTTCACCTTTGTGGCGGTGAAAATCAGCAGGTTTGACGCCAACAGCCTGCGCATCGATACCAAGCTGATGTTTACCAGCCCGAACAAGGAATTCTGGTTTGGCACTGATAACCTGGGCCGCGATTACTGGAGCCAGGTGTGGAGCGCCACGCGCACATCCATCCTGCTGTCGGTGTTGGTATCGCTGGGGCAGATCTTCGTGGGCGTGTGCATCGGCCTGGTATGGGGCTATGTGCGCAAGCTGGATCGCTTCTTTACCGAGCTGTACAACTTTATCGACAATATCCCCACGATCATCTATATGACCCTGATTGCCCTGATGGTGGGCAAGAGCACGCTGATTATGGGCGTCGCCATGATCGCCTTCTATTGGCTGGGCACGGCGCGCAATGTGCGCAACCTTGTGTTCATGTACCGTGACCGCGAATATAACCTGGCCTCCCGCTGCCTGGGCACGCCGCTGATGCGCATCCTGGGCCGCAACATTTTCCCGTATCTGGTCAGCGTAATCATCCTGCGCCTGGCGCTGTCCATTCCGGGCATCATCGCCTATGAAACCACGCTGTCCTACCTGGGCTTGCTGGATATCTCCACGCCCTCGCTGGGCATCCTGCTGCGCAACGCCCGCAGCTATTTCCTGGATTATCCTTACCTGCTGGTTTTCCCCGCGGCCATCGTATCGCTGATTACCATTACCTTCTACCTGGTGGGTAATGCGTTCTCCGATGCGTGCGACCCGCGCAACCATGTGTAAGGGGAGGGGACAAGATGAGCGAACAGGTCATTGAAAAATACGGCATCAATTTTGAGGAGCGCGCCAAGCAGATCCTGAGCACCGAGCCGATTCTGGCCGCCAAGGATCTGGAGGTGCAGTTCACCCTGCGCGGCGAAAAGCTGAACGCCATCCGCAAGTGCTCCCTGGAATTGTATGACGGCGAAACGCTGGCCATCGTGGGCGAGTCCGGCTCGGGCAAGTCCGTGTTTACCAAGTGCTTTGTGGGCATGCTGGATAAAAACGGCTCCATCACCGGCGGCTCCATCCTGTATAACGGCCAGGATCTGACCAAGTTTACCACCGAGAAGGAATGGCGCACCATCCGCGGCGGCAAGATCGCCATGGTGACGCAGGATCCCATGACCAGCCTGAACCCGCTGAAGAAGATCGGCGTGCAGATTCAGGAGGCCATCGAGCTGCATCAGGGCATGCGCGGCCGAGAGGCCAAGCGCGAGGCCATCCACATGCTGGAGCTGGTGGGTATCCCCGATCCTGAGCGCCGCTATAATCAGTATCCGCATGAGTTTTCCGGCGGCATGCGCCAGCGCGTGGTCATCGCCATCGCCGTGGCCTGCCGTCCGCAGATCCTGATCTGCGACGAGCCGACCACCGCCCTGGATGTGACCATCCAGGCGCAGATTTTGGATTTGATCCGCAAGCTGCAGCGCGAGCAGCACATGACCATCATCTATATTACCCACGACCTGGGCGTGGTGGCCAACGTGGCCGACCGTGTGGCGGTTATGTACGCCGGCCAGATTGTGGAAATCGGCATGGTCAACGAGATTTTCTTCGATGCATGGCATCCCTACACCTGGGCGCTGCTGGGCGCGCTGCCGCAGCTGGGCGTCAAGGGCGAAAAGCTGCCCGCCATCGATGGTACCCCGCCGAACCTGTTCAACAAGGTGGTGGGCGATTCCTTCGCCCCCCGCAACCATCAGGCGCTCAACATCGATTTCCTGGAGGAGCCGCCGCTCTTTGACGTGACGCCCACGCACCAGGCCAAGACCTGGATGCTGGATCCGCGCGCGCCCAAGATCAACCAGCCCGATACCATCCGTAAGCTCAGCAGCCAGCACCTGATGGACGCCGAGCCCATCTCCCATATGGATCATCCCCATCTGCGGCCCGACCGTGAGCCGCTGATCGAGGTGAAGGATCTGCAGATCACCTTTGGCTCGGGCAAAAAGAAGTTTGTGGCCGTGGACGATGTAAACTTCACCATCTACCGCGGCGAAACCTTCTCGCTGGTGGGCGAGTCCGGCTCGGGCAAAACCACCATCGGCCGCGCCATCGTGCGCATCAATCCCGTCACCAACGGCGAGGTGCTCTTCAAGGGCCGCCGCATCAGCGGCAAGATCAGCAAGGAGCTGGATAACGAGGTTATCCGCAGCTGCCAGATGATCTTCCAGGATCCCATGGCCTCGCTGAACGAGCGCGCCAAGGTGGATTATATCGTATCCGAGGGCATCATCAATTATCACCTGTACAAGGATAACAAGGATCGCGTGGATAAGGTGCAGCACGCGCTGGAGGAAGTTGGCCTGCTGCCTGAGTTCTCCAGCCGCTTCCCGCACGAGTTCTCGGGCGGCCAGCGTCAGCGCATCGGCATTGCCCGCAGCCTGATCATGCAGCCGGAGTTCATCGTGGCCGACGAGCCCATCTCCGCCCTGGACGTATCCATCCGCGCGCAGGTGCTGAACCTGCTGAACGAGCTGAAGAAAAAGCGCAACCTGACCTACCTTTTCATCGCGCATGATCTGAGCGTGGTGCGCTTTATTTCCGATCGTATTGCGGTCATTCACAAGGGCCGCATCGTGGAGCTGGCCGAGGCGGAGGAGCTGTTCCGCCATCCGCTGCATCCCTATACCCGTGCGCTGCTGTCGGCCGTGCCCAATCCCAATCCCTATCTGGAGCGCAGCAAGAAGCTGCTGGTGTACGATCCGTCGGTGCACGACTACTCGGTGGATAAGCCGGAGTGGTGCGAGATTTTGCCCGACCACTTTGTATACGGCAACGCGCCCGAGCTGGACGGCTACCGCAAGGAGCTGGGTCTGTAAGCAAATGATAAACGCCCCCGGCTGTTTCGCATGAGACGGCCGGGGGTTTTTCGTTATGGCGCGGGCGATGGAGAGCGGCGAAAAATTTGCTATCCTGTGCTCAGGTACTTTTTTGAAGGGGGCGTGCGCGTGAAACGGCTGCTGTGTCTATTGCTTGCGCTGATGCTGATACCCTGCGCGAGTGCGCTGGGCGAGGAGGACGACGGTACGATGGAATTCAAAAGCCTGCTTCGCGGCAGAATCCTTGAAATTCTGAATGCATGGCCTGCGAAGGATCAATACGCGATCATGTTTTTTATCTATCCCAACGAGGCCCATACCTATCGGGGCTATTCCAACCTGACGGAATTTCAAATGCTGTATAAATGCGAATCGGATATGGGCAAGCATACCAATCCCTTTTTCGCGCCTGCGGATGAGAACGAGGAGCGCTGGAATCCGGCGTATTGGGACATGGATTTGAAGCAGCCCGTGATTTCCTATTGGGAGCCAAACCAATATGCGGAAGCGCTGATCGACTGGTATGAAGCTGCGGGCGTGCAGCGGATTGGCTATGAGGATCACACGCTGGATTACGACAGCGAAATGCGCTATATCGGCAAGGGCCCCAACGGCCTGCCCGAGCTTTTGAGCCTGATTGCGGACATTGCCGCGGAGCTGCAAACGGACGGCGTCATCGAGAAGAAATTCGGCAGGAGGATCCCCATCATCCTGGCTGATCTGGAAACCGCCTGGTATATGATCGAAGCGACGCAGGCCGCCAATCCAAACGGCGAGGCGGACGCTTATTTGCAGGCCTGCAAACGGCAGGCAGAGCAAGCCGAAGCCATGCGGGAAATGTATGCAAATGAAATCGAAGAGCTGATGAAGCGGCGCAATAAGTAAATAAAAACACACCTTCGCAAGTTTTCCCTGCGAAGGTGTTTTACTTTAGGGTTATTTCAGCTCGCTCTTGTTCAGCACATGCCGCAGCGCGGGCAGCATGGCCTTGTACAGGATGGGCGCGGCGACGATGGCCACGCCGGCGTTGATGATGGAGGGGATAAACTTGCTCAGCATCGTCGCCCACACGGTGTTCATGGGATAGCCGTACACAAAGGCCTGATAAATAAAGGTCTTGAGCATGTACAGCGCCACATAGGTCAGCGCGCCGCACACCGCCGCCACGATGGCGCGGACAAAGCCCTCATTGCGGGTATCCCTGCTCCACAGCACGCGGGCGCACACCCAGGCCATCATGAACTTGCTGACGAAGGTGATCAGGATGTTGATCACATCGTAGCCATGGAAAGCGTCATACAGCGCGGAGCCCAGGCCCGCGGCCAGGCCGCCGTACACGCCGCCAAACAGCATGCCAGACAGCAGGCACATGGCGTTGGCAAAGTGCACCTTGGAGCCCAGCAGGGGGAAACGAAACAGCGTAACCACATAGACAATGGCGGCCATCACGCCTGTGAAGGCCAGGGTATAGGCGTTCATACGTTGCTTTTTCATAGCGAAGCCTCCCGGTTTCTGAAGAATACAGCCGCTATCATAGCACAGTTTCATTGCCTGCGCAAGACGGCGCGGTGTCTTTCTCTCGTTTCCCCGCGCGCTGCACAATGCCGATCAGCTGCCCGGACAGAATGACCGTCAGCAGCGAATACAGGATGCGCCGCAGCGGGATGTAGGTGAGCGACAGCCCCAGCACGATCAGATCGCTGATCAGATAAATCCACTGGATGGGAATGCGGGTCACATGCTCCAGGCTCATGGACAGCGCATCGTCCCCGCCCGGCGCGCCGCCCGCGCGCACGCACAGTCCCACGCCCACGCCCACGAACATCGCGCCCGCCACCGCGGCGATCAGCGGGTGCTCGGATAATTCGGGAACCAGGATAGGAAACTGCTCAAACACGGCGTAAAACAGCGAAAAAGCGCCGCCCGCCACGATGGAGCGCGCCACGAACCCGCGCCCCAGCAGCCGCCAGCCCAGCAGGTAGCAGGCGGCGTTGAGAATCAGCGAGCTGACAGAGGGCGATATGCCCAGCCAGTGATGCCCCAGCAGCGTCAGCCCCAGCACGCCGCCCTCGGTTACGCCCGATATGGAGTGCACCTGATACAGCCCGAAGGCCAGGATGGCGCTGCCAGACAGCAGCAAAAACAGCTCCCTGCGCGTGACGGCCAGGGAGGCGAAAAGCGCCTTGATTTTTTTCATTTTCAAAATACCCTTTCTGTGCCGGTCAAAATAAAAAGCAGCGCAAAAAGAGCCTATGACGGCGGACGTTTCTTCAGGCAGCGCGCAGCCGCTGCGGGACAGGGCAAAATAAAACCTCCCTTTCATCAGGCGGGGAAAATCAGTAAATCCTATATAGTATAGCAGAAAAACCTCGCGCCGTCAAAGCCGGGCAAGAAAGGGGACGAGGGGGCGAGAAAGGGGACGAGGGGGTACGTTACTTTCTTCACTGAAGAAAGTAACGTTCCCTTCGTTCTTTCCGTCCTCCTTAGAGCAGCGGGTACGCCTTGGGCGGCACGCCATGCGCGCGCAGCACCGCGTTCAGCCGCGCCATCGCGTCGTCATCCATGCCCGGCAGGGCGTGGATTTCGCGGGTGCTGAAACGGTTGAAATCGGGCAGATAGGCAATGCCAAGCGCACGCATGGCCTGCACGGCCTCGGCGGGCAGGCAGGCAAAGGCCAGCTCCGCTGCGGGCCGCTGCGCCGGGGTCTTGTAGGGCAGGGTGGCCTCATAGGCCGCCGCCTTGGCGGGATCCACCTCAAAAATGGGATCCTCGCGCCACACGCCGCTCACACCGTCCAGCGCGCTGGGCTGCAGCGCCATCGCCATCAGCGCGTCGCCCACGCCGTAATCATCGCTGATGCCGTATTCCCGCGCCGGACGGAAGCCAAAGCGCGGATAGTAATCAGGATGCCCGTGCAGGCACACGATGCCAAACCCCATGGCGCGCGCCTGGTCCAGCGCGTAGCGCAGCAGCGCCCCGCCCACGCCGCGGCCCTTCCAATCGGGCGCCACGCTGAGCGGGCCGAAGGTAATCGCATCGTGCCGCTGGCCATCGGGGCTGTCGATGCTGCCGTGGCTGAACATCACGTTTGCGATCACGCGGCCATCCTGCTCGGCCACGAAATCCAGCTCGGGGATAAAGCACGGCGCGTCGCGCAGGATGTGCGCCAGGTAGTGTTCAACGCAGCCCGGCTCAAACTCGCCCCAGAAGGCGTCGCGGGTCAGCAGCTCGACGGTGTAAAAATCCTGTTTATTTTCAAGACGAATATTCATTTTCATTTCCTCCATATTTTGTGATAGGTGAATAGGGAGCAAGGACGAGGGGGAGAGACGAGGGGACGTTACTTTCTTCAGTGAAGAAAGTAACAAAGAACCGGTTTTGCGTAAAAGCTGCTGGAATTAAACTGAAAGACAGGATTGCTGTAGAGCCCCGTGGCAGGGAAAAACTTGAATCGCTCGGTCTGGAGCAAGCTCCGCCCGCGCGCTTTTGCCTTTTTCCCCTATGGCCGTGCTGCGCACGTCCGCGCCGATTAAAATCGGCGTGCCACGGGGGCGTAGTTGGATGCGGAACCCTTGTGCGGTGATTTGCAATAGCTGGAGAGTGTACTCACCCAAAGGCTTCTCCTTGAGGAGAGGCTCCGCCGTAGGCGGTGGTGAGGTGTAGACCACGCAGTGGTCGTTATCATAACTATATAAAAGATAACGCCGCTGCGGCGGCTACACCTCATCCGAGCGGCTAAAGCCGCCCACCTTCCCCTCCAAGGGGAAGGCTTTTGGTGACCGTTCTATCTTACACTCGCTTTCCGCTGCGTCTGATTCCCACACCCAACCACGCCCCTCGTGGCACGCTGATCGCAGATCAGCGCGGGCGTGCGCAGCACGACCAAGGGGGAAAGCAGGAAGCGAACGGAGGAAAGCTTGCTTTCATCCGGGCGGTTCAGGCTTTCACCTGCCACGGGGCGGGTGGCCAGGGCCACACCCAGTTTTATTCAATTGACTTTCACGTCGCACGCAGCTTTCTTTGGTACTTTCTTGGGCTCCAAGAAAGTACCGTTTTCCTCGTCCCCCTCGTCCCCTTATCTCCGGTTCTTGCGGTTGTACCTGGCAATTTGCTTCATTTTTTCATGCTTGGCGGCCAGCTGCGCCGCGCGGTCGGATTCCGCCGTCAGCGCCTGATAGCGCTGCCATAGCCCCGCGTCCAGCGCGCCGCTTGCCAGCGCGGCGCGCACGGCGCAGCCCGGCTCGCAGGTGTGGGTGCAGTTGGAAAAGCGGCAGCGGCCGATCAGCTCCTCCACCGGCGCAAAGCTGTCGCGCAGCCCCTCACGGGCGAAAAGCAGCCCCATCTCGCGCATGCCGGGGGTGTCGATAATCATCGCGCCGCCGGGCAGCATCAGCAGCTGGCGCGCGGTGGTGGTGTGCCGCCCCTTGCCATCCTGGGCGCGGATGGCGGCGGTTGCCTGCGCATCCTGTCCCAGCAGGGCATTGATCAGGCTGGATTTGCCCACGCCCGAGCTGCCTAAGATCACCAGCGTGCGGCCGGGGGCCAGATAGGGCACAAGCCCCGCCATGCCCGCGCCCGTGGCGGCCGATACCGCCAGCGCCGGGACGTCGGGAAAGCGCTGCTGCACGGCGGCCAGATAGGGCTGGGCATCGGCGCACAGATCGGCCTTGGTCAGCAGGATCACCGGCGCGCCCCCGCTCTGCAGGGCCAGCGCCAGCGTGCGCTCCAGCCGCGGCAGGTTAAAATCCTGATTGAGCGATTGCGCAATCAGCACGGTGTCAAAATTGGCCGCCACGGCCTGGGCCACGCGCCCCGGCGTGGGATCGCGGCGCGCAAAGCAGCTGCGGCGCGGCAGGGTGCGCACAATGGCGCTGTCGCCCGCCTGCTGCCAGGCAAGCAGCACAAAATCGCCCACGGTGGGAAACGTCTCGCCGCCGTAGTAGTACGCGCCGCCGCGCAGGGTGGCAAAGCCCGCGCCCGCATCGCACACAATCTGATAGCGGCCGCGATGCTCGCCTACAACGCGCGCGGCCAGGCAGGGGGAGTAGTCGTTGGGGTCGGTATACCCATAAGCTGAGATATGCAATTGTGATTCCTCCAAGTCAAAAACAGCAAAACGCCGCAAGAACCGCAGCGGTCCTCACGGCGTGAAGAAGCGTTCTGCGGGCGCAAATGGATGCAGCAAACAAGGCGAACGCGCAGCGCAGTTCGCACTCTTCGGTTACATAGCGACTAAGCGCCTTACAGAACCGACATCCATTGCCCCTTTCGCGCTTCCCTTGGGGGAAGCATTATAGATATAGTATAGCACCCCTTGCCGCAAAAAGCAACGCCAAATATAAAACGGCCGGTTTTAGCGGCTTTTTGCGCAAATTTGCCCCCCTTTTGCGCCAAAACCGCTTGTACAATCGATAAAGATGGTATATAATGGACGATGTGTGCGGGCCTTTGCCCGTCTCAAGCTGACGCCCCAATTTTCCAGCAAAAAGGAGAATGATTATGAAAAAGACCATCGAAGACGTAAACGTACAGGGCAAAAAAGTGCTTGTCCGCGTGGACTTCAACGTGCCCATGGACAAGGAAACCGGCACCAAGATCACCGATGAAAACCGCATCATCGGCGCGCTGCCTACCATCCAGTATCTGCTCAGCCACGGCGCGGCCGTGATCCTGTGCTCCCATATGGGCAAGCCCCACAATGTGCTGAACGCCAAGCTCAAGCTGAACAAGAAGGAGCTGGCCAAGATTGCCGACCTGCCCGCCGAGGAGCAGGAGGCCGCCACCGAGAAGGCCCTCAAGAAGGCCGCTCAGGATGTGACCAAGCTGTCCCTGGCTCCCGTGGCCAAGCGCCTGGGCGAGCTGCTGGGCCAGGAAGTGATCATGGCCAAGGACGTAATCGGCGAAGACGCCAAGGCCAAGGCCGCCGCGCTGCAGCCCGGCCAGGTGCTGCTGCTGGAAAACCTGCGCTTCCATGCTGAAGAAGAGAAGAACGATCCCGACTTCGCCAAGGCGCTGGCTTCCTATGCCGATCTGTATGTAAACGACGCCTTCGGCACCGCGCACCGCGCGCATGCCTCCACCGCCGGCGTGGCCGCCTATCTGCCCGCCGTTTCCGGCTACCTGATTGAAAAAGAGCTCAAGTTCCTGGGCAGCGCCGTGGATAACCCCGCCCGTCCCTTCGTGGCCATCCTGGGCGGCGCCAAGGTTTCCTCCAAGATCGGCGTGATCACCAACCTGATCGACAAGTGCGACGCGCTGATCATCGGCGGCGGCATGGCTTACACCTTCGTCAAGGCCATGGGCGGCAGCATCGGCAACAGCCTGCTGGAAGAGGACAAGCTGGATCTGTCCCGCGAGATCATGGAAAAGGCCAAGGCCAAGGGCATCAAGTTCCTGCTGCCCATCGACACCGTGTGCGCCGACAGCTTCTCCAACGACGCCAACACCCAGGTGGTGCCCGTCAGCGAGATTCCCGATGGCTGGGAGGGCATGGACATCGGCCCCAAGACCCAGGCGCTCTTTGCCGAGACCATCAAGAACGCCAAGACCGTTGTCTGGAACGGCCCCATGGGCGTGTTCGAGTTCCCCAATTTCGCCAAGGGCACCATCGCTGTGGCGCAGGCCATGGCGGATTCTGACGCTGTGACCATCGTTGGCGGCGGCGACAGCGCGGCGGCCGTGACCCAGCTGGGTTTCGCGGACAAGATCGATCACATCTCCACCGGCGGCGGCGCGAGCCTGGAGTTCCTGGAAGGCAAGACCCTGCCCGGCGTTGCGGCCCTGAACGATAAGTAAGATACGAAAAGGGACGAGGGGAACGAGGAAACGGGGGAAACGTTACTTTCTTCAGTCATAGCGCCGCCGCAGGCGGCTGAGGGCGCGCAATTTTGCAAATTGCCGCCCGAAACCCGCGCTTGCCGCAAGGCAGTAGCGCGGGGCGTACAAGGAAAGTAACAAAGAACCTGTGTGTGACGTAAAAGTCAAGCTGATAAAACTGGGAGTGGCCCTGTCCACCTGCTGCCCCACCCCCGTGGCAGGGAAAATTCGCGTGTCCGGATCGGCGCAAGCGCCATCCGTTCACTTGAATATTTCCCCTATGGCCTGGCTTCGCCAGCCCGCGCCGATTAAAATCGGCGTGCCACGGGGCATGTTGGTTGATTGCGAAAACTCTGCGCGGCGATTAGCGGCTGTTGGAAAACGCACTCACCAAAAGGCTTCTCCTTGAGGAGAAGCTGTCAGCGAGAACTGACTGATGAGGTGTAGGCTGCGCAGCAGCCGTTAGCAAAGCTATATAGAGGATAACGCCGCAGCGGCGGCTACACCTCATCCGCTTCACTGCGTTCAGCACCTTCCCCTCGGAGGGGAAGGCTTCCGTAGGCTGTGCCAATGCAGCAGCATACCTTCGCCACTTGCAAAGCGCACGACTATAAAAGCCTTCTCCTAAACGGGAGAAGGTGTCGAGCGCACCGCGAGACGGATGAGGGGGTTCCCTCAAACGTTCCCCATTCATCCCCTCCCCATCCTTAATTAGCAGTAAAAGGAGATAAAACAATGCGTACTCCCATTATCGCTGGCAACTGGAAAATGAACAAGACCCCTGCCGAGGCGACCCAGCTGATCCAGGAGCTCAAGCCCCTGGTGAAGGACGCCAAGAGCACCGTGGTTGTGTGCGTGCCCGCCCTGTGCGTGCATGCCGCCAAGCAGGCCGCCCGCGGCAGCAAGATCAAGGTGGGCGTGCAGAACATGCACTGGGCTGCCTCCGGCGCCTACACGGGCGAGCTGTCCGCCGATATGTGCAAGGCTTGCGGCGTGGACTATGTGATCGTAGGCCACAGCGAGCGCCGTCAGTACTTTGGCGAAACCGACGAGACCGTCAACAAGCGCGCGCTGGCCGTGGTTCGCGCGGGCATGACCCCCATCATCTGCGTGGGTGAGCGCAAGGAGCAGCGCGAAGCCGGCTACACCGACGCGCTGGTGGAGTATCAGACCCTGATCGCCCTGACCGGCATGACCCCGGACGAGGTGAAGAAGGTTGTCATCGCTTACGAGCCCGTATGGGCCATCGGCACGGGCCTGACCGCCACGGACGAGCAGGCCAACGAGACCATCGGCGTCATCCGCGCCGCGCTGGCCCGCAAGTATGGCAAGCGCGTGGCAGACAAGGTGCGCATTCAGTACGGCGGCAGCATGAAGCCCTCCAACGTGGACGGCCTGATGAAGCAGCCCGAAATCGACGGCGGCCTGATCGGCGGCGCGTCCCTGAAGGCAGAGGATTTCGCCCGCATCGTCAACTATCAAGAATAATCCGAGGTAAAGCATGGAATTAACCGGAAAACAGCGCGCCAGGCTGCGCAGCATGGCCAACACCCTGCCCGTGGTGCTCTATATCGGCAAGGACGGCGTGACCGACGCAACCGTCAAGGAAGCGTACGATGCGCTGCAGGCGCGTGAGCTGATTAAGTGCTCGCTGATGGACAGCGCGCCCCTGGATGTGCGCGAGGCCTGCGGCCTGCTATGCGACCGTCTGGGCGCATCCCCGGTGCAGTGCATCGGCCGGCGGTTCACCATTTTCCGCCGCAATGAGGACGAGCCCAAGATCGAGCTGTAATCAATCCAACAATAACCGCGCCCCCGTATCCAAGCAGGATGCGAGGGCGCGGGTTTTTTATATGAAATGCGCTATGCTTCAGGACAGAGAATCGGGTAAGATACATGTGGATTTTTATTGGTGAAATTTATAACTCTATAGCCGTTTTTAGTTTTAGGCAGGAAAATGATTTGGAAAAACAGAACGAAGCAAAGGTTATGCTGCGGCATCAGCGATTGAAAGCCGCATATATGCAGACGCAGTGAAGCTGGACAAAGCAAATGCAATGTGTTATTTTTTCTATGCTCAGGTACGCAAGTTAAGGGAGGCTGCATATCGTGGAAGGCCAGAAGAGAAGCATAAGGCGAGAGATTACGATTGCAATTTTAATCAGCGCGGCCATACAGCTTATTTTGGTTTGGATGCTGTTTTTGCTGCACTACGTAAATGCAGCAGCGATGGTTCAGCGTTATGTGATTGCGGACACACAAAAGAGCATGGCGCAAATGGATGCTTATCTAAAGCAGCAGATGAACACAGTGGTGGAACTGTCGTACAGCAATTTTATAGAAGCATATGCGAAAGCGACGCATGCAAGACGATATGAAACATACCCTTATATTTCACAGGCGTTATACGAAATGCTCCTGGATCAGCAAACCGTTGGGTGTACGCTGCTCTTTGAGAATGATACATCGCTGCGCATCGGCATAGGAGTGACTGATTATCTGCTGAAGGATGCAAGAAGCATTGGCGGATTTCAGCATTGGAGCGGGCAGAAGCGATCCTTACTTTTGTGGTCTGCACCGATCTATGGAAACGAACTGCTGCTGCAGAGACGGGGAGATTTCTGGATCGTTTTTGACATGGATGCATTGATGAAAAAGTACTTTGGCGCTGTTTCTGCCTGCTTCAGCGGGAAAGAATTGATTGGCTGCTCCTATGACCCGCAAAAGCTGGATCCGTTTGAAAATAAGGCTGCCGCGTCTTTTTTGCAAGGTGAAACCGGCACGGTTCATATTGATGGAGACGTATATGTTTATGCGCATTCTGTCAGCAGCGTTTTGGACTGTGATGTGCTTGCGCTGTATAAAGAAGCGGATATGATCAAGACGGATTCCGGGTTTTTGATGTCCTGTGCCCTATTCAGCTTGATTATCTGCGGGATTTCCAGCCTTGTGCTGTTTTCGCTGCAAACCAGGGTCAGCGCTCCAATCAATGGCCTGTGCAGTCAGGTAAGGGGGATCAGAAACGGCAGCCAGAAGAAAATTGGTGAAAGCGACGGCAGCTTTACTGAACTGGACTACCTGACGGATGAGATCAACAAGCTGCTGGATACACTGGCGGAACAAGCGATTGTCGAAAACCAGCTGCAGCAAAACCTGCTGGCATCGCGCACACATTATATGCAGGAACAGGCATTGCGCATGCAGACACAGATTAATCCGCACTTCCTGTACAACAACCTGGAATGCATCCGGGGAATGGCGCGGGATGGCGCATGGGATATAATTTGCCGGATGAGTACATCGATGGCGCGCATTTATGCCTATGCGGCCCGCCGCAGTGCATTGACAGCTGCGCTGCGGGAGGAGCTGCAGTGTGTAAAAGAATATGAAACCATTATCGAATTGCGTTATGACGGACAGTTCCGCTTTGAATGCGCTATCGCGCCGGAATGTCTGGATATGCAGCTGCCTCGAATGACTCTGCAGCCTGTATGCGAGAACAGCGTTATCCATGGCAGAAGAATGGATGGCACCCAGCAGGTTATACGAATAGCGGCGTGCGTGCAGGGTGAGTATATGGAGCTGACGGTGTGCGATAATGGCAGGGGAATACCGCAAAAACGCATGGAAGAGCTGAACGAAGAAATATACCAATGGCGCGAGAAAAAAGGAGAAAAGCTGTATGAGGACCGCATAGGGCTGATTAATATCAGCCAGCGTTTGTTTATCCTTTATGGCAAAAACAGCAGCATTCACATGGAACAAGACCAGGATAACGGGACGCTGACGCGCATCCGAATTCCCAAGCGCCTGCAGGAGACATCCACGCAGACACCCGATGAGAATACACAAAATCGCTGAAGATGTCCATTTTTCTGCCAGATTAAGCATGATATAATGCGAAAAAAGGAGGCTGATCTCATGGTAAGTGCAAAGGATGCGCGGCGCGCCGTTCCCATATGGAAGCGCATGCTGCAGGCGAAGTACATTTATTTGATGCTGATTCCCGCCATTTTATACTACGCGGTATTTGTATATAAGCCTATGTACGGCGTGCTGATGGCATTTCAAAAGTACAACGTCCGTAAGGGAATCTGGGGCAGCAAATGGATTGGGTTTGCAAACTTTGAACGCTTATTCAACAGTCCGGCGGCGCTTCGGGCGGTGATGACTACACTGGAAATCAGCGTTACCCGTTTATGTATTGAGTTTTGCTGCCCGATTATACTGGCGATTTTCATCAATGAAATGCGAGGGACAAAGCTCAAGCGCGTATACCAGACGATATACACTTTTCCCCATTTTTTGTCCTGGGTAATCGTGGGTTCCATTATCAAGATGATCTTCCGCGAAAGCGGTTTGGTGAATTCGCTGCTTGGTTTGATGGGGGTTGAACCGATCAATTTTCTGGCATCCAAAAGCTTTTTCCGGCCGCTGCTGTATGGCAGCTCGATATGGAAGGGCGTGGGCTGGGCGGCCATTATTTATATGGCGGGCATTGCCGGCATCAGCCCTGAGCTGTATGAGGCGGCTGAGGTAGACGGAGCTGCCCGGCTGCAGCGGATCATTCATATTACGCTGGCCGGCATTATGCCCGTTATCATTATTCAGCTGATCCTGTCGGTCGGCGGCCTGCTGGGCGGCTCCTTTGATCAGATTTATAACCTGCAAAATGCGGTGGTTAAATCTGTGGCGACAACCATTGATATTTATGTATATGATATCACCTTCAGCGCGGTGCCTGATTATGGGTTCTCTACAGCGGTGGGACTTTTCCGATCTGTAATTAATATCATCTTGATGTTTATTGCCAACGGCGTTATCAAAAGGATTAACGGCCAGGGCTTGTTAGGCTAAAGGAAAGGGAGAAAGCACGATGAACGCATCTGCCAAATATCAGAAAAATGTGCAGGCTGCGGCGCTGCGCACTGGCTTCAAAAAGAAAAAAAGAAAAAAGCTGGACCTGCTGGATATCATTATTTATACAGTGCTTACGCTGCTGGCGGTGTCTATTATCATTCCCATTTATCATGTAATTCTGGTTTCACTGGCGAGCAACAGAACCTACATGACCAATCCGGGCATGATGTTTCTTAAGCCTTCAGATATTACGCTGATTAACTATAAGTACATTTTTGAGTCGCCTATTTTAGCAACCGGCTATAAATCGACGCTTTTCATCACCGTATTAGGCACGGTTTACGGCATGAGCATTACGCTGCTGGCAGCATATGCGCTTTCCAGGCCGGCTTATCCAGGCAAAAAGCTGTTCTTTGTGCTGTTTATTCTGATTCCAATGTACTTTGGCGGCGGGATGATTCCGGCATACCTGAACCTGCGCGATCTGGGGCTGCTGAACAAGCAGATAACCATTGTTATTATGATGGGCGTATCTGGATTCAACATGCTGATCATCAAGAGTAATATCGAGCAGATGCCCGAGGGCTTGCTGGAGGCGGCCAGACTGGACGGCGCTTCGGAGCTGGTTATATTTGTGCGCATCGTTTTGCCGCTGCAGCTGCCTATCATTGCTACGTTTTCCTTGTTTACGGCGGTAGGATACTGGAACGAGTGGTTCTGGCCCATGATGGTGCTGGACAAATCCGAGCAGTGGCCGCTGCCCCTGGTGCTGCGGGCCGTGGTGAACAGCGGCATCGGCAATTTCCAGGATGCTGCCAGCGAAAGCATGCAGTCCTATAAGAATTTGCAGGATTCGGTTTCCGCTACCGGCACTACCATGGCCACGCTGTTTATGACAATGCTTCCCATCATGGTAACATATCCTTTCCTGCAAAAGTACTTTGTAAAGGGCACCCTTGTGGGCGCAATTAAAATGTAATCAATGCCTGGGTATACACGGGCTTGATCGTAATCGTAATGTTTCTCTCATGACCGACCCAAAAGAAAGGAGCACTCCCGATGAAAAAATGGTTGACCCTGCTTCTGGCGCTTGCCCTGCTGCTGCCTCACTGTGCTGCACTGGCGGACGAGCCCGCTTACGGCCCTTATGATAAGCATGTGAGCTTTACTGCCAGCCAGTATAGCCAGATCACTGAAGGCGGCGATTATACCCACGATGAAGTGTACTATAAGCTGCAGGACATGTTCAATTTTGACTGGGAGCTGTATGCCGTGGATGGCAGCGCCTGGCATGAAAAGAACACCATGTGGATTACCGGCGGCACGATGCCTGATATCCTGTTCTTTGGCTGGAATGCCGTCGAATACCAGCAGTATGCCGAGCAGGAGCTGATTAAGCCCTTGCCGGACGGGTGGGAAAGCAAGTATCCTAACCTGGCTGCGCAGGTGGAGGCTACGGGCATTGCCGAAGCCATCAAGGTAAACGGAAAGACCTATGGTATTCCGCATACGATTATTCATCTGGTCGGCCCCAAGAACTTTGTTTACGCTATGCATACCCTGTATTACTATCGCCTTGACTGGGCGAAGGAGCTGGGCTATGATTGGGGCGTAAGCTGCACGCTGGATGAATTTACGAGCTATCTGCGTGACTGTAAGGAAAAATTCGGCAGCGTCGGCATGGTGCAGAGCACCGGCACGCTGCTTAAACCGCTTCTGTATCAGTTCAGCAAAGGCTACAATGCGATCTACAAGAATGAGGAAGGCAAGTACGTGCTTGGCTTTGCGGACAAGGGCACGGTTGAAGGCACTCAGTTCCTGCGCGATATGTACAACGAGGGCCTGATCTCCAAGGAGTATTACCTGAGCAACTATAATGAATGGTATGCCGGTAAGGCGGCTGTTATCGAATATTGGGGCGGTCCGCTGCATCCCCAGGATATGGCGAACAACTGGCTTGCTGCCGCCAGCGAACCCAACGCCAAAACCCTGGATGATGTGAAGAATATTATTGGCACTGTTACTGTGACCGATAATAACGGCGTGTATCATGCGGCAGGTACGCAGGGCAATTTCTGCTTCGGCTCCCTGTTCAGTCCCGATCTGGATGACGAAACCTTCGATCGTATTCTGGCCATGTATGATTATTTTGCTACGCTGGAGGGCTTTGAGCTGACGCAGCTGGGTATTCGCGGCGTGGATTGGGACAAGGATGAGGAAGGCCATTATACGCTGCTGTGCCCCGAGATTCTGGATGGTACCTATGCTGTGATCCGTGAAAAGTATCCCTCGATGTATTATCTGTACCTGCGCAACGTGCTGTCCGATTCTGCTGCCTATATCAATCCGCTGATCGATTCTTATTGGCGGCAGATGAGCGACGATATGTACGAATTCCGCTGCAGCCAGGATATCGTGCCCTTTGACGCGGATCTGGCTTTCTATTCCAGCGATGCGGCGAATCATTATTCCATCAACTGGAACACTGCGGTGGATCGGCTTGTGCTGGACAGCAGCCTGGATATCGAAACTGAAGTGGCGCGCCTGATTGAGGAAAACCGCTTTATGTGGGAGCCGCTTATCAACGAACTGAATGAGAAATTCGGCGCCAAATAAAACAATCTGACCTGCCAAAGGGCGGAGGTGTGAAGATGTACCGAGCTATGATTGTGGACGATGACAGATGGGCCCTGAAGGACATCTGCTCCACGTTTCATTTTCAACAGCAGGGCTTTGAGCTGGTTTCTTCCTGCACAAGCGGAGAAGAAGCCGAGGCTGCATTTGAACACCTTCGCCCTGATGTTTTGATTACGGATATCCAGCTGGGCGGTATGGACGGATTGGAGCTGATGCACCGCTGCCTGGCTATGAAGAACGATCTGATTACAATTATCGTATCCGGACACAGCGATTTCAGCTACGCAAAGGACGCTCTGAACGGGGGCGCGACGCACTACCTGCTTAAACCGATTGACGGAAGCGAAGCTGTTCTTGCGCTGCAAAAATGCTACGCTGCGCTTACCTCGCGCAAACCGAAGGATAACGAAGACTGCATAGCGAGCATCTGCAGCTATGTTGGCGCGCATCTGTCGCCCTCTCTGACGCTGGCGGAAATTGCAAACCAGTATTATCTGAACGTTACCTATCTTTCAGAACTGTTTCAAAGAAGAATGGGCGTTTCATTTTCTGCGTATAAGAAAAAATGCATGCTGGAGAAGGCGTGCGATGTGCTTAAGCAGAGGGATTCCCGCGTAATGGAGGCGTCCGAAAGCTGCGGCTTCCAGGATATTCATTATTTCTCTCGCTGGTTCAAGGAACAAACAAAAATGAGCCCCAAGGAATACAAAGAGCTATTTTGCCGCCGCTGATAAATGGAGGATAATAAAAATGACGGAATGGCATTATGCATTATACGGTGACGGCGTTCACGACGATACGGACGCCATTCAGGAGCGCTTGGACAGCCGAATAGCCTGCGTGTATCTGCCCGCGCCGAAAAAACATTATTGTATTAGCCGGACGCTGAAAATTCACAGCAATCAGACGCTGCGTTTGGATTCAACCACGGAAATCCGCCTGATGCCTAAATGCGATTTCTGCATGATTACCAATGCAGACCCGCGCGGTGAAGATCAGCATATCACCGTCGAAGGCGGAATATGGAACATGGACAATATGAACCAGACGCCCTTTATGGCGCATTTGAAGGTGCTGCCGGGCGATCGGTATCCGCGCAACTATGCGCCGGGCTTTCCGCCGCTGAGCGATAAATGGAATAATGCTGCAAATCAGGATGGCCAATACGATCTCCCGGAAGAATGCGGGTATATGAGCGCCGAGGGCAGCATCTGCACAATGGTGTTTTCTCATATCAAATATTTTACGCTGCGCAATCTGACCATTAAGAACCCGCGATATTTTGCAACCTATATGTTCTATCTTCAGTATTTTACCATTGAGAATATCACCTTTGATTTCAATTACGGCAATCCATATGCAATTCATATGGACGGCATTCATCTGGACGGCGGCTGCAGGTTTGGGCATATCCGCAACCTGCAGGGACGCTGCTTTGACGATTTGCTGGCGCTCAACGCAGACGATTCGATCTATGGTCCCATCGAGGATATCAGCGTTGACGGACTATACAGCGATAATTGCCACAGCGCTGTGCGCATGCTTTCCACAAAGTCCTGGATTCGCAACATCAATATACAAAATGTATACGGTACTTATTGGCAGTATGCAGTCGGCATCACGCGCTTTCATTATCGTCCTGACGAGGTGAACAGCCTGGGGCTGTATGATAACATAATGCTGAAAAATATCTGTGTTTCCAAGGCGCCCAGATACAGCCTGTACTGCAAGGATGACAGCTATGTTTACCCGCTGATTTTTATCGAGCGTTTGCTGCATATCGGCAGGCTGCATATTGAAAATCTACACCGGTTGGAAAAGGTTACGCCGATCGATACCATTTATGTGGGCGAAAAAACGGATATAAGCGAAATGGTGATTACTGATTCTTCGCAGGAGAATCGCCTTGCGGAGCCGTTCCCATTCCTGCGCAGCGAGGGCATGATTGAAAAACTGATTATTTCCAATACAGACAGCGGAAAGGACGATCTTTTGGCGGGAAACATGCCAAAGCTGTTTTTTTCAAGATGATCCAGGAGAAGCTTTCTATGAACAGGCTGCGTGGATTGGGCAGAATTCTCTCGGCTCAAATTGGGCTGAACATGCTGAGCAAATCCTATAAACGCTATTTGCTTACCTATATGCTGTTCACCATTGGCGGAACGATATCGAGCAGCTACTTCAGCTTTTTTCTTCTGCGTGCAACGGGCAGCGAAAGCTCGCTGCGCATATACAACCTGCTGATTGCCTGCGTGCAGCCGTTTATCATGCTGCCTGCGCTTGCAGTGCTGAAACGATGGTCGGTATCAGTGTGCATGCGCATTGGTCTGCTTATTCACACTGCGGCGTATGCGCTGCTGGCAGCCAGCGGAAATGCGGATATGGCTACTGTATATGCTGTATCGGCAATGCTCTCGTCGGGCAATGCATTTATCTTTACGGCTTATACGCCGCAGCAGCTGGCTTATGCAACGGATGAAAACCGGGATGCTTGCTACGGGGTCGTCAGCGTATTGAGTACAATTGTCAGCCTTGTGCTGCCCCTGACAACGGGGCTGTTTATCAGCCGCTTTGACGATTTGACGGGCTATTCCGTTCTGTTTGCAGCATCATCGCTGATTACCTTAGGCAGCTTCGCCGCTTCTTTTCGGCTGACGCCTGTGGTATATGGAGATCGGCGGCAGAAAAACGTACTGCGCAGAACGATGAAGGCTTTCCTGGGCAGCAAGAAAATTTGGGCCAGCATGATTGCAACCATGCTGGACGCTATGCGCGCGCACGGATTCGGCTTTTTTTCTGCATTGCTGGTATTTGATCTGATTGGCAGAGAAAGCGTAATGGCGGTGTTCAGCGTTGCGACAACCATTGTGAACATGATGATGAGCATTGCTTACACGCGGATGGCAACGCCGCGTAACCGCGGCTGGCTGATGCTGCTGGGCGCGGTGGGCTATACCATCGCCGTAGCGATCGTATGCCTGGACCATACGTTTACAGGGTATATCATGTATGCGCTGCTGAGCACTATTGTAAGCGTATTCATTTCCAATCCCGTTTTAACCAGCTATCTCAGCGCAGTGCAAAACGATTCTTTCCTGTGTCAGCATGGCGCGGAGGTGCACTTGCTGCGTGAAGTCTTTGTGGCCTCAGGGCGCGTAATTGGCTTGCTGCCAGCTTTTTTGATGCCTGACCCGACAGAATACGCGGCAGTTATGATGCTTTTGTTCGCCGCCGTGCAGATTCCTGCTGCGCTGCTGACAAAGTACCTGCAGCGCAGGGTTAATTTGGAGCAATCGACATAAATAGCCGGGACAAGGGCGGGCTTGTCTGCTGACAAGGGCGGGAATGATAATAAGAAAGCCAAATAAAAAGCAGCGCATCTGCCGAAGCAATTTCGGCAGATGCGCTGCTTTTGGGGCTGCATCGGGCATGAGAGCATGCGTCAGCACAGATTCATTGGTTCCCCATCCAGCCAGGCATAGAGATTCTGGAAAACGATCCGCGCGCGGCGCAGCATGCTTTCCTCACTGGCGAAGGCGATGTGCGGGGTCAGGATGATGTTGGGCGCGTGCAGCAGGGGCTCGCTGTCGTCCAGCGGCGGCTCGCGATCATACACATCCACCGCCGCGCCAGCCAGATGGCCGCTGCGCAGCGCGCCGCACAGCGCCTGCGAATCCACCAGCGCGCCGCGGGCGCAGTTGATAAACAGCGCGCCGGGCTTCATTTGGGCAAACTCGGCTTCGCCGATCATTTTGTGCGTCTGCGCGCAGGCGGGCGCATGCAGGGTAACGATGTCGCTGCTTTCCAGCACCTCGCGCAGCGAGGCATACTGCACGCCCAGCTGGCGCGCCTGCTCCATGGGTTTGGGATCATAGGCTACCACCCGCGCGCCGAAGGCCAGCATCAGCCGCGCCACGCGCAGCCCGATGCGTCCCAGCCCCACGATGCCCACCGTGCGCTCGGCAATCTCGCGGCCGATCAGCCCCACGCTGCCCTGATGCGCGCGCACCGCGGCGTCGCAAGCAGGCAGCCTGCGCAGCAGCGCAATGGCCATGCCCACCGTCAGCTCGGCCACGCTCTGATTGGAATAATTGGCCGCGTTGCTCACCAGCACGCCGCGCGCGCGGCACGCCTCCATGGGCACATGATCCACGCCCGTAAAGGCCACGTCGATGTATTTGAGCGCGGGATTTTCCGTCACCGCCTCGGCGGGAAAGGGCGTGTTGGCGATGATCACCGCATCCATGCCCTGCGCGCGGCGGATCACCTCCTGCGGGGAATCCGCCTTGGTATCATAGACGGTCAGCTCATGCCCGCGTTCCAGCACGGGCGCGGCCATCTCCCGCAGCATTTCTTCGCTTACGTTCAAGGGCTCAAGCAGCGCGATTTTCATGGGAAACGCCTCCTTTTACAGGTGCAGCGCGGCGCGCAGCCGCTCGGAGATCAGGCAGGCCAGCACAATCTTGATCGCATCGGGGATCAGATAGGGCACCACGCAGATGCTCAGCACCGCGCCCAGCGAGATAGCGCCCTTGGTCTGGGTGTATACCTGCATAAACCACACAGAGCCCGCGGCATAGCAGGCCAGCAGGCCCAGCGCCATGCTAAGCAGCGTAAACACGCGCCGCCGCGGCAGCAGCCGCTGCATCAGCGCCATTACCAGGGCGGAGAGCACAAAGCCCAGGATGTAACCGCCCGTCATGCCCAGCAGATGCCCCAGCCCCCCGGAAAAGCCCGAGAACACCGGAAAGCCCACCGCGCCCAGCAGCAGATACAGCAGCACCGATACCAGCCCCCAGCTCCCGCCCAGCAGATCGCACACCAGCAGCACAGCAAAGGTCTGCAGCGTAAAGGGCACGGTCGCCGGCACGCTGATCCACGAGCACAGGACAATAAGCACCGCGCCCAGCGAAATATAAGCCATCTTCAGCGCGGAAAAGGGTTTTTTTGTTACCATCGTTCGTAATACTCCTTTGTAAAAAGAATACCCCGATAGTATACACCGCGCGGCGCGCCGCACGCAAGAGGGCGGATGTGGGGACAAACAACTGCAAATCCATCATCTACGGCTGCAACGTCACCCGGCTCAGGCCGTTCAGCCCGGCCAGGCGCCTGAGCGCACGCCGCAGGGCGCGGCGATCCAGCTTTGCGCCCGGCTCTATCCACAAATTGCGCAGCACCAGCGCGTTTTCCGCCCGGTCGCGCACGCACTCCGCTCGTGCGCAGAGGGTATCGCCCTGCAGAACAGGCAGCACATAATAGCCGTACTGGCGCTTCTCGGCGGGGGTATAAATCTCCCAGCGGTAGGCAAAGCCGAACAGCGCCTCGATCAGCCTGCGATCCCACAAAAAGCTGTCCAGCGGGGCGATCAGCTCGGTGCGCGGCGTCAGCGAAGCGTCCAGGCATTTGTCCAGCAGCGGCGCGTCCGCGCTTTGCAGATAGAACGTATCCCGCAGCCCTTCCACCTGCACGGGCAGGATTCTCCCCGCCGCCAGCAGCGTATCATAGGCGCGCTGCCGGTTGGCCGCTGTGAAATCCGGAATGCACAGATGCGCGTCGCTGCGGCGGTTCCAAAGCAGGCCCACCGCGCCGATGCGGCGCTGCAGCAAAAACGCCTGGTGCGCCGACAGCTCCGGGTAGGGATCGGGCGCGGCAAGCAGCGGCTCAGGCAGCAGGTTGCGCGCAAAATCAAAGCAGCGGCGCGCGCCCTCGCGATGATGCACGGCCAGCTCGCCCCGAAAATACAGCGCTTCCATCGCGGCGCGGGCGGCGGTGGTGCGGTTCCAATACCAGTCCGCATGGCCCAAATCAGGCAGCTCCTCCGAAAAGGCCGGGCCATGCTCGGCCAGAAAGGCGCGCACCTGCGGGGCGACGGCCTCCACCAGCTCGTGGCTGCGGCGCTCGGGCTGGGCGTGCCAGGCGCGCGTGCGGGCAAAGCAGGGCCAATCCCGCGCGGGCAGGATGCACAGGTTCTTGTCAAAATACTCAATCAGCTCGCGCCGCTGATACAGCGCCTGGACAAGCTGCGCGCTTTGATAATCGCCCACGCGGCTCAGATAGGTCAGCTCGGGGCTGCGGCCGCACACATCCACCGGATCGTACTGCACGCACCCGGCGGACAGGGTGAAATCGATCACGCCCTGCGCGCCGTAATAGCGATAATCGCCCAGCAAACCCTGCCGCAGCAGCACGAAGCGCCGTGCCTGCGCCTGCGAAATTCGCCTTACAGCCATTGGATCACCTCATATTCGCCTCGGGGCAGAAAGCCCAGCCGCGCAGCCAGACGCGCGCTGATGGGATTGGCTGCGTCCCAGTGTACACGGCGATGCGCCGCCAGGCAGCGCAGAATCAGCGCCGCCCCGCAGGCGGCGGCCACGCCCTGGCGGCGGAAGGGCGGCAGGGTGTCGATTTCCACCTCGATCCCCGCATCATCCCAGGCATAGGCCGACGCGCCGCCGGTCAGCTCCTGCCCATGCAGGGCGACAACGCCCAGGCCGTGCGCAAAAAAAGCCGCCTCGTCCCCATCGCAGCCGCAAAGGTCGCGCAGCTGCGCCGTTTCGCGGCAGCGCGCATACAGCGCGCCATCCATCGGATGCAGCGTAAAGCCCGCGGGCAGCGCTTGGGTCAGGGCGGTCAAACGCGCGATATCCCAGCTTTCGGGCGTGTCGAAGGCATAACGGATGGTCTTTTCCCAGGCGCGGCCCATGCTTTGCGCCAGGCTCAGCCAGCCGGACGCGCCGCTGATGATCAGCTCGCCCGGCTTGTTTTCGCTCAGCCAGCGCAGCGCGGCGATATCGGGATCGCCCGCCAGAAAGGCAAAGTCCCCCGTCAGCAGCGCGGCGGAACGGCCGCTTTGGCTGATTGCCGCGCGCCCGGCATAGCCTTGCACGCAGGCGGTGAGCAGGGTATCCTGCGGCGCGCCGAACAAGGGCGCAAGCCGCTCCCGGGCGGCGCGGTCAGGCAGTTCAATCATTGTCAATCTGCACCTTATCGCGGCCCAGGGTGTCGATGAGCAGCTGCTCGTCCCGCTCGGTGCCGGCGGCGCTGCGGGCGACGGCTTCCTCCATCCTGGCCTCAAACCTGGCCGGCGCGCCGCCCTCTTCTGTCAGGATCTTTTCAATCTGCGCCTTGCGCTCCTCGGCGTTTACAAAGTCCACGCTGATGGCGGCGTTGCGGGGGAAGATCAGCTTATAGGTGCCCTCGGCATAGCCGCCGAACCTGCCCTGATTGATGATGGCAAAGCACGCTACCGCCTCGCGCGCCAGCCGCTTGAGCGCGGCGTTCCATACGTCGGAGGGCTTTTTGCCCTCGGGCAGCGTGGCCTCCGCGCCGGGCATGGGCGCGGGAGCGGGACGGGCGGCGGGCTTTTTTTCAGCCTGCGGCGCGGCGTTTGCGGGCGCGTCGGCAGGCGCGGCCAGGCGCACGCCGTTCTTTTGCAGCAGCTGCAGCTGATGCTCCATGTCCTCCAGACGGTCGGTCAGCGCCTGCACATCCTCGCCCTCGGCTACGCGGCAGGCGCGCAGGGCAAACAGCTCCAGCACCCCGCGCGGGGAGGAAGCGTAGCGCGTATCGGCCTCAGCCTGCATAGCCAGCTCCAGCATGCGCAGCAGCCGCGGCATGGAGATTTCCTCGCTTTGCGCGCGGTAGCGCTGCGCGCCCTCGCCCGTCATTTCTGCGGCCGGACGCGCGCCCAGCTTAAAGGCGGCCACCTGGCGCACATGCGCGGCGAAATCGCGCAGGAACACCTGCACGTCACGGCCCGCGCGCATCATATCGTCGATCATATTGAGCACCCGCGTGCCGTCGGAGGCGGCGATGGCGGAAGCAAAATCAAACAAAAATTCGCTGTCGGACGCGCCCAGCGCCTGGCGCACCAGGTGCTCGGTCAGCCGTTCGCCCGAGCCTATGCACATATCCAGCAGGCTCCAGGCGTCGCGCATGCTGCCGTCGGCCGCGCGGGCAATCAGCGACAGCGCGGCAGGCTCGGCGTCCTTCAGCTCCGGCAGAGCGGTCAGGATGCGCGCGGTCATCTGTTCCTCTGTCAGGCGGCCGAAATCAAACCGCTGGCAGCGGGACAGGATGGTGGCCGGGATCTTCTGCGGCTCGGTGGTGGCCAGGATGAACACCATGTAGGAGGGCGGCTCCTCCAGCGTTTTGAGCAGGGCGTTGAAGGCGGCGTTGGACAGCATGTGCACTTCGTCGATGATATACACCTTGTACTTGCTGAACTGCGGCGGGTAATCCACCTTTTCCAGCAGGTCGCGGATTTCCTCCACGCGGCTGTTGCTGGCCGCGTCCATCTCAAACACATCCAGCGATGCGTCCTCCATCAGCGCCCTGCAGGCGGGGCACTCCAGGCAGGGATCGCCGTCCTGCGGGTTTTCGCAGTTGATGGCGCGGGCCATGATCTTGGCCGCGCTGGTTTTGCCCGTGCCGCGGCTGCCGCAGAAAAGATAGGCATGGGCGATGCGCCCGCTGGCTACCTGATGCCGCAGCGTGCGGATGACGGCCTCCTGACCGGCCATTTCGGAAAAAGTGCGGGGCCGCCACTTGCGATACAGCGCCTGATACATGGTTGCAATCCCTCCTGTAACGATGCGTTTATTATCCCCTATTTTTGCGCGGATGGCAAGTGGCCGGTGCAATTTTCTTTGATCTATGGTATAATTGAAAAGGTTTATTCTTAAAGGAGGGCGTTTCCATGCAGTATGTACCCTTTGGCGATCTGGGCTTTAATATTTCCCGCTTGGGCTTTGGCATGATGCGTCTGCCCAAAGTGATGCTGCCCGACGGCTCCACGGCGCTGGACGAGGCGCGCGCAACGGCCATGCTGCGCTCGGCCATCGATCAGGGACTGAGCTATGTCGATACGGCCTATCCCTACTGCGATGGGCAAAGCGAACCGCTGGTGGGCCGCATCCTCAAGGACGGCTACCGCGAGCGCGTGAAGCTGGCCACCAAGCTGCCCGTGTGGAAGGTGGAGACCCGGCAGGATATGGACGCGGTGCTGGACGAGCAGCTCAAGCGCCTGGACGTGCCCTATGTGGACTTTTATCTTTTGCACGCCCTGGGGCGCGAGCGCTGGGAAAAAATGAAGGCGCTGGGCGTGCGCGAGTTTCTGGACAGCGCGGTCAAGGACGGCCGCATCCGCTATCCCGCGTTTTCCTTCCATGATGATTACGAGGTGTTCCGCGATATCCTGACCAGCTATGACTGGCGCATGGCGCAGATTCAGTTCAACTATCTGGATATCCGCCATCAGGCGGGGCTGCGCGGCATCCGTCTTGCGCGCGCGCGCAAGGTGCCGCTGGTGGTGATGGAGCCGCTGCGCGGCGGCGCGCTGGCCAATCCGCCCGCCGAGGTGCGCGCGATGATGGAGCGCTATCCCGTGCAGTGCTCGCCGGTGGAGTGGGCTTTCCGCTATGTAGGCGATTTTGATCAGGTGGCGGTGATGCTGTCGGGCATGAGCGATGAAGCGCAGGTGCAGGATAATCTGCGCATCTTTGAAAACGTGCGCCCCGGCTGCCTGAGCGACGCGGACAAGCGGCTCATCGCCCGCCTGCGCGCGGGCTATCGCAAGCGCATGCCCATCGGCTGCACGGGCTGCGCCTACTGCGTGCCCTGCCCCAGGGGAGTGGGCATTCCGCGCGTGTTTGCCGCCTATAACGAAGCGGCGATGTTCGACCGCATGGCGGACTTCCCGCGCCGGTATCAGAGCTTTGTGGAAAACGAGCAGGACGCGGGCCACTGCGTGCGCTGCGGGCTGTGCGAGGGCAAGTGCCCGCAGCATCTGCCCATCCGCGACTGGCTGCAGACCGTGCATACCGCCGGGCAGAAGAGCGAATAATACCGGGTATGAGAACCAAGCTATTCGGCGTTGTTTCAATCTACGGCGTGCTGATCGCCCTGGCCGTACTGTGCGCGGTGATCCTGTGCCAGCGCGAGGGGCGGCGGCGCGGCCTGCCTGAGGATATCGGACTGGACATGGCGCTGTGGGCCGTACCCCTGGGCGTGGTATGCGCGCGGCTGTACTATGTGATTTTCCGGTGGGATTACTATGCGCAAAACCCCGTCAGCATCCTGTATTTCTGGCAGGGCGGACTGGCGATATACGGCGGGGTCATCGGCGGCGCGCTGGGGCTGTATCTGCTGTCCCGGCGGCGGCGCATATCCTGCCTGACGCTGTTTGACGTGGCTGCGCCGCTGGTGATCCTGGGGCAGGCCATCGGCCGCTGGGGCAATCTTTTCAATGGCGAGGCATACGGATACCCGGTGCAGTCGGCCTTCTGGCAGTTTTTCCCCGTGGCGGTTCAGGTGAACGGCGTATGGCACCTGGCAACGTTCTTTTATGAGTCCTGCTGGGATCTGGCGGGCTTTATTGTGCTGTGGCGCTATCGTCTGCGCCCGCGGCGCGCAGGGGACGTGTTTTTCCTGTACCTGCTCTGGTACGGCGCGGGGCGCACCATCATCGAGGGTCTGCGCACGGACAGCCTGATGCTGGGGCCCATCCGGGTATCGCAGTTGCTGAGCCTGGCGCTGTGCCTGTGCGGGCTGGCGCACTTCCGGCGTGGAAAACAAAACGGCGGCGGGCGCTGCTCTCTGCCGGAAAAGAAGTAACAAAAAAGCGCACAAAGGAGGCTCATTCCATGGCCAAGCGTTTGCTGATCACCGGCTTTGATCCCTTCGGCGGGCAAAGCGTCAATCCTGCCTGGGAGGCGGTATCCCGCCTGCCCGCGCACGTGGGCGATTGCGATGTGCACGCTTTGCAGGTGCCCACGGTGTTTGGCCTGGCGGCGCAGCGCGCCATCGAGGCGGCGCAGACCCTGCAGCCCGATATCATCCTGTGCGTGGGGCAGGCGGGCGGCCGCGCGGCGGTCACGCCCGAAATGGTGGCCATCAACCTGCGCTATGCCGCCATCCCCGATAACGCGGGCCTGCAGCCGCAGGATATTCCCTGCGTCGAGGACGGCCCGGCGGCATACTTTGCCACCGTGCCCGTGCGGGAAATGGCGCGCGCCATCGCACAGGCCGGCCTGCCGGGCAGCGTATCCTATACGGCGGGCACGTTTGTGTGCAACGATCTGCTCTATACCCTGCTGCATCATTACCGCGATACCGCCGCGCGCGTGGGGTTCATCCATGTGCCCTTCCTGCCCGAACAGGCCAGGGACGGCCAGCCCGCCCTGGCGCTGAACGATATCGTGCGGGCGCTGTGCGCAGCGATTGAGACGCTTTGAGGCGCGTAATCCGCCGCTGCCTGTGGCAGATGAAGGCGGATGCAGCGCCAATGAGGCAACGAGTTTTGCAAGCGTCGGCGCCGCAAAACGACTATGCCGAATTGTGAGGGCCGTAGCCGCCGCAGCGGCGTTATCTTATATAGTTATGATAACGGCTGCTTCGCAGCCTACACCTCATCAGTCAGCTCTCGCTGACAGCTTCTCCTCAAGGAGAAGCCTTTTGGGTGATCGCACTCTCCAACGCATGTAAACTGCCGCGCTCCCCCCTCATCCGTCTCGCTGTGCGTTCGACACCTTCTCCCGAGGGAGAAGGCTTTTATAGTCGTGCTTTTGCTAAACTAAGCTTCGAGAACGCACTACCGCATTGGCACAGCCGCCAAAAGCCTTCCCCTTTGAGGGGAAGGTGGCGAATGTAATGAGCCGGATGAGGTGTAGCCGCCGCAGCGGCGTTATCTTATATAGTTATGATAACGGCTGCTTCGCAGCCTACACCTCATCAGTCAGCATTCGCTGACAGCTTCTCCTCAAGGAGAAGCCTTTTGGTGGCTGTTCTTTCCAGCTATCGATAGCCGTTATGCTTGATTTTCGCACCTAGCCATCGCCCCGTGGCACGCTGATCGCAGATCAGCGTGGGCGTGCGCAGCACGACCAAGAGGAAAAGCAGGAAGCGAACGGAGGAAAGCTTGCTTTCATCCGGACGGTTCAGGCTTTCACCTGCTACGGGGGTAGGGCGGCAGGTGGCCAGGGCCACTCCCTGTTTTCGTCCAATAGACTTTTACGTCACACACAGGTTCTTTGTTACTTTCTTCACTGAAGAAAGTAACGTCCTCCCCGTTTCCCCGCCCTCCTCGTCCCTCCATGCCAGAAAGGAACCGTCATGATGACCATTCAGCCCCTGCGCGATGTGCGCGCGTGTCTGCCCTTTGTGCTGGCGATCAACGCGGATCCCTGCCTGGGCGATCCCATGCTGCGCACCGCCGAGCAGCTGCAGGTTAACCTGCTCAGCGTGCAGGATCAGCCCGGCCATCAGGCGTTCGGCGCGTATGAGGGCGAGCGGCTCGCCGGGCTGTTTGTGTTTTTGATTTTGCCGGGCGAGCGCTATATCGAAATGCTGGCCGGGCTTACCCGCGAGCCGGCGGCCTGGGAGGCCATGCTGGCGCACCTGCGCGCGCAGTATTCCGGCTGTCAGGCAGACTTTGTGTTCAATCCCATGAACGCCCCGCTGCGCAATTGCCTGCGCGCGGCAGGAGCGGACTTTGACCCGGAGCAGCAAAAAATGAAGCTGACGCGCGCGGTGGATTACCGCTCGCCGCTGCAAACCAGCCTGTATACGCCGGCGTACCGCGAGCAGTACGCGCGCATGCACAGCGCAGACGTGTATTGGACGGCCGATAAAATATTGGCCGCGCCCGAGCGCTTTCGCGTCATCCTGGCGCTGGATGGGCAAAAGGCTGTCGGCTATCTGGACGCAACCCATTGCTTTGAGGAAAACGAACCATACGATATCTTTGTTCTGCCCGAGTACCGCAATCGCGGCTATGCCAAGGCCATGCTGGCGCATGCGATATCGCTCAACCGCCCCAAGGGCATGTCGCTGCTGGTGGACGCGGATAACGCCCCCGCCATCGCCGCCTATACCGCCCTGGGCTTTGAGCGGGTGGAAAACGCAGACAGCGTCACAGCCTGTCTGCGCCTGTAACGCCGCCGGGCGCAGCCCCTTCTGCGCAACTTTGCATCTTCCATTTTTCGCCGCGGTCTGGTATGATATAGATACGGACAAAAATCAACCGAAAAGGAGGGCGCAGCATGCTGTACTCACCGCCGGACGGCGCGCGGCGCGCGGCGTTTCACCAGGGGGAAGGATACGACGCTTATCGCTGGATGGGCGCGCATAAGACCACGCTGGATGGTCAGGCGTGGCAGTTTACCGTGTGGGCGCCCAACGCCCTGCGCGTGTGCGTGACGGGCGAGTTCTGCTCCTGGCGCTATGAGGATTATCCCATGCAGAAGCAGTACGACGGCACATGGGAGCTGCGGCTGCCCGCCTCACTGTTTGATGCAAAGGCTCAGGGGCGCACCGATCCCGGCGCGCAGCAAAAGCTGCGGGCCTATAAATACGCCATTCTGTGTGCAGACGGCCAGTGGCACCTGCGGGCCGATCCCTATGCCTTTGGCAGCGAGCTGCGCCCCGCCAACGCCAGCCTGCTCACCGATATCGGCGGCTATGCCTGGCAGGATGCGGACTGGATGACCCGCCGCGCCCAGGGCGATCCCGTGCATGAGCCGGTGAATATCTATGAAATGCACCTGGGCTCCTGGCGGCGGCACAAGGACGGCTCCTTCTATAGCTATGAGGAAACGGCGGCCGAGTTGGTGCCCTACCTGAAGGATATGGGCTATACGCATGTGGAGTTCCTGCCCGTCATGGAGCATCCGCTGGATATGAGCTGGGGCTACCAGGTAAGCGGCTTTTTCGCGCCCACGGCGCGCTACGGCACGGCGTTTGGGCTGATGCGCCTGATCGACGCGCTGCACCAGGCGGGCGTCGGCGTGATCCTGGACTGGGTGCCCGCGCATTTCCCGCGCGATGAAATCGGCCTGCGCCGCTTTGACGGCACGCCCTGCTATGAGCATCAGGATCCCCGCCGCAGCGATATGGCGCAGTGGGGCACGGTGCTGTTTGATTTCGGCCGGGGCGAGGCCTGCTCCTTCCTGATGGCCAGCGCGTGCTACTGGCTGGAGTGGTTCCACGCCGACGGCCTGCGCTGCGACGCGGTAAGCGCCATCCTGTACCATGATTTCTGCCGCGAGCCGGGGCAGTGGGTGCCCAATATCCACGGCGGCAATGAAAACCTGGAGGGCGCGGCCTTCCTGAAAAGGCTCAATACCACCGTGTACGGCCGCTATCCCGGCGTGATGATGATCGCCGAGGAATCTACCGCCTATCCCAGGGTGACGCATCCCGTGCACGCGGGCGGGCTGGGCTTTGGCTTTAAGTGGAACATGGGCTGGATGAACGATATGCTGTCCTATATTAAGCTCGATCCGGTCTACCGCAAATACCACCACGATAAGCTCACCTTCTCGCTGATGTACGCCTTCAGCGAAAATTACATCCTGCCCTTCTCGCACGACGAGGTGGTGCACGGCAAGCACAGCATGCTGGATAAGAACCCCGGCGACCTGTGGCAAAAGTTCGCCGGCCTGCGCATGCTGCTGGGGTATCAGCTGTGCCACCCCGGCAAGAAGCTCAACTTCATGGGCACGGAGTTTGCGCACTTTATCGAGTGGAAGTATGAGGATCAGCTGGATTGGTTCCTGCTGGTGTACGAGCGGCATCCCGATGTGCAAAGGTGCGTGCGCGCCCTCAACGCCCTCTATCGCAGCCACCCGGAGCTGTGGCAGCAGGATGACGGCTGGGCGGGCTTTACCTGGCTGAACGCCGACGACAGCGAGCGCAGCATCCTGTCCTTCCTGCGGTGGGATCGGGCGGGCAACGCGCTGATGTGCGTAACCAACTTCACCCCCGCCTGCTATGCGGATTACCGCGTGGGCCTGCCCGCATATGGCTATGTGAAGGAAGCGCTCAATACCGACGATCCCGCCTATGGCGGCAGCGGCAAGGGCAATCCCCGCGCCGTCCGCGCGCAGAAGCAGCCCTGCGGGCAGTTTGCCTACAGCGTATCCATCGCCGTGCCTCCGCTGTCCACCGTGATCTATACCTACACCCGCCCGCAGCGCAGGGCGAAGCGAAATATAAATAATCCGTGATAATTGCGGATTTGCTTGCCATAATCGGCATGGTTATGATATAATCTGTAATCAGCGATCTATCCTACGCTTGAAAGGAGCTTTCTCAATGAAATCCAAGCTGTCCCGCATCGCTGCCTTCGTTATGTGCCTGCTGCTCACCCTGTCCGTGGCCGCCTTCGCCCTGGCCGAAACCACCGGCGACGCCGCCGCCACCGACGCTGCCCAGGAAATGAGCCCCGTCGCCGCCCTGCTGACCACCTTCCTGCCCATGGTGCTGATCGTGGTTGTTTTCTGGCTGTTCCTGATCCGTCCCCAGCGCAAAAAGGATAAGAAGATCAAGGAAATGCTGGCTGCCCTGAAGGTTGGCGACCGCGTATGCACCATCGGCGGCATCTACGGCACCATCACCAACATCCGCGATGAAAACACCGTTACGCTGGCCGTTGGCCCGCAGGACGTGCCCGTTGTGTTCGCCCGCTGGGCCATCCGCAACGTGGAAGAAATCACGGTGGAAAACGATACCGAAGTGCTGGCCTAAAATTACCGATGAAAGTCTGCTTTAGCTGACTTTCATCGGGAGCGTCATTTTCTTGTGAGCCTGCGGCTCACGGGCAGAAAATGACATAGGAAGCAGCCTGACGGCTGCTCCTCGCACCGGCGGCATCGCCGCTTTCGTGGCTTCGCCAAGTTGCTTGACTACCGATGCTGCGCAAATCAGGCAAAGCCTGTGTCGCTGCTGCGGAATTAGTAGCGCCGCCAAAGGTGGCTGAGGGCAGGCGATTTTGCAAATCGCTGCCCGAAACCCGCGCTTGCCGTAAGGCAGCAGCGCGGGGCGTAAAAAAGAAGGAGCTGCGCCCCTTCTTTACTTCTCGGCTACGATAGACATGCTTTTCGCCAAGCAAAGACTGGCCAATTATTCTGTTGGCCGGTCTTTTTTGTTTTGCCCCATGATGGCTCAAACCGCTCATTCCAGACACAGCATTAAAATATATTTTGCGTTTCTTCTCATCACCAACTTTCTCTGCCTTCAGGAATGCTCTCCGAACAGCCAGCCCATAATGCTCTCTTCATGGGCAAACGCCTGTCCGCCGGAATGCTGATCGCGGAAGCCGCGCTCGGT
>CAKUFG010000007.1 GCA_934647235.1 uncultured Clostridia bacterium
ATCAAAAAACGTCGCGGCGACCTTGAGAAAATGAATAAACAGTATGCAGTATTGGCCTGATTATTCATTTTCAAAGACCAAAAGTTGACCCAAAAGTTTCACGAAAAAGTCCTGAAAACCCTTATATATCAACGATTTTCGAGACAGTGAGTTGCACCAAAAGTTGAACTTTCATGTTTATGCACTCCAAAATCCCCGCCAAACACCCTCATTCCAAACAAAAGAAAAAGCCCGAAAGTCCTTATCAATCAAGGCTTTCGGGCAATGGTGGGATTAGTAGGGCTCGAACCTATGACCTCCACGATGTCAACGTGGCGCTCTAACCAACTGAGCTATAATCCCATGCTCACAAGAGCAAAAGTATTATAGCACAGCTTTTGCCAAATTGCAAGCATTAATTACAAGGTTTTTTGCATGGCTCGGAATGCGCTGTAAGGGCGGCGGCTGCGCGCTGTGCAATCAGGCCGATGACAATGCCCAGCGCCGCGCCCGCCAGCACGTCGGTGGGGAAGTGAACGTACAGATACAGGCGGGAAAAGGCGATGGCAGCGGCCAGCGGAACGGCGATCCAGCCCCACCCGCGGCGCGCCGCAAAGGACGGCTGCGGCGATAACGGAGGACAGCGTGTGCCCGGAGGGAAAGGAAAAATCCGTCGGGCAGGCAATCAATAAGGGCGTGGTCTGATCGATCCAGCAGGGGCGCGGCCGGGCGATCAAGGGCTTGAGCAGCAGGTTGCCAATCAGCACGCCCGCGCCCAGTCCCATCAGCAGCACAAGGCCGGTGCGGCGGTGCTTTCTGATGCAGAGCAGGATCAATGCAATGACAACCCATACGGCCCCGCCGTTGCCCAGCAGCGTTATGCGCGGCATCAGAAAATCCAGAAAGCCGCAGTGCAGCCGGTCATGAATCCAGTGAAGGACGGTCCAATCCAGCGCGCTCATGGCTTATACCGCCTCCCGGCGATGCAGATGCCCGGCGTGCCTGGCCGCCTGCAGCAGGCACGCATAGGCCGCGCCGACCAGCCCGCAGGGCAGGGCCATCAGCAGGGCGGCCTGGATTTCGCCGCCCGCCATTTCAGGCAGACCGGCGGGGTAGAGCATCAGATAGCCCAGGCGCAGAACCAGCGACAGCACGGCGGCGGCAAGATACTGCAGCGCCACGCCGTACAGAAAGCCGCGCAGCGCGGCGCAGAGATAGCGTTTCATGATGGGCCTCCTTTAGAAAAACAGAATGTCGGATACCTTGCGCTCCTGTCCGCCGGCAGGGCGATTGATGATCTGTCCCTGGAACCACATTTCGGCCGAGCCGCCGCCGTCCAGATTCATGGCCGTGTGCGCGCCCAGGCTGACGAACAGCTCCTGCAGCTCGGGCAGGGTCATGCCCTTGGAGTAGCCGTCCTGGCGGCCGTCGGCCACGATGACCACATAGTGCAGCGTATCGATCTGCCCGATGGCCGTGCGCGGCTCGCGGCGCGTGGAGCGGGTGGAAATCACGTCAAAGGACGGGCTGAAGGCTACGCTCTGGCCGTCGCGCACAAGCTCGGGGCCAAACTCAAAGGTCTGCCAGGTGCCGGCTTCCACCAGCTGCTGGCCAAGCTGGGCAGGGTTTTCCCTGGAGCGATCGACGCGCACGGAGAAGTCGCTGTTCTGATCCACAATCAGCATGTTGCGGGTGGTATCGTGTGTGCGCAGCAGCTGGCCGTTGCGGATGATGGTGCCGTACTTGTGCACGCCGTAATCATCGGCGTTGATGGCCAGAATAGCTCCGCTGCGGGCGGCCATGGCGGATACCGTTTCCGCATTGCCAAAAGGCTGGCCGCTGCTCAGTGCGGTCTGAAACTGCGAAACGCTGGTCAATTGCACGTCCGCCACAAAGTAGACGACGCCGTTTTCATCATAGCGGCAGATGACGATCTGCCGGTCGTCGCCGTAATAGGAATAATCATAGGGCCCCTCGATGCAGGCAGGCTGGAAGGCGGCGCCTTCGCCGGCAGCAGGGGAAAGGGAGAAGAGAGAAAGCAGCAGGGTAAGGCAAAGAACGAAACACAGCTTTTTCATGTGAGCTTTCATCTGGAAGGGTTTCCTTTCGCTTTTGTCCGCCGCTTCAGGCGGCAGGGATACTGTACAAAACGAAAATGAAGAAAAGACGGTATTTTGATGAGATTTTGATGAGAATTTCGCCGCACCGGTGGCGCGTGCTGGCGGGATGCGGTATAATGAGCCTGTAATTGACGCAAAAAGAGGCCCGCCCCGTGCGAATCCTGTTGATTGAGGACGATACCGAGATTTCCGCCTATGTGGAAATGGAGCTGCGCCATGAGGGCTATGCGGTAAGCGCCGCCTATGATGGCGTATCCGGCCTGCAGGCCGCGCTGGATGCGGATTTCGATGTGATCCTGCTGGATATGATGCTGCCGGGCCTGAATGGGCTGGAGGTGCTGCGCCGCCTGCGCGTGCAGAAACAAACGCCGGTGATTGTGGTAACTGCCCGCGATACCGTGATGGATAAGGTGACGGGCCTGGACGCTGGCGCCAACGATTACATCACCAAGCCCTTTCATGTGGAGGAGCTGCTGGCGCGCATCCGCGCCCTGACGCGCTCCGCACGGGGCGAAAGCGCAAGCCTGCTCAAAAACGGGAATATCGAGCTGGACCGAAAAAAGCGGCTGGTTACGCGCGGCGGCAGCAATATCACGCTGACCAAGACGCAGTTTGACCTGCTGGAGTACTTTCTGCTGAATCTGGATATCGTGCTATTGCGCGAGCAGCTGCTCAGCGCCGTGTGGGGCTACAGCTACGCCGGGGACAGCAACGTGGTGGACGATACGTGCGCTATGTGCGCAACCGCCTGGGCGAGGCAGGCGACAGCAAACTGATCGAAAGCGTAAGGGGGATCGGCTATGTCATGCGTTCGCAGGCTGTGGAATAACCGCTAGCGTCTGTCCCTCCGGCTGACGCGCACCTACGCGCTGCTGTTTGCCGCAGCTACCCTGTGCCTGTCGCTGTGCGTGTATCTGGTATCGCGGGGATATCTGCTGGGCCGCCGCCAACGGGAGCTGCAGAGCAGCGCGGAGAACATCGTGGATACCTATTATGAGGAAATCGCCGAGGGCGGGGATCCGACCAATCCGCAGCTGCTGTGGGAGATCAATCCCGATGAAAGCCGCGCGCTGCTGCTGATTTCGCCTGCGGGCGAGACGCTGAGCAGCGCGGGATACTTTGATGTTTTTGCGCAGGAGATACCCGACAGCCTGAAGCATACGGCGCAGTACACGCAGTCCGACGGCGTGCGCCTGATGGCGCGGGAGCGGAGGATATTGCTGGACGGAGAAATCCTGGGCACGCTGGCAGTGGTGCAGCGCCTGGATCGTGAATATGATTTTCTGCATATGCTGCTGCTTCTCCTGCTGGGGCTTAACTGCCTGGGCTCGCTGCTTGCGCTGGCAATCGGCCGTGCGACGGCTGTCCGCATGCTGGAGCCGCTGAACGATATCATTCGCCGTACGCGCGCCATCGCGCCGGATGCGCTGGACGAGCGGCTGGCGCTGCCGCCCGCGCAGGATGAGCTGCGCCTGCTGACCCAGACGCTCAACGACCTGCTTGAGCGCGTGGAGGCGGCCTTTGAGCGGCAGCGGCGCTTTGCCCAGGACGCCTCGCACGAGCTGCGCACGCCCCTGACCGTATTGCAGGGCAACGCCGATCTGCTTGCCCGCTGGGGCAAGGAGGATCCGCAGGTGCGCGACCGCTGCATCGCGGCCATTCAGCGGCAGACCGATTATATGCACCGGCTGGTGGAAAGCCTGCTGTTCCTGACCCGCAGCGATCATGGCGTGCAGGCGCTGCGGATAGAGGAGATCGGCTTGCCGGTCTTCCTGGAGAAATTGATAGACGAGCGGCGCGAGACGGACGCGGAGCATGCATACAGGCTGGTGCAGACGGAGGATATCGCCCTGCGTGCGGATGAAACGCTGCTGCGCCAGCTGCTGCTGATCCTGCTGGACAATGCCGCCAAGTATACGCCAGCAGGCGGCGCGATTATTCTGTCAGCCGAGGAGGACGGGGAGGACGTTTGCCTGCGCGTGCAGGATACGGGCTGCGGCGTGCCCCAGGAGCAATTGCAGCGCATCTTTGAGCGCTTTTATCGCGTGGACAAGGCGCGCGCCCGGCAGACGGGCGGCACGGGCCTGGGCCTGGCCATCGCCAGCGCCATTGTGGATATGCACGGCGGCGATATCACGGCGGAGAACGCGCCGGACGGCGGCCTGATCGTGACGGCTCGCATTCCGGTGTCAAAATAGGCCGTAAGGCGATTTTTTGCCCAAGGTATTGCATTTGCGCGCGTCTTATGGCATAATAGATAGGTAAATCTAATTTTCAGCAAAGGATAGTGATCAAGTCCTATGGACGATGCGGTCCCACGAAGTCTTCTCTTTATCTGCCTGCTGCTGGCGGGCGGATTCTTTGCCGGTACGGAAACGGCGCTCTCCTACTGCAATCGCATACGCATGCAGGTGCTTGCCGACGACGGCGATAAACGCGCCAAGCGCGTGGTGAGCATTCTGGATCAGTTTGATCGCGCGGTCGTCACCCTGCTGATCGCCATCAACGTGATCTATACTACGGCGGCTTCTGTCGCTACCATCGTGGCGGTAAACGCCATGGGCGACGTCGGCTCTGTGATTGCCACGGTCTTTTCCACGCTGGCTGTCTTCCTTTGCTGTGAGACCATCCCCAAGAATTTTGCGCGCGCCAACAGCGACGCCTATATTCTGCGGGTATCGCTGCCGCTTAAATTTTTCATGACGATACTCAAGCCTGTCGCCCTGCTGCTGACAGGCTTAGGCTCGTTTGTGAAAAAAATCGTCAACCGCCATGGCGACAGCGTGCCCAGCGTAACGGAGGATGAGTTTGCGTCCATCGTGACGGACGCGGAGGAAGACGGCGTAATCGATCATGACGAATCGACCATCATCAAATCCGCCATCGATTTTGGAGACATCGTGGCGGGCGAGGTAATGACGCGCAGGGAAAACATGGTGACGATTCCGGTCAATATCGACCATGAATCGCTCAGGAAGATCCTGCTGGACAACAAGTATTCCAGATTCCCTGTCTACGATGGCAACCCCGATCATATCGTGGGCATCCTGCGCTCGGTGCGCTGCCTGTGGAAGCTGATGAACGGCACGCGCTTTGATGTGCGCGAGACGCTCACTCGCCCTTACTTTGTCCGCCCGGATATGCCCATCAGCCATGTGTTTGAGGGCATGAGCGCGCGGCGCGCCCATATGGCTATCGTGCAGGATGAGGGCGGGCATACCATCGGCATGCTGACGATGGAGGACATTCTGGAGGAAATCGTCGGCGAAATCTACGATGAGGACGATAACGAGGGCAAATCGGCCGCCGCGCCGCAGAAGCCTCAGAAAAAGGAGGCGGGTAAGTAATGGCGCTGGTACTGATATTGCTGATCTGCGTGCTGATTATGTTCTCCGCCTTCTTCTCGGCCTCCGAAATCACCTATGCCAAGGCCAACCGCTTCCGCATCGATAAGGCGGCGGAGGAGGGCAGCAAGGTCGCAAAGCTGGAGCAGTATATCTGCGATCACTATGTGCGCACGCTGTCCGCGGTGCTGGTGGGCAACAACCTGGTTAATATCGCCGCTTCTTCTGCTGGCACCATGCTGTTTGTGCGCGTGCTGCAGCTGAAAAACGGCGCGGCCATTGCCACGGCGGTCATCACGGCGCTGCTGCTGCTCTTTGGCGAAACCATGCCCAAGATCGTGGCTGCCAGCATGGCCGATACCCTGGCCCGCCTGTTTGCCTATCCGCTCAAGGTGGTCATGAAGGTTTTTTCGCCCATTGTATTTGTGGTGGAAAAGCTGGTTGGCAAGCTGTCGCCCCTGTGGACCCCCAAGGAAGAAACGCCCGACGTGACCACCGAGGAACTGGTGGAGCTGCTGGACAACATTGAGGACGAGGGCGTTTTTACCGAAAAAGAGGGCGAATTGATCAAATCCGCCATCGAAATTACCGATACCATGGCCATGGAGGTGCTTACGCCCCGCGTGGATCTGCTGGCCATCGATCTGGACGACGGTGTGCCGGAGCTGACGGACGAGCTGATGCAGTACACCCGCATTCCCGTCTATCAGGGCACGATCGACAACATCGTGGGCATCATGTCCACCAAGAAGCTGATCAAGGCCATCGCCGCGGGCGAGCATGTGACGCTGCAGGATGTAATGGTTCCGCCGCTGTTTGTGCATAAAACGCGCATGGTGTCCTCCATCATCCGCGAGTTCCGCGATAAGCACATGCAGGCCGCCATCGTGGTGGATGAATACGGCGGCACGCTGGGTATGGTGACCATGGAGGATATCATGGAAGAAATCGTGGGTGAAATCTACGATGAGCGCGACGCAGTGGAGAATGAAATCGTCCAGATCGACGCGCATACCTGCATTGTGGATGGCGACGCGAACCTGTACGATCTGTTTGATATCTTCGATTACGAGCCGCAGGATTTCGACTCCGAATACAACACCGTGGGCGGCTGGGCCACCGAGCAGCTGGATCGCTTCCCCAAGGCGGGAGATGAATTTACCTTTGACCGCTACACCGTGCGCGTGCTGGAAACCAACGGCATGCGCGTGGAAAAGCTGAAGGTGACCATCAGCGATCCGCCTGAAGAAGAGTAATTTTTCCACATAACAGCGCAAATCCCGTCCGAAAAGAGCATTTCTTTGCGGACGGGATATTTTTATCTTGCCATCCGGGCGGAAAACCTGTAAAATAGTACCGGACAATCTTGATTGACGGGAGGACGAACCATGCCTACTTATAAGGAAATTATTACCGACGCAAAGGATCGCATGACCAAGACCCGCGAAGCCTTTAAGCGCGAAATGCAGTCCATGCGCGCCGGCCGCGCCAATCCCCAGATTCTGGACCGCATCACCGTGGATTACTACGGCGTGCAGACCCCGCTGAATCAGATGGGCAACATCTCCGCGCCCGAACCGCGCATGCTGGTGATCTCCCTGTGGGACGCTAAGGCCATCCCCGCCGTGGAAAAGGCCATCCAGAAGAGCGACCTGGGCCTCAATCCCTCCAACGACGGCCATGTGGTGCGCCTGATCGTGCCCGAGCTGAACGAGGAGCGCCGCAAGGAGCTGACCAAGCTGGTGCGCAAGACGGCCGAGGACGCCAAGGTAGCCAGCCGCAATATCCGCCGCGACGCCATGGAGCAGTTCAAGAAGCTCAAGAAGGACGGCGAAATCACCGAGGACGATCAGCGCAAGGCCGAGGAAGAAATGCAGAAGGTCACCGACGCTGCCATCAAGGATATCGACAAGATCGCCGCCGATAAGGAAAAGGAGATCATGATGGTCTGATGACCGGGAAGGAACAGATGCGTCCTTCGCGCGCAGCATGCCAGGGCCTGCCGCTTGAGCAGGCGCTGGCTGTTTGCCGTTCCATGGATTGGACGCCGCAGGTGGTTTTTACCGGCGAAAGGCAGGCGGAGCCGCGTTTTACGCCGCGTGTAATCGCGGTGCGGGAGGATGCGCTGATCGCAGCCTGTTTCTGCGACGGCGATCCCAAGCTGCCGGACAGGGAGGAACAAGCGTGAGCGAAACGAATACCGCGCGCCTGCCGCGCCATGTGGCCATCATCATGGATGGCAACGGCCGCTGGGCCAAGGCGCATAAGCTGGCCGTCGCCCAGGGACACCGTCAGGGCACGGAGACGCTGCGCGCCATCATCCGCGAAAGCAGCGATATCGGCATCGAAGCCCTGACGATTTACGCCTTTTCCACGGAGAACTGGCGGCGCAGCCGCGCGGAAGTATCGGCGCTGATGAGCTTGCTGCTGGAGTATTTTACCAGCGAAATTGACGAGCTGGATGAAAAAAACGTATGCATTCGCATCCTGGGGGATAAGGACAGCCTGCCTGCCCCGCAGCGGGACGCGCTGATTGCGGCCGAGACGCGCACGGCGCGCAACACGGGGCTGAAGCTCAACATCGCCATCAATTACGGCGGGCGGGCGGAAATCGTGCGCGCGGCGCGGATGCTGGCCCAGAAGGCCGTCTCCGGCGAAATTGCGCCCCAGGATATCGACGAAAGCGCCTTTGCCGCCGCGCTGTATACCCATGATCTGCCCGATGTGGATTTGCTGATCCGCACCAGCGGCGAAATGCGGCTGAGCAATTTTTTGCTGTATCAGTGCGCCTATGCCGAGATGGAGTTCCCCACCGTGCTGTGGCCTGATTTTTCATTGGCGGATTTTCATGCGGCGCTGGATGCCTTTGCCGCGCGCGACCGCCGCTTTGGAGGACGAAAGCAATGAAGCAAAACCTGAAAACCCGCATCATCACGGGGGCGATCCTGCTAAGCGCCCTGGCGTTTGCCATCATCATGGGCGGCTGGGTGTTTTCGGTCATCTGCATACTGTGCATCGGCATCGCCCTGTACGAGATGATGCATGCCCTGCGCCAGCGCGGGCACCAGATTGTCCGCTGGCCGGTGTGGGCGGCGACAATTGCCAGCATTCCCTGCTTTCTGATGTGGCAGAATCGCCTGCTGCTGCCCATTGCCGTGTTCACCTGTATGGTAACAACGGCCTATGTGCTGTTTCATGGCGAGCCGAAGCTGGAGGATATCCTGCTGTCGCTGATGCCCTTCTTTGCCGTGTCGCTGCCGGGCATGTGCCTGCTGGCGCAGATCAACGCGCCCTACCGCTGGCTGCAGGTGATGCTGCTGTGCCTGTCCTTCCTGGTGCCTACGCTGGGAGATACCGCAGCGTATTTTATCGGCAGCCGCTTTGGCAGGCGCAAGCTCATTCCCGCCGTCAGCCCAAATAAAACGGTGGCCGGCGCGGTGGCGGGGCTGATTGGCAGCACGCTGACGGCGCTGATCATCTACGGCCTGACGCTGGCCTTTATGCCTGCGGCGGACGTATCGCTGATGCCCCCGATCTGGCATTTTGTCATCATCGGCTTTGTGGGCGGCATTGCGGGCGAGCTGGGCGATCTGTTTGCCTCGCTGGTCAAGCGCCACTGCGGCATCAAGGATTATGGCAATATCTTCCCCGGCCACGGCGGCATGATGGACCGGCTGGACAGCGTGCTGTTTGTGTCGGTGCTGATTTATCTGTATCAATCGCTGATGTGGTGATAGAAAGGTCTCTTTCATGCGCGTAATCAATATCCTGGGCAGCACCGGCTCCATCGGCACGCAGGCGCTGCAAATTGCGGCATTGCATCCCGATAAATTCAAAGTAAACGCCCTGACAGCGCACCGCAGCGTCGATGCGCTGTTTGCGCAGGTACGCGCGTTTCGCCCCGGCATGGCGGGACTGACCGGCATGGCGGCGGACGAAGTGCAGATCCCGGACGATCTGCGCTTTTGCGATTGGCATTTTGGCCAGGATGCGCTGCTGACTGCTGCGCGCGACGTTCCCTGCGACGACGTGCTGGTATCGGTGGTGGGCATGGTGGGCCTGCCTGCCGTGATGGCTGCGCGCGGGGCAAATCGCCGCGTGCTGCTGGCCAACAAGGAGGCGCTGGTCGCGGGCGGGCGCATTGTCATGGCTGCCTGCCCGGAGGATGACGGCAATCCAACCCTGATTCCCGTGGACAGCGAGCACAGCGCCATCTATCAGTGCCTGAAGGGCGCGCAGGGCAATCCCTACGCGCGCATTCTGCTGACAGCCTCGGGCGGCGCGTTCCGCAATTACACGCTGGAGCAGCTTCAGAACGCCACCCTGGCCCAGGCGCTGACGCATCCCAACTGGTCGATGGGCGCGAAGATCACCGTGGATTCGGCCACGATGTTCAACAAAGCGCTGGAGGTGATCGAGGCCAGATGGCTCTTTGACGCCCGGCCTGAGCAGATCCATGTGCTCATCCATCCCCAAAGCATTGTGCATTCCATGGTGGAATTCCGCGACGGCGCGGTGCTGGCGCAGCTGGGCGCGCCCGATATGCGCGTGCCCATTGCGTATGCCATGGCCTATCCGCATAGAATAGAGACGAACGCTCCGCGGGCGGATTTTGCCGCGATTGGCCAATGCACATTCAGCGAGGTGGACGATGCGCGCTTTCCTGCCGTTCATGTGGCCTATGACGCGCTGCGCGCCGGGGGCGCGGCGGCCTGCGTGATGAACGCCGCCAACGAAGAGGCCAATGCGCGCTTCCGGGCGGGCGGCCTGCGCTTTTTGCAGATTGGCGATGTGGTGCGCGATACGCTGTCCGCTGTGGGCGATCTGCCTGCCGATACCATCGGGCAGGTGTACGCTGCCGACGCGCTGGCGCGCCGCAGGGCGGGCGAAATCATGGCGAAGCTGAGCTGACAGGAGGAACCATGGGGACGATCATCTATATTTTGCTGGCGCTGCTGCTGCTGGGCATTATGGTTACGGTGCATGAGCTGGGGCACTTCTGCGCGGCGCGCGCCTGCGGCATCGCCGTGCGCGCGTTCGGTGTGGGCTTTGGCCCAAAGCTTCTGAGCTGGACAGGAAAAAAGAGCGGCACGGAGTATTCGCTGCGCCTTATTCCCTGCGGCGGCTTCTGCGCCTTTTATGGAGAGGACGACGCGCAGGGCAAGGATAAAGAAGACCCGCGCTCGATGCTGCTGCAGCCTGCCTGGAAACGGCTGATCACCATTGCCGCCGGGCCAATCATGAACTTTGTGCTGGCCTTTGTGGTAGCGCTGGCCTTCTTTATGGGCTACGGCCTGCCCTATGCCGACGGCCCCATCGTGACCACGGTGCAGTCAGTCAGCGCGGGCAGCCCGGCCGAGCAGGCGGGCTTTCAGGCAGACGATGTGATCCTGTCTGTCAACGACCAGGCGATCAACGGAAATCTCTCCGCCTATGTGGACGCCTGGCAGACGGGCGACGCGCCTCTGCGCGTGACCGTGCAGCGCGGCGGCGAGCAGGTGGAGCTGCAGGTAACGCCCTTTGACTCGGAAGCCAAGGGCCGCAAGCTGATCGGCGTGAACATCCTGCTGACGCAGCAGGGCGAAACCGTGTGGCGGCGCGCGTCCTTCGGGACGACGCTGTCCCATACCTGGAATGTGTGCGTATCTGCCGGCGGGGCGATTCTGGACGCACTGGGCCGCCTGATTACGCGCGGCGAGGGCGTGGATCAGATGTCCGGCCCGGTGGGCGTGATCACCCAGATTGCCGAGCAGACCCGCGAATACAAGCTGATGGGCTATCTGAACGTGCTGATCATGATTTCCATCAACCTGGGACTGGTGAACCTGCTGCCCATCCCTGGCCTGGACGGCTGCCGCATCCTGTTTGTGCTGTTTGAAATGATCTTCCGCCGCCCGGTCAACCGCCAGGTGGAAGCCTATATCCACCTGGCGGGTTATGTGCTGCTGCTGGGCGTGATGGTGTATTTTACCTTCCATGACGTAATCAATATCTTTGCATAAGGAACCGAGGAAATGCCCATGAAAACGCGAGCGATGATGGTGGGCGCTGTGCCGCTGGGCGGCGGCGCGCGCGTATCCGTACAATCCATGACCAATACCGACACCCGCGACGCAGCGGGCACGCTTCTGCAGATTCGCGCCCTGGCGCGCGAGGGCTGCGATATCGTGCGCGTATCCGTATATGACGATGCGTGCGTGGCCGCCGTGCGCGAGCTGGTGGATAAAAGCCCTGTGCCGCTGGTGGCGGACATTCATTTTGATTACCGCCTGGCCATCGGCGCGATGGAAAACGGCATCGCCAAGCTGCGCATCAACCCCGGCAATATCGGCGGGGAGGAAAACGTGCGCCGCGTGGCGGACTGCGCCCGCGCGCATCATGTGCCCATCCGCATCGGGGTCAATTCCGGCTCGCTTGAAAAGGATATCCTGGCGCGCGACGGCGGCGTGACGGCCAAGGGCATGGTGGACAGCGCCCTGCGCCACGCGGCGATGCTGGAAAAAGAGGGCTTTGAGGATATTGTGCTGTCGCTGAAGAGCAGCGATGTGCGCATGACGGTGGAGGCCTATCGCATGGCCTCACAGCTGTGCGATTATCCCCTGCACGTGGGCGTGACCGAGGCCGGCCTGCCCGGCCAGGGCAACATCAAATCGGCCATCGGCATCGGCGCGCTGCTGCTGGACGGCATCGGCGATACCATCCGCGTATCCCTGACCGGCTCGCCAATTCCTGAGGCCAAGGCCGGGCTGGATATCCTGCGCGCCATCGGGCTGCGCGGGGGCGTGCAGTTTGTATCCTGCCCCACCTGCGGGCGCACGCGCGTGGATGTGCCGCAGATTGCCCGCGCGGTGGAAAAGGCGTTCTGCGATTGCCAGAAGGATGTGACAATCGCCGTAATGGGCTGCGTGGTCAACGGCCCCGGCGAGGCGCGCGGGGCGGATATCGCCCTGTGCGGCGGCGATAACTGCGGCGCGCTGTATGTGCGCGGCGAGTTTGTGCGCAAGCTGACGGGGGATATCGCGCAGGAGTTTATCCGCGCGGCCGGAGAGATTATCGATGAGCTATGACGAGCTGCTTGCCACGCTTGAAAAGGCTGCCCCGGAATTGAAGGGCGGCCTGAAGGTGGATCGCGTAATCTATAAGCGCGGTTCGCGGCAGGCGTATTTTTATCTGCTGTCCGAAAATGTGGCCGGGGAGCGCGAGTACACCGCCATCCGCAAGGCGCTGCGCGCGGCGTTTCCGGGCGTGCGGCTGTCGCTGCGCATTGCAAGCCCTTCGCTGCAGGAGGATTTTCTGCAAAATCCCGATCGCTACGCGCATGTGATCAACGATATCCTGCTGCGCGAGCATCCCGCGCTGTCCGCCTGGGAGTACGATATGCGCTATGTGGCCGAGGGGGGCCGCGTGGTGCTGGAATTGCCCGACGACTTTGCCATGAGCTACCTCAAGGAGCGCGGGCTGACGGATAAGATCAACCAGGCGATTTACGATATTTTCTGCACGCAGACCGAGGTAAGCTGCCGCGTGGTGGGCGTGCGGGAGGAAACCACCGCCCGCATGGAGCGCGAACGCCGCGCCGAGGAAGCCATCGCCGAGCAGCGGCGCGAGCTGGCGCGCAAGCACGAGGAAGCCCTGCGCAAGCGCCGCGAAGCTGCCGAGGAGAAAAAGCGCCGCCTGATCCGAGGCCGTCCCATCACCGAAAAGCCCATCCCCATCAAGGATCTGACCAACGACTCGGGCGAGGTGGTCATCGCCGGGCGCAGGCTGGATTACGAGGAAAAGGAAATCAGCGGCGGCGACTGCCTGCTGGTGTCCTTCAACGTATCGGACTATACCAATACCATCAAGTGCAAAATGTTCCTGCGCTATCGTCCCAAGCCCAAGAAGGACGATACCGAGGAGCCGCCGCCCATTACCGACGAGCAGCGCGCCTATGTGGCCGATATCGTCAAGCGCCTCAAGGAGTGCGACGGCGTGATGGTCAAGGGCGACTGCCGCTACGATACCTTTGCCCACGAGACCACGCTGATGGTCAATTCGCTGGTCAAATACGATATTCCCAAGCGCGAGGATAACAGCGAGGAAAAGCGCATCGAGCTGCATCTGCATACCCAGATGAGCAACATGGACGCGGTGTCCTCCGCCACGGCCCTGATTCAGCGCGCCGCCGAGTGGGGGCATCCCGCCGTGGCCGTTACCGATCACGGCGTGGTGCAGGCCTATCCCGAGGCATTCGGCGCGGCCAAGAAGTTCGGCATCAAGCTCATTCCCGGCGTGGAGGGCTATCTGACGGACGAGGATCAGATTGTCCGCAGCGAAAACGAGGACAACCGCCCGCTGGATACGCCCATCGTGGTGCTGGACTTTGAAACCACGGGCCTGGATACGCGCAACGACCGCATCATTGAAATCGGCGCGGTGAGGCTGAGCAGCGGCCAGGTGACGGACAGCCTGTCGGTGCTGGTCAATCCGGAGCAGATTCTCAAGCCCAAAATCACCGAAATCACGGGCATTACCGATCAGATGCTGCGCGATCAGCCGGTTATCACCCGCGCGCTGCCGCAGCTGCTGGAGTTTATCGGCGATTGCCCCATCGCCGCCCATAACGCGGATTTTGACTACAATATCCTGCAGAGCGAGCTGCGCCGCCAGGGCCTGACGCGCGAATACACGGTGATCGACACCCTGACCTTCGCGCGCAAGCTCTATCCCGATATGAAAACCCATAAGCTGGGCATGGTGTGCAAGCGCCTGGGCGTATCGCTGAAAAACGCCCACCGCGCCGTGCACGACGCCGAGGCGACGGCCAAGTGCCTGCAGCAAATGCTGGAGGAAACGCGCAAACGCGGCGCGGCCACGCTGGCTGATATCGATGACTGCGTGGCGGGCTACACCCTGGGCAGCAGCTATCATATCGTGCTGCTTGCCGCCTCGCAGCAGGGCCTGTGGAACATCAACCATCTGGTCAGCGACGGGCACCTGAAATACTTCCGCCGCCGCCCGCATATGCCGCGCGCGAACATACAGAAGTACCGAGAGGGCGTGATCATCGGCTCGGCCTGCGAAGCGGGCGAGCTGTTCCGCGCCGTGCTGGAGGGGGCGGATGAGAAAAAGCTGTCCCGCATCGCGCGGTTTTATGACTATCTGGAAATCCAGCCGGTGGGCAACAACGCCTTTCTGATCCGCGAGGGCCGGGTGAAGGATGAGGAGGAGCTGCGGGAGCTGAACCGCGTGATCGTCCGCCTGGGCGAAAAGCTGGGCCTGCCTGTGGTGGCCACGGGCGACGTGCATTTTCTTGACCCCGAGGACAGCGTGTTCCGCGCCATCCTGCAGGACGGCATGGGCTTTGAGGACTGCGATCAGCAGCCGCCGCTGTATCTGAAAACCACCGCCGAAATGCTGGAGGAATTCAGCTATCTGGGCCCCGAAAAGGCGCATGAGGTGGTCATCGACAATCCGCGCAGAATCATGGAGCGCATCGGCGATATCTCGCTGTTTCCCAAGCACCCGGAGGGCAAAACCACCTTTTCGCCCGTGTGGGATTACGCGCCGGACGATATCAAGGGCATGGTGGAAGCCACCTCGCGCGAGATGTACGGGGACGAGCTGCCTGAAATTGTACAGAAGCGCCTGGATAAGGAGCTGGGCTCCATCATCGGCTACGGCTATGCCACGCTGTATGATATCGCCAGCAAGCTGGTAAAAAAGTCCAACTCGGACGGCTACCTGGTGGGCAGCCGCGGTTCGGTCGGCTCGTCGCTGGTGGCTACCATGTGCGGCATCACCGAGGTGAACGCCCTGCCGCCGCACTATCGCTGCAAGCATTGCCGCAAGGCATGGTTCGATATTCCGGAGGGCTACACTGTGGGCGTAGACCTGCCCGACCGCGATTGCCCTATCTGCGGGCAGAAGCTGACCAAGGATGGCTTCGATATCCCGTTTGAGGTGTTCCTGGGCTTCAAGGGCGACAAGGTGCCTGATATCGACCTGAACTTTTCCGGCGAGTATCAGCCCCAGGCGCGCGCCTACGTGGAGGAGCTGTTCGGCACGGGCTATGTATTCCGCGCAGGCACTATCGGCACGCTGGCGGATAAAACGGCCTACGGCTATGTGATGAAATATCTGGAAAAACGCGGCATGGTGGCGAGCGAGGCCGAAAAGAACCGCCTTGTCGCTGGCTGCGTGGGGGTAAAGCGTACCACGGGCCAGCATCCGGGCGGCATGGTGGTGCTTCCGCGCGCTTATGACATCTGCCAGTTTACCGCCATCCAGCACCCGGCGGACGATAACGAAAGCAGCATCATCACCACCCATTACGACTTTAACTCCATGCATGACATCCTGGTCAAGCTGGATATCCTGGGTCACGACGATCCGACCATGATGCATATGCTTGAGCGCATCACCGGCATCAACTACAAGACGATTCCGCTGGACGATAAGGACGTCATGTCCCTGTTCCAGAGTCCGGCGGCGCTGGGGGTAACGCCCGAGCAGATCAACTGCACCACCGGCACCCTGGGCCTGCCGGAGTTTGGCACGGCCTTCGTGCGCGGCATGCTGGATGAAACCAAGCCCGCCACCATGGAGGAGCTGATCCGCATTTCGGGCCTGTCCCACGGCACGGACGTGTGGCTGGGCAACGCAAAGGATCTGATCAACAGCGGCACGGCCACGCTGAAGGAGTGCATCTGCACGCGCGACGATATCATGAACTATCTGATATCCAAGGGCGTGCCGGCCAAGATCTCCTTCGATACCATGGAAAGCGTGCGCAAGGGACGCGGCCTCAAGCCTGAGATGGAGGCCGCCATGGCCGAGCACAACGTGCCGCAGTGGTTTGTGGACAGCTGCAAAAAGATCAAGTACATGTTCCCCAAAGGCCACGCTGTGGCCTATGTGACCATGGCTTTGCGCGTGGGATGGTTTAAGGTGCACATGCCCTTGGCATACTATGCAGCGTACTTCACCATTCGCGCCACGGGCTTTGACGCGGCCACGATGATCCTGCCTCCCGAGCTTGTGCGCGAGCGCCTGCGCGAATGCCAGGAGAACGATCAGAAGGCCACCGCCAAGGAAAAGGACGCGCAGACGGCGCTTGAAATGGTGCTGGAATTCGTGATGCGCGGCTTCCGCTTCCTGCCGGCCGATCTGTACAAGAGCGACGTGAAGGACTTTACCATGGAGGACGGCTGCCTGCGCGTGCCCTTTACCGCCATCGGCGGCCTGGGCGAGGCCGCGGCGCAGGGTATTGTGGATGCGCGTTCCCAGCCCTTCCTGTCGGTGGAGGATCTGAAAAACCGCGGGCGTGTATCCAGCGCCGTGGTGGAGCTGCTGCGCGCGGCGGGCGCGCTGGAGGGGCTGAAGGATACCAACCAGGTCACGCTGACCGAGCTGATGGGCGATCCCGGCGGGGACCAGACCTCGCTGCTATAAATTTCAATCAAAAAGGAGAAGATAACCATGATTAAGATGACCATTGAAGGCATGATGTGCCAGCATTGCGCGGGCCGCGTCCGCAAGGCGCTGGAGGCGCTTGGCTGCAAGGCGGAGATCGAGCTGGAAAACAAGTGCGCCCTCATCAGCGACGCCGCCGGCGCGGATGATAACGCCCTGCGCGCGGCCGTTGAAAAGCAGGGATACGCGGTAAAGGCGATTGAACACGCCTGATCAGCGCAAAAAACGCCCGGATATTCGCTGAAAAACGCTTGTATTCCGCGCCGGACTGTGCTATACTGTCAACGTATTCTGTTTACAATGCGTCTTTTTTCGGAAAGAAGGGTTTAACGAAGAGTGGGAGCTGCTTGGGGAGTGTATGGCAACGCGGGCTTTCTTCGCGTATCCATATATCGGCCCCTTGGCAGTCTATGCCCGCTCTTTGCGCTTATTCAGGGGGATTAAAGCGATTATGGCAAAGAAAACCGGCAATCAGCAATCGCAGGCGGAGCGCATCGGCCGGCAGCTGGCGGATACGCTGGGCTACGAGCTGGTGGAGGCCGCCTTTGAGCGGGAAAATACGGGGCTGTACCTGCGCTTTTACCTGGATAAGGAGGGCGGCATCAGCCTGGACGACTGCGAGCACTACCATCGCGCCGTGCAGCCGCTGGTAGACCAGCTGGAATATGATTTTCTGGAGGTCTGCTCACCGGGCATCGACCGTCCTATCAAAAATCAGCGCGACGCCGAACGCTGCCTGGGCCTGGATATCGAGGTACGCCTCTATAAGCCCCAGGATGGGCAGAAGGTGTTCAACGGCCAGTTTGTCGCCTACGATCAGGGCGATATCACCATTCGCTGCGCCGATGAAAGCGAGCGGAAATTCCTCAAAAAAGACGTTGCCGTCGCGCGCTGCGCGATCGATATGGAAGAAGTAGAAAACGCGGATCTCTCCGACGATCCTGAAAGGATGTAAATCAAATGGCCACCAGTTCAGCCAAAACCAATAATAACCGCGACGATATCGTCGAAGCGATCGGCGCCCTGGCGCGCGAGCGCGATATCAGCGAGGAAATGCTTTTGTCCACCGTGGAGGAGGCCTGCAAGGCCGCCTTCCGCCGCAGCGGCAAGCAGGGCCCCGGCGCACCGATGAACCTGAGCGTCGTCATCGCCCGCAAAAAGCCCGTGCAGGTTATCGCCCGCAAGGTGATCGTGGAGGAGGTCGAGGATCCCAATATCCAGATTTCCCTGGCCGAAGCCCGCGCCGTGCGCCCCGATTTCCAGCTGGGCGATATCGTTGAAATCGACGTAACACCCAAGGATTTTGGCCGCGTGGCCGCCCAGACCGCCAAACAGGTGATCGTGCAGCGCATCCGCGAGGCCGAGCGCGGCAAGATCTATGACGAATATGCAGAAAAGGAAAACGAAATCCTCACCGCCATCGTGCAGCGCGTGGAGCCCAAGGCCGTGTATGTGGAGCTGGGCCTTACCGAGGGCATCATGGAAAGCAGCGAGTTCATGCCCGGCGAGGAATATCGCGTAAACGACCATATCAAGGTGTATGTGCTGCAGGTGCAGCGCGCGCGCGGCGATACCCAGCATACGCCGCAGGTGTATGTCAGCCGCATTCATCCCGGTCTTGTCAAGCGCCTGTTTGAAATGGAAGTGCCCGAGATTGCCAACGGCATCGTGCAGATCAAGTCCATTGCCCGCGAGGCCGGCAGCCGCACCAAGATGGCCGTCTATTCCAGCGAGGTCATGATCGATCCCGTGGGCGCGTGCGTGGGCCCGCGCGGCAGCCGCGTTGAAAAAGTGATCAGCGAGCTGCGCAACGAAAAAATCGATATCATCAAGTGGTCGCCCGACCCGGCCGAGTTTGTGGCCAACGCCCTTAATCCCGCGCACGTGGTCAGCGTGTTCATCTCCGATGCGGAGAAGATCTGCCGCGTGGTGGTGCCCGACAGCCAGCTGTCCCTGGCCATCGGCAAGGAGGGTCAGAACGCCCGCCTTGCCGCCAAGCTGACCGGCTGGAAGATCGATATCAAATCCGAAACCCAGTTTGCCGAGCAGCTGCGCGAGCAGGGCCTGACGGTGGAGGAAGCCATGGGCGGCGAAGCGCCTGCGCAGCAGGATGTGGACTTTGCCGATGATTACTATCCGCAGCAGGATCAGGACGCCGGCTACGAGCAGTAAGGAAAGCAAGCAGCCATGACGAAGCAGAAGAAGGTGCCCATGCGTATGTGCGTGGGCTGCCGCGAGATGAAGCCCAAGCGCGAGCTTCTGCGCGTGGTGCGCTCGCCGGAGGGGGACATCTCCTTTGATCTCACCGGGCGCAGAAGCGGGCGCGGCGCGTATGTGTGCCGCAGCCAGGATTGCCTGCAGAGGGCCGTTCGCCAGCATCAGCTGGAGCGCGCGTTCTCAGCGCCGGTGTCAGATGCGGTGCGCGACGCGCTGATGGCGCAGCTGCCCGAGCTGCCCGCGCCGGAGGATGCCGATGCCGCAGACGAATGAGGCCGCACTGCGCGGGCTGCTTGGCCTGTGCCAGCGCGCAGGCAGGCTGCAGTCGGGCGGGGATATGGCGCTGGCCGCCGTCCGCTCCGGCAAGGCGTGCATAGCCGTTGTGGATGCGCAGGCGTCCGCAAACACGGTGAAGAAAATCACCGATGCGTGCATATATTACCATGTGCCGCTGCTTACGCTGCCCGATGGGCTGCTGGGCGCGGCGTGCGGCCGCGAGGGCCGCATGATTGCGGCGGTTTGCGACGCGGGCTTTGCGTCCAGGCTGCAAGCGCTGATGACGGATGCGGAATAAATCCTTTCCGCGCCGCATTACATAAAGAAAAATTCTCAAGTATAACGCGAAATGCGGGGGTGCAAGCGTCGAATGACGAAGGTTAAGCTGAAGGAAGCCACCAAGGAAATCAATCAGAAGGCGGGCGCGATTCTGGAAGAATCCGCGCGGATCCGGCGCAATGCCGAGAGCCTGCTGCAGTTGCTGCAGAAGCAGCGCGCGCAGATGCAGCGTGAAAAGGAAGAAGCCCAGAAGCGCCAGCAGGTGCAGCAGCATACCAAGGCATGGACGATGCCGGACGACGAGACCGTGCAGGAAGCGCCTGCTGCGGCCCCGGTTGCGCAGCCTAAAGCGCCCGCGGCGGAAGCTGCCCCCGCGCCCAAGCCCGCTGCGGCAAAGCCTGCCGCCCCCGCGCCCGAAAAGGCCGCGCCTGCGGCCGTAAAGAAAGAAGAAAAGCCTGCCGTGAAGGAGCAGCCCAAGCAGGAGTCCAGGGCGGAAGCGCCCGGCGCGCCCGCTGAAAAGCCTGCCGCTGCGCCTGCGGAGGCTGTCAAGCCCGCTGAAAAGCCGGCTCCTGCCGCTGTCGCGCCGCAGCCTGCGCGTCCTGCCGTGGCTCCCGCGCCGCGCGTATTGCCCGCGCGTCCCGGCCAGCAGCCGCCGCGTCCGGCCCAGCCCGGCGCGCGTCCCGGCCAGCCTACCGGCGTGTTCGCGCAGCGCGCCCAGGGCGGTTATCCGCCGCGCCAGGGTCAGCCCTCGCGCCCCGGCCAGCCCACCGGCGTGTTCGCCCAGCGTCAGCAGGGCGGTTATCCGCCGCGTCCCGGCCAGGGTGGTCCTCGCCCGCAGGGTCAGGGCGGCTTTGCGCCGCGTCCCCAGGGCCAGGGCAATTTTGCTCCCCGTCCCGGTCAGGGCGGTCCCCGTCCGCAGGGTCAGGGCGCGCCGCGTCCCGGCCAGGGCGGCCCGCGCCCGGGCGGCATGGGTCAGCGCCCGCAGCAGGGCAATCGCGCTGCGCGCGGTCCCGAGCTTGCGCCGGTGGTTGAAAAGGAGCGCGTAAGCAATTACGATCCCAACAAGAAGCAGTATATCCGCCAGCATGATCCCGAGCGCGTGGCCAAGAGCCGCAAGCAGCTGGCCAAGGAAAGCGCCAATATGAACGGCGGCATGGACGACGAGGTGGTGCGCGGCGGCAAGCGCGCGCGCGCCGGCAAGAAGCAGCCCTCCGCCCAGCAGATGATGGCGCCCATCCATATCGACAAGGCTTATATGACGGCTGAGCATATCACGGTCAAGGATCTGACCGAGCGCATCGGCAAGCCCGCCGGTGAAATCCTCAAAAAGCTGTTCCTGCTGGGCATCATGGCCAACATCAACAGCGAGCTGGATTTCGACACCGCCTCCCTGGTCTGCACCGAGTTTGGGGTAGAGCTTGAAATGAAGCTCGATCGCACGGCTGAGGACGCGCTGACCGAGGAAACGGGCGCGGAGGATACCGAGGATCAGCTGCAGCCCCGTCCGCCGGTCATTACCATCATGGGTCACGTTGACCACGGCAAGACCTCGCTGCTGGACTATATCCGCAAGTCCCACGTTACTGCGGGCGAGGCGGGCGGCATCACGCAGCATATCGGCGCGTATACCGTCAACCTCAATGGCCGCATCATCACCTTCCTGGATACCCCCGGCCACGAGGCCTTCACCGCCATGCGCGCCCGCGGCACCCAGGCGACGGATATCGCTGTGCTGGTGGTTGCCGCCGACGACGGCGTGATGCCCCAGACCGTTGAATCCATCAACCATGCCCGCGCGGCAGGCGTGCCCATCATCGTTGCCATCAATAAGATGGACAAGGAAGGCGCCAATCCCGACCGCGTAAAGCAGGATCTGACCGCGTACAACCTGGTGCCCGAAGAGTGGGGCGGCGATACCATCATGGCTCCCGTCAGCGCTCTGACCGGCGAGGGCGTGGACGACCTGCTGGAAATGATCCTGCTGCAGGCCGACGTGATGCAGCTTCGCGCCAATCCCAACCGTATGGCGCGCGGCGTGATCATCGAGGCCAAGCTGGATAAGAACCGCGGCCCGCTGGCCACGGTGCTGCTCAAGAACGGTACGCTCCATGTGGGCGACAACATCGTCGCCGGTATGGCCTCCGGCCGCGTGCGCGCAATGCTCAATGATCGCGGCGAGCGCGTAAAGGAAGCCGGCCCCTCCATGCCTGTTGAAATCGCGGGCTTCACCGAGGTGCCCGAGGCGGGCGACGATATGATGGCCGTGGCGGACGACCGCCTGAGCCGTCAGGTAGCGCAGGAGCGCCGCGAAAAGATGCGCGCCGCCCGCACCGCTACCACCAAGGTATCGCTGGATAACCTGTTTGACAACATCAACGAGGGCAAGCTGAAGAACCTGAACCTGATTGTCAAGGCCGACGTGCAGGGCTCTGTCGAGGCCGTCAAGCAGGCGCTGGAGAAGTTGAGCAACGACGAGGTAAAGGTGCACATCCTGCACAGCGCGGTCGGCGCGATCACCAAGGACGACGTGAACCTGGCTTCCGCCTTCGGCGCAATCATCATCGGCTTCAATATCCGTCCCGACGCCAGCGCCCGCGAGGCCGCTGCCCGCGAGGAAGTGGATATCCGCCTGTACCGCATCATCTACCAGGCCATCGAGGATATCGAGGCCGCCATGAAGGGCATGCTTGCGCCCCAGTACCGTGAGGAAATCATCGGCCATGCCGAGGTTCGCAGCGTGTTCAAGGTGTCCGGCGTGGGCATGGTCGCGGGCTGCTATGTCAAGGACGGCAAGCTGCAGCGCAACGCCTTCGTCCGCCTGGTGCGCGACAACATCGTGGTGTTCGATGGCAAGCTGTCTTCCCTGCGCCGCTTCAAGGACGACGTGAAGGAAGTGGCCGCGGGCTATGAGTGCGGCGTGGGCCTTGAAAACTACAACGACATCAAGGAAAACGACGAAATCGAATGCTTCATTCAGCAGGAGATTGAACGCTGAGGTAAAAGGCTTTGAGCAAATTTCGCATTGATATGATCTCCGAGGAGGTTCGCCGTGAGGCGGACAAGATCATCCGCGAGGATATGCACGATCCCCGTCTGGGCGGTACGTATTGTATCACCCGGGCGGAGGTTACGCGCGATCTTCGTTATGCCAAGATGTATGTAAGCATCCTGGAGGATGACAAGGCTGAGGGCGTGATCGCTGCGCTCAAGAGCGGCGCGGGCTTTATCCGCCGGGAGCTGGGCCATCGCCTGTCCCTGCGCTATACGCCGGAGCTGCTGTTTGTGCGGGATCAGAATATCGCCTACGGCGTGCATGTGGCTGCCGTGCTGCGCGATATCGCCCCCAAAACCGAGGAAAGCGATCAGAATCAGGATGAATAACCTGTACACAGAGAAAGTATTGTCCGCGCTTAAAAACGCGGACAACTTTATGATATGCGCGCATATTTATCCGGACGGCGATGCGATCGGCTCGCTGCTGGCGCTGGGCCGGCTGCTGGATAAGCTGGGCAAAACGGTTACATTGGTCAGCGCCGATGGCGTTCCCAAGAATCTGATGTGCCTGCCGGATGCTGCGCGCGTGCTCACGCCTGATCAGGCGCGTAACCGTGTTTTCAGCATGGCCATTGCTGTGGATGTGTCGGATGAAAAGCGCATGGGCGCGGCGGCGGAGCTGTTCTTTGCCGCGCCGCAGACACTGCTGATCGATCATCACGCCACCAACACGCGCTTTGCGCAAATGAACGTGGTGGACGGCCAGGCCGCCGCTACGGCGGAGCTGATTGTGATGCTCTACGACGCGCTGAACGTGCCCTTGGACGCGGATGCAGCCCTTCAGCTGTACTGCGCCATCCAGTCCGACAGCGGCAATTTCTGCTTTAACAGCGTGCGCGCCTATACCTTTGCCTGCATGGAAAAGCTGATGGACGCGGGGTTGGATCTGGCCTCCGCCGCGCGGCGGCTGTTTATGACAAAGTCCCGCGCGCATATCTCGGCGCTGGGCAAGGCCATTGGCAGCATGGTGTATTTTGCTGATGGTCAGGCTGCCTGCATGCACCTGAGCGCGCAGGATAAGGCCGATTGCGGCGCGCAGGACGCTGATCTGGGCGGCATCGTCAATTACGCTCTGTATATGGATGGCATCCGTATGTGCTTTATGGCGGATGAGGACGCGCAGGGCAGCTGGAAATACAGTCTGCGCGCGCTGCCGGGCGAGGATGTATCCGATATCGCCCGCAGCTTTGGCGGCGGCGGACACGCGCTTGCCTCCGGCTGCACCATTGCCGGGCCTTATGCCGACTCCAGCCGCGCCATGATGAACGCGATGGAGAAAAAGCTGCTGAAATGATGGACGGATATATCAATGTGCTCAAGCCCCCTGGCATGTCCTCGGGCGCGGTGGTGGCCATCGTAAAGCGCGCCGCGCGCGAAAAGGCGGGGCATGCGGGCACGCTGGATCCCGAGGCGGCGGGCGTTCTGCCGGTGATGGTAGGGCGCGCGACCAGGCTGTTTGATTTTCTGGTGGAAAAACAGAAAACCTACCTGGCCGAAATCGCCTTCGGCGCCGCTACCGATACGCAGGACGCGCAGGGCACGGTGATCGAAACGGGGGAGAGCATCCCCGGCTTCGCCGCCGTTCAGGCTGTTCTGCCGCAGTTTACCGGCACGGTCATGCAGCGGCCGCCCATCTATTCCGCCCTCAAGCAGGGCGGGCAGCCGCTCTACAAGCTGGCGCGAAAGGGCCAAACGGCGGATATCCCCGCGCGGCCCATCGAAATCATGCGCATCGACGCGCTGGCCCAAACGCCGCGCAATGGGTGCCTGTTGCGCGTGACGTGCGGGCGGGGCACATATATCCGCACGCTGTGCCACGATATCGGCCAGGCGCTGGGGTGCCCGGCGCATATGCGCTTTCTGCTGCGCGAGCAGACGGGCGCGTTTGATCTGAGCACGGCGGTGACGATCGAGCAGATCAAGGCTGCCGGAGCGGAGGGTACGCTGGGGCAGTATCTCATCGCATCTGACGCGCCGCTGTCGCATTTGGCGCGCTATGACGTGCCCGAACGCTATGCAAAGCTGTGTATGAACGGCGTGCGCCTGCGCGCGGACGAATGGCCCTGCCATGTGCCCTGCGGCGGCTATACGCGATTGTATGTGCAGGGCAGGTTTACGGGAATCTCGCAGGCCGCGGCGGATGGCACGCTCGTTCCCTGCGTGGTATTTAACAACAATCAGGCTTAACAACAATCAGGAAGGATGTACGCAAGCATGAACGAACAGACAAGAACCCCTGAAGCGGTAAACGGCCTTACCAGCGAGCAGCTGCGTGAAAAGCTGCGCAAGATCAAGTGCTTTATGCTGGATATGGACGGCACCTTTTACCTGGGCAACCGGATTCTGGAGGGCTCGCTGGATTTCCTGGATGCGGTGGAGGCCACCGGCCGCACCGTGCTGTTTTTGACCAATAACTCCTCCAAATCCGCCGATTATTATGTGGAAAAGCTCAAGCGCATGAACGTGCGCGCTCCCTTCCTGAATATCCTCACCTCCGGTCAGGCCACCGCCCGTTACTGCCTGGCCAACTTCACCGGCAAAAAGTGCTTCCTGCTGGGCAATCATATCCTGCGCGCCGAGTTTGACAAGATGGGCGTGCCGGTGGATAACGAGCATCCCGATTATGTGGTGATCGCCTATGATACCGAGCTGGACTATGAAAAGATGACTGCCGTGTGCGATTTTGTCCGCGCGGGCCTGCCCTATATCGCCACGCATCCGGACTATAACTGCCCCACCGAGACGGGCTTTGCACCCGATATCGGCGCGATCATCGCCTTCATCAAGGCCAGCACGGGCCGCGAGCCGCAGCTGATTATCGGCAAGCCCTACTCCGGCATCGTCAAGGATGCGCTGATGGTGACGGGCCTTCAGCCCGACGAACTGGCCATGTGCGGCGACCGGCTGTACACCGATATCGCCACGGGCGTAAACTTTGGCATGACCAGCATTCTGGTCATGAGCGGCGAAACTACCTGGGAGGATCGTGCGGTAAGCGAAACCAAGCCCACCCTGACCTTCGACCGTCTGGCCAGCATGATTCCCTATCTGGAAAAAATCTGATTGCCCGCCGCGCGGCTGACAGAAAAAACCGGGGGCGCAAGCATATCATTGTAAAAAATGTTCGGCATTTTCAGCGCGGACGGGCGATTGCGGCCCCTCCGCGCTTGACTTTTTTGTATCATAATTGTATATTGTATACATCCAGAATGGGAGAGGTGTTCCTTGATGTACAACGGCAGTTTTGATCTGAGCAACGAAAGCAAGCCCATCCGCGATATCGCCTATGATCGCCTCAAGCACGCGATCATTACCGGCGAATTGCCCGCCGGCTCGCGCATTGTGGAAACCACTTATGCCGAGCAGCTGCATATCAGCCGCACGCCCCTGCGCGAGGCGCTGCGCAAGCTGGAGCGCGATGGGCTGGTGGAATATGTGCTGCGCCGCGGTGTGGTGGTGCGCGCTTTCACGCTCAATGATATCGACGAGATTTTCACCATTCGCAACGCCATGATGATGCTGATTCTGCCTTCGGTGATCAAGAACGTGACGGACAAGGACATTGCCGAGCTGCGCGTGCTGCTGTCCGAAATGGACGTGGCGCAGGCCGAGGCCGACTGCGACGCGCTGGCCACCTTCAACCGCGCCTTCCACAGCAAGATCGAGCATCTGTCCGATAAAACCCGCATCCTGCGCGTGATCGACGACCAGGAGGAGTATATCACCCGCTTTGCGGCCATTACCATCGCCAGCATCGTGCGCCGCTCCAACGCCCATCAGGAGCATCACCAGATGGTGGATCTGCTGGAAAAGCGCGACCTGCCCGGCATGATGAAGCTGATGGAGCACCATCTGGACGAAAGCAAGCAGACCTGCCTAGAGGCCGTCTCCAACCATAAATATTGATGGAAAGAAGGAAACCAGAATGAATTGGGATTTGAGCGTATTTTATAAAGGCTTTGACGATCCGCAGATCGAGCGCGATTTTGCCCGCTGCGATGAGATTACCGCCGAGAAGCAGGCCGTTCTGAAGCAGGGCCTGTCCGTGCGCGAAACGCTGGAAAAGTATATGGCGCTGTCCGAAGAACGGGAGCAGGCCAACAAATACGGCGAGTACGCCTCGTTGTCCCTGTCTACCAATGCCAACAACACCGCCGCCATGCAGCTGATGGATCGCACCATGCAGCAGGATGTGGCGGACAGAATGGCCGGCGCGGCCTTCTCCCGCTATCTGGGCGGCCTGAGCGACGAGGAGTTTGAGCAGGCGATCGCCGAAAGCGAGCAGCTGCAGGCGGTGGATTTCTCCCTGCGGCAGGATCGCGCGGCGGCCAAGCATCTGCCCGCGCCCGAAATCCAGGAATGGCTCCTCAAAATGTCCCTGACCGGCAGCCGCGCCTTCTCCCAGCTGCGCGATAAGCTGGACGCGACCCTGACCGTGGATTATCGCGGCGAAAAGCTACCCCTGTCCGCCGTGCGCGGCAAGGCGGAGGATCCCGATGCGCAGGTGCGCTATGATGCCTATAAGGCCGAGCTGGCCGCCTATCCGCAGATCGAGCAGGCCATGGCTGCGTGCCTGAACGGCATCAAGGGCGAGGGCCTGACGATGCTGGAGGCCAATCACTTTGATTCCATCCTGGATCAGACGCTGTTCTATTCCAATATGGATCGCGAAACGCTGGATGCGATGTGGCAGGCCTGCCGTGAATTCCTGCCCGCGTTCCGCAGGTATCTGCGCAAAAAGGGCGAGCTGCTGGGCCATAAGAACGGCCTGCCCTTCTATGATCTTTTTGCGCCCATGCATCTGGGGGATAAGCCTGGGAAAACCTATACCGTGGAGGAAGCCCGCGCGCTGCTGATCCGCGAGATGAGCAAATTCACCCCCGAAATGGGCCAGTTTATCGACAACGCTTTTGAAAATAACTGGATCGACATGTTCCCGCATGAGGGCAAGGGCGGCGGCGCGTTCTGCGCGGGCGTGCCCCATTGCGAGCAGAGCCGCGTGCTGACCAACTTTACCGGCAGCTTAGGCGATGTAAGCACGCTGGCGCATGAGCTGGGGCATGCCTGGCACAACCGCTGCATGAAGGGCCTGCCCCTGGCCATGCGCGACGAGCCCATGCCGCTGGCGGAAACGGCCTCCATCTTCAACGAAACCCTGCTGGCGGGTGCGCTGCGTCAAAGCGCCTCCAGGGAGGAGCTGTTCACCCTGCTGGAAAGCGATCTGCAGAACAGCACGCAGGTGATCGTGGATATCTACAGCCGCTTCCTGTTTGAATCCGCCGTGATCGAGGGCCGCAAGACCCATACCCTGAGCGTGGAAGAGCTCAAGAATCTGATGCTCGATGCGCAGGATCAAAGCTACGGCGACGGTCTGGATCCCGAGTATCGCCATCCCTACATGTGGGCTTGCAAGAGCCATTATTACATTCCGGGCTTCGCTTTCTATAACTTCCCCTATGCCTTCGGCCTGCTCTTTGGCAAGGGCGTGTTTGCCCAGTATCAGCAAAAGGGCGCGGAATTTGTGCCGGTGTACAACCAGCTGCTGCGCTCCTGCGGCTCGGATACCGTGGCCAACGTGGCCGCCAGCGTGGGTATCGACGTGCACAGCGTGGATTTTTGGCGTCAGTCCCTGCGCGTCATTGAAAAGGATATCGAGCTGTTTATTCAGCTGGCCGACGAACAGACGAAAGGATAATCAATGCCCACAGACCTTCAGATTGCGCAGGCTGCCGTGATGCAGCCTATTACACAGATCGCCCGGCAGGCAGGCATCCGCGAGGATAGCCTGTCCTGCTATGGGCGCTATATCGCCAAGGTGGATCCCGCCGCGTATCAGGATCAGCCCGCCCGCGCGCGGCTGATTCTGGTCACGGCCATTACGCCCACCCCGGCGGGCGAGGGCAAAACCACCGTCAGCGTATCGCTGGCGGACGGCATGCGCCGCAACGGCAAAAACGCCATGCTGGCGCTGCGCGAGCCCTCGCAGGGCCCCGTTTTTGGCATCAAGGGCGGCGCGGCGGGCGGCGGCTACGCCCAGGTGCTGCCCATGGAGAGTATCAATCTGCATTTTACCGGCGATCTGCATGCCATCACTGCGGCCAACAACCTGCTGGCCGCTATGGTGGATAACCACATTCAGCAGGGCAACGCCCTGGGCATCGATCCCCGGCAGGTGGTTTTCCGCCGCTGCATGGATGTGAACGATCGCCAGCTGCGCGGCATTGTGTCCGGCCTGGGCGGCAAGATGAACGGTATGCCGCGTGAGGATGGCTTTGATATCACCGCCGCCAGCGAAATCATGGCCGCCTTCTGCATGGCAAGCGACCTGATGGATATGAAGGCCCGCATGGCGCGTATTACCGTGGGCCGCACCTACACGGGCAAGCTGGTTACCTGCGGCGATATCGGCGCGCAGGGGGCCATGGCCGCGCTGCTGCGCGACGCGATGGCGCCCAACCTTGTGCAGACCATCGAGGGCACGCCCTGCCTGATGCACGGCGGCCCCTTCGCCAACATCGCCCATGGCTGCAACAGCGTGATCGCTACGCGCCTGGCCATGAAGCTGAGCGATTATACCGTGACCGAGGCGGGCTTCGGCGCGGATCTGGGCGCGGAAAAGTTTATCGATATCAAGTGCCGCGCGGCGGGTATCTACCCGGACTGCGTGGTGCTGGTGGCTACCATCCGCGCGCTCAAGCACCACGGCGGCGTGGAAAAGGAAAGCCTCAATCAGGAAAACGTGCCGGCTATGCTGGAGGGCTGCGCCAATCTCAAGCGCCATCTGGATAACATCCGCACGGTATGGGGAGCGCCCGCTGTGGTGGCGATCAACCGCTTTACCAGCGATACCCAGGCTGAAATCGACGCGCTGAAGGACTGGCTGGCTCAGCAGAACGCCCCCTGCGCTCTGTGCGAGGGCTGGGGCAAGGGCGGCGCGGGCGCGCAGGAGCTGGCGGAGCTGGTTGCGCGCGAGGCCGACAGCGTGCATAGCCGCGTGCCTTTCTTTACCTATCCGGACGATATGGATCTGGCGCACAAGATCGACGCTGTGGCTCGCCGGGTATATGGCGCGCGCGGGGCGACCTTTACCGCCCAGGCGATGAAACAGCTGAAAACCATGGAGGACGAGGGCTTTGGCCGCTGCCCGGTGTGCATCGCTAAGACGCAGTATTCCTTCAGCGATGACGCCAAGCGCCGCAACGCGCCCACCGGCTTTGATATCAATATCCGTTCCGCGCGCCTGTCCGCCGGCGCGGGCTTTGTGGTGGCCTTTGCGGGCGATATCATCGCCATGCCGGGCCTGCCGCGCCATCCCGCTGCGCTGGATATCGACGTGGACGAAAACGGCCGCATCGAAGGGCTTTTCTGACCGCATTCAACGATACGGAGGATCACTATGCGCAAACTCGCATTCTGGATGATACTGGCCCTGCTGTGCCTGGCGCTGCCCTTTGCGCTGGCGGAGGAGGACGATGTTTCCTACGGCGATCTGTTCGGCAGGCCCGCCACGCCTGCGCCCGCGATGGGGCAAACCCCTGCGGAGGGGGATGAGCCCGCGCAGAACCAGGAGGGGCCTACGGCTGCACCCACGGCCACTCCGCGCCTGGAGGGCGACGGCAGCGTGCTGCTGACCATCACGGCGGTGGGCGATGTGACCATCGGCCGCAATGTGCAGAGCAGCTCTACCATCTTTGCCAAGGAACTCAAGCGCCAGGACGACGATATCAACTTCATTTTCCGCAACGTCAAGAACATCTTTGCCCAGGACGATATCACCATCGTCAATTTTGAGGGCGTGCTGGCCGAGGATTACAGCATCCCCTCGAAAAAGCGCAATAACAGCTTCCTGTTCCTTGCGCCGACTGCCTATGCCCAGGCGCTGCCGGACAACGGCGTGGAAATCGCCACGATTGAAAATAACCATATCGACGACTTTGGAGACGACGGCCGCGCCAGCACCCAGCAGGCGCTGGCCGACGCGGGCGTTGCCTGGGCGGACGAGTATCATATGGCCGAGTATGAAACGCAGGGCGTCAGGGTGGCCGTGCTCTCCTACAAGACCTTTGATTATTATGATACGCTCTACACCAAGGTGCCCGCCGAGGTTGCGGCAGCCAAGGCCAATCACGATCTGGTGATCGTGGCCTTCCATTGGGGCGCGGAAAAGGATTACGCGCCCAACGCCAACCAGCAGAAGCTGGGCCGCATGACCATCGACGCCGGGGCCGATCTGGTGATTGGCCATCACAGCCACCGCATCAATCCCATTGAAAAGTACAATGGTAAGTACATCGTCTATTCGCTGGGCAATTTCTCCTTTGCCGGCAACAATAAGCCCGACGATATGAGCACGTTTATTTTCCAGACGCGCTTCCGCATCAAGAATGGCGAGATCATCGCCAACCCCTTCCGCATCATTCCCTGCCGCATTTCCTCCAAGACCGACTATAACGATTTTGCGCCCACGCCCTATACGGCGGAATTGCAGATCAGCAACGTTATCAAAACCATGCAGAACAACAGCAAAAAGCTGCCCTACGCCGTGGACAGCTATCCGCTGGATTGGGAGTAATATGAGCACTGTCAAGGCTGTACTGATGGATGAGGCGGCGGTAGGCCGCGCGCTGACGCGCATTGCCCATGAGATTATCGAGCGCAACGACGGCTGCCAGGATGTGTGCCTGGTGGGCATCCGCCGCCGCGGCGTGCCGCTGGCCCAGCGCATTGCTGAAAACATCGAGCGCATTGAAAACCGCAAGGTGCCGGTGGGCGAGCTGGATATCATGCTGTACCGCGACGATCTGACCCGCATTGCCGATATGCCCCGGCTCAGCAGCACAAACGTGCCCTTTGACGTGACCAACAAGCGCGTGGTCATCGTGGACGATGTGCTCTATACCGGGCGCACTGCCCGCGCGGCCATCGACGCGCTGTTCGCCATGGGCCGTCCGGCCATGATTCAGCTGGCCATCCTGGTGGATCGCGGCCACCGCGAGCTGCCCATCCGCGCCGATTATGTGGGCAAAAACATCCCTACCTCGCGCTCTGAGGTGATTGCGGTGAAGCTGCCGCAGTTTGACGGCGAAACGTCGGTGCAGATTTTGACGCTGGAGTGAGTGAATTGCACGCGAAGATCGTACTGCTTTACGAAAACGAAGCGGGAAAGGCCCTGTGCGATACCGCCTCGCGTATCATTGCCGAGGCGGCGGTATCCTTTGGCCATACCTTTACGCTGCCGGTGCGCCGCTGCCCCGCGCAGGATACCGTGCCCGACGACGTGCTGGAGCTTTGCGCGCAGTCGCAGGGGATCATTGCGGCCTCGGCCGATATGCGCTGCCTGCCGGACCTTGCGGCCGAGCTTTTATGCACCTGCCGCGTGCGGGAGCTTCGCTATGCGCATCTGATTCAGAACCGCAGCCTTACGGGGGAAAACCGCCCGCTCAATACGCTGCTGATTCAGGCGCTCTCGGCCGATGCGGACGCGCTGCGCGATACCGCGCGCCGGGCCTATGCGATCTCCGCAGAAGAGAACCTGCTCATCCTGCAAACGCCCCCTGCGGGCAAGCTGGCGCAGGATTGGAAGACCGCCGTCGGCGCGGCAGACAGCCTGCGCGCGCCCTTCCATGCGCGCGAAATCGCCCTGGCAGATGTGATTCCCATGATGATCAACCAGCCTGAGCGCCTGGGCGTGCTGCTGTGTCCGCCCTACGCGGGGGCTATTTTAGCGCCTGCGGCGGGCGCGCTGTGCGGCGCGCCGGGCATGAACTATGATATTTACCTGGGCGGCGAGTGCCCGCTGTGCGCGCCGCTGGAGCAGAATGATAACGCGCTGCGCGATCAGCTCAATCCCTTTGGCCTGATGCGCGCCATCGAGCAGTTGCTGCGCGAGGGCATGCATCTGGAGCGCGAGGCGGCCTGCATCGAGGCTTCCATGCGCAATGTGCTGCAGGCGGGCTGGCGCACGGGGGATATCGCGCTGCCCGATACGCCGCCGCTGCAGATGAACGGCGTAACCGAATTGATCTGCGAGCAAATTGAGGTGGCGGGGGAGTGGATTACGCATGAATAAGCCGGTGCTGCCCGATTACACAAACTGCGGGCTGAACGTCGCAGCCTCCGTGCTGCGGCATTTCGGCGCGCCCTGCGCGCATCCGACGCATCCCGATGTGGATGCGCTGCTGGGCCGCAGGCAGTATAAAAATATCGTGGTCATGCTCTTTGACGGGCTTGGCATGGCCACGATTGCAGATCATCTGCCCAAGGACAGCTTTCTGGCCTCGCACATTGCGCGGCAGATGACGGCGGTATTTCCCTCCACCACCGTGGCGGCGACCACCAGCATTGAAAGCGGCGATTCGCCCTGCGAGCACGGATGGCTGGGCTGGTCGATGTATTTTTATCAGATCGACCGCATGGTGGATGTATTTGTCAATCTGGATTCCTGGACGGGCAAGCCCATGGGCGGCGATGTGCGCGTGATCGATCAGTACCGCCCCTATCGCAGCATCTGCCAGCGGCTGAACGCCACGGGCAATGTATCGGCGCATATCGTGTCCCGCTTCGGCTCGGACCGCATTCAGACGCTGGACGAGCTGTTTGATACCGCCGCTGCCCTGTGCGGCGCGCCGGGCAGGCGCTATGTGTATACCTACTGGGGCGAGCCGGACCATACCATGCACGATCAGGGCGTGATGGCCGTGGGGGACATGGTGCGCGATATCGATGACCGCGTGCGGGCCTTCTGCCAGGCAATGGACGAGGATACGCTGGTGCTGGTTACAGCGGATCATGGACTGCTGGACTGCGAGTACAAATATACCTGCGATTATCCGGAGCTGGAGCAGGCGCTGGTGCGGCCTTTTCATATTGAGGCGCGCGCGGCGGGCTTTTATGTGAAGCCGGAATACAGGCAGAATTTTCCCCAGCTGTTTGACGCGGCCTTCGGCTGCGACGATTTCTGGCTGGTGTCAACCGACGCAGCCCTGTCCATGGGGCTGTTTGGCGGCGGGACGCCGCGCGCGGATATCCGCGAGATCATCGGCGATTATATCGCCATCGCTACCGGCAGATATTCGCTGGCGCACAGCCGCGAGGATACGGCGCTGACTGCCATGCATGCCGGCATGACGGCGCGCGAAATGTATGTGCCCCTGATTGCGGCGAAGACCTGAGCGCTTATACCGGAAAGGTGAAATAGGTATCCGGGTACGGTTCCTGATTGAGGGTGAAGTGCCACCACTCGCTGGACAGGGGACGGAAGTTTTCGGCCAGCATCAGCTCCCGCAGCAGGCGGCGATGGGCAAGCTGCTCCGCGCTCAGCCCCTGCGTGTAATCGGGGTGGGACAATTCGCCGAAATAATCAAACGGCCCGCCCATATCCGCCTCGCGCCCATGCGCCATATCAAACAGGGTCAGATCCACCGTGCTGCCCCGGCTGTGGCCGGATTTCGCGGCAATGTAGCCCTCCTTGAACAGATCGGCCTTATCGACCTGGGGATAAAAATAGGGCTTCATGCGCACGTCGCTCAGATCCTTCGCCCAGCGGACAAAGTGATCCACCGCCGTCTGCGGGCGGTAAGCGTCAAACACCTTCAGCCGATAGCCGCGCGCCATGGCGGCCCGGCTTACCCGCGACAGCGCCTGCGCGGCCTCGCGGGTCATCAGCGCGCGCGGGGCGGTATAGCCGTCAATGCGTTCGCCAATAAAATTGTAGGTGAAAAAATAGCGAATCTCAAGCAGAACGTCGGGCAGCGCATCCGCAAGCGATACGAAGCCGGACGCATCCTGTGGGGAAACCGTGCCGGAGGGCATGCAGATCATCCTTCTCTTTTTTTCAATTAGCCGCAGTGCGGCAAGCCCATTGTAGCCCAATCGGCAGGCAAAGGCAACTGCCTGCCGGATAAAAATTGACACGCACACCGCCGGGAGCGATTTGAAATCCCTGCGGCTGCAAAGTAAGGGAGATACGCGCGATGCTGAAAAAACTGCTGACAATTCTGCTTTTGTGCGCGCTGCCGCTGTGCGGCGCGCTGGGGGAGATTGCGGCCCTCTCTGCGGATAATGCGCCGGGACTGCCCTATGATTACGAAAAGTACGCTACGGAAAACGGCTATGAGGATCCTTCGCTTTCCATCAAGCTGTACAATGGCAAAACGGAGGATACCGAGTATATCTACGCGCTGGTCAAAATTGCCCAGCCCAATCAGCTGCGCACGGCGGTGGCCTATAAGGTCAATTCCACCATCACGGCCAAGCCCACGCGCATTGCGGAGATGAACAACGCCGTCCTGGCGGTCAACGGCGATTACTGCAATTTTGACGCTACCGGCTATGTGGTGCGCCAGGGCAGGTTCTATTATAACCGCGCATACAAAACCATCGACGTGCTGATTGTCGATCAGAACGGCGATTTTCATGTGATCACGCAGCCCAGCCGCAGCAAGGTGGAAACCTGGCTGCAGGAGCATCCCGATATTCAGGTAATCAACAGCTTTGATTTCGGCCCGGCAATCATTGCCGACGGCGAGCGCGCCTACGAAAAGCTCAACACCGCCGGCAACGCCAGCGTCGCGCGCGGTCATCTGCGCTTTGCGCGCACGGTGATCTGCCAGCTGGAGGGCGAATTGTCCTATCTGGTGCTGTGCTGTCAGGGCGATCAGGACGAGCATGGACGCGGCTTTACCTATGAAGAGATATTTGAGTGCCTGCGCGCGATTGAGCGCGAGCAGGGCGTAACCGTCCGCGTGGCCTATAACCTGGACGGCGGCTATTCCAGCGCCATGGTTCTGCATAATGAAAAGATCAATTGGCCCGAAAATGGCGTAAACCGCGAGGTATCGGATATCGTATATTTTGCCAGCGCATGGCAGGAAGAATAAAGGAGGCTGTTTTTTATGAGCAATACGCCCACCCCGCATATCAGCTGCAACCCCGGAGACTTTGCCAGAACCGTGCTGATGCCCGGCGATCCGCTGCGCGCGGAATTCATCGCCAATACCTTTCTGACCGACGCCAAGCTGGTCAATAACGTTCGCGGCATCCATGGCTATACCGGCCTGTATAAGGGCAAGCCTGTGTCCGTCATGGCGTCCGGCATGGGCATTCCCTCTATCGGCATCTATTCCTACGAGCTGTTCAATTACTACGGCGTGGAGAATATCATCCGCATCGGATCGGCCGGCATGATCCAGCAGGACCTCAGGCTGCGCAGCGTGGTCGCCGCCATGAGCGCCTATTCCAACTCCGCCTACGGCAAACAGTTTGGCTTTGAGGGCAATCTGGCCCCCTGCGCCAGCTGGAAGCTGCTCAAGGCTGCCTATGATAAGGCAACCGAGATGGGCGTGAACATGCCTGTGGGGCCCGTGTATTCCTCCGATGCGTTCTATGATGAGTCCGCCCCGCTGGGCAAGCTGCAGAAGCTTGGCGTGCTGGCGGTGGAGATGGAAAGCTACGCGCTGTATCTCAACGCCGCCCGCGCGGGCAAGAATGCGCTGGCGCTGCTGACCATCTCGGATAATCCCTTTACCGGCGAGGGCCTGGACAGCGAGCAGCGGCAGAACACCTTTACCCAGATGATGGAAATCGCGCTGGAGATCGCCTGATATGCGCATCTTGATCAGCGCCTGCCTGCTGGGCGCGTGCTGCCGCTACGATGGCAAAAGCAAGCAGTGCGCCGCGGCGCTGGCCCTGCGGCAGCAGCATGAGCTGGTGCCCGTATGCCCTGAGCAATTGGGCGGCCTGCCTACCCCGCGCCCGCCCTGCGAGCGCATCGGGGAGCGGGTGATCAGCGTTGAGGGCGCTGACCGCACGGCGGAATATGAACGCGGCGCGCAGGAGGCGGCGAGGCTGTACGAGCTGCTTGCCTGCGACTGTGCCGTGCTCAAGGCCCGCAGCCCTATGTGCGGCCGGGATCGCATATATGACGGCACCTTCTCCGGCATGCTGACGGCAGGGGATGGGCGGCTGGCGGCGCTGCTTCGCAGCCGGGGCGTGAAAATCTATACCGAGGATGAAATTGAGACCGCATTGCTGAATAATCCGGCAGAATAATGAACCATACAGAACAAACGGCGCGCTTTCCCTGCCAGTGCGGGGGAAGGGCGCTGTTTGCTTTATGAAGACTGAAAAAAACCAATAACGGAAACCATATGTCACATCCATTTGCACAAAAGCCCCCAAAGAATAAACTTGACTGCGTCGAAAACCGGGAGAAATCCGCATACAGGGGCCTTGACAGAAATTTTTATTGAAAATGTGAAAAAACGGCCTTGACATTGACTTTTTCGTGTGCTATCATCTATAATTGCATCAGTATTGGTAAGATACCGATTTCTGGCCATTTTGAAGGTTCTTTTAAGAAAAAAGAACAAAAAAAGAACAATCCAAAATGCCAAAGAGGTACCGCCGTTCTGCGCTGCAACAGTAAAGGGGTGATTGCTTTTTATGGTGCACGAGGTTCAGATGGGGAAGCACTGCAAGCGCATGAGCTTCTCGCGCATCGATGAAGTTCTGGACATGCCCAACCTGATTGAGGTTCAGAAAAACAGCTATCGCAAGTTCCTGCAGGAGGATCTGCGCGAGGTGCTGGCCGACGTATCCCCGATTGTGGATTACAGCGGCAACCTGATCCTTGAGTTTGTTGATTACTCGCTTGACTCGGTTCCCAAAAATTCAATCGAACGCTGCCGCGAACGCGACCTGACCTACGCCGCGCCGCTGAAGGTGTTCGTGCGCCTGAAGAACAAGGAAACGGGCGAAATCAAGGAAACCGAAGTGTTCATGGGCGATTTCCCGCTGATGACCGAGCACGGCACCTTCCTGATCAACGGCGCGGAGCGCGTCATTGTCAGCCAGCTGGTCCGTTCTCCCGGCGCCTATTTTTCCATGACCATGGATAAGACGGGCAAGCAGCTTTTTGCTTCCCAGATCATCCCCAACCGCGGCGCGTGGCTGGAATATGAAACCGACAGCAACGATGTGCTGTGGGTGCGTATTGACCGTGCCCGCAAGCTGCCCATCACCGTGCTTCTGCGCGCGCTGGGCTATGGCAGCGATGCTGATATCGTGGGCCTGCTGGGCGAGGATGAGCGCCTGCTGGCCACCATCGAGCGCAGCGACAGCACCAAGAGCCAGTCTCAGGGCCTGATTGAAATCTACAAGCGGCAGAAGCCCGGTGAGCCCCCGACCGAGGACGGCGCGCGCACGCTGCTGAACAACCTGTTCTTTGATCCCAAGCGCTACGATCTGATGCGCGTGGGCCGCTATAAGTTCAATAAAAAGCTGGGTGTGGCCGCCCGTATTGCCGGCCACCACGCGGCTGAGGATATCATCGATCCCCGCTCCGGCGAGGTGCTGGTGCAGAAGGACGCGGTCATCGACCGCGATACCGCCGTTGCCATCCAGAATGCCGGCATCAACGTGGTAAACCTGATGTGCGATGAGCACGTGGTGCGCGTGCTGGGCAACAACTTTGTGGACGCCGCCGCGTACCTGCCCTTTGATCCCCATGAAGCGGGCGTGAACGAAATGGCGCATCTGCCCACCCTGCTGGCCACCATCGAGGGCCTGGAGGATCCCGAGGATATCAAGCGCGCGGTGCGCGAGAACATCGCCAACATCGTGCCCAAGCACATCATCGTGGATGATATCACCGCTTCCGTCAGCTATCTGCTGGGCATGCCCTACGGCGTGGGCGAGACGGACGATATCGACCATCTGGGCAACCGCCGCCTGCGCAGTGTGGGCGAGCTGCTGCAGAACCAGGTGCGCATCGGCCTGACCCGCCTGGAGCGCGTTGTGCGCGAGCGCATGGCCATCCAGGACGCCAACGACGTCAAGCCCAACGACCTGATCAATATCCGCCCCGTCAGCGCGGCGATCAAGGAGTTCTTCGGCTCCTCCCAGCTGTCCCAGTTCATGGATCAGCCCAACCCCCTGGCGGAGCTGACGCATAAGCGCCGTCTGTCCGCCCTGGGCCCCGGCGGCCTGAACCGCGACCGCGCCGGCATGGAAGTGCGCGACGTGCACTATTCGCACTATTCGCGTATCTGCCCCATCGAGACGCCTGAAGGCCCCAACATCGGTCTGATCGGCTCGCTGGCTACCTATGCCCGCATTAACGAGTACGGCTTCATCGAGGCTCCCTACCGCAAGGTGGATAAGGAAACCGGCCGCGTGACCGACGAAATCGTCTACATGACTGCGGACGAAGAGGATAACTACAACGTCGGCCAGGCCAAGGAGCCCCTCAATCCCGATAATACCTTCAAAAACGATCACGTAACCGTGCGCTGGCGCGACGAAATTATGGAAGTGCCCGCCTCTCATGTGGATTATATCGACGTGTCGCCCAAGCAGCTGGTATCTGTGGCTACGGCCATGATCCCCTTCCTTGAAAACGACGACGCGAACCGCGCCCTGATGGGCTCCAACATGCAGCGCCAGGCTGTGCCGCTGCTGGTGCCCGAAGCGCCTATCGTGGGCACGGGCATGGAGTACAAGGCTGCGCATGACTCGGGTGTTGTGACCCTGTCCAAGCATGCCGGCATCGTGCACTCCGTGGCTGCCGACGAAGTAACCATCCAGGATGACGACGGCGTGCTGCATCAGTACAAGCTGACCAAGTTCGCCCGCTCCAACCAGGGCACCTGCATCAACCAGCGTCCCCGCGTCAGCTACGGCGAGCGCGTGGAGGTGGGCGATCTGCTGGCCGACGGCCCCTCTACCGAGAACGGCGAAATCGGCCTGGGCCGCAACATGCTCATCGGCTTCATGACCTGGGAAGGCTACAACTACGAGGACGCCGTGCTGCTGAGCCAGCGCCTGGTAAAGGAAGATAAGTATACCTCCATCCATATCGAGGAGTATGAATCCGAAGCCCGCGAAACCAAGCTGGGCCCGGAGGAAATCACCCGTGATATTCCCAACGTCGGCGACGACGCAATCAAGGATCTGGACGAGGAGGGCATCATTCGCATTGGCGCGGAGGTGCGCTCCGGCGATATCCTGGTAGGCAAGGTAACGCCCAAGGGCGAAACCGAGCTGACCCCGGAAGAGCGCCTGCTGCGCGCGATCTTCGGCGAGAAGGCGCGCGAGGTGCGCGACACCTCCCTGAAGGTGCCCCACGGCGAGGGCGGCATCATCGTGGATGTGAAGATCTTCACCCGCGAAAACAAGGATGAGCTCAGCCCTGGCGTAAACAAGATGGTGCGCGTGTACATCGCCCAGAAGCGCAAGATCAGCGTGGGCGACAAGATGTCCGGCCGCCACGGCAACAAGGGCGTTGTGTCCCGCATCCTGCGCGAGGAGGACATGCCTTTCCTGCCCGATGGCACCCCGCTGGATATCGTGCTGAACCCGCTGGGCGTACCTTCCCGTATGAACATCGGTCAGGTGCTGGAGGTGCATCTGGGCATGGCCGCCAGAAAGCTCGGCTGGAAGGTTGCCACCCCCGTATTTGACGGCGCGACCAAGGAAGACATCGACGAATGCCTCAAGATGGCCGGCATGGATCCCAGTGGCAAGACCATCCTGTATGATGGCCGCACGGGCGAACCGTTTGAAAACCCGGTCACGGTGGGCATCATGTACTTCCTCAAGCTCCACCATCTGGTAGACGATAAGATGCATGCCCGCTCCACCGGCCCCTACAGCATGGTTACGCAGCAGCCTCTGGGCGGCAAGGCTCAGTTCGGCGGCCAGCGCTTCGGCGAAATGGAAGTGTGGGCGCTGGAAGCCTACGGCGCGGCCAACACCCTGCAGGAGATCCTGACGGTGAAGTCCGACGATATCGTGGGCCGCGTAAAGACCTATGAGGCCATTATCAAAGGCCAGAACATCCCCACGCCCGGCGTGCCCGAGAGCTTCAAGGTGCTGCTCAAGGAGCTGCAGTCCCTGTGCCTGGACGTGAAGGTGCTTAATGAAAATAAGGAAGTCATCGAAATCCGCGACGATGACGATGACGACGATATGGGCGATACGCCGATGCGTCCCGTCCGCGAGGACGAGCGCGACGACCTGCTTGACGGAGAGGGCGTAGCGGAAGACGGCGGCGATTATGAAGATCTGGACGATATCACCGATATCGACGACGAGCTTGGCGAGCTGGATAATCTGGATAAGCTGGGCGGAGACGACGATTTTGCTGATTTTGACGATCCGCTCACGGATATCGACGATGATGATATCGAGTAAGCTGCGAAGGAGTGTGGAAACAGGATGTTTGAACTGACCAATGTTGACTCCATCCAGATTGGCATGGCGTCGCCTGAGCAGATTCTTGCGTGGTCCTACGGCGAGGTAACCAAGCCCGAAACCATCAACTACCGCACGCTCAAGCCCGAGCGCGACGGCCTGTACTGCGAGCGCATCTTTGGACCTACCAAGGACTGGGAATGCCACTGCGGTAAATATAAGCGCATCAAATACAAGGATAAGGACAAGGTGTGCGACAAGTGCGGCGTGCAGATCACCCGCGCCAAGGTTCGCCGCGAGCGCATGGGTCATATCGCCCTGGCCGCCCCTGTCAGCCATATCTGGTACTTCAAGGGCATTCCAAGCCGCATGGGCATGATCCTGGATGTGTCCCCCCGTGCGCTGGAAAAGGTGCTGTATTTTGCCTCCTACATCGTGTTGGACGCGGGCAACGAGGCTGTGATCAAGGCTGAAAAGCACAGCCTGATCACTGATGCGCGCTATCGCCAGATCATGGCCATGAGCGAGGAGGAGCGCGGCTCCTTCCGCGCGGGCATCGGTGCAGAGGCCGTCAAGGAAATGCTGCAGGAGCTGGATCTGGACGCGCTCAGCGCCCAGCTGAAGGCTGAAATCGCCACCTTGATCGAAAAGGAAAAGGATCGCGAAAGCGAAGGCCAGAAGCGCACCCACGCCATCAAGCGCCTGGAAGTGGTGGAGGCCTTCCGCCAGAGCGGCAATAAGCCCGAGTGGATGGTGCTGGACGTAATCCCCGTGATTCCGCCCGATCTGCGCCCCATGATTCAGCTGGACGGCGGCCGCTTCGCCACCAGCGACCTGAACGATCTGTATCGCCGCGTGATCAACCGTAATAACCGCCTCAAGCGCATGCTGGAGCTGGGCACGCCCGATATCATCGTCCGCAATGAAAAGCGCATGCTGCAGGAGGCTGTGGACGCGCTGATCGATAACGGCCGCCGCGGCCGCCCCGTAACGGGCCCCGGCAACCGTGCCCTCAAGAGCATGTCCGACCTGCTTCGCGGTAAGCAGGGCCGTTTCCGCCAGAACCTGCTGGGCAAGCGCGTGGACTATTCCGGCCGTTCCGTTATCGTCGTAGGCCCTGAGCTCAAGCTCCATCAGTGCGGTCTGCCCAAGGATATGGCGCTGGAGCTGTTCAAGCCCTTCGTCATGGAGCGCCTGGTTAAGCAGGGCATTGCCCATAACATCCGCGCCGCCAAGCGCATGGTGGAAAAGGTGCGCCCCGAGGTATGGGATATCCTGGAGAACGTAATCAAGGATCATCCGGTGCTGCTCAACCGCGCGCCTACCCTGCACCGTCTGGGCATTCAGGCCTTTGAGCCGGTGCTGGTAGAGGGCAAGGCCATGAAGCTGCACCCCCTGGCCTGTACCGCCTACAACGCCGACTTCGACGGCGACCAGATGGCCGTGCACGTCCCCCTGTCCATGGAGGCGCAGGCCGAGGCGCGCTTCCTGATGCTGTGCGCCAACAACGTAATGAAGCCCCAGGACGGCAAGCCTGTTATCAGCCCCACCCAGGACATGGTTATCGGCTGCCACTACCTGACCATTGTGGATCCCGACGCCATCGGTGCGGGCCGCATCTTTGCCAATCAGAACGAAGCGCTTATGGCCTATCAGGCGCATCAGATCACCCTGCAGTCGCCCATCAAGGTGCGTATCGACCGTACCTTCAACGGCGTGACCGAGCGCCGTGTGATCGACTGCACCCTGGGCAAGCTGATCTTCAACGAGAACATTCCCCAGGATCTGGGCTTCAAGCCCCGTGAGTCCATGGACGATATGTTCAAGCTGGAAATCGACAAGGAAGTTGTCAAGAAGGATCTGGGCAACATCGTCGAGCGCTGCTTCCGCGTGCATGGCGTGAATATCTGTGCCCAGGTGCTGGATAATATCAAGGCCATGGGCTACAAGTATTCCACCCGCGGCGCCATTACCGTGGCCGTCAGCGATATCATCGTTCCGCCCGAAAAGCCCGAAATGCTGCGCAAGGCTGACGAGCGCGTGCACGATATCGAGCGCAAGTACCGCCGCGGCCTGATGAGCGAGGACGAGCGCTACGCCAACGTAATCAAGACCTGGAACGACACCACCGCCGCCCTGCGCGGCCGCGTGCTGGAAGTCCTGCCGCATAAGAACCCCATCTACATGATGACCAACTCCGGCGCCCGCGGTAGCATCGCGCAGGTTGCTCAGCTGGCTGGTATGCGCGGCAACATGGCTTCTCCTTCCGGTAAAACCATTGAAATTCCTATTCGCGCAAACTTCCGTGAAGGCCTGAACGTGCTGGAATTCTTCATGTCCTCCCATGGTTCTCGTAAGGCTCTGTCCGATACCGCTCTGCGTACCGCCGACTCTGGTTATCTGACCCGTCGTCTGGTGGACGTGGCGCAGGAGGTGATCGTGCGCGAAACCGACTGCTTCGAGGAGCGCGGCGAAAAGGTGCGCGGCATCAAGATCGAAGCCATCGGCGAAATGAAATCCCTGGAGGACCGCGCGCAGGGCCGCGTGGCTGCCGAGGATATCATCGATCCCAAGACGGGCGAAGTGATCTGCGCCCTGAACGAGACGATCGACTACAAGAAGGCTGCGCTGATCGGCAAGGCCGGCATCAAGTCCGTCACGGTGCGCTCGGTGCTTACCTGCCGCTGCCAGAACGGCGTATGCGCCCGCTGCTACGGCATGAACCTGGCGCACGGCGGCGATGTGGATATCGGCGAGGCGGTCGGCATCATTGCCGCGCAGGCCATCGGCGAGCCCGGCACGCAGCTGACCATGCGTACCTTCCATACCGGCGGTATCGCCAGCACCTCCGATATTACGCAGGGTCTTCCCCGCGTTGAGGAGCTGTTCGAGGCCCGCAAGCCCAAGCATGACGCCACCCTGGCCGAAATCAGCGGCCGCGTGTCCATCAGCGAAAACAAGAAAAAGCGCGAGATTACCATCACCAACGTGGAGGATCCCAACGAAAAGAAGGTCTATCCCATCCACTATGGCATCCATATCCGCGTGAACGACGGCGATGTGGTCAAGGCCGGCGCGGAGCTGACCGAAGGCTCCATCAACCCGCATGATCTGCTGCGCATTCTGGGCGTGAAGGCCGTTCAGGAATACCTGCTCAAGGAAGTTCTGAACGTGTACCACAGCCAGGGCGGCGTTTCGATCAGCGATAAGCACATCGAAATCATCGTCCGTCAGATGCTGCGCAAGGTGCGCGTGGTGGACAGCGGCGATACCGATCTGCTGCCCGGCAGCTTTGTGGATATCTTCCGCTTTGAGGAAGCCAACGAAAAGACCATCCTGGCCGGCGGCCGTCCTGCCTATTCCAGCCGCGTGCTGCTGGGCATCACCAAGGCTTCTCTGGCTACGGAGAGCTTCCTGTCCGCCGCTTCCTTCCAGGAGACCACGCGCGTGCTGACCGAAGCCGCCATCAAGGGCAAGGTCGATCCGCTGCTGGGCCTGAAGGAAAACGTCATCATCGGCAAGCTTATTCCCGCCGGTACGGGCCTGCGCCGCTACAAGAACATCGAGCTGCAGGAAACCTACTGATTTATTCACGCGGGCAGGCACTTTTTGCCTGATCTTCCCCGCATGAACAGCGCCCCCTTTTCGCATGCTATAACAGGTGCGAAAAGGGGGTATTTTGATTTGACGTGGATATTGTTTCTGATCCAGATGGCGGTAACGGTGGTGGTTGGGTGCTATTTCTGGTCGCAGCTCAAAAAGGAGCGCCAGGCCCAGCCCGGCCTGCGGCGCGAGGCCTCGCGCGAGATGGAGCATCTGCGCAAAATGCGCACGGTGCATCTGAGCGAGCCGCTCAGCGAGCATGTGCGCCCGCAGACCTTTGACGATATTATCGGCCAGCAGGAGGGCATCAAATCCCTCAAGGCCATCCTGTGCGGGGCCAATCCGCAGCATGTGATCATCTATGGCCCGCCAGGTATCGGCAAAACCTGCGCGGCACGTCTGGTGCTGGAATATGCCAAGCACAGCCCCGGCACGCCCTTTAAGGAAAACGCGCCCTTTATTGAAATGGACGCAACCTGCGTGCGCTTTGACGAGCGCTCCATTGCCGACCCGCTGTTTGGCAGCGTGCACGATCCCATCTATCAGGGCGCGGGCAGCCTGGGTGTGCAGGGCGTGCCGCAGCCCAAGCCCGGCGCGGTGACAAAGGCGCACGGCGGCGTGCTGTTCCTGGATGAAATCGGCGAGCTGCATCCCATCCAGATGAATAAGCTGCTCAAGGTGCTTGAGGACCGCTGCGTGCATTTTGAATCGGCCTACTATAATCCTGACGACGGCTCGGTGCCCAGGCACATCCACGATATCTTCAAAAACGGCCTGCCGGCGGATTTCCGCCTGATCGGCGCGACCACGCGCAATCCCGAGGATCTGCCGCCCGCGCTGCGTTCCCGCTGTATGGAGGTGTTTTTCCGCGCCTTGGAGCCTGGCGAGGTGGCGCAGATTGCCGATGGCGCGGCCGCGCGCGCGGGCTATCAGATGCTGCCCGATATCGGCGCGCTTTGCGGGCGCTATGCTGCCTGCGGGCGCGACGCCGTTAATATGGTGCAGATGGCCGCTGGCCTGGCGCAGATGGAACAGCGCACGCAGATTACCCAGGCCGATATGGAATGGGTGATCACCTCGGGGCACTATCCTGCCCGCCCGGATCAGCGCGCGGCGCAGGAAAACCGCGTGGGCGCGGTGCATGGGCTGGCGGTGTTCGGCAGCCATCAGGGCGCGGTGATGGAAATCGAAGCCGTGGCCATGCCGGGCAGCGGGCATGTGACGGTGCGCGGCATTGTGGATGAGGAAGAAATGGGGGACAGCGCGCACTGTATGAAGCGCCGTTCCACCGCCCGCGTATCCGCCGATAATGTGGAGACGGTGCTGCGCATGCAGGGCTATCTGCCCGCAGATCGGGACGTGCATGTCAACTTCCCCGGCGGCGCGCCGGTGGACGGCCCCAGCGCGGGCGTGGCCATGGCGGTGGCGGCGGTCAGCGCGCTGACGGGGCGCCCGGTGGACGGCGGCTGCGCCCTGACGGGCGAAATTTCCGTCCAGGGGCAGATCAAGCCCGTAGGCGGCGTGCCTGAAAAGGTGGAGGCTGCCCGGCGCGCGGGGCTGATCCGCGCCTATGTGCCGCGCGAAAACATGCAGGAGCGCTTTGAGGACTGCGGCATCGATGTACGCGCCATTGACACCCTGGCACAGGCGCTGGATCGCGTGCTGCTGCCTGCGGCGCTGTCTGAAACGGAGGCCGAAAAGCAGCCCGCGCGCATTGCGCCCCTGGCCGCGCAGGGGACGGGCAGCGAAGCGTCTTGCAATGGGTGATGAATTCTGGTAAAATATACATGTGAAAATAGATCCAGGGAGGGCCGTATGGCAGCAAAACGCAAGTCCAAAACAATCCGCATCCCGCTGATGCCTTTGCGGGGGCTGATGATATTTCCCCACATGGTGCTGCATTTCGATGTGGGCCGTCCGCGCAGCATTGCTGCGCTGGAGGCGGCCATGCTGGAGGGGCAGCAGATCTTTTTGAGCGCGCAGAAGGATGGCGAGGTGGAGAATCCCACGGCGGAGGACATCTGCCGCGTGGGCACCATCGCGCTGATCAAGCAGGTGCTCAATCTTCCCGGCGACAGCCTGCGCGTGCTGGTGGAGGGCCGTCAGCGCGCGGTGCTTAAATCCATCGTGCAGGAGGATCCCCATTGGGTGGCCGACGTCACCCCCATTACCGACGAAACGCCGCAGGATGATACCACGCTGCTGGCATTGGTGCGCACAACGCACGAGCTGTTTGAGGAATATGCCCGCGCCAGCATGCGCATATCGCCCGAGACGCTTAAATCCGTCAGCGATGTGGAAGCGCCCGATCAGCTGGCCGATGTGATTGCCGCAAACGTCCTGACGCGCCTGGAGGATCGCCAGGCCATCCTGGAGGAGGTCAGCGTGACCGCTCGCCTGGAAACGCTGTGCGGCATCCTGATGCGCGAAACCGAGCTGGCAGGCGTGGAAAAGCAGGTGCAGGGGCGCATCAAAAAGCAGATTGAGAAAAACCAGAAGGACTATTATCTGCGGGAGCAGATCCGCGCCATTCAGGAGGAGCTGGGCGAGGACGACGCGGCTGAAAATGACGAGCTGCGCGAGCGCCTGCGCAAGCTGCCCCTGCCCGATGAGGTGCGTCAGAAGGCCGAGCACGAGCTGGATCGTCTGGCGCGCATGGCCCCTGGTACGCCTGAAATCAGCGGGCTGCAGACATATATCGAGTGGATCCTCGATCTGCCCTGGGGCAAGTATACCACCGACAACCTTGATCTCAAGCGCGCGCGCCGTGTGCTGGATGAGGATCACTACGGCATGCAGCAGGTGAAGGAGCGCGTGATTGAATACCTGGCCGTGCGCCGCATGAAGCAGCAAAGCGCCGGGGACGGCAGCCTGCGCGGCCCCATCCTGTGCTTTGTCGGCCCGCCGGGCGTGGGCAAAACCTCCATCGTGCGCGGCATCGCCCGCGCGGTAGGGCGCAGGTTTGTGCAGATGTCCCTGGGCGGCGTGCGCGACGAGGCCGAGATCCGCGGCCATCGCCGCACCTATGTGGGCGCGATTCCGGGCCGCATCATCGCCAGCATGAAGCTGGCCGGCACGATGAATCCGGTGTTCCTGTTTGATGAAATTGACAAGATGAGCAACGATTTCCGCGGCGATCCCGCCAGCGCCATGCTGGAGGTGCTCGACGGCGAGCAGAACAACGCCTTCCGCGATCATTATCTGGAGGTGCCCTTCGATCTGTCGCAGGTGATGTTCATCACCACCGCCAACAGCATCGAAACCATTCCCGGCCCGCTGCGCGACCGTATGGAAATCATCGAGGTGCCCAGCTATACCGAGGAGGAAAAGCTGCAGATTGCCAAGCGTCACCTGCTGCCCCGTCAGGTGCAGGAGCACGGCCTGCCCAAGGGCAGCGTGCGCATGGGCGACGCGGCGCTCAAGGCCGTAATCGAGGGCTATACCCGCGAGGCCGGCGTGCGCACGCTGACGCGCACCATCGCGCGCGTAGTGCGCAAGGCGGCCGTGGAAATGCTGGAAAACGATGTGAAATCCGTCACGGTGACGCGCGATAAGGTGACGGAATACCTGGGCGCGGTGCGCTATCTGCGCGATCTGCCCGAGAAAAAGCCGCGCGTAGGCGTGGTAAACGGCCTGGCCTATACCACCGTGGGCGGCGAAACGCTGGCGGTGGAGTGCGCGGTGATGGCGGGCGGCGGCGGCCTGAAGCTGACCGGTCAGCTGGGCGATGTGATGAAGGAAAGCGCCCAGGCGGCGCTGTCGTGGATTCGCGCCCATGCGGCGGAGTTTGACCTGGCGCCGGACTTTTACAAGACCATTGATATTCACATCCATGTACCCGAGGGCGCGGTGCCCAAGGACGGCCCCTCTGCGGGCGTGACCATGGCCACGGCGCTGATGAGCGCCATCACGGGCCGTGCCGTGCGGCAGGATGTGGCCATGACGGGTGAAATCACCCTGCGCGGGCGCGTGCTGCCCATCGGCGGGGTCAAAGAGAAAATGCTGGCGGCCTATCGCGCGGGTATCCGCACGCTGCTGCTGCCGCAGGAGAATAAAAAGGATCTGGAGGACGTGCCCGAGCATGTGCGCAAGGTGTTTGATATCATCCTGGTGGAAAATATCGGCGATGTGCTGAAGGCAGCGCTGCTTCCCAAAGGAAACTGACAAAAGCGAAAGCGGGTACGCATGGAAATCAAGAACGCAAAATTTGTTACCAGTATGGCGCAGTACGGGCGCTTTACGGGCATCGGCCTGCCGCAGATCGCCGTGGCGGGCAAGAGCAACGTGGGTAAATCCAGCCTGATCAACGCCCTGTGCCGCAATGGCAAGCTGGCCAAAACCAGCGGTACGCCGGGCAAAACGCGGCTGCTGAACGTGTTTGAAATCAACGGCGGCACGGGCGACGCTTTTCACCTGATCGATCTGCCCGGCTATGGCTTTGCGCGTGTGGATAAGGGCGAAAAGCTGCGCTGGGGCGAAATGATGCAGGGCTACTTTGACAATACCAGGGAGCTGAAGCTGGTGCTGCAGCTGGTGGATATCCGCCATGAGCCGACGCAGGATGATATCGACATGGTGAACTTCCTGCGCGCGACGGGCGCGAAATTCCAGCTGATCGCCACCAAGGCCGATAAGATATCGCGCGGCGCGCGGATGAAATATACCGCGCCCATCGGCCGCGCCCTGCAGACGCAGCCCTGGGAGCTGATTTGCTGGTCCAGCGAGAACGGCGACGGCCGGGATCAACTGCTCAAGGCGATTGAACAGGCGATCAAGGCATAAAAACAAAATGACCGGATGGCTGTACGCCATTCGGTCGTTTTATATTATTCGGTTTTGCCCTTGCTCAGCGGCGGCTTGCGCCCGTATATGCCGGTGCGAATTTCCTGCAGATAGGCCTCGCGCATGGGCATGTCCGGCACCTTCTCCGCATCGCGCGCAGCGCGCTCCTGATCATAGGGGAGCAGGATGAAATTCAAATCCAGCGGCGCGGGAGCGGCGCCCATTTCGCATTGCAGGATGGCGTACTGCACCATGGTCAGCCCCAGGCTGTTGCCTGCGCTGCCGATGCTGAACAGCAGCTTTGGCGCGCTGCGCAGCGAGCGCAGGCCGGGGCGGTGGATGTCCGCATAGCCCACGATATCATAATCGGGCTCAAACAGCCAGGTCAGCTCTTCCTCCGGCTCATGGGCGGCCTGCAGCACGGGCATGACGGGCCGGCCATGCAGCAGGCGCAGATGCTTGCCGGAGATCATAGCGTGATGCTCCAGCGGCAGCTCCGCCAGGATGCGCATGCGCTTTTCGCCCAGCTGGCTATAATAGAACTGGTCGCTGCGCGAAAAAGAACGCGAGGCAACGCCCTCGTCCCAGTTGCCGCGCAGGATCAGGCTGCAGTGCGCCATGGCCCAATCAAAGGTATCAGGCGAGCTTGGACCCTTGCCCACGATATCGCCCAGGCACCAGATTTCATCGACTGAGCGTGTTTTCAGATCCTGCTCCAGCGCTTCCACGGCGGGCAGGTTGCCGTGCAGATCGGCAATCAAGGCGATGCGCTTCATCGTGAGGCCTCGCGGATCAGCCAGTCAAGGGGCGCGCGGTGCTCGACATAGCGATCCTGCAGCGATTCGGGATGCCACTGCACGGCCAGCAGCGGGCGGCCGTCGGCAAACTCAAAGCCCTCGATCAGCCGGTCGGGCGCGACGGCGTTGATTTTCAGATCGGGCGCAAGCGTTTTAACGCCCTGATGGTGGCGGCTGTTTACCTGGATTTCATCCGCGCCGTAAATGGAACGCAGCAGCGTACCTGATACCAGGCTCATGCTGTGCGCGTAATCGCGGGGCACGTCGTTGCGTGGATGCTCCAAGTCATGGGAGTACTGCTCGCCGATGTCCTGATACAGCGTGCCGCCCAGGCAGACGTTGATGATCTGCAATCCCCGGCAGATACCCAGAATCGGCATGCCGCGCCGCAGCGCGCAGCGCAGCAGCAGTGTTTCCAGCTGATCACGGTTGTCCGCAGGCGCGCCGCAGCAGGGCAGCATTTCTTCCCCATAGCGGGCAGGGTTCACATCGCCGCCGCCGGTAAAGAGCACGCCGTCCATGCGGGAGAGCATTTCATCCGCCAGCGCTTCGCTGTCGGTAAAGGAGAGCAGCACCGGCGCGCCGCCCGCGCGCTGCACCGCATCGATATAATCGGGGCCCAGGCACATCTGCCTTTTTTCATCATTCCAGGAGGGGGTAAGGGCGATCAGGGGCATGACGGTTTCCTCCGAAAAGTTAAATTTCCCATTCATTATAGCATGATGTGCGCTGATTTGCTACTGAAACGGCAAAAAATCACCGATGCCCGGGGGAGCGGGGGAAGATTTTTGCGAAATTGCGAAAAAGTTGCAATTTCCTCTTTATTTCTGCGTTTATATGTGGTAAAATCGCATGTGGCATATTCTAATTGCCAAATGATAATGGGGGACATGCATGGAACGCACAGACAAATTGCTGGCAATGCTGCCGCAGGGTACGGCCGCGCTGCTGCATAATGCATCCAATATTTTCTACCTGAGCGCCTATACGGGCGAGGGTCTGCTGCTGGTGGCTCCCGGCATCCGCGCCGTGATTACGGATTTCCGCTATGTCGAGGCGGCGCAGAAGCAGTGCCCCGGCTTTACGGTGCACTCCATCCGCGCGGGCGTAAGCCATGTGCAGGTGGCCGCGCAGCTGCTGCGCGAGGCCGGTATTACCCGCCTGGCCATTGAGGATAATATCATTACCGTCCGCCAGATGAAGGAAATCGAGACCGCCATGCCCGGCGTCGCCTTCGAGCCTTTGGACTTTAAGGTGGAAGCGCTGCGCGAGGTGAAGGACGACGACGAAATGAACCGCATCGAGCGCGCGTGCGATATCACCTGCCAGGCGTTCGAGTATATCTGCGGCTTCATCGCGCCGGGACGCACTGAGCGCGAGGTGCAGCTAGCGCTGGATTACAAAATGCTCGCGCTGGGCGCGCAGGGAATGGCCTTCTCCACCATCGTGGCTGCGGGCGAAAACGGTTCGCTTCCCCATGCCGTGCCGGGCGATCGCGTGATCGAGCCGGGCGATATGGTGACCATGGACTTTGGCGCCAAGGTGGATGGCTACTGTGCCGATATGACGCGCACCGTGGCGGTGGGCAAGCCCTCCGATAAGATGCGCAAAATCTACGATATCGTCCTGCATGCGCAGGAGGCCGCGCAGGCGGCTATCGCTCCGGGCCTGAAATGCTGCGATATTGACGCGGTGGCCCGCAATATCATCGCCGGGGAAGGCTATGGCGAGTGCTTCGGCCACAGCACCGGCCACGGCGTGGGCATCGATATCCATGAAGAGCCGCGCGTTTCCTCGCGCTGCGATAAGCTGCTGGTTCCCGGCCATATCATCACCATCGAGCCGGGTATCTATGTGCCGGGCCTGGGCGGCGTGCGCATTGAAAATACCTGCGCCGTTACCGAAACCGGCGGCCGCCCCCTGTGCGGTGCATCCAAGGAGCTGCGCATCCTGTAAGCGCTGTCCTTTTGCAAATAAACACAACAACAATTGATGGAGGAATGAATCAATGATTACTGCTGGCGATTTCAAAAAGGGCATTACCGTAGAATGGGATGGCGGCGTTTGGACGATCGTGGACTTTCAGCATGTAAAGCCCGGCAAGGGCGCTGCCTTTGTCCGCACCAAGATCAAGAACATCATGACCGGCGCCGTGGTTGAGCGCTCCTTCAACCCCACCGATAAGATGCCCAAGGCCGTCATCGAAACCAAGGAGATGGAATATCTCTATAACGACGGCGAGCTGTACTACTTCATGGATCCCGAAACCTACGAGCAGATGCCCCTCAACCACAGCCAGGTGGAGGACGCCATCCAGTTCGTGAAGGAAAACACCAATGTGACCATCCGCTACTTCAAGGGCAGCGCCTTCTCTGTGGAAGCGCCCAACTTTGTAGAGCTGGAAGTGACCCAGACCGAGCCTGGCTTCAAGGGTGATACCGCTACCAATAACTTCAAGCCCGCCACCGTGGAAACCGGCTACGAGCTGCAGGTGCCGCTGTTCATCAACATCGGCGATAAGATCAAGATCGACACCCGCTCTGGCGAGTACCTGTCCAGAGCCTGATTAAAGGAGAACAGAATGAGCAATATCAATGATCGCGTTGCCTATCTGAAGGGCCTGGCCGAGGGCATGAAGCTGACCGACGAAACCAACGAGGGCAAGCTTCTGCTGAAGGTTCTGGACGTACTGCAGGATATGGCCGAGGAGATCACCGCCCTGCGCAAGGATCATGACGAGCTGGATGAGTACGTTGAGAGCATCGACGACGATCTGGCCGATATGGAAGAGTACCTCTACGATGAAGACGACGAGGACGAAGGCTGCAGCGGCTGCTGCGGCTGCGGCGGCGATGACGACGAGGACGAAGAAGAAGACGAGGATGACGATGATCAGCTGGTAGAATATACCTGCCCGCACTGCGGCAACGAAGTCACCTTTGAAATCGACGGCTTCGATCTGGAGGAAGAAAACCTCTGCCCTGCCTGCGGCAAGCCCCTCTTCCCCATTGACGGCGAAGACGACGAGGATTCCGATCAGAAATAAAATGCGATTTACAAAAGGCCGTCCCTTGCGGATGGCCTTTTGTTTTTGCGGGGGATAAACGCAATGGACTATATGCATGAATACGCCAGGCCCTTTTTCTTTGAGGGCGGCGAGCACGCCGTGCTGCTTACGCACGGCTTTACCGGCACCCCGGCCACCGTGCGCTATCTGGGCGAGCGGCTGCGCGACGCGGGCTTTACGGTGCAGGGCATCTGCCTGCCTGGCCACGGTACAAGGCTGGAGGATATGCGCCCGGTGCGCTGGCAGGATTATCTGAACGCCGAGCTGAGCGCCGTGCGCGAATTAAAGGAGAAATATCCCTATGTGTCCGTGTGCGGCCTGTCCATGGGCGGTGATCTGACCCTGATTGCCGCCGAGCAGATGGAGGTGACCAGCTGCATCCCCATTTCCGCCCCCATGAAAACGCAGGTGCGCTTTGACTGGGCGGCAGGTGCGCTGTCCGTGTTTGTGCCCGTTACGTATTGGCGTAACGGCGGCAAGGTGGACCCAAACGATCCAATGAAGGATTACAAGGCCGGATACGCGGGCTTTCCCACCCGCAGCGTGACCGATCTGCGCCATCTGATGCACCTGGCGCGCAAAAACCTGTATGCGATCTCCTGCCCCATGCTGGTGGTGCAAAGCCACGGCGATCATACCATCAGCAAGGACAGCGCGGATATCATCCTGGCTGGGGCGGGCGCAAGACAAAAAGAAATGCTCTGGCTGGCCGACGCGCCCCACGCCTGCACAGCCTCCAAGGCCTGCGATGAAATTGCCGGGCGCGTAATTCCCTTCCTGCGCAAGGCGCAGAACGCATGAGCTTATTGCCGCATAGCATGAACCATCCAGAGAAAGGGGGAGAGCGCTATGCGGCTTTCTGATACCATGACGCCCGCGCGCGGATGGGAGGAAGCGGCCATGCTGACGGCGCAGGCGCGCACCATCAGCGGCGGCGCGGCACTGAGCGCCCTGCGGGAGGCGCAGCGCGAAAGCGATCGGACCCTGCAATCGGCCAAGGCGCTGCCTGTAAGCGCGCAGGAGCCGGAAAACGCGCAAAAGCCCGCCGGGGCGGTCGAGGCGCATAAGGCCCCGAATACCTTGCGGCGGGCGGCGTTTTATCAGGCGATGCGCGCCTGGCGCGGCAATTAACGCGCGAAGACCTGCGTTACATACACATAGCCCTGATCGTCATAGCACACGCCGATGCCTACCTTGGTCCACTGGCTGCCCAGAATGTTGGCGCGGTGCCCCGTGCTGCTCATAAAGGCGGCCTCAGCCTTATTGACCGTGGCATGGTGGGCAATGTTCTCGCCCACGCCCTGATAGCTGTAGCCAAAGCGCTTGAGCATGGCGGCCATGTTGCCGTAGGTGGGGGACTCGTGCGCAAAGTAGCCGTTGGTTTTCATATCGCAGGATTTGATGCGCGCGATGCGGCAAAGCTCCTGATCCAGGGGCAAAGCGGCCAATCCGTTCGCTTCGCGGTCAGCATTTAGTAAATTCCATGCAGAATACTCTTGCGCAGAGACGGAAACCGTAGTATAATCCCCAAGGTTCCCGGAGTTTGTGGGCGCGGCTGTTGGCCTGGCGGTTGGCTGAACCGTGGGCTGCGGCGTGGCCGTAGGCTTGGGCGCGGCGGTAGGCTGCGCGCTGGGAGCAGGCGCAGGCGTGGCCGTGGCGCAGTCCTGGGGCTGATTGGTGGCTGTGCCGCAGGCGCTGTTTGGATTGCGATAAGGCCAGTTGTTCACGCCAAACTGCGACGTGGGTGCGCCTTCCGCCAGGGATGAGGCGGCGAAAAGAACGGAAACCAGAGATAAACACGCGATTCTTTTGAGCTGTTTCATATGTACCTCCGTTTTTGTTGCGAGTGTATTATGATATCGCAATAAAATCGTAAAACAAACGACCTGCAAAGTCAATTTGCTTTGCCAATTATCTGCCATGGAAATCCGTGGCATAGCATAAAAGGAGTCTTTACTATGACGTTGACCAAATGCCCGCGCTGCGAGCTGAACTACATCCTGGACGGCGAGCAGTACTGCAAAATCTGCCGCATGGAAATGAAGGGCGAGCCCATTCGTGATGAAATTGAAATGTGCACCGTGTGCGGCGAGCATCCCGTGATGCCCGGCAAGGACGTGTGCCTGTTCTGCTATAAGGAAATGAGCGGCGAGGAGAACAACGACGATACCGAAAGCGAGAACATCCCCGTATCCGGGGAGGCCGCGCTGGATATCGACCCCATCAGCACCATGGATGAAATCATTCCCGATACCGAGGAGGATCCTGACGGCGCGATGTCGCTGGAGGCCCTGGGCGAGGAAGAGGATGAGGACGAGGACGACGACGACTTCGACGATGAGGAGAACATCGGCAAGCCTCGGAAGGGTAAAAAATGATCGTTTATGCCATCGGCGATTTGCATTTGCCAGGCGGCGATGATAAGCCGATGGCCGTTTTTGGCGCGCATTGGGAAGGCCACTGGGAGAAGATCTGTCAGGATTGGCGCGCGCGCGTAACGGCGCAGGATGTGGTGCTGATCCCCGGCGATATCAGCTGGGCGATGCAGCTGAGCCATGCGCTGGACGATCTGCACGCCATCGCCGCCCTGCCTGGGCGCAAGATCCTGCTGCGCGGCAATCACGATTACTGGTGGAGCTCGCTCACCCGCGTGCGCGAGGCGCTGTCAGAGGGCATGTACGCCCTGCAGAACGATGCGATGACGCTGGATGGGATCACCTTCTGCGGTTCGCGCGGGTGGACATGCCCGCAGAGCGCGGGGGATACCGAGAATGAGCGCCTCTATGCCAGGGAGCTGCTGCGCCTGCGCATGTCGCTGGAGTGTGCGCGCAAGCGCAGCCCCGACGGCCCGGTGATCGCGCTCACCCACTTTCCACCCCTTGGCGAGGGCGGCGTGCGCACGCGCGTATCCGACCTGATGACGGAGTTCCATGTGGACGACGTGGTATACGGACATCTGCACGGCGCATCCATCAAAACGGCCTATTCCGGTCAGGTGGACGGCGTGCGCTATCACTATGTCGCCTGCGACGGCCTGGGCTTTAAGCTGGCGCAGATTACGCAAAGTGGGGAGTAAACCCGGATTTACGCCGAAAGCACTGCTGAAAATCGAAACGAAAGACGCTTGTGTGGAGCGTCTTTTTTTATTTGTGGGGAATGCGTGCCGCGCGGTGGGGGAGACCCTGCAAAAGCCCGCAGCGGACGCCTGCGGCAGGCCGGAGCATGGGCTGAAGGCTGTTTGCGACCAAAGATAATTAATTTTTTATGACGTAAAAATTCGTTGAAAATATATAAATTACAATAAAATTACTGTGATATATGCTCAATAAAATGCTGGAATATCATGGAAAATGTCCGTTAAATGCGAACGGTTTTTTGACTGAATACGAACACTTATTCTTAAAAGAAAACAAATGTTTCAAAAGTATAACGAAAATTTGTCCCAAAGTTTTTTTCTGCAGTTGACGGAATGAAAAAAGTGGTTCATAATGGTGGCACGACCCAGAAAGTGGTACGAAGTGGCGGAAAAGGTGGTGGACAGCATGGAAGAGGAACGCAAGGCGGAAATGACGCCTGCCCAGTCTGCCCTGCTGGATAAGTATCGCCATCTGCTCCGGCGCGGCTTTCGGGGCGCGTATGTTCACGGCCTGGATACCAAGGGGCGCATGATCGTGCCCGCGTCCTTCCGCCAGGCGCTGGGGGAGCGGTTTTATATCTGCATGACCCCGGATTTCAAGGCCATCGCCATCTATCCGCAGCATGAGTGGGAGCTGTACTACTGCTCCCTGCTGGAGCTGGCCGAAAAGGATATGCGCATGGAGCGGGTCATCAACCTGTTTTCCAAATATACCTATGATGATTGCGAGTGCGACGCGCAGGGCCGCGTGCTGCTGCCCCAAAAACTGCGCGCGCGCTTTCTGCAAGACGCCAAGGATGTGGAGGTCAGCGGCGCGGGTACGCATATCCGCGTGATGCGCAATGAGGACGCGCAGAGCGAGGAAGAAGCTTTTGAGACGGAAATTCCCGATGTGCTGGCCTTCGAGGCTGAAATCGCCGCCCGTAAAAACAATTGACCAGGTTCTAATCGAACCGATTGAAAGGATAAACTGAAATGTCGCTGGCAAGAAATCCGAACATGACCTACGCCGCAGCAGGCCGCCAGACCCAGCCCTTTGAAAGAATGCACGTCCATAGCAACGTGCATGTGCCTGCGGCCGAGGCCAGCGTGGATTATGACGGGCGGATGAGCTATTCCGCGCCCAACAGCGTGCGCCGCAGGCGTGAATATGCGGGCGTGCCCATGCTGGCGGCCGTAGTGGTGCTGGCGTTTACACTGTTTATCGTGGGCGGCTTCTATGGGGCCGCTGTAGCCAACCGCTCGGCGGCTTATAAACAGCGCCAGGCGATTATGGACGATATGCAGAGCCTGCAGAAGGAAATTATGGATTTGCAGGTGAAGGTGGCGCAGGCGTGCCAATCCTCTACCATCTGCTATCAGGCGGCGCAGCGGCTGGGCATGGTATCCAGCCAGGGCGTAAAGCCGATTGAAATCTACGCGCCCAACACCCGGCCTGCCTATGCGGATTCCTCCCTCTCCGCCGGCAGCGTCGCAGCCTGGCGCTGAGCGCCGGGGCGGGCGCGCGTAAAACGAGGGGGATTTTTTATGCGCGCAGAACTGCTCATACGCAAAAGAATCTGGAAGCTGATGGTGGTGCTTACGGCGCTGTTTGGCGCAATCGTGGCGCGTATCATCAGCCTTACTGTTATACAGGGGGAGGCGCTTACCGCCCGAGGCGTGCGCCAGTGGACGCAGGAGGGCAAGGTGGAGGCGCGGCGCGGCAGCATTGTGGACCGCAACGGCGAGACGCTGGCGCTGAGCACTACGGCCTATATCGTATCCGTAAATCCCCGCAAGGTGACGGACGACGCGGCCTTCGCCGCACGCATGGCCGGGCTGCTGGATGTTGAGCAGCAGACAATCCTCAATAAGCTGAAAAACAAGAATTACGCCTTCGTCGTCCTCAAGCGGCAGGTGCCCCGCGCCACGGTGGACGCCATCCGTACGCTGCGCGCACAGGATGAATCCGCCGCAAAGCTGCTGCAGGGGCTGTCCTTCTCGGAGGATACGCGGCGCGTGTACATCAAGGGGCAGTTCCTTGCCCAGGCATTGGGCCTGACCAATGTGGATTCCGAGGGCCAGTCGGGCCTGGAGCAGCAGTACGACACGGTGCTCAAGGGCGAGGACGGCATCCTGCTGACCGAGGTGGACCGCAAGGCGCGCACTGTGCCGCAAAGCAATACCACCTACATCGCCCCGCAAACGGGCAATACGGTGCAGCTGACCATCGACGCGAGCATCCAGAGCTTTGCAGAGCGCGCCATGCGCGAGTGCATCCAGGTCAATAACGCCAAGTCCGTCACCAGCATCGTGATGGATGTGAACACCGGCGCAATCCTGGCCCTGTGCATGAAGCCTGATTACGATCCCAACAGCCCGCCGCGCGACGATATCAAAACGCTGACCGAGCTGATGCGCATCAGCGCTGTCAGCGATGCTTACGAGCCGGGATCGACCTTCAAAAGCCTGACCTGCGCCGCAGCGCTGGATGCTGGCGTGGCCAGCGTGGGGGATACCTTCCAGTGCACCGGCAGCATCCGGGTGGACGGCGATACCATCCGCTGCTGGAAAAAGAGCCACGGACACGAAACGCTGGCCGACGGGCTGAAGAACAGCTGCAACCCGGTGTTCGTCACCCTGGCGCTGCGCATGGGCACGCAGCGGCTGTATCAATACCTGCGCGCCTTTGGCCTGGGCGTGCGCACGGGCGTGGATTTGCCCGGCGAGGGCACAGGCATCCTGATTAACAGCCGCTATGTCAAAAACGTTGATCTGGCGCGCATCGGCTTTGGCCAGAGCGTGGCCGTCACGCCCATCCAGATGATCACAGCCTTTTCCTCCGTGGTCAACGGCGGCAAGCTGATGAAGCCCTACATCGTATCTGCCATTCTGGATGAGGACGGCGGCATTGTGCAGCGCACCGCGCCGCAGGTGGTGGCCAGCCCCATCCGGGCCGAAACCTCCCAGACCATGCGCGAGCTGCTGGAAAAGGTGGTCAGCGAAGGCGGCGGTAAAAACGCCTATATCGAGGGCTACCGCGTGGGCGGCAAGACGGGCACGGCGCAGGTGTACATCGACGGTAAGGTATCCAGCAGCGTGCACATTGGCTCCTTTATCGGCTTTGCGCCCGCCGACGCGCCGCGCTTTGCCGTGCTGGTCATTGTCAATGCTGCCGATGTGCCGGTGGACTACGGCGGCACCACAGCTGCGCCCTTCGCACGGCAGATCATCGACGATACGCTCAGCTATCTGGGCTATGAAAAGGCCGGCGCAGCCCAGGAGCAGCGGGTGGAGATTCCCGATTTTCAGGGCTGGGCGCTGGACGAGGCGGTCAAGCGCCTGCGCAGCCTGGGCCTGAAATACGAAACGGACGGCGTGGGGACGGTTGTTACCGCGCAGATGCCCGCTGCCGGGGCCATGCTGACTGCCGGGGGACAGGTGATGCTCTATACCGCCGAGCAGCAGGAGATCACCCCCGATATCATGGCCTGCGTGCCTGATGTGATCGGCCTGTCCGTGGTGGAGGCCAGCCGCGCCCTGCGTGCGCGGGGCTTTGAGCTGGAAATCAGCGGCAGCGGCGTGGCCGTTACTCAAAGCCCGGCCTATGGGGCCTATGCCGCCCAGGGCAGCACGGTAAAAGTATCGTTTGCCATGCCCTGAAGGTTGTCAAACGGGGATAATTTGGATATAATATATAGGTTGTAAATAAGCGGGAGGAACGGGCAATGAAGCTGAGCGATCTGGCGCGCGCGTGCGCGCAGTATGTAACGGAAAGACGGGGCGACTGCGAGGTGCTGCTGCCCTGCATGGACAGCCGCAGGAAAACCGAGCGGGGACTGTTCTTCTGCATTTCCGGCGCGCGCTTTGACGCGCATGATTATGCTGCCCAGGCTGTGCAGAACGGCGCGGCGGCGCTGGTGGTGGAGCGCTTTCTGCCCCTGGACGTGCCCCAGCTGCTGGTTGCCGATACCCGCCTTGCTTTCGGCCCCATGTGCGCCGAGCTGTACGGCCATCCGGCACGGCAGATGAAAATGGTGGGCATCACCGGCACCAAGGGCAAAACGACCACCAGCTATCTGATCAAGGCCATTTTGGAGCAGGCCGGCTGCAAATGCGGCCTGATTGGCACCACGGGCAATATGATCGGCAGCACCTTTATCCATGGCAGCATGACTACGCCCGAGGCGGACGAGCTGCAGGGGCTTCTGCGCCACATGGCCGATCAGCAGGTGCAGGCGGTGGTGATGGAGGTGTCCGCGCACGCCACGGCTATGCACCGCGTGGACGGCGTCCTGTACGATGTAGGCTGCTATACCAACCTGTCGCAGGATCACCTGGATTATTTTGGCACAATGGACAAGTACTTTGAGGCCAAAAAGGTGTTCTTTACCCCGCGCTATACCCGCGCCGCCGCCCTCAACGTGGACGATGAGAGCACGCGCAGAATCCTGGCTGATATTCAGATTCCTTATACCTGCTATGGCATCAGCTCCGACGCGGAGATTTACGCCCGCGATATCGAGATCACCGAGAACGGCGTGTCCTTCCGCATGTGCGTCAATAAGCGCGGCGAGCGGCATATCAAGCTGCAGATGACGGGCATCTTTAACGTGTATAACGCCCTTACGGCGGCCTCTGCGGCGCTGCTGCTGGGGGTATCGCTGGACGATATCGTCAAGGGCCTGGAAAGCGTGCGCGCTGTGCCTGGCCGCGCCGAAATGCTGGATACCGATACGCCCTACAAGGTGATTCTGGATTATTCGCACTCGCCCGACGCGCTGGAAAATATCCTCAAGGCCGTGCGGGATTTTACCCGGGGCCGCGTGATCGCGCTGTTTGGCTGCGGCGGCGACCGCGACCATGGCAAGCGTCCCATGATGGGCGAGATCGGCGGACGGCTGGCGGACTATTCCATCCTGACCTCCGACAACCCGCGCAGCGAGGATCCCTATCAGATTCTGGCCGCCATCGAGGAGGGCATCCGCCACACCAAGGGTGCGTATACCGTGATTGAGAACCGCCGTGAGGCCATCCGCTACGCGCTGGAAATCGCCCGCGAGGGCGACGTGGTGGTGCTGGCCGGCAAGGGCCATGAAACCTATCAGGAGATCCGCGGCGAAAAGCATCCCTTTGATGAAAAAATCGTGGTAAAAGAGCTGCTTGCCGATATGCGCGCCCATAAAAACTGAGTAACCCAAAAGGAGAGATACGCATGCTGTACCTGTTTGCCGCCCCTGTCCTGGCCGTGGCGCTGATGCTGATTCTGATGCCCGGCTGCATCAAAGAGCTGCGCAAGCTGAAGTTTGGCCAGACCATGTATGAGCTTGGCCCGCAAACCCACCTGAACAAAAAGGGCACGCCCAATATGGGCGGACTGGTGATCGGTCTGGTGACGGTAGTGGTGACGGTGCTGTTTGCCGCGCTCAACTACAGCCGCCTTGCCAAGAACGGCGGTGAGCTTGCCCGCTGGTGGACGCTGGACAACGGCCTGTGGGGGCTGCTGTTTGTGGCGCTGGGCGCGATGGCCATCGGCTTTACTGACGACTATACCAAGGACGTAAAAAAGAACCATGAGGGCCTCAAGCCCATGCAGAAGGTGGCCGGCCAGCTGGTGGTGGGCCTGATCTTTTCGATCTGGGCGTATTTCTATGTGGGCAGCGACGTGATCCTGCCCTTCACTGGCAAAACCTGGAACCTGGGCGTTTTCTACATTCCGCTGATCACCCTGACGGTGCTGTTTATGACCAACAGCGCCAACCTGCAGGATGGTCTGGACGGGCTGCTGTCCTCGGTGACGGTGGTGGGCATGATCGCCTTTGGCGTGCTGGCCGTGCTGATGAACCGTCTGACGGGCGCAAGGGCGCTGCTTGGCGAAACCTCGCGCGATGCGGCGGCCATCCTGTGCTTTACGCTGGCAGGCGCGGCCATCGGCTTTCTGCGGTTCAATCACTATCCGGCGCAGATCTTCATGGGCGATACGGGCAGCATGTTCATCGGCGGCGTGATGGTCGGCGCGGCGGTGGTGCTCAAGTGCGAGTTTTTGCTGCTGCTGATCTGCTTCACCTGCGTGATGAGCTCGGTATCGGTGATGCTGCAGACGGCCTATTTCAAATATACCAAGAAAAAGACAGGCACGGGCAAGCGCATTTTCAAGATGTCGCCCATCCATCATCACTTTGAAATGTGCGGCATGAAGGAAACGCAGATCGTGGCGATGTACGCTGGCGTGACGCTGGTGCTGGCCGCGCTGGCCATTCTCTCGGCTGTGAAATGGTTTGCCTGACGCAGGCATAAAATGAATTGTGGGGGTGATCGCATGCTGGATCGTACAAAGGCAAAAGAAAAATGGCAGGGCAAGCGCGTGTTGGTGCTGGGTATGGCGCGCAGCGGTAGCGCTGTGGCGCAGTTGCTGTGCCGCTTTGGGGCTGTGCCGCTGCTGAACGACCGTAAAACCGAGCAGGAGTTAGGCGAGGCGCTGACGCCGCTGCGGGAGCTTCCCTGCGAGTGGCATCTGGGCGAGGACGCTGAAGCGCTGCTGCCGCAGTGCGATGCGCTGCTGATCAGCCCCGGCGTGCCCATCGATTCGCCCATTGTGCTCAAGGCCCATGAAATGAACATTCCCGTAACGGGCGAGCTGGAGGTTGCCTCCCAGCTGTGCGAGGGCACGCTGGTGGCGCTGACGGGCACCAACGGCAAAACGACAACCGTATCCCTGCTGGGTGAAATCTACCGCGCCATGGGCAAAATTGCCTATGTGGCGGGCAACATCGGCTATCCGCTGTCCGCCGCCGCGATGCTCAGCAAGCCCGAGGACATGCTGGTGGCTGAGGTATCCAGCTTCCAGCTTGAAACGACGGATACCTTCCATCCGCGCGTGGCGGCGGTGCTCAACATCACCGAGGATCATCTGAACCGCCACTATACCATGGAGAACTACGCGGCGGTGAAGCGCCGCATTTTCGCCCGCCAGAATGAAACCGATACAGCGGTGCTCAACTACGACGATCCTGCCTGCCGCGCCATGGCCGAGGGCCTGCGTGCGCGGGTGGCCTGGTTCTCCCGCACGCAGGAGGTGCCGCAGGGCGCGTTTGTGCGTGAGGATAAAATCACCATCCGCTGGGACGGCGCGGATAAGGCCGTATGCAGAACCGACGAGGTGTACATTCCCGGCCCGCATAACCTGGAAAACGCGCTGGCTGCGGCCATGATGGCCTATGCCTCCGGCGTGCCCACGGCCGTCATCCGCCATGCGCTGCGCACCTTTAAGGGCGTAGAGCACCGTATCGAGCTTGTGCGCGAGCTGGACGGCGTAAAATGGTACAACGACAGCAAGGGCACCAATGTGGACTCCACCATCAAGGCCGTGCAGACCATGCGCGCGCCTACGGTGCTGGTGCTGGGCGGCTCGGATAAGCACGTATCCTTTGACGCGTTGGCCAGGGAGATCATCGCCAGCGGGCAGATCCAGCGCGTGGTGCTTTGCGGCGCGACGGCCCCGCAGATTGAATCCGCCCTGCTTGCGGCGGGGTATACGGCTATCGAGCACGCCGGAAAGTACCCGGAAATGGTGGCGCTGTGCCGCCGCCTGGCTGTGCCTGGCGGCAACGTGCTGCTGTCGCCTGCCTGCGCGTCCTTCGATCAGTTCAGCGATTACGAGCAGCGCGGGCGCGTATTCAAGCAACTGGTAAACGAGCTTCAATAATTCCCACTTTGCCGAAAGGATGCAGGAATGACAAACACGGTCGTCCTGCCAAAGAGAAAGCGCAGGCCGGTGGATAAAACCCTGCCTGTGATTATGGCACTGCTTCTGATGATGGGGCTGGTGACGCTGTTCAGCGCCACGTATTACAATGCCCAGGATCACGGCGACGCGCTGTCCGAGGTAAAAAAACAGCTGTTTGGCATGGCCGTAGGCTTTGCGGCCATGCTTTTTACATCCCGTATTCCCTATTGGTTCTGGGGCAGGCATCGCGTGGCGCTGGCCGGATTGGCCCTCAGCGCCGTACTGCTGGTGCTGGTCATCATCCCCGGCGTGGGCGTGTATATCAACGGCTCGCGCCGCTGGCTGCGGCTGGGGCCGCTGTCCTTTCAGCCAAGCGAATTGGCCAAGTACGCCGTGGTGCTCTTCGTCGCCCTGGCGCTGGCCGCGCGCGGCAAGCGCGTACAGCGCTTCTTTACGGGCATCCTGCCGGTGCTGATTGCGCCGGGGGTGATGTTCCTGCTGATATTGGAGCAGCCCAACCTGTCCACGGCGGGCACGATCATCATCGTCAGCGTTATTCTGGTCATGCTGGCCGGGGCGCGCTGGCGGCACATGCTGGTGCTGGGTACAGGGGGCCTGGCGCTGGGCGCGTATTACGCCTGGAGCGAGCCCTATCGCCGTGAGCGGCTGCTGTCCTTTACCAATCCGTTTGCCAAGATGAACGACGAGGGCTATCAGCTGTCGCAATCGCTGATTGCCTTTGGCTCCGGCGGGCTGTTTGGCATGGGTCTGGGCTGCGGCAGGCAGAAATACGCTTATCTGCCCTATCCAGAGAGCGATTTCATCTTCGCCATTGTGGGCGAGGATTTCGGCCTGCTTGGCTGCGTGGCCGTGATCCTGCTGTTTATCGCCTTCCTGTTTGCAGGCATGCGCATTGCGCTGACCTGCCCGGATACCTTCGGCTGCCTGCTGGCGGCGGGCATCACGTGCCTGATCTGTGTGCAGGCGTTTATCAATATGGGCGTGGTGGTCGGCGTACTGCCCACCACCGGGCTGCCCCTGCCCTTCTTCAGCGCGGGCGGCACGTCGCTGTCCATCACCATGGCGGCGGTGGGCGTGGTGCTGTCCATCAGCCGAACCTGCGAGCCGGTGCTGCGCAGCTGATTTGCCTTGCACCCCATTTTTCGTGCGGCATAGCATGAAAGCATGAAAAATGGAGGTGAGCGCATGGCAGGATTTCGGATCTGCGGCGGCGAAAAGATAGAGGGAACCCTGCGGGTGGATACCGCCAAGAACGCCGTGCTGCCGATTCTGGCGGCCAGCGTGCTGCCCCAGGAGGATACCGTGCTGACCGACTGTCCCCGCCTGGGCGATGTGGAATGCATGCGTGGGATTCTGCGCATGCTGGGCTGCGAATCCCGCTGGGAGGGCGACGCGCTGCGCATCTGCGGCGGCGCGCTCAGCCAGGGGGAAATGCCGGAAGAGCTGAGCAAGCGCGTGCGCTCCTCGATCTTTCTGCTGGGCCCGGTGCTGGGCAGGCTGCGCATGGCCACCATGGCCTATCCCGGCGGCTGTGAAATCGGCCTGCGCCCGATTGATTTACATCTGAGCGCGCTCAAGCGCATGGGCGTGCGCATCAGCGAGGAAGGCGGCATGCTGCGCTGCGACGGGCGCGATATGCACGCGGCGGATATCCATCTGGATTATCCCTCCGTGGGCGCGACGGAAAATATCATCATGGCCGCAGCGCTGCTGCCGGGCAGAACCACCATCAGCAATGCGGCGCGGGAGCCGGAAATCGAGGATCTGCAGCGCTGCATCAACGCCATGGGCGGCTGCGTGCAGGGGGCGGGATCGCCGCTGATCGTAATCGAGGGCGTCAGCCGCCTGCATGGCGTTACCTATCAGCCCATGCCGGATCGCATTGCCGCGGGCACGTACCTGTGCGCGGTGGCGATTACGGGCGGGCAGATCGAACTGACCAATGCCCGTCCGCGCGATCTGACGGCGGTGCTGGATAAGCTGCGCGCCATGGGCTGCGTGATTGCCGAGGGCGAGCGGGCGCTGTTTCTGTCCGCCCCGGAGCGGCTGCAAACCTTTGATACCCTGCAGACCCAGCCGCATCCCGGCTTTCCCACCGATATGCAGTCGCAGATGCTGGCGCTGGCCTGCGTATGCCGGGGCGCAAGCGTCATTGAGGAAAAGGTGTTTGAAAACCGCTTCGCCATTGCAGGCGATCTGCGCCGTATGGGCGCGAACATCCGCGTGACGGGCCGCGCGGCGCTGGTTCAGGGCGTGGAGCGGCTGCACGGCGCACATGTGGCGGCGCATGATCTGCGCGGCGGCGCGGCGCTGGTGCTGGCCGGGCTGGCCGCCGGCGGCGAAACGCTGGTGGAGGACGTGCACCTGATCGATCGCGGATACGAACGCATGGAGGAGAAACTGACGGCCCTGGGCGCGAAAATCACGCGCGTATAGGCCATGTATTAAAGGAGCGCAGGATGGAGCCAATGGAGCCAAACAACATGCAGCCGGGCACGGAGCCCGCGCAGACGCCCAACCAAAGCCAGGACGATGTGCGCATCATCGGCGAAATGCCAGGCCGTCCGGCCAAGCGCGGGCTGTATACCCTCATCGCCGTGCTGGTGATGCTTACCGTGGCCGCGTTCTTTGTGCATGATCAGGTGTTCAAGATCCGCGACGTCGACATCCGCAGCGTGCAGAATATCTCGCAGGAGGAGGTCATGCGGCTGTCAGGCATCACGGCCAATACCAGTTATTTCGGCCTGAATGAAGAGAAAATCCGCGCGGGCATTGAAAGCAACCGCTATCTGCGCTTTGAAAGCATGGAAAAGGTGTGGCCAAACGGCGTGATCCTCAATATTCAGGAGCGCCAGCCGTGCATAAACGTGCTCAACGCCGGTATCCAGTACGTGGTGGCCAGCGACGGCATGGTGCTGGAATCCTACGCCTCCCTGCGGCTGGATAACGGCTGCATCAAAACCACCGGCCTGAGCATCCGCGATATCCGCGTGGGCTCGCAGATCGTCTGCTATAACAGCGAGCAGCTGGACGCGATGCTGGATATCGCGGCCGAGCTGGATGCGCAGGGCTGCATGGATGAGATTGCAGAGATGAACCTGTCCATGCTGGACAGCATCTATCTGGTGACGACGGACAGCTATGTGGCCAATATCGGCGATGCGCAGGAGCTGCGGCCCAAGATCGGTACCGTCCGCGCGGTCGTGGCGGAGCTGCGCAGCCGTGGCCTCAAGGGCGGCATGATTGAGGCGACTGTGCCGGGCGAAGCCTCCTATCGGCCTGTAAGCAATTAAAAAAAGCCGTGCTGTGCACGGCCATGCCGGGAAGCGAATCACTTCGTTTCCCGGCTTTTTTCATAGGCAAGCTGCGCTGCGCCCCACAGCGCGTCATGCTGCGCGGGGATGATCTGCGCATATGGCTGCAGGGCTTCCAGGGCAAGCGCACGGTAGGGGGATTCATGCGTCAGCAGCCCGCCCAGCAGCGCCAATCGCGGGCGCGGCATATCGAGCCGTTTGGACAGCGCTTGCGCGATGCGCGCAAGCTCCGCCGCGCCCTGCCTGAGGAGCGTCAGGCTGGCTTCGTCGCCCGCCTGCGCGCAGGCAAGCACGGCCTTGGCCAGCGCAGCGACGGCTGATTTATCCTGCCCGCTGTAATAGACGTAATTCAATATGCCCTGCACATCCTGGCTGCGTGTGGCTTGGTACACGGCCTGCAGAAGCGTCTGCGCATCCGCCCGGCCGTCCGCCGTCTGCACAGCCAGCGCCAGCGCAGCGCGTCCCAGCGCATAGCCGCTGCCGGGATCGTCAATCAGATGCCCCCAGCCGCCCACGCGCGCGGTTTGCCCGGCGGCATTGCGGCCAAAGCCCACCGAGCCCGTACCTGCAATCAGAATGCAGCCGGGGCCGTCCATGGCCCCGCGCAGGGCGATTTCAAAATCGCTGCACAGCATCAGCGTGCCTGCAAAGCCGCACTGCGCCAGGGAAATGTCCAGCAGCTGCCTGGCCTTGGGGGAGGATATGCCTGCGCCGCCAATACACAGCGCCGCGCAGTCCGCCAGGGCGGGGCAGGCTGCCCACAATTCATCCAGCCGTCGGCAGAAGGCTTGCTCGCCGATGGAGGCGATGTTGAAGGGGCCGAATTCCACGCTGGACAGCACGGCGTTTTGCTTATCGCGCACCTGCAGGCGCGTGCTGGTGCCGCCGCCGTCTATGCCTGCCGTCCACTTCATACGCTTTCCTCCAAATGCACGGGCAAGCGTCCGTAGAAATGTCCGCTGTCCAGCGCCGCAATCAGCGCGCGCAGCGCGGCGGGGGAATAGTCGTATACGGCGATTTTGCCCATATCGGGCAGCAGCGGCAGATCGTAGGGATTGCGCAGCGCGGCGGCCATCATGGGCTTGCCCAGGGCATGCAGCGCCCGCGCCAGCGCGATCTGGCCGGGGAACAAATGCCCGTTGCAGGTAAGCAGCAGGATGCTGTCATAGCCGGCTGCCTGCGCTGTAATGCGGGTGATTTCGTCCTCGTCCGGATCCTTGCTGCATACGCCTGCACCGCCGCCATAGCAGCGCCGGAGCAGCAGCGCGGCGGCTTCCATGGCCGATGCGGCATTGCCTGCCAGCGAGGCACGGTAATCCTCCGGACCGCAGAAGAACGTGCGCTCGTCCGGCTGAAAGAGCGGCCCGCCGGCGTGGGTGATCGCGCGGCGCAGCATCCATTCGACGGCTTCCCGGTCAGGGGTCAAGCCGACCAGCGCAGGCTGCGCATCCGTAAAGGCATAGCGCGCCTTGGCGTGCAGGATGCGCTCCAGGGACGCCTGTGCCTGGGCTTCATCCAGCCTGCCATCCTGCGCTGCGGCGCGCAGATATTCTGCCGTTTCACGCTGCAGGGCCTCGCTGCTGCTGACAAAAACCAGATCCACGCCCGCGTTCATGGCGGCCAGCGCGCCCTGCGGCGTGCCGTAATGGCGCTGGATTGCGTCCATGCACATGCAGTCGCTGAGAATCAGCCCGTCAAAGCCCAGCTGCCCGCGCAGCAGATCGTGCATGATGCGGCGGGACATGGTGGCGGGCACGCCGTCCGGCTCCAGACGCGGGAACAGAATGTGGCTGCTCATGATGGCTGGGATTCCGCCCTTGATGGCTGCGCGGAAGGGGACCAGCTCGCAGGCTTCCAGCGCGGGCAAAGCCTTGTTCACGCAGGGCAGGCCGATGTGCGAATCCACCGCCGTATCGCCATGCCCCGGAAAGTGCTTGCCGCAGCAGCAAACGCCCTCGTTTTGATAGCCAAGCACGGCCTCGCGAGCAAAAGCTGCTGCGCGCGCGGGATCATCGCCAAAGCTGCGCACGCCGATAACGGGATTGCGTGCGTTGCTGTTTACATCCAGCACGGGGGCAAGGTTCAGGTTAACGCCCAGGCCGCGCAGCTGGCGCGCGGTGATCTGGGCCGCAATGCGCGCGTTTACGGGATCGCCCGTTGCGGCGACGGCCATATTGCCCGGCGTGACGACGGCGTCCGCGCCCAGACGCGATACCATGCCGCCCTCCTGATCGATGGTAATGAAGGCGGGATGGCCGGTTTCAGATTGAACCAGCTGCTGGATATCGGCGCACAGGGCGCGAAGCTGGGCATTATCCACCACGTTGTGACGAAATAAAATGACATTCCCGATTTTATACTGCCGCACAAGCTGGCGGAAGGACTCGGGCAGCGCCGACCCCTGAAAGCCGAATACCAGCCGCTGGCCGATGATGGCATGCAGATCCATGGAGACACTCCTTCTTGACAATTTCCCGTGCAGGGGATACACTGACATTAGCAATTTGTAGAAAAACGGAGGGTTTGTATGGAACATCCCCTGCAAAGGCTGTGGAATAAGCCCGAACGCCTGGTGATTGGCTTTATGTCCGGCACGTCGGCGGACGGCGTGGATGCGGCGCTGGTGCGCATATCGGGCTATGGCGTTGAGACCAGGCTGACCCAGCTGGCGTTTTGCTTTACGCCCTTTGACGAGGCCACGCGCGCAGAGGTGCTGCGCCTGGCGGGCGGCGGCAGCGCGGCGGCGGCGGATTTCTGCCGCATCAATTTTCATCTGGGCCAGCTATACTGCGAGGCGGGCGACGCGCTGTGCCGTCAGGCGGGCATTGAGCGGGCGCAGGTGGATCTGATCGGCTGTCATGGGCAGACGCTGTGGCACATTCCGCAGGAGGAAATCTACCTGGGCAGGCCCCAGCACAGCACATTCCAATTGGGCGAGTCCGCCATGCTGGCCGAGCATTTCGGCTGCCCCACGGTGGGGGATTTCCGTGTGCGCGATGTGGCCGCGGGCGGCCTGGGCGCGCCGCTGGTACCCTATACCGAATTTTTGCTCTATCGCAGCCGGGAGGAGTGTGTGGCTCTGCAGAATATCGGCGGCATTGGCAATGTGACCGTGCTGCCGCGCGATTGCCGGCTGGAGGATGTGTTTGCCTTTGATACGGGCCCGGGCAATATGCTGATGGATGCGCTTGTGGAGCGCCTGACGAACGGCAGGCAGCATTACGACGAAGACGGCGAAATGGCTGCGCAGGGGCACGTGGATGCGGGCCTGCTGGCGTTTTTGATGCAGGATCCGTATCTGCAACGAAAACCGCCCAAAACCACAGGCCGCGAAGCCTATGGCGCGCCGTATCTGGCAGGGCTGCTGGATTACGGTGCGGCGCATGGCGTATCGCTGCTGGATACGCTGGCGACCGTCACCCGCTTTACGGCGGAGTGCATTGCCTATGGCCTGCAGCGCTTCAGCCCTTGCCGTCCGGGACGCATGATTGTGGGCGGCGGCGGATGCTATAACCTGACGCTGATGGCGCATCTGCGCGAGCTGCTGCCCGGCTGCCGGGTGATGACCAACGAGGATCTGGGGCTGGACGGCAACGCCAAGGAGGCGGTTGCCTTTGCCCTGCTGGCCAATGAAACCATCTTTGCCAGCTGCAATAACGCCCCCGGCGCCACGGGCGCGCGGCATCCCGTGGTGATGGGAAAAATCAGTCTGTAACGGTGCGCAGCGCCAGCGCAACACGGCCATCCGCCTGAGAAAGCAGGCGCTTGGCCGTGTTTTCATCTACCCCGCGCAGCAGCATGACGATGGCGGGCTTGCAGGCATAATGGCATTTTTCCAGCGCGGCGACGGCAGCTTCTTCACTTTCACCCGTGGCTTCGCGCACAATGGTAACGCAGCGGCGAATCAGCTTTTCATTGCTGGGCTTTACATCCACCATCAGGTTGCCGTACACCTTGCCCAGGCGGATCATCGTGCCGGTGGACAGCATGTTCAGCACCATTTTCTGCGCGGTGCCGCTCTTCATGCGCGTGGAGCCGGTGACGACCTCGGGGCCGGGGGTGGGCGCGATGCCGATGTCGGCCAGCGTATCAATCTGCGAGCCGGGGCAGCAGGTAACGCCGATCACCGGCGCGCCCAGCTCTTTGGCATAGGCCATTGCGCCCAACACATAGGGTGTGCGGCCGCTGGCGGCGATGCCCACCAGCACGTCGTTTTTGCAAAAGGAAATGCCGGTTAAATCCTCGCGGCCAAGCTCACGGTTATCCTCCGCGCCCTCCACGGCCTTGAAGATGGCCGGATAGCCCCCCGCAATCAGGCCCACCACCATTTCGGGCGGGGTGGAGTAGGTAGGCGGACACTCCACTGCATCCAGAATGCCAAGGCGGCCCGAGGTGCCGCAGCCGCAGTATACCAGCCGTCCGCCGTCGTGCAGATGCGCGGCGATGATATCCACGGCCTGGGCAATCTGCGGGCATACCTGCGCCACGGCCTCGGCCACGCGGTGATCCTCGCGGTTGATCAGCCGCACCATCTCCAGTGTGGATAATTCGTCAATGTGCATCGTTTCGGGGTTGCGCTGCTCGGTGCGGATGCTTTTCAAATCCTCCATGGGTTACATATCCTCCAGTGTTTTTACCAGCTTCACCTGCTCAGGCGGGATCATAAAGCACTCGCAGTATTGCTTGCGCCCCTCGAAGCCGCGCAGGCGCTTGAGATGGCTGTAGTATTCCTTATAGGGAAAGCTGCCGTGCACGGCGAAGGCGTGATGATTGATGGCTTTTTCCCACAGTGCGAAGCCCTGCGATACGTCCATGTATACATATGGCTTGAAATCCTGCGCGTCCTCCCAATTTTCGGCATAGTACAGCGTGCGGGCAAAATGCGGCGGCAGCTCGCGCTCAAAGCCCGCGATGGCTGCGTAAAACCATGCGTCCGTCACGATCGCATGGCAGGCCATATGATCCTTGTGCATGCTGCGGGCATGGTGGGTGACGATGATATCCGGCTTGACGCGGCGGATGATATCGCACACCTCAAAGCGCATGGCGTCGTCGTTGGGCAAAAGACCGTCGGGGTGATCCAGCACGATGGCCTCGCCGCCCAGATCGCGCATAAAGGCCTGCGCCTGGCCGATTTTTTCCTGCCGGTAGGTGGCGACGTCCGCCCCGGCGGGCGCGCCCTTTTCGCCCGCCGTCAGCGCCAGGGTGACGGCATGACCGCCCGAAACGGCGCAGGAGGCAAGCAGCGCGCCGGCGGTCAGTTCCATATCGCCGATATGCGCGCCAATGGCTAAGATGGTTTTGCTCATGGCTTACAGCTCCTTGATCATCACGGCGAAATATCGCCTGGGGGTAAAGCCTGCGGCCTGATAGATGCGCTGCGCGGGATTATTCACACCCGTAAACAGCGACATATACTGCGCGCCGCAGGCACGCTCGGCCAGGCATAGCTTGTTGAACAGCAGCGTGCCCAGGCCGTGACCTTCATACTGCGGGGCTACGCCCAAACCGGCAAAGTAGCCGCGGCCGGTGGATTCGGGATAAACCGGCCCGGTAAAGCCCGCCACCGTATTGCCTTTTAAGCCGACCAGCAGGTATTGCCCGGCGCTGGCGGCGGCGGGAATCTCGCTGCTCCACATGCTGTTGCCCAGGGCGGACAGCATATCGTCCAGCCCTTCATGCAGGCCGGGCTGATAGCGCGCCACGGTGTAGCCTTCCTGCGCCATGGCGCGCTCTTTTTCGGCCATTGCGGGGGGATAGGCATAGGCGGGGAGATCGAGATACATGGCCATCTCGGTCGCGGCCTCGCGGTAGCCGCATTGCAGCATGCGCTGATACAGCGGCACATCGCGCGGGATGCCGGGCATGTTGTTATGCTGATGGCCGGGCGTGCCGGGGATGATCCACGGCAGACGGATGGGATTGAAGAACGTAACGGCGGATACGCTTTTGCCCGCCTTACGGAAAGACCCCTCCAAGGCTGTCAGCAGCGCGCGGGCGTTCTCATCGGTATCCAGCGCCTCGCTCAGCAGCAGGCAGCCGACATAGCCGCGTACCGCGCCCTGCGCCAGATGCGCGCCTGTGCAGCCGTTGATGAAGCCCTGCGCCTGGCCGCCGAGATCCAGCACGAATGTATGCGCGGCGCTGAAATCAGGATGCGCAAGCAGCAGGGTGCGCAGACCAGCCTCATCCTGCGGGGCGTATCCGGCACGCACACCGGCCGTGTTCCACAGTTGGAGCACGGCCGGCGCATCGGAAGAAATATAATGTCTGATTTGCATATCAGCCTTTCACGGCGCCGATGGTGACGCCCTCCAGGAAGTACTTCTGCAGCGCGAAGAACAGGATGAACATGGGCAGCGCGGACAGCGTGGCCCCGGCCATCATGGGCGCAAACAGCGTTTCATTGGCGAATTTGAAGGTTTTCAGACCCACCTGAATGGTATACATGCGATCCTTGCTGGTGACCAGGAAGGGCCAGAAGAAGGTGTTCCACGAGGACATGAAGGTGTTGATGGCCATGACCGCCAGCACTGTTTTGGACAGCGGCAGCACGATGCGCACGAAGATGCCCGGATGGCTGCAGCCGTCCAGCTTGGCGCTTTCAATCAGGGGCGTGGGGATGCTGGCGAAGAACTGCTTGGCCAGGAACACATTGTAGGAGGTGACGATGCCCGGCAGGATCAGCGCCACATAGGTATTGGACATGTGGAACTTGTTGACCACCAGGATGTAGAGCGGCACCTGCGTGACCTGATAGGGGATCATCATGGCCACCAGAATCAGCCCGAACAGGAACTTGCTGCCCTTGAAGGGAATCTTGGCAAAGGCATAGCCCGCCATGGAGGCAAAGATCACATTGCCCAGCACCGTGCTGACCGAGGTGATAAAGCTGTTGCCGATCCAGCGCAGGGAATAGGGGCTGAAATCAAAGAACGCGGCGTAGGAATCCAGCGTCCAGCGCTTGGGAAAGATGGTGCGCATATTGCCCGCCGTGGAGATGGCGGGGCCAAAGGAAGAGGTGATCATATAGAAGATGGGAAACAGTGCCAGCGCCGCGAAAATGACCAGCACCAGCGCGATCAGCGTATTGCGCAGGTGCAGCAGGCCGCGGTTGTTGCGGTGCTGCGAGTACAGGCCCGTAGATGCCATATGCCCACCTCCTTAATATTCCACATCCACGCCCATGAGCTTGAACTGCAGGAGCGAGATGATGGCGATGACGATGGCCAGCAGGATCGCCTGCGCGCAGGCCAGGCCATACTTGGAATACTCAAATGCGTTTTTATAAATCAGCAGGCCGATCATGGTGGTGCTGTTATCCGGGCCGCCGCCCGTCATCATAAAGGCGTTCATGAAAACCTGGAAGGAGCCGATCACGCCCGTTACCAGCAGGAACAGCGTGGTGGGCTTTACCAGGGGAAACACAATGTAGCGCACCTTTTGCATAAAGGTGGCGCCGTCCAGCTCGGCGGCTTCAAAATAGCTGTTGTCAATGCCAAGCAGGGCCGCAATATAGATGATGATATTGCTGCCCTGGCCCGACATCAGGGCCATGAACATCAGCGACAGCATGGAGGTTTTGCTGGAGGAAAGCCAGTTCTGCGTGGGCAGGTGCAGGAAAGAAAGCACCTGGTTGAACAGCCCCTGGGGGGAGGAATCGTAAATCCACAGCCACACCACCGACAGCGCGACGCCCGAGGCGATGCCCGGCAGGTAGTAGATGGATTTGAATGCCGACTGCGCCTTGCGCGGGAAGGGCAGGATCATGATGGCGATGGAAAACGCCAGCAGAAGAGAGAGCGGCACCACCACGGCGGTATACACCAGCGTGTTCTTGGTGGCCTTGTAGAACAGCGCGTTTTTGAAGGTTTCGGCATAATTCTGCCATTTGATATACTGCGAGCCAAAGGGGCGATACTTCAGAAAGCTCGTTTCCACAGCGCTGATAACGGGATAAAGCGTGAAAATGCAGAATACCAGCATGGATACGCCGATGAAGGCATAGCCCCACAGATCGTCGCTGGTCAGGCGGAAGCGCTTGCGCGCGGCAAGGGAAACGCCTTTGCTTGTCGTCATGTGATTCATTCCTTCCAAACTTGGTGTGGCTCGCAGTCAATAGAAAAGCCGCCCGCCACGATGCAGCGGGGCGGGCGGCAATTCCTTTTGCCGTTCAGGCAGGGATCAGATCAGGCCGTTCGCGCAGCCGTCCGCGCCGAAGAGCTTTACAGCCTCCTGGCAGATGGCGTCGTATACCTGCTGAGCGGTGGCTTCGCCAGCCAGCAGAGCCTGGAACTTGGGCACGATCACTTCGTCGCGCAGCTGACGGGCGTTGGTGCTCTGCTCGGCGGAAACGCCGGCGGGAGGCGCCACGACCAGGCCGATTTCACGGGCGGCGCAGGCAGCGTTGCCTTCGTCCAGACCGGTGACGGCGTACTTGGCATAAACCTCGCGGCCGCTCTTGCACACGGGATCCAGCAGCAGGGTGGAGTCTACCATCGCCGCGCGGTCGCCGGAGCACAGATAATCCAGGAACAGGCAGACGTTCTTGAGGTGCTCGTCGTTGGTGTTCTTATTGCGCAGTACAACCAGGCCGTCCACGGAGCCAAAGCAGGTTTCCTTTACGCCTTCCATCGTGGGGATGGGCAGGAACGCATAGTTGACGTGGATGGAGTTTTCAACCGCAGTGCCGTCGTTGGCGGCCAGGGCGGCGTTGTTCTTGTTGATGTTGAGCTCGAACAGGGGCATGGCCTTGCCGAAGATCATGGCGTTGCCGGTTTCGCACATTACCATGCGCTGGCCAGCTTCCACGGCGTACTTGGGCATATAGCCGGAGGAGGTCATTTCTTCAACGGCCTTGAGCAGGTTCAGCATGTTTTCAGAGGTGTAGGCGTACTTCAGATCCGCAGTGAAGTCGTTGGTGATGCCGGCGGAAGCGCCGAAGATGCTGATGAAGTCAGCCGCAGTGACGCCGGAGTTGGCGAACACGAAGCCGAAGCAGTTTTCGGTGGTGCCGTTCTTGATGACTTCCAGGAACTCCTTGTAGCTCCAGCCCTCGGACTGGATCTTGGCCACGTCCGCGCCGGCGGCGACCAGCATATCCTTGTTGGCGCCGATGGACTGGATGGTGACGTAGAGAGGCAGGCCGTATACATGGCCCTCCAGGGACATGTAGTCCAGCGCGTTCTGATCGTAATCAGCCAGGCGCTCGGCGTCCATGTACTTGTCAATTTCGATGCCGACGCCCAGGTTGACCAGGGTGCCGATGGTGGAGTAGCTGACCTCCGCGATGTCGGGGGCTTCGCCGGCGTTGGCCAGGGTGGTCAGCTTGCCATTGTGCTCGTCCCAGGAGGTCTTGATGATCTCGACCTTGATTTCGGGATGGATGGCGGTGAACTCATTGGCCCAGGTTTCGATATCGGTCAGGTAGGTGCCGGTAACCGGGGGAACCATCACGGTGATGGTATCGGTTTCAGCCAGGGCGGGAACGACGCCAAGCAGCAGCATGGCGGCCAAGAGAATCGAGAGAACCTTTTTCATGTTGGACCCTCCGTTGTTAAATTGTGGGATTCCGCAATGGACAGGAATCCTTTTGTCAAGATTATACAGAAATAAGGCGGCTTTGTCAATCAAAAAATCTCAAATTTTAGCAGAGACGCACTTGCGTTTTTCAAAACGACGAAATTGCAGAATCCGACATTCTTCCCGCTTGAGCGCGGCGATACGGATGCGTTTTAAGGTTTCGGGTGCAAAAAAGACGGAGCACAGCATAAAACGTCTTCGATAAACATAAGCTATAAACGGCGCATTGCGCCGTTTTGACGCGCTCAGCGAGGCCGAAGCCCCTTCATGAAGCAAAAAATTTGAGCGGGCGGTAAATTATTGATGAATATTTGTAAAGATTTGTGAAATACCTACTTGAAAAACTGTCACAAAAAGGTTACAATTAAGTATCCTAATGACATGGGCGCATTCGGCAGTTTGCCATGCGCGCACGCGGCGGCGTGAGCGCTGCGACGGACGGGGGATGAGGGTTGTAATGAAGAACACTGTAACGGCCATTGATTTCGGCACCAGCAAGATTGTCGCCCTTGTGGCGGAAACCAGCGGCCGCCAGCGCTGCGATATTATCGGCGCGGGCTTCGCTGCCTATTCCGGCTTTGCCGATGGGCAGTGGAACGAGCCCAACGCCTTGAACGAGGCCATTTCCAACGCGGTGCACGAGGCGGAAACGCAGTCGCACACCCGCGTGCGCGAAGTAAACGTGGGCGTGCCGGGCGAGTTTTCCCGCGTGTACGCCATCGAAACCAAGATCGATCTTCAGGGCGCCGATCCGCATGTGACGGTGCGCAATATTGAAGATCTGTTCCGCCGCGCTACCGAGGAGCTGGGGCAGGTGCAGGGCGTGATCGTCCATCGCAGCCCTGCCTGGTTCATGGTGGACGAAGGCAAAAAAACCCTGGAGCCCATGGGCATGCGCGGCAGCTCGCTGCGCGCGCTGGTCTCCTTTGTGGTGGCCGATCAGTTTTTCCTGGATGACGTCAGCGAGCGCTTCCGCGCGCTGAGCATCACCGTAAACAGCTTTTTCTCCACCCCGGTTGGACAGGCCATGCTCTTTATCCCTGATGAGGAGCGCGACCGTACCGCCCTGCTGGTGGATATGGGCTACCTGAACACCGAGGTCATGGCTGTGGAGGGCGACGCGGTGATCTTCCACAAGGTCATCCCCATGGGCGGCGGCGATATCGCGGCCGATCTGGCCTACGGGCTGGAAATCCCCCTGTCCTCTGCCGAGCAGATCAAGCGCGCCTACGTTTTCGGCGTATCCGCCGGGGATGAAAAATACGACGCGCTGGATCGCGACGGCGTAAGCAAATCCTTTACCCGCGAGGAAGTGGCCAATGTGCTCGAGCCCCGTGTGGAGGAAATTGCCGAGGCTATTCATGACGCGGTCAAGGGTAGCGGCGTGCGCCTGGGCAACTGGTCGGTGGCGTATCTGACCGGCGGCGGTCTGGCCATCAACCGCGGCGGCCGCGATTTCCTCAGCGCCAAGCTGGATCGCCCTGTGCGTGAGCTGCCGCGCAAAACCGGCAAGCTCTCCAGCCCCGTCTATACCAGCGTGCTGGGCCTGCTGGATCTGATCATCGACACCCTGGTCAACACCAACGCCAACCGCGGCGTGCGCGCCTTCTTCAATAACCTTTTCGGCGGCTGATGCAGGCCGCAGCCAATATCAATTACCGGAGGGAACATTATGCTGGAACTCCAAATGGATCAACAGAATCAGGGCTTTGCTTCTATTAAAGTAGTCGGCTGCGGCGGCGGCGGCAACAACGCCGTCAACCGCATGGTGGACGCCGGGCTGCGCGGCGTGGACTTTATCGCCGTTAATACCGATCGCCAGGCGCTGGGCCTGAGCAAGGCCGGCACCAAGATTCAGATCGGCGAAAAGCTGACCAAGGGTCTGGGCGCGGGCGCTGTGCCCGATATCGGCCGCCGTGCCGCTGAGGAAAGCCGTGAGGAAATCGCCGGCGCGCTCAAGGGCTCCGATCTGGTGTTCGTTACCGCCGGTATGGGCGGCGGCACCGGCACGGGCGCGGCCCCTGTGGTGGCGGAAATCGCCCGCGAGCTGGGTTGCCTTACCATCGCCGTTGTGACCAAGCCCTTCCTCTTTGAGGGCAAGCAGCGCATGAAGAACGCAGAGCTGGGCATCAACGAGCTGAAGCAAAGCGTGGATACACTGGTAGTGATCCCCAATGATCGCCTGCTGCAGGTGGTCAGCAAGGGCACCACGATGCTGGAAGCCTTCCGCAAGGCGGATGACGTGCTGCGCCAGGGTATTCAGGGCATTTCCGATCTGATCGCTGTGCCTGCGGTGATCAACCTGGACTTTGCCGATGTGCGCACGGTGATGGAATCCGGCGGCATGGCCCACATGGGCATCGGTACCGGCAGCGGCGAAAACGGCATGGTCAACGCCGCCAAGGAAGCCATCTCCAGCCCGCTGCTTGAAACCAAGATCGACGGCGCGCGCGCTGTGCTGATCAACGTGTCCGGCGGCAAGGATATGAACATCATGGACGTCAACGAGGCCGCCAGCCTGGTCATGCAGGCTGCCGACAGCGAGGCCAATATCATCTTCGGCGCCAATATCGACGAAGAGCTCAAGGACGAAGTGCGCATCACTGTCATCGCTACCGGCTTTGAAAAAACGCCCTTCCCGACGCGCGATCCCAAGGGCAAGCGCCCCGGCGCGCGCAGCGCTACCGGCCCTTACGGCATGGCCAGCGCCGCGATGAATCCCTATGAGAACCGCACGCCCTCCGAGCCTGTCAGCGAGGATGCGCCGGCTCCCCTCAATACCTATGATGCGGATTCCTTTGCGCCCGGCATGCGGCCCATGGCCGCGCAGCGCCCGATGACGAGCGTGCCCTACGCGCCCTCGCCCTACGCAGCGCCCACCTACGCCATGCCTCAGCAGCCTGCGCAGCAGTCCTATGCGCCTTATCAAACGCCTGCCGCGCCCGCTCCCGTGCAGGAGCAGCCGGCGGCCAGCGAAAAGGATGATCTGGGCGTGCCTGCCTATCTGCGCCGCAAAAAGTAAAAATATGATTTTCAAGCCCGTCGCTGTATGCTCAGCGGCGGGCTTTTTGATGTGAAATCTGGTGGCTTATTTTGGATTGACAAAGGCGGAAAATCATGCTAATCTATCGGCGTTAGATGCATTTAACCGCCGAGGCGGTTTTCTTAACTGGCCGATGTTAGATATATCTAACTAAGACGCAAAACCGAAAGGATGACGCGCTCATGGATAAAATCGCTATCATTTTTTCCACCATCACCGGCAACGCTTTCCGCCTGGCCGAGGCGGCTGCGGCGGTAACGCCCAACCACGTCGGCCCCTACAACATCCGCTATGTCAATCAGGAGGTAATCAATCTGTTCGATACCTTCGAGCTGTCCTACTGGTGCAATCATGGTACAGCAGACGACGATACGATTGACCTGATTCACCGCATGCAGGGCAAGAAGATCATCATCATCGGCACCCTGGGCGCGGCGCGCGATTCCGCCCATGCTCAAAAGGTGTGCGAGAATGTAGAAAACCTCGTGCGCGAAAACAACCAATTGATTGGCCACTACCTGTGCCGGGGCAGCATCGATCTGAACCGCACGGCACGCCGACTGCGCATTCCCGAGGGTCAGAAGGGCCATCTGAGTCCGGAACGTTTTGAAAAGCAGAAGGAATCGCTGGGCCATCCCGATGCGCAGGAGCTGGCGCAGCTGCAGGACGAAATGAAGGTATTTTTGCAAAAGCTATGAACAATGCATCTCATCGCCGCTTTCGCGTAGTGTTGATTGCGCTCTTTGGTGTCCTGTGCGTTGTGACCGCGCTGGTCTGCGCGGGCATCGGCACCATTCATTTTTCCCTGCGGGAGATTGTACGCGGCCTCTTTGTGGCGGATGACAGCACGTCCCGCCTGCTGATCTGGCATCTGCGCTTTCCGCGCATCCTGTGCGGCGGGCTGGTGGGCGTGTGCCTGTCGCTGTCCGGCTGCATTCTGCAGGGGGTAATGCGCAACACCATGGCCTCGCCTTCTACCATCGGCGTGACGGGCGGCGCGAGCTTTATCGGCTATATCACGCTGGTGGTGTTCCCGAGCTTCGCCCATCTGCTGCCCATCGGCTCGATTGCAGGCGCGTTTGTGACCACCATGCTGATCTACGCCCTGGCCTACCAAAAGGGCGTCAGCCCGGTCAAGATGATCCTGTCCGGCATGGCGGTATCGGCGCTGTTCGGCGCGTTCAACGATATGATCAAAACCTTCTTCGCCGATTCGCTGGGCAACGCCTCAGGCTTTCTGGTGGGCGGGCTGAACGGCACGGGCTGGTCGCACTTTGGCATGATTGCGCCCTACGCGCTGTGCGGCGTGCTGCTGTGCTTCCTGCTGCCTTCCAAGATGAACATCCTGATGCTGGGCGATGAAACGGCCAATTCCCTGGGCCTGCGCACGGAGCGGTTCCGCTTCTTCCTGATCGCCATTTCCTCGCTCCTTTCGGGCGCGGCCATTTCGGTGGCGGGGCTGATCAGCTTTGTGGGTCTTGTGGTGCCGCATATCGCACGGCTGCTGGTAGGGTCGGATTATAAATACCTGTTCCCGGCCTCGGCCTTCCTGGGCTTTACGCTGGTGGTGGCCTGCGATACGATTGGCCGCGTCATCATGCCGCCGGGGGAGATTCCTGTCAGCATCATCCTGTCCTTTATCGGCGCGCCGTTCTTCCTGTATCTGCTGCGCACGCGCGAGACGGGAGGCGAGGGGTAATGTACTTTGGCTTTGAGGATATCACCATTGCCTTTCGCACCAAAACGGTGCTTCAGCATGTGACGCTGGACATTCCAAGGGGAAAGATCGTTACCATCATCGGCCAGAATGGCTGCGGCAAATCCAGCCTGCTCAAGACGGTTTCCAAGGCCGTTACGCCCCGCGCAGGGCGCGTGCTGTATGAAGGGCTGCCGCTGGACGCCTACGCTCCAAAGGTGCTGGCGCGGCACATTGCCTATCTTGCGCAGGTGCATACCTCGCCGCCGGATATCGATGTGCGCACGCTGGTGTCCTACGGCCGCTATCCATACATGAAAATGGGGCGCGGGCTGAGTGCCGAGGATGACAGGATCATCGATGAAACCCTGCGGCTGACCGGCCTTGAGCACCTGCAGCGGCGCACACTGCGCACGCTGTCGGGCGGCGAGCGGCAGCGGGCGTGGATCGCTATGACGGTTTGTCAGCAACCTGAAATCCTGATCCTGGACGAACCGACCACCTATCTGGATATCAGCTATCAGATGGAAGTGCTGGAGCTGGTGCGCCGACTGAATCGGGAAATGGGCATGACCATTGTGATGGTGCTGCATGATCTCAACATGGCCGCGCGGTATTCCGATTATCTGTATGTCATCAAGGATGGCGGCCTGTATGCGGGCGGCGCGCCGGGCGAGGTCATCACGCAGGAAACCCTGCGGGATGTGTTCCGTATCGAGGCCGATATCACCCATGACGCGGCGCACGATTGCCCCTATTTTATTCCCATGCGCATTCTGAACGGTACTGCGGGCGAAAGCCCTACAGATACAAAAATGTAAACAGGAGGAAATCACTCAATGAAAAAGCTGTTTTCTCTGCTGATGGCCCTGTGCCTGCTGTACGCCGCGCTGCTCGTTGCGGCGGAAAGCGCCGATACCGACCGCGCTGCGGCCATCCGCGCCAAATTCCTTAAAAAGGCCGACGAGGTTGTCGTGACCGATACCAGCGTCATCTTTACCGACGCGGCCTCCGAAACGCCCCTTGAAATTGCCAAGAACCCCGGCAAGACCGCCGTTTTGTACGGAAGCTTCGTCACCCTGTGGTACGAAGCGGGCGGCAAGGCGGACGGCGTGATCGGCGGCAGCTCCTCGATTGAGCTGTACGAGCTCTATATCGGCCGCGACGTGACCCAGGACGAGGGCGTGACCGTGCTGGCCGAGTCCTCCGCGGGCAAAAACTGGAACACCGAAAGTATCATTGCCTTCCAGCCCGATCTGATTGTATGCAGCACCGCCATGAGCGGCTACAAGACCATCTCGGCCCCTGCGCAGGCGGCGGGCATCCCCGTTGTGGCCATGAGCTATAACGATTTCTCCGATTACCTCAAGTGGTTCAAGGTGTTCTGCAATCTCAACGGCCAGCCCGAGCTGTGGGATACCGTGGCCATGCCCGCCCTGGACAAGGTGGTGGACGTGCTGTGCCGTATCCCCGAGAACCCCGAAAACGCGCCCAAGGTGTTTGCCATGTTCTCCGCTACCAAGGATAACATCACTGCCAACACCTCCAATACCGTGCTGGGCGGCATGATCTCCGAGATGCAGGCCGTCAACATTTCCGATGCGGACAACGCATCCGGTGCGGATCGCATCGAAATCAACATGGAATCCGTGTTTGCGGCTGATCCGGATATGATCGTGGTGCAGTGCCATGCGAGCAAGGAGGACGATGCGGCTCAGCTGGATCGCGTGTATGGCGGCAACGCCGTGTGGCAGTCCCTGCGCGCGGTGAAGGAGGGCAAGGTGTACTTCCTGGAGCCCCATCTGTTCCACTATAAGCCCAACAGCCGCTTTGCCGACGCCTATGTAACGCTGGCCAGGATTCTTTATCCTGAAATCGACTTTGACAATTGACGATGGAAAACAAAAACGTACTGATTTCCGTGTCCTATGGCGCGCTGGATAACGCGGCGCTGGATGCGGATGTGGGCAGGCTTGAGGCTGCAATGCTGAACGCCCTGCCTGGCTGGCGTCTGAGCCGAGCCTTTACCTCCGCGCGCGTGCGCTCGTTTCTGAGCAAGCGTGGCAAGGAGGTTCCCGACGCGGCTGGGGCGATCGCGCAGGCGCGGGCGGCGGGCGCGGAGCATATTGCCCTGGCGACGCTGCTGATATCGCCCGGCGAGGAATACGAGGGCGTGCTGGCGGCCGCAGACGGCCTGCCTGTCGCCTCTCCGCTGCTGGCGGAGGATGAAGACCTGGACGCGCTGGCGGCCTATTACGCGGGCGTACAGCACGCCTGCGGCACGCCGCTGCTGCTGATGGGGCACGGGCACCCGACCAACGGAAACCCTGCCTATCAGCGGCTGCGCCAGCGCCTGCCGGAGCAGGTCTGTCTGGCCTGCTTGTCCGGCGCGGATAATCTGCCGGCGCTGCTGCCGGAATTGCTTTCCCAGCCTGCGCGCCGCATCACGCTGGAGCCGCTGCTGATGTCTGTGGGCGGTCATACCCTGCGCGATATGGCGGGGGAGGAGCCGGACAGCTGGAAATCCCAGCTGGAAAAGGCCGGCTTCACCGTGGACTGCCATCTTACCGGCATGGGCAGGCTGGAGATTGCCCAGCGCATCTATGCGCGCAAGCTGCGCAGCCTGATCGGTTAATCAACACAAAAAGCAGCCCCATCCTTCGCTTGGAAGGATTGGGCTTTGCTGCGCATGGAGGCGCCTCTAAAGGCTGCTTCGGCTTGCTGAAAAGCATAGCTAACTTAGCCGAGAAGTAAAGAAGGGGCGCAGCTCCTTCTTTTTTTACGCCCCGCGCTACTGCCTTACGGCAAGCGCGGGTTTCGGGCGGCGATTTGCAAAATCGCCTGCCCTCAGCCGCCTTTGGCGGCGCTATTAATTCGCAGCAGCGACATGCGCGGCAGGCTGTCAAAACTTTTTTGACAGCCTGATGGCGCTTATTGCGGCTTATCGATCATTCGGATGCTGGTAATTACCGGCTGGTTTTCCTTGGCTACGGTGCCGTTACTGTCCGTTACAGGGGTGTTCTGGCAGATGGCGTCCACTACCTCCATGCCGCTGAGCACCTTGCCAAAGGCCGCGTACTGGCCGTCCAGATGCGTCGCGTCCGCGTGCATGATAAAGAACTGACTGCTGGCGCTGTTATAAGCGCTGGAGCGCGCCATGGACAGCACGCCGCGCGTGTGCTTGAGGGGATTGTCCACGCCGTTGGCCGAGAACTCGCCTTTGATCTTGTTTTCCGAGCCGCCGGTGCCGTTGCCCAGCGGATCGCCGCCCTGAATCATAAAGCCGGAGATGATGCGGTGGAAGGTCAGGCCATCGTAGAAGCCCTGATTGACAAGGTTGACAAAGTTGGTCACGGTAATGGGGGCGGTATCGGCGTACAGCTCGGCGGTGATCGTGCCGTAGTCCTTTACGTCGATCTGCGCGTAGTAGGTGCCGTGCAGCAGCCCGTCGTCGGCTGTATTTTTATGCTTGCCGCCAAGCAGCAATACGCCTGCGACGATCAGCGCGACGACGAGGACGGCGGCGGCGATCATCAGCGGCCAGTTGGTTTTCTTTTCAGGCTGCTTTGCATAGGGATTGACTTTCTTCTGCTTTGTTTTTGACATCAGTTCCTCCTTGACAAGGTGTCGAAATTGCACGTATAATGTAGTGTATGCGCATTATGCGGTGCGGCACCTGCATATATTGTACCCGATGCCGCCATGCAAATCAACCGTTTTTTTATGCGGCAGAGGGAGGTCGCTTTATGCGGCATATCTTTATCGTCAATCCCCGTTCCGGCCCCCAGGATGCAACGCCGGTGATCCAGAAGGCGCTGAGCGAGCTGAACCCTGCGGAGCCTTATGAAATCTATGTGACCAGCGCGCCGGGGGACGCGACGGAGTATGTGCGCGCCCGCTGCCAGGCGGATGCCTCGCCCCTGCGCTTTTATGCCTGCGGCGGCGACGGCACCCTGAATGAAGTGATTAACGGTGCAGCCGGCTATGATAACGCCGCGGTGGGCTGCTATCCCTGCGGCAGCGGCAACGATTTTATCAAGTACTTTGGCGGCCGCCGGTATTTTACCGATCTGGGCGCGTTGATGAGCGGGCATGAGCAGCGGGTGGATATGATCCGTGTGAACGACCGTTATGCCATCAATGTGGTCAATATGGGCTTTGAAGCCAAGACGGCGGCGCGGATGATCAAATTCCGCCATTTCCCCATCATGCACGGCTACCGCGCCTATTATGGCGCGATTGTGCTGACGCTGATTGACGGCATCCGCCATCGCTGCAGGATTGCGGTGGACGGCGAAGAGATGATCGACGGCAGCATCCTGCTGTGCACCCTGGCCAACGGCGATTATGTGGGCGGTTCCTTCCGCTGCGCGCCGCGTGCGGACGTGGCCGACGGGCAGATCGAGGTTTGTATCGTCACGCCCATTTCGCGCTTCCGCTTTGCCAAGCTGATCGGCTATTATCAGCGCGGCGAGCATCTGGATAATCCGCTGCTGCGGGACTGCATTCACTATTGCCGGGGCCGCAAGGTGGTAATCGATGCGGAGCCGGGCTTCCTGATGTGCCTGGACGGCGAAATCACCAGCGGCTCGCACTTTGAAATTGAAAATGTGCCCTCTGCCCTGCGCTTTATCGTGCCCGAAGGGGCGCAGCACCATGCCGAGGGCATCAGCATGGCGGAAGAGGCCGTATGACGGCCAAGCGCGTGATATGCGCGGCCATCTGCCGCGATGAGCGGGTGCTGCTGGCACGCCGCGCGCCGGGGCAGAAGCACGCGGGCCTGTGGGAGTTTCCCGGCGGCAAGGTGGAGGCGGGCGAAACGGACGAGGCCTGCCTGGAGCGCGAGCTGCAGGAGGAATTTGGCATTGCGGGTCGCACGGGCGCGCATATCTGCGACAGCGTGTGCGCATATCCGGAGCTGGACTTGCAGATTACCCTGTGCGCGTATTTCTTTGATTGGCAGGCGGGCGAATTCCAGCTTCGCGTGCACGATCAAATCCTGTGGGCGGATGCGGAGGCACTGAAAACAGCACAGCTTACGGCTGCCGATGTGGAGATCGCCGCAGCGGTGGGGCGGCTGCTGGCAGGATAAATACTGACGCATAAAAACCAGGCCGACGCTTTGCCGTGTGCCGATGAGACAGTAATTTGAGAAACTACAAAATCGGCATCTGTCAAGCAGGATTGGACAACAAAACAGGCGGCGCTCAGCTTCGGCTGGGCGTTGCCTGTTTTTGTACATTTGCGTCTGTGCATAATACCTCGCAAAGTTGTAAAACCGATAAGCGGCTGTTTCGATGCAGCGTATGTTTAACAGCGGCAAAACGGGAAATAGGCTTGTATTCGCAGAAAAGCTGCATTTTAGGGTGTAACTTCCGAGTATTCTATTGAAAACAGAGCGATCCTTGTGATATACTGTGCGTACAAACCGGCGGGCAGGAGATATGGCAAATGGAAAAGCTGATTGCTTGTGCGTTCAATATGGTCAGCAGCTGCGTGGAGCTGAACTTCAGCGACAGCAGTATGATCGCCATTGACTGCACAGCTATGGAAAACAGAATTGCTGGCAATATATATTCTGCGGTCAGAGCCTGACTGGCTGATCCGCAATACCCCGTTGGCGCATGCTGATTCCGTTTTGAACGGCAGCACAAAGCTGTATTCTGAAGCAGCTGCTGAGTGCGGTCTTTGGAAGCAGATTACATGAGAAGTGAAGGCTTGGCACACCGGATACCGAGCTGAGAAAGATATACGGGGAAATGACACAGAGGTGAACGATTGATGGAGGTTACATTTATAAATCCTGGTGTCGATTGCATGATTCAGAGTATCATGCGGTTTCAGACCGAAGGAGAAACCGGATTCTGGTCTGAACCTTTATACCATTTCTATCCGTAGCTTGACAGGACATTCGCTGCAAGCCTGCCGGCTGCAGAAAGAAGAGACTACATTGAACATACCATGAGAGCTGTCTATGCTGAGCTGGAGGACACGATCAATGAAAAGGCGATCCTATATTCTCAACATTGGAACGCCTGCAAATCGCAGATTACAGCTGCTTTATCAGAGGCTTTCGGCATAGATTGCACAGGTTTGTTTAATGACCTGCGCTGCAATTTGAGTTTGAACCCCATTGAACCGCGTTTTCTGAAGGAGCACTGCTATGACACATTTTATTTGAACAGCGCAAGGGGTGCTGTTGGCGGTGGAATACATGAGATCATACACTTTATTTGGTTCTATGTATGGAACCAGTTGTTTGGAGATAACTACGACGAATATGAGCGTCCCTCGCTCAAATGGATATTGAGCGAAATGGTGGTCGAATCCGTGATGAGAGATGAGCGGCTTAGTTCCATCAACCCATATTTCCCGAGAGAAAACGGCGGATGCGTCTATCCGTATTTCTTTGATTTGATGGCGGATGGGAAACCTGTTCTTGACACATTGGACGCTATGTACAGAAGCCAGAATATTGAAGCTTTTATGCGAAACAGTTACGCTTGTTGTCAGAAGCATGAATTGGAAATCCGAAAACATATTCTGAAGTCCGAGGGGTAAGCTATGCCCTTGGAGAGCTTGCCAAGGCAGTCTATGCGGATGCACCTGACAAGTCCAGCGGCAAGCGCAGACAAAAAGGCACATATCGAGTACGACCTTGCGGGCTGCATTCCCGTGGATGAGCTGCCAAAAGCAGAACAGGCATGACCGGAATCATGCCTGTTCCCCCAAATTGAATTTTACTGTCTTACCGGCAGGGAGCCTTTGCCGGTCCGGTTTTTCGCTGTCAGCTATTGATATTAATGATTGTTATTCCGCGCGCATTTCAGCGTCGGGGATAACGTCCCACGCCAGCGCGCCCAGCTGCGCAGGCAGCGACATGGTGACAACGCCGTTGAAGTGCACAGCGATGTGCTCGCCCTCTGCAGGCAGCGCCAGGTCTTCCGGCAGATGCACGATGTATTCCTGCTGGGTGTCGTCCGCAATCAGGGTGACTTCGCCATCGCCAACGGCACTGACGACGCCCTGAATGGTCGCGCCGTAAACGCGCTGCGCGTACAGCTGCGCCGGGATGGAGCGGGTGGTAGCGCCGTTGAAATCTACCATTACGTACTGACCGGCCTGAATGGCCTCGGCCAGATCGAAGACGGTGTTCTTATCGGTGTTGACCTGTACGGTCTGGTTGTCCTGGTTGAGGAGCAGGAACGCGCCGTCGTCCAGCATTTCAAGCACATAGCCGTGCTGAATCTGAACGGCGTCGGCCGTTTCAGTCGTTACGGCGGATGCGCCGGTAACCAGGGTGAGCAGCGCCACCAGGATGGATACGATCTTTGTAGAAATCAACATTTTTGAAATCCTCCGTTTTGAAATTGCGGGCCGTTGTTTTGCCCTGCACTTATTGAACGGATGGGTCAGGAGAAAGTTCCGCCTTTTTAGAATTTTTTTTGACGATCCAGCGATCCAGCCAAATCAGCAGCTGCGGCAGCAGGAACAGAATCAGCAGTACCGATACCACCGCGCCGCGCGCCAGCATGATGCCGATGGAGGAAATATAGAAAACCGTGCTGATCTTGCCTACCGCGAAGCCTGCTGTAATCAGCGCCAGACCCGAGGTCAGGATGGTTTGCAGCGACATCTGCATGGCCTGCGCTACGGCCTCGCGCGGGGGAAGGGTGCTGCGGCATTCGCGGTAATGGCTGGTCAGCAGGATGCCGTAATCGATGGTTGCGCCCATCTGCAGCGCCACGCAGATCAGATAGCACATGAAGAATACCGAGCCGTCTACCAGCCCGGAGAAGGCCATGTTGATGTATACCGCGCCCTGAATCAGGCAGACAAGCATCGCCGGGATGACCAGCGAACGGAAGGAGATCATCACAATCAGGAATACCAGGCCGATGGTGATCAGGCTGACGCGCGTCATATCGCCCGTAAAGGAGGTGGCGATATCATCCATGGCAACCAGCATGCCGGAGAGCGCGCCGTCCTGGCCGTAATACTTATGGAGGATGGTTTCGATTTGCTGCACCGCGTCGTGCGCATAGGGACTGGAAATAGCCAGGTTCAGCGACAAGAGCGCCCTGGCATAATGCGCGCCGTTAAAGGTGGAATTGGCGGTATTCAGCAGCGTTTCCGCCTGGTTAAGCTGCTCCATGGCCGCCTTGGGCACCAGCATGGAGAAGCGCTTGGCCAGGGGGATCAGACGCTCGATCAGCGCGTCGGCGCGGATACTGCCGGTCACGCCCAGCTGATTGAAGACCATCTGCACCTGCTGCTCGGAGTAGCCAAGCAGCTGTGCGGCCTTGGGCACATCGTAGTATTCCAGCGCCTGCGCGCCGGTGGTTACCATGGCCTGTACGCTGTTGACGATGGGCTTGCCGTCAAAGGCGATGGCCTGCATTTCGGCCAGCATATCGCGCTGCCGCTGATAGCCCTCGTCCGTCGTATCGGTGGGGAAGAGCAGCACGATCTGGTTGTTTTGCCCGAACAGCTCGGATACCAGCTGCGAATCCGCATCCATATCGCGCACGGTATAGGTGTAGGTGTTGCCAAATTGCAGGATGGTGCCGGCTACAATCAGCGCGATCAGCAGGACAGGCACCACGCCGCGCGCCCCGCGCGTGATGAGCCTGCCGCTGATATGCAGCGGCTTGTGCGCCGTTTTATCCAGCAGGGGAGAGCAGGCAACCAGCACGCCGGGCATCAGCAGAAATACGGTGAGCATGCTCAGTACGATGCCCTTGGCCAGCACAACGCCGATATCAAAGCCGATGGTAAAGCTCATGAACACCAGCGCCAGCATGCCCGCCACAGTGGTTAGCGCGCTGGAGGCGATGGGCATAAACGAGTCGGCCAGCGCCTGCGTCATGGCCTCACGTGGGGCCAGACCCTGCGCGCGCAGACGCTCAAAGGCGTTGATCAGCATGATGGAATAGTCCATCGCCAGCGCCAGCTGCAGGATGGCAGCCACGGCAAACGTGACAAACGAGATGCTGGGGAAGATCCAGTTGGTGCCCATATTGAGCAATATGGATACGGCGATAATGAGAAAAAAGATGAACGGCTCCAGCCAGGAACGCGACATAGCCAGCAGCACCGCCAGCACGATTATGCAGGAAACCAGCATCACAATGGGCATTTCGCGGCCGATGTTCTGCTGCAAAAGACGGTTATCCTTGGGGCCGCCGCTGATCAGGTGCGGCGTATCGGCCAGCTGCGCTTCAATCGCATCGTATACTGCGTCCGAGCTGTCCTCGTTGGCGATCACGCGGATCAGGCGGTAGGTATTGCCGTCATGCTCCTTTGCGCCAGTTGCGGCGTCATGATTGGCCAGCATCACGCCGTCCAGCGCGGCGATCCAGGATGCCGTCTGCTGCGCGTCCTCCTCACTGCCATTCTTGAGGGCGATGGACATGCCGGATACGCCGGAGAACTCGCTGTTCATGATGGCGAGGCCGCGCATGGCGGCGGTGTCGTCATCCAGATAGGAAATCAGATCGTAATTGACCTTGACGGAGCGGATGGTCGTGCCGCACAGGACGGCGAGAATCGGCATCAGGATCATCAATGGGATGCGCAGACGCACAATCAGCGCGGCGGCTTTCTGCCTCATACGGAAGGTCTCCTTTTATCATCCAAAATACACTTCATTATAGCATAAAAACGGTGAAAGATGAAGACTTTGCCACCGCTGCGCCGCAAATATTGATGTTTGGAGAAAATATAAACGCGAGAATAAAATAACAGACCTGCTCTGAAAAAGGGTTTGAATTAATTAGACTATAGTATTGAAATACTGAATAAATGGACATAATCAGTAGACTTTGCTGCGAGACTTCGCTCCGAAACACGCTCCCTGCCGCCACACCGTCGCATCTCATTAACTGCCAAAATTTGAAGCTTCAAAAAGATACACCAATTTGTTACTTATTGTTGCCGGAATATACGCGCCCCTCACAAATACGTTATAATCAAGCAATATTTCTTGTGTTTTACCGCCGCATGCTGCTAAAAATTGTTTGGCTTTAGATCCAATCTTATTGATAATCCGTTCCTTTTATGGTAGAATGTAACCGTTAATCAAAGCATCCTGTCATCTGCATATGCAACGCCATGAAATGGCGATATTTAAGCACTGAAATGACGCACAAAGGATAAAGGATGCAAAGGAGGGATCACACCCATGGACACATCCATCCGGATTCAACTGATGAACACCTTCGCTATTTATGTTGATGCGCAGGAGGCGGATCAGCTGCTGAACAAGTCCCGCAAGGGCGCGGCGCTGATGCAGTACCTGATACTCAACGGCGGTCAGTCCGTCCCCAATTACCGCATTTTAGGCACGCTCTGGGCCGACGACCACAGCACCAATCCTGAAAACGCGCTCAAGACCCTCGTGAGCCGGCTGCGCATCATTCTGAACCAGGTTTATCCCGGCATGGGCACCTGCATCGTTGCAGATCGCGGCGCTTACCACTGGAAAAGCCTGCCGAATATGACGATCGATGTGTATGAAATCGAGGAGCTTTTTGATCATCTCAGCGCGCCAGGCACCACGCCCTTTCAGCAGCGCGCCTGGTATGCCGATCTTCTGCGCCTCTATACGGGCGATCTGCTCCATTCCAGCGAGCAGTGCGATTGGGCCCTGGCGCGCGGCACCCTGCTGCACAACAAATATATGTCCTCCGTCTATGCCTATATCGAGATGCTCAAGGCCGACGAAAACTATGAGGAGGTTGCCACTGTTTGCCGTTCCGCGCTGGACGTCGATCAGTTCGACGACCGCCTGCATATGGAGCTGATGACCGCGCTGATCAAGACCAACCGCACCAGCGACGCGCTGATTCAGTACAAGCACGTCATGCACCTCAATTATCGCTATTTGGGCATTCAGCCCAGCGACGATATGCAGGAGTTTTATAAGCAGATCGTCCACGCCGGCAAAACGCTGGATTTCAACCTCGATTCCATCCGCCGCGAGCTGATGGAAAGCGGCGAGCAGCGCGGCGCGTTCATCTGCGAATACGCCGTCTTTAAGGAAATTTACAACCTGCAGATGCGCAATCTGGAGCGCCTGGGCTCCACCATGTTCCTTGCCATTATTATGGTAGGAAATTCCGATGATCCCAGCGTCAGCAGCATCAAGCAGAACAACATCGTCAACGGCCTGCTGGAGATCCTGCGCGCAAATCTTCGAAAGGGGGATACCATCACCCACGTTTCGCCCACCATCATCGCCCTGCTGCTGCCCACCGTCAATTACGCCACCGGCAACCTGGTTATGGAGCGCATCAAGCGCCTCTTCTACCGCAAATACCCCAACTCCACCGTCGCCTTTAATTACCGCGTCGGCCCGCTCAGCAGCGATGAAAACTATTTTAAGGAAAACGTAATAAAAAGTTAACACACCTGCGCCGTCCTGAGGGCATGTGCCCGCAGATGTAACCGACTGCGTAACCAATGCTGGCTATAATTTTTCTGTACGCTGGAAAAGGTATGGATATGCGCCAAGCATTAGTTATTAAGGAGGTATCTGTCATGAAAAGGACGCTTGCTCTCATCCTGATTGCTCTTACGGCTTTTGCCGCGGTTGTCTGCTGGGGCGGAAACGGCTTTGTCGCCCACGCGGATGATCCGCAGTTCACCGCCGCCGTCAAGGTCGGCCTGGCCTCCGATGGCGAGCTTTATTACGGCGATACCGCCCGCCTCTACGCCGATATCCAGGATGCCAATATGGCTTACACCATCACCTGGCAGGCGGATGACGGCAGCGGCTGGTATGATATCCAGCAGGGCGGCCTCAGCTATACCGTGCAGCTCACGCCCGAGTGCGCCAATCGCCTCTATCGCGTTGTTCTCCAGGCGGAGGATTCCGCCCTCTAATCTGTTCCCCATGCGGGGCGCTGGTCCCCGCAGTTGGCATATAGCTTCAATCCTTTAATAACCAATAAGGAGACGTCGAATCATGAATCAGAAAAAGAAAATGGCGATCATCCTGATCTGCATCCTGGCCCTGGTGCTGGCCGGCGCTGCGGTGGCAAGCAAGATCATTGCTTCCAATGCCTACCGCCTGCCGGAAATCAAGTACCGCCCCACCGAGACTCCTGTCGTCACGGCGGAGCCTACGGCTGAACCTACCGCCGAGCCGACTGCCGAGCCTACGGCTGAACCGACTGCCGAGCCTACGGCTGAACCGACTGCCGAGCCGACTGCGGAACCCACCGAAGAGCCCGTCATCGAGCAGCCGACCGAGCAGCCCGTCGTCGAGCAGCCTACCGAAGAGCCCGTCGTCGAGCAGCCCACCGAAGAGCCCGTCGTCGAGCAGCCCACCGAAGAGCCCGTCGTCGAGCAGCCCACTGATCAGCCCGTCGTCGAGCAGCCCACCGAGCAGCCCGTCGTCGAGCAGCCCACTGAGCAGCCTGTTGCCGAACCCACCGAGCAGCCCGTCACCGAGGATGATCTCCCCGACGATGCGCAGAAGATCGCTACCATCGAGGATGCGCTGGATCCCAGCCGTTACATCGATATCTACGCCTCCTTCGAGGGCGATGTTCTCTACCTGGGCCAGCAGGTCACGCTCATCGCGGTGCCGCATGGCTATGATAATGCAATCTACACCTTCCAGTGGCAGGTGAATGCTGGCAGCGGCTGGAGCGATATCCCCGGCGCAACGGCTGCCCGCTATACCCTGCAAATGAACGAGCAGGCCTACAATAGTCTCTGGCGCGTTCAGCTGCAAATTACCGGCGCTGTGGTAACGGCGCAGTAATCTGTCTTCTCCATAAGTAAAGCGTTAAGGCTGTCCGGCGCGCGGGGCGCTGCGCTCCTGCTCCGGATGCAGCAAAATTTAGGAGGAAAAAACATGAAGGCCAAACTTCACCGGTTTACTGCGCTGCTGCTGGCACTGCTGATGATCCTTTCCAGCACGCCGCTTAGCGCGCTTGCCGATATTACTACGATCTCCGGCAATAAGACGGAATCGTCCAGCGCATTTAGCTTCCGTACGGTGGCTAAATATGAGCCTACGCTCCATGCCATCTTCATCTCCAAGAATGAGAATGGTGATGACATCACCATCGCTGAGCAGTATATCCGCAAAGGCGAAACCATGATGACCCCCGCCTCTCCTGCAAAGAAGGCGGGCTACAAGTTCGTGGGTTGGTTCAATGGCGAGGAAGCCGCGCCGGTCGGTCAACCGATCAATGGCATTGAAGAGGATACAGAAAAGACCTATACGGCAAGCTTCCAGGAGGTGTATTACGTCTTCTTCGTTGATACCACTGGCCGCGTCATCGAAACCCGCGAGGGCATAAAGGACACCGTCATTCAGGCGGACGCTACCTTCGCAGTGGGAGCGGAGCAGTCCATTACCGGCTGGTATACCGATGAAAAGCATACCCAAAAGGTTACATCAGTAACGCTGGATGCAAGCAATATCACCCTCTATGCCAAGGTCGAAACCGGCCACTGGATCGAGTTTGATAGCGCTGGCGGCAGCTATCAGGAGCCGCTCTTTGTTAAGCCCGGTGATTCTGCCAGCACGGTCAAGCCTCGCGACCCTTCCCGCCCGGGTTATAAATTCAAGCACTGGGCTGCGGGCAATAATAATGAAGCATTTGACTGGAACCAGACGCTGAATGCTAAGCTTACCCTGAAGGCTGTATGGGAAGCCGTAGAGGTCAACTATACCGTCATTCATTGGCAGGAAAACGCCAATGATGATGAGTATTCTTATGTAGAATCCGAAAACAAGATCGGCATCACCGGAAAACAGACCAATGCGATGGCAAAGAGCTATACAGGATTCACACTGAATACGGTTGATAATGATAAGCTGCTTGTTCAGCAGACCATCGCGGGCGACGGCTCGACGATTGTGAATGTGTATTATAAGCGCAATGAATACACATTGAAATTTAGAGTGCTTGATTGTGATAAGTGGTTCATGCATTCCCACGTCGATAGCTGCTATAAGGTGATAAAAACCATCACCGCAAAGTATCAGGCGGATATCCACAGTAATTTCCCCATTAAGGATGAAAATGGAACCATTTGGTGGACAGTGCCGGATGACTGTCAGTCTTTTGTGTATGGCCACTATCTTGGAAGCATTGATACCATGCCGGCAGAGGACATTACTTTTACAAAAAATGACTCCGAATCCGGTGCGAAGATTTATTACTATGTGGAAACGCTCGATGGTGCGGCGGGCGACACCACATATAATGAGAAGAATTATAAGTTATATAAGGAGATCGATCTTGAGTATAGCAGCGGAACCAACTTAACTTACGCTGAGGAATTCCATCCCATTACCGGTTTCACGCAGGGCGATTCTAATCCGAAGCTCCCGAAAGATGGGAAAGTACGGATGCAACAGAAGAATTGCCTCTACTACACACGCAACAGCTACAATATTGTTTATATTAGCAATGGCGAAACGTTGACTCGGGAACCCTATCAGTTTGAGCAGAGCATTGATGATGCGAAAAACTATACGCCTGCGACAAAACCCATTGGCATGGAAGACTATGTTTTCGGCGGCTGGTATGCCGACAAGGAAACGACGCAAGAATTCGTATTCACTGGCAAGACCATGCCTGCGTTCAACATCACCGTGTATGCCAAGTGGAACGCGCCTGATGTATCGGGAGAATACTATGTAACGATGGATGGCTCGGGCGATTCAACATCGATTCCTGTAAAGTATGGCGGCACAATCAACCGGGAAAGCCTGCCCGTGCTCGAAATTCCCGATGGCTACAATGCCTTCCTTGGCTGGTCCACAACGAGTGGCAGCTATACTCCGTTCAACTTTAATACCAAGATCTACAGCAACGTTATCCTCTATCCCTATTTCACCAATACCAACCAGTACCAGATTGTGTATGATCTGGATCACGGCACTGGCGCGAATGTTGAGGATAGCAAGAAATATGCCATCAACGCCTATGCCGATGTGCAGGACGGCTCGCACCTGAAGAAGGACGACAAGGTATTTGTCTGCTGGAAGGATAAGGCCGGGAAGAAGTACTTTGTAAACGATAAGGTGCATGTGGTCGAGGACCTGCTGAATGCGGACAACACCCTGACCCTTACCGCCGTTTACGAAAACGTGAATACCCCCTTCACCCTGACCTATGATCCCAACGACGGTACGATGGGCGAGGGCGTATCCACTAGCTACACGCTCTATAAGAACCAGAAGCATACCGTCGTATCTGCTCCCTCCCGCACGGGCTATGCCTTTGCGGGCTGGAAGAACGGAGAAACGACCTACCAGCCTGGTGCTGAAATCTACATTGACACGGATGAAACCCTTGTCGCGCAGTGGACGATCATTCAGTATCCCTACACGGTTGAATACTATCGAGATGAAACCGTCCTTATTGAATCGAAGAATTTTGATAAGGTAGATTTTGGCACGGTGATTGCGTCTGTTCCTATGGACAATTGCCCCACCGGCTATGTCCTTGAAAGAACTGAAACTCTCCCGCTGACCATCAGCGCGGTTGAATCTGAGAACGTCATCAAGGTATACTATAAGAAGAACGTCTTCAAAGTCAGCTATGAGTATACGGGTAAAGTGCCTAATGGCGTAACAGCCCCGGGCACTGAGACGAAGACGTATAATGATGAGGTAACTGCTCCGATTCCCGAAGCAGTAACTGGTTATACCTTTGAGGGTTGGACGTCTGACGACGTTACCATTATCGATAATAAGTTTACAATGCCCGAGAAAAACGTCCACTTGAAGGGCAATTGGAAGCTGAACGAGCATAAAGTTTCGTACAAGTACGACGGTGCTGTGCCTGCTGACGCGCCTGCTCTGCCTGGCGAATCGACTGTGAAGTACAACGCCACCGTAACCGTGGCCCAGCAGCCTACGCTGGATGGCTATACCTTCAACGGTTGGACTACGGGCGATGTGACGGTTGATGATGACGGCAAATTCACCATGCCCGACAATGACGTGACATTTACGGGCACGTGGACCAAGCGCAGCGACCTGAGCTATACCGTCCACTACTATTGGAACGGCACTAAGCAAAGCGTTACGGGTGTTAATGATAAGGTTGTCGGGGATAAGACCTTTAACGAGAAAGTTATCGAAACTCCTGTAAAGGTTGAAGGCTATACGCCTGTTTCCTCGGATTCCAAGACCATTACTATTGGCACGGGCACGAACGAGATCACTTTCTACTACTATAAGAACGTCACCCTGATTGCAAATAGCAAGACTGACGAAGTCTACGACGGCACCGAAAAGTCCGTAAGTGGCTTTACTGGCGCGCCTGAAGGCGTAACGTTCAAGGATATTGAAGTTGGCGCAAAGGGCATCAATGCAGGCACTTACGATGCGAACTTTGCTGACGATACCGTTGGCAAAGTGGACACGACTGAAAAGTACATCGTGGCTAAGGCCGTGAACGGCAAGCTGACCATCAACAAGGCCGATCTTACTGTTGAAGTATTTGGTAATACTTATACTTCGAAGTATAATGGCAGCAAACAGAAAGTAGAGGGTTTCACCACTTCAAAATTGCCTGAGGGCGTAACAGTAACGCTAGCGGCAGACAAGAAAGCTCTTGCGGCGGGTACAAATGCTGATACATACTACATGCATCTGAACGAAGAGCACTTTGTTGCAACCAGTAAGAACTATAATGTCAACTTTAGTGTTATTCGGGACGGCAGCCTGACGATCGAGAAGCGTAATGTAACGCTGACCTCCGCGTCGGACAGCAAGGTGTATGACGGCACGGCGCTGACGAACAGCACCGTGACGGTGAGCGGCGACAAATTCGTGGACGGCGAAGGCGCGAGCTACAATGTGACCGGTACGATTACGGACGTAGGCACGACCAAGAATACGTTCGACTACACGCTGAATGGGAACACGAAGGCTGACAACTATACAATTACGAAGACCGAAGGCGATCTGGAGATCAAGTCTAAGACCGACAAGGTGACTGTGACGATCACGGGCCATACTGATACCGTGAAGTATGATGGCCAGAGCCACAGTGTGAAGGGCTATGATGTAGCTATCAGCAATACGCTGTACACCGTGAATGACTTTACCTTCAGCGGTACTGACGAAGTGACGGGCACCGATGCGAAGACCTCGTACATGATGGGACTGGAGAAAGGCAACTTCAAGAACATCAGCGATAACTTCACCAATGTGGAGTTCATCGTGAACGACGGCAGCCTGACGATCGAGAAGCGTAATGTAACGCTGACGTCCGCATCGGACAGCAAGGTGTATGACGGCACGGCGCTGACGAACGGCACGGTGACGGTGAGCGGCGACGGCTTCGTGGAAGGCGAAGGCGCGAGCTACAATGTGACCGGTACGATTACGGACGTAGGCACGACCAAGAATACGTTCGACTACACGCT
>CAKUFG010000008.1 GCA_934647235.1 uncultured Clostridia bacterium
AATGAGTCTCGGCCTTTTTCATGCCGCTCCGCACTCTGAAATGCTCCGTTTCAGAGTGCACCCGTTTTTGCACCCCCTGCCGTTTTCATTTCAGAGTGCAAGCGAAAATGCCCATTTTGAAACGAAAATGCACCAAATCAGCTTGCGCTTTGAAATGTATCCCAAAAAAGAAAAAGCCTGAAAATCCCAATAAATAAGGACTTTTCGGGCAAAAATGAGGACGCAGACATTGTATCAATATCTGCGTCCTTTGTTGGTGGAGGCGAGGGGAATCGAACCCCTGTCCGAAGACCGAATTACAGGATTTTCTCCGAGCGCAGAACGCATTTTGAATTTCCCTTGCCCCAGCGCCTACGAACGGGCTATGGGGCTTGGTAGCTTCATTTTACCGGCCTCGCCGCAAAGCTTAGGCGGGCCTGTTCCTCACATCAATGACGCTGCTTGCCAAAGCCGTGAGCGCTTTGGGGCAACGCGCAGCCATTAGGCCGCGAAAGCGTAACTGTTATTGTCAGTTAATTTTAATTTCCCCGTTTTTACGAGGCCAGGGTCCTCGGCTCGCTTATCCTGTCCTTCGCAATCCCCGTCGAAACCAGAACGCCCCCGCGTTACTCCGCGCGCTGATTGCGCACGGCGCGCGCGGCCTCCATCTTGGCTGCCTGATCCGCCGCGGCTGCGCGCTTATCGTGCAGCTGCTTGCCCACGCACACGCCCAGCTCCAGCTTGACGCGGCCGTCCTTCAGGTACAGCTGCAGCGGGATGAGCGTGTAGCCCTTGCGCTGCACCAGCTGCTGCAGCTTGCGGATCTCGGCCTTGTGCAGCAGCAGCTTTTTGGGCCGCATGGGATCGGTATTGAAGATGTTGCCCTGCTCATAGGGGCTGATGTGCATGCTTTCCACCAGCACCTCGCCATCCTTGACGTGGGCGAAGCTCTCCTTCAGGTTCACATGCCCCTGGCGGATGGATTTTACCTCCGTGCCGTGCAGGGCGAGGCCGCATTCATAGGTTTCCTCTATGAAATAGTCGTGCCGCGCGCGGCGGTTGCTTGCTACGGGATGTACGCCCTTTTGCCGGGCCATGCGCGTCACTCCTTTCCATAGTGGTATTCTATTATAGCATATCGCGCGGTAATCCGCAATATGCAATGCGCGGCCAGCGGGACATCCGCCAACGTGCAGTGCTTTAAGCAGTGCTGATGGCAGGAGCAAGCAGGATATACTTAAAATACTGGGTCAATGCCGTCTCATCGCAGCACAGCTGCTCAATATAAGCGCGATATTTCTGCTGCAGGGCATTGTAAGCCTCAGAATCGTCAGAATATCCAAGAAGCAGCAGGCGGGATACAGGATTATCGGGCTCCAGCTGCACAGACAAGCGCAGCATTCGCATGCCTTCGTCTGCCGGGGCAATGCCGTTTGGCAACGCATGAGCGTCAAACAGATACCGGGAGGGTGGGGCTGCCAGCATATACCCCGCAAAGCAAAGATAGTGACTGTCTTCAGAAAAGTGCGTCTGACCGTATCTGATTCCCTCGTACAGTATTTCTTTTATGCGATCGCAGGACATCGTTTCAGTTGGCATGCAGCAATTCCACAGGGAGAGGATATACCAGCATTCCCCGATGAGCCGGACAAGAAGATTAGAGCGATCCTTTTGCTCCTGCCACGCATGGTAAAGATACGATACAGCGTCGTTCCATTTTTCGCACTTTTCAAGCTGATAGAGGCCGTCGATAGAACAAAACATCCACATACACCCCCTATCGTCTTTCAGCCTGTGCATCAACTGCGGCTGATATTTTTTTTGTAAACACAATCGGCTGATTATTGAAGCGGCAATGCCGCCAATCATGCTGGAGTAAGAAATAGAAGCCCGAGAGCAGAAGCGGAATCTCTTCTGAGCCCTTGCTTCCGGTTTTAAGTTGGCAGAAAGGCCTCATAATAAAACCAGCATTTTTCAATTCTTTTGCAATCAATGCACCCCGTCTTGTTTATGCCAAGATGATGCATACACATCCCACTGGCTATAGCAGCAGGCCGGTTTATTCGTCCGGGTGGCGGGTATCGTCGTCATAGGTGCGCAGATAGTCGATCATCTGCTGCATGGAGGTAAAGCGCAGGTTGCCGCCGCTCACCTTAAAGCGCTGCGGATGGTTCATCGGCAGGCCGTTGACGAAATCCAGCTGGCGCGGCTCATACTCCTCGTTTTCGCGCTGGCGCGTATAGCCGCGATAGCGCCAGTTGGGCGCGGCGGCGTCGCTGCGCCAGGGGCGGCAATCCCAATAATAGCCCCGGAAGGGATCGCGGTCGCGGCACATGCGGTCCAGCAGCGCGTCATGCAGGCGATTGCGCGCCGCGCAGACCTCCGGATCGGTTGAGTTGATCAGATTATGCAGCTCATAGGGGTCGCTTTGCAGGTCGTACAGCTCGTCGTCGCTCATCAGGTTAACCGACAGCTTCCATCTGTCGTCCGTCACGGCGCGCAGCGGCTGGAAGCCGCCGTAATGGTCGTGATCCTGCTCGAAGCGCGAGAACTCGATAAACGTATACGCTGCGGCGGGCGCGGAGAGATCGCGCGCCGTCTGCAGGATGCTCTCGCCCTGCAGCACCTTGGGAACCGGCAGGCCGAAGTATTCCAGAATCGTCGGGCAGCAGCTGATATGCGATACCGGGCCGCGATCATACACGCCCTGCGCGCCGCCGGGCAGGCGGATGATGAAGGGCACGCGCGCCACATCGTCATAGGCCGCCGGGCCCTTGGCAAACAGGCTGTGGCTTTGCAGCAGGTCGCCATGGTCGGAGGTGTACATGATGGCCGCATCCTGCGGGGCGGCCTGGGCCACGCGGCCGATCAGGCTGTCCACATAGGAGTTGCAGCCAAAGAAATACTGCTGCCTGATCTTCAGCCCGTCGCGGTCCGGCTGCGGACGCTCGGCGGCCCAGATCTTCTGATACCCCGGCTTGCCCTCCAGCGTGTCCCACACCGCCGGATTCTTGGGGAATTCGTAATCCCGGTACATTTCATCATAGGGCGGCGGGCAGAGGAAGGGGAAGTGCGGCTCGTCAAAGGAAACGACCAAAAAGTAATCCTCATCCTGATAGCGCTGCATAAAGTCCAGCGCCCGCGCGGCCACGCGCGCGCCATACGTAAAGCCCTCGTCCAGGTGCTCAAACTGCATGCACTGCGTCACGCGGCTTTTAATGCGCTCGTCCTCGGTCAGCTCCTCCAGATACCGGCGCATATCGTACCAATAGTCCTCATCCCAGCCATCCGGGCAGAAGCCGTTGCCAAAATAATCGGTGCCGTCCAGGTGCCATTTGCCGATATAGGCGCAATGCACCCCCTGATCGTGCAGCCGCTGACCGATGGTTTTCACATTATCCCCCAGCGCCATGCCGTTGCCCCACGAGCCGTTGCACGCGGGGTACAGGCCCGTAAACAGCGCGCTGCGCGCCGGGCCGCACACGGGCTGCACCGTATAGGCGCGCTCATAGCGCACGCCCTGGGCTGCCAGCGCGTCGATGCAGGGTGTCTGCAGGCCGGTGTTTTTATAGCAGTTTACCATATCGTAGCGCTGGGTGTCGGTCATGATGAAAACCATTTGCCGCTTCATGATTATTTTTCCTCCTGTGATGCAGTCTCGGGGGGAGTATTTTCATTTGCAGAGGGCGCAGCCTGCGGCTTTTCGCCGGTGATATCCTCCGCCGTCAGGCACATAAGCATTTCGCGGGTGATTTCGCCCTCGGTTTCGCCCAGGCGATCCGCCTGGCGGGCGATGGCGGTTTCAAACAGGTTGCGCACGCCGCGGCCATTGCCAAAGCCCTTTACGTCCGCCGTGCTTTCGCGGTCGATCACCTGGCGCAGGGCGCAGCGGGCCTGGGGATCCAGCGTGTAGCCCTTGCTTTCGCAGCGCATATCGAACATGGCCATCAGCTCATCCAGCGTGTAATCGGGGAAGTCGATAAAGCGGTTGAAGCGGGATTCCAGGCCGGGGTTGCTGTGCAGGAATTTCTTCATCGGCTCGATATACCCGGCCACGATCACCACCAGGTCGTCGCGGTGATCCTCCATGGCCTTGAGCAGCGTATCCACGGCCTCGGTGCCATAGTCGTTCTCGCCGCGGTTGGTCAGGGCGTAGGCCTCGTCGATAAACAGCACGCCGCCCATGGCTTTATTGATGACCTCTTTGGTCTTGATGGCGGTCTGGCCGACATAACCGGCGACCAGATCGCCGCGATCCACCTCGACCAGCTGGCCCTTGCTGAGGATGCCCAGCGAGTGGAAGATGCGCGACATCAGCCGGGCGATCATGGTTTTGCCCGTGCCGGGGTTGCCGGAAAACACCATATGCAGCGACAGGTCGCTCTGGGGCAGGCCATGCTCCTTGCGCAGCTTGGCAATTTCAATCCAGTGCACCAGCTGATCTACCTGTTCCTTCACGGTGGTCAGGCCGATATAGCCGTTGAGCTCCTTCATCAGGTCGTCCATGGACTCCTTGGGCGTTTCCTCGGCCTTTGCGGTGGTATTGGGCTTGCCGTCGCCCGTGGACGCCGCGGTGGCGGCGGGCTTGGCCGGCGCGTCCGGCTGCTTGGGCGCGGGCGCATCGGGCTGCGCGTCGGGATAAAAATCGTTATACACCGAGCGCAGGTTGCGCTTGGCCATGGACTGGATGATTTCGTTTTGCAAGCGGATGATTTCGTCCTTACGGCTGGTATCCATGCTGCACCTCTTTGGCAAGATTGGGGGGACGGGGAGGGACGGGGGATACGGTACTTTCTTGAGTCAAGAAAGTACCAAAGAACCAGTTTTGGCATAAAAGTCAATTGGATGAAAACAGGGAGTGGCCCTGGCCACCTGCCGCCCCCCCGTGGCAGGGAAAAACTTGAACCGCCCGGTCTGGAGCAAGCTCCGCCCGTGCGCTTCTGCCTTTTTTCCCTATGGTCTGGCTTCGCCAGCCCGCGCCGATTAAAATCGGCGTGCCACGGGGGCGCATGGTTGGGTGCGGAAATCATGCGCAGCGATTAGCAGTAGTTGGAAAGCGTACTTAAAAAGGCTTCTCCTTGAGGAGAGGCTCCGCCGCAGGCGGTGGTGAGGTGTAGGCTGCGCAGCAGCCGTTAGTAAAACTATATAGAGATAACGCCGCAGCGGCGGCTACACCTCATCAGTCAGGACAAGCCTGACAGCTTCTCCTCAAGGAGAAGCCTTTTGGTGGCCGTTCTATCTTAATATTCGCCGCCCGCCGCGCCCATTTTTCGCCCCCAACCAATGCCCCCGTGGCACGCTGATCGCAGATCAGCGCAGGGCGTGCGCAGCACGACCGAAGGGGAAATATTCAAGGGGACGGATGGCGCTTGCGCCGATCCGGACACGCGAATTTTCCCTGCCACGGGGCACAAAACAGCAGTGCCGCCTTCCAGTTTTATCAACTTGACTTTTGCGTCACAACGCAGCCTTCTTTGATTCTTTCTTGGGCTCCAAGAAAGAATCGTACTCCTTACTCGTCGTCCAGGGGAACGGACGCATCCTGCACGTGCGTCTCGTTTTCCGCCACGCCCAGGAATTCCTCGTTCACGTCGGAATCATCCTCCGGCTCGGCAATTGTCTCCGACGGGGTGCGCTTGCCGCCCAGAATGCGGGTAATGTCCGTCAGCGGGTAGTCCTTCAGCTCGCTGCTGTCGCCGTTGGTAATGCGCACGCGCACCGTCTCGCGCAGCACGTTGATCTCCTGCACCGTGCCTACGCCGTCGGGCGTGCCCACCTCGCGGCCAGGGCGCGGCATGCGCTTGCGCGTGGCCTCGTAGTGATCCTGCTCGTACTTGAGGCAGCACATCAGGCGGCCGCATACGCCGGAAATCTTGGTGGGGTTGAGCGATAGATTCTGCTCCTTGGCCATCTTGATGGACACAGGCTGGAAATCGCCCATGAACTGCGCGCAGCATACCGGGCGGCCGCACAGACCCAGGCCGCCCATCATCTTGGCTTCGTCGCGCACGCCGATTTGCTTCAGCTCAATGCGCGTCTTGAATACCGAGGCCAGATCCTTCACCAGCGCGCGGAAATCCACGCGGCCGTTGGCCGTAAAGTAAAACAGGATTTTGCTGTTGTCAAAGGTGTATTCCACGCTGACCAGCTTCATTTCTAGCTTGTGGTCGGCGATCTTGCGCAGGCAGATATCATACGCCTCGCGCTCGCGGCGCTGGTTGTCGCGCTGATGGCGCTCATCCTCCACCGTGGCGATGCGGATGATGGGCTTGAGCGGCTGCACCACCTCGGCGTCGGCTACCTCGCGCACGCCGGTAACGACCTCGCCGTACTCCACGCCGCGCACGGTTTCAACAATGACCGCGTCGCCTGCCGTGGGCCACAGCTGGCCGGGGGAAAAATAATACAGTTTGCCTGCGTTGCGAAAACGCACGCCTACGATGGTTGCCATGGAACAATTTCCTCCGATATGATAAATAGTAGATTTTCAGCAATCGCGGGCCAGGATACGTTGGCGGCGCGCTGCTTGCGCGCCTCCAGTACGGCCGAAAGCACGCGCTCTATGCGCTCCGGGGCGGCATGCTCCCACCATTCCTGGCAGGCAGCTTCCCGCGCGCGCTGGGGCAATTCGCCCGCGCGCATGGTGTACAGCAGATATTCCCGCGCCTTCTGGGATAAAAGCGATAGCAGCTCGTCCGCGTCGTCCTTTTTGTCCTTCAGCAAAAACGACAGCAGCGGCACGTCCCGCGCCCCGCGTACGGAAAAGAACGTGCGCTCGCACAGCTCGTGCAGGGCAAAGAAGGATGGGTTCTGCAGCATATCCAGCGCCGCGCCCAGGCTGCCGCCGCACAGCGCGGCAATCTCGCGCGCCTTGCCGGCGTCGGCCTGTCTGGCCAGCAGCTCGGCCTCCAGCCGCTCCTGCGGCCAGGGGGGCATGCGTACCACGCGGCAGCGCGAGCGCACGGTGGGCAGGATGCCCGTTTCGCCCGAAGCCGTAAGGATAAAGTGCGTTTCGCCGTCCGGCTCCTCCAGGGATTTCAGCAGCGCGTTCTGCGCCTGCACGGTCATGCGCTGGGCGTTTTCCAGCAGGATCACGCGCCGGCCCTCCAGCGCGTGGAAGGACAGCGCGCGCAGCACCTCGCGCAGATGATCCACCTTGATGGTGCGGTCCTTATCCGTGCAGGAGGGCATCAGAAGGTCCGGATGCGTGCCCGCCAGCACGCGGCGGCAGCCCTTGCACTGCATGCAGGGGCGCTGCCCCTCGCCCACGCACAAAAGGGCGCAGGCAAACAGCCGGGCAAGCGTGCGCTTTCCGGTACCGGCGATGCCGGTGATCAGCACGGCGTGCGGCGCGCGGCCGCCCAGCACATCCTGAACCAGGGCGCGGGGCGCTTCGCCCAGCGAAGAAAAGCTGTCAAGGGTGATCAAGCGCAGCGGTTCCTTTCGGGCTTAGAATTTGGCAAACTGCTCCACATTGAGCACAAACACCGTGGCCCCGCCGACAGTGACCTCAATGGGCATATGGGTGTACATGCCGGCCGCGCCGCCTGCGGTGATGGGCGAGGTGGCCATCTGACGGCGGCTCTTGCACAGCTTTTCGATGATGTGCAGGCAGCCCTCAAAGCGGTCGTCGTCCACGCCGACCAGCAGCGTGGTGTTGCCCGCCCGCAGGAAGCCGCCGGTGGTGGCCAGCTTGGTCACGCCGTAGCCGTCGTTCATCAATGCCGAAACCAGGCGAGAGGCATCCTCATCCTGCACGATAGCGATGATCAATTTCATGGTATAGTGCCTCCTCTGAATGGATATTTGTATAGAAAACGCGCAATCGCGCTTCTTTACCACTTCCTATTATATCATCATGCGCGCCGGATGGCAAGCGGCGGCTTTTAGCGAATGCAAATGAAAAGGGCTTTTAGCGAATGCAAATGAAAAGAGGAAAAGGTTTTTGCAAAAGAGCACAGCGCTGGGAAGTGGGGAACGAAGGAGATACGGTATTTTCTTGCGTCAAGAAAGTACCAAAGAACCTGTGTGTGACGTGAAAATTGCTTGAATAAAGCTGGGAGTGGCCCTGGTCCCCTGTCCCGTCCCCCTTGGTCTGGATTCGCAAGCCCGCGCCGATTCCATCGGCGTGCCACGGGGGGCGATGGTTGAGTGCAGGAACCAAACGCAACAGTTATAGTTGGAAAGAACGGCCGTCAAAAGCCTTCCCTTCCGAGGGGAAGGCTTTTGGTAGGCTGCGCTTTCAGTATGCGCAAGCAGCCGCAATCCCCCTCATCCGTCTCGCTATTCGCTCGACACCTTGTCCACAATTCGGCATAGTCGTATTTGAGCAAAGCATTGCTCAAATACTCGTTGCCTCATTGAGCCAACCGCCTCGCGCTTCTGCCTTACGGCAAGCGCGGGTTTCGGGCGGCAATTTGCAAAACTGCGCGCCCTCGGCCGCCTGCGGCGGCGCTTATGCGCCCGCCCTATTCTGCCACAGGCAGGGGCGGTACTCCGGCTCCCGTTTGGGAGAAGGCTTTAATAGTTGTACAGTTGTTAAGCAGCGAAGGCACTTTACCGCATCAGCACACTACGCTGAAGGCTTTTCCTTGGGGAGAAGCTGGCGAATGAAATGAGCCTGATGAGGGGGCCAGTCGGCAAGCGCTGAACGCCCCGAATACGCAAAAGCCCCGCCCTCCATCCGGAGAGCGGGGCCGTTTTCAATTGAACCTTGAGACTTACAGCTCGGCGAAGTACTTGATGGTGCGGACCATCTGGCTGGTGTAGCTGTTCTCGTTGTCGTACCAGGACACGACCTGCACCTGATAGGTGTTGTCGTCCAGCTTGGCAACCATGGTCTGGGTGGCATCGAACAGAGAGCCATAGGACATGCCGATGATATCGGAGGAAACCACGGGCTCCTCGTTGTAGCCGTAGCTGGCAGAGGAAGCAGCCTTCATGGCGGCGTTGATGGATTCCTTGGTCACGTTCTCGCCCTTAACGACGGCAACCAGGATGGTGGTGGAGCCGGTGCATACGGGCACGCGCTGGGCAGAGCCGATCAGCTTGCCGTTCAGCTCGGGGATAACCAGGCCGATGGCCTTGGCAGCGCCGGTGGAGTTGGGAACGATGTTCTGCGCGCCAGCGCGGGCACGGCGCAGATCGCCCTTGCGATGGGGGCCGTCCAGGATCATCTGATCGCCGGTGTAAGCATGCACGGTGGTCATGATGCCGCTCTGGATGGGATATACGTCGTTCAGGGCCTTGGCCATGGGAGCCAGGCAGTTGGTGGTGCAGGAAGCGGCGGAGATGATGTTATCTTCCTTGGTCAGGGTGTTCTCGTTAACAGAGTACACGATGGTGGGCAGATCGTTGCCGGCAGGAGCGGAGATAACAACCTTCTTGGCGCCGGCGGTGATGTGCGCCATGGCCTTTTCCTTCTTGGTGTAGAAGCCGGTGCACTCCAGCACAACGTCTACATCCAGCTTGCCCCAGGGGCAGTTGGCAGCGTCTTTTTCGGCGTAGATCTTGATTTCGGTGCCGTCCACAATGATGGAATCCTCAGTGGCGGATACGGTGTGCTTGTTCTCGCCGATCTTGCCGCAGTAGGGGCCCTGAGCGGTGTCGTACTTGAGCAGATGGGCCAGCATCGCGGGGCTGGTCAGGTCGTTGATGGCGACAATCTGGTAGCCCTCAGCGCCGAACATCTGGCGGAAAGCAAGACGACCAATGCGGCCAAAACCGTTGATAGCAACTTTAACCATGGGAAAGACCTCCTTCATACTGTAAGCGGCGGGCTTATGCCACACCGATACTATTATACCCGCTTTCCCCGCGTTTGGCAATATCTGTGACAAATAAATCTGTACTTTTAGGAACGATTATGGATGCTTTAATGCAATGTGCCCGTGCGCGCGTCATACAGCCTTCGCACCAGCCTTTTGCAGTACGCGCACCAGGCTGACACCACATAGATGCTTCTCTCATCCGCGCAGTCAGGCACAATCAGGTAATAGCGAACGGCATTCCGGCAGAATGGGCACTGCGTTTTTCCCGTAATCAGCGACACGCGCTTTTCCTCCTCTCATCGGCATCTAACAAAATCATTCTTTCAATTAGCGAAAGATGATAATAATATTATCACATTTCGATAATAATAGCAATGATTTTATCAATTTTTACGCTTACTGATAATTTTATATATACTGATCTGGAGGTGAGCATGATGATTGGCGAGCGGCTACAGGAGATTCGCAAGGACAACGGCGATACGCAGCAGGATCTGGCCAACAAGCTGCACGCTTCCCTGTATGCCGTGCGCTGCTGGGAGCAGGGCAAAAGCGATCCCAGCCATGACACGCTGGCGGCCATCTGCCGGCTGTATGATGTGTCCGCCGATTATCTGCTGGGTCTCAGCGATGAGGACCCCCGCTGCACGCAGCGCAGGCAAAGCCGGCTGACCCCCGAAAACGCCGCCCTGCTGAAGCGCTTTGAAGCCTTCCTGCTCTACGAGCAGGCGCATGCCAGGCGCTGAGCATACGGCACGCCGCAGTTTTCCGGAATACAGCGTTTATATATTAAATCAAAATACGCACACGGCGCAGATTTCAGCCCAATCGGCTGGAGCCTGCGCCGTGTTGTTCAGTCTTTTTCTGCCGCTCTCTCGCCCGTCTGCGAAAGGCTGCGGTATTGCAGCGGGGTGTAGCCCGTTTCGCCCTTGAATTTGCGCACAAAGCTGCTCGCATCGTTGTAGCCGATCAGCGGCACGATCTCCTTGATCTGCAGCCGGGTATCGCGCAGAAGCTGCTGCGCGTGCTGCATGCGCACCTTTTCGATGTATTTGGAGGGGGTGGTGTTCATGTGCTCACGCAGATAGCGGGTCAGGTAGGAAGCGGACATCGACAGCCGGTCGGCCACCCACTGCACGTTCAGGGCGGGGTTGGCATGGTTCTCCTCCATGCAGCGCAGGATGCGCGCCAGCTGCGGATCGTTCTCCGCCGCAGCGCTGGCTCCCAGCACATCGGCCGCCGCGCTGCAGATGGATTCCAGCGCCTGAAAATGCGCGGTCATGGTGGTGCTGCCCAGCATCTCCTGCACCAGCTCGGCAAAGCCCTCGGCGCGCTGGTTTTCCAGCAGCGCCGTCAGGCGGTTGACAAGCCCCATGCTCTGCACGCGCAGGCACACGATATCCGCCCGGCGCTCCAGCCATTCCTGCTGGCAGCGGCCAATCAGCTGCGCAATCAGCGCGCGGTCGTTGGCGCGCACCGCGTCCACCAGCGCCTGCTCCACGGGCAGATGCAGCGTCTGATCGCTGAGCACCGCCGTTTCGTAGCGCGATGCGTCCATAAAGGGCCGCAGGCTGAAGTGCGCCAGCTCGCTGGCCGAGATGGCCTCGTTGAGCGAATACTGCGTGGCTTCCAGGCTGCTGACCGTGTGGCCGCAGCCGCCGCTGACGGCCGCGATGGGCTGCACGGCCGCGCAGACGGACTCAAACACCGCCTGCGAATCGAGGGACGGCCCCGGATGGCACAGCAGCAGCACCAGCGACGCATCGTGCCATTCCAGCCCGGCGGGCTGACCGAAGGGCTGCGCCGCCTGGCAGATGCGCGCGAGCGCCTCGGAGCGGGAGGACGGCTGGTAGGACTGTGCGCTGTCCTCGGCGCGGAAGGAGGCGGGCAGGAACCGAAATACCGTGTAATAGCCAAACGAAAACGCGATATCGCCGCTTTGCAGCAGGCCGCGCAGCTGCTCCTCGCCGCCGCGCCCCAGCAGCACCTGCTCCAGCGCGTAATTGCGCGTCAGGGCGGTATAGCTTTGCAGCTGCTGCGCCTGGCGCAGGTTGCGCGCCATCACGCCGGCCAGATAATCCTGCAATTCGTCCAGCCGCGCTACCTGCTCGCGGGATTCGCCCGGCACCAGCGCCAGCAGACGGCGTACCGGGCGGAAGTTGATCACGCTCATGGCTACCGAAAGCGCGACGGCGGCCAGCACGGCCAGCGTAAGCAGCAGCAGAAAACGACGGTTGAGGGTGGCAAAGCTGTCGTTGATGCGCTGCGCGTCATACCAGTAGGCATAGCGCAGGGACAAAACAGTCGAGGTCTCGGTGGATACCGTCAGGTCGGGATCGTCCGCCAGCGGCGGCTCGCCGTCGCGGTAGTGATACAGCAGCGTGCCCTCCTTGTCATACAGCGCCAGGTCGGAGCCTGCATCCTGCATGGCGGCGGCAAAAAGAGAATCAATCTGCTTTTCGGACAGGGTAAAAACGATCTGCCGGGTTTTGGGGTTGCCGATCAGCGGCTGGGTAAAGGCCACGATCAGCGCACGGCCCTGCGGGGCGGCGTACAGGCGATAGCGCGTCTGCCCGCGCTCGGCCGTCCAGGTATCGTATACCTGCTGAATCTGCGGCAGGTTAAAGCGCTCGGCATAGCCGGCCAGCGAATAGCTGCCCTGGGCGGTCAGCAGATGGCCGTCCTCAAACAGCAGCCCCACGTCCAGCAGGTAATCGTTGGTTACCAGATAGCGCCGCAGCGAGGTCATGCCCTGATACGCGCCGTAGCCCGCGCTGCTGACATAATAGTCGCTCAACTCCGCGTCGCCCTCCACCTGCTGGGCGATCATGATCAATTCCAGAAACACCCGATCCAGCAGCCGCTGCTGCGCGCGGGCGGTCTCCTGGGCGGATTCGCGGTGCTGCCTGCGCACCAGGGCGGTGGTATTGGCGTACATCACAGCGGTGATCAGCAGCACAATCAGCAGCGCCGCCGACAGATAGGCGATGAACATTTTGCGCTGATCATGCAGCACCTTTCCGCCCAGCATGCAGCCAACCCCTTTCTATGAATTATGATGGCAAATAACAGCAAAACGGGGGCGTATGCGCACGGCATACGCCCCCTCGCTTGTAAAGCATAGCTAACTTGGCCGAGAAGTAAAGAAGGGGCGCAGCTCCTTCTTGGGGACGCCCCGCGCTACTGCCATACGGCAAGCGCGGGTTTCGGGCGGCGATTTGCAAAATCGCCTGCCCTCAGCCGCCTTTGGCGGCGCTATTCATCCGCAGCAGCGGCGCAGGCTTCGCCTGATTTTTGCAGCATCAATCATCAATTAACATGGCGAAGCCACGAGAGCGGCGATGCCGCCGGCGCGAGGAGCAGCCGTCAGGCTGCCTCCTTTATTTTACTTGTCCGCAGCGCGGGAGTCAAGGGATTCCTGTACGATTTCCAGGTAGCGGTCTACGCGCATCTTGTTGATTTCATTCACGTAGTTGTCCCACTCGGCGTCAATATCCTTGGTGCCGGCGATGAAGGCCGCGCGGTATTCCTTTACGCAGGCGCTCAGGTCGCTGAGGATGGGGGTCATCTCGTCGTTCTGATCCACGGTGAAGAACAGCGGCTCCCAGATTTCCTTGGGCAGGTAGGGCAGCATGGCCTTGGCCGCCGCCATGGGGATGGGCATGGTTTCGCCGCCGATGAACACGTTGTTGAGCAGGATCGCGGGGCAGTTGCCGCCGGACCAGCAGGTGTTCTGGGAGATCACCTGGGTCAGGGTCAGACCATCGGGATTCTTGGTTACGTAGTCGTTGTAGCTGCGGATGCCGTTTTCATCGGTGTTGTACAGCTTTTCGTCCACCAGGAACAGCAGCTCCGCGCCCTCCTGGCTGTAGAAGTAATCCACCCACTTGATCAGCGTTTCAGTGTTCTTCGCGCCGTCGCAGATGACGAAGGAGCCGGGGGAGTAGATAACGGACTTGCAGGTGGTGTACAGCTGGTCGCCGTCAGGGCCGATCAGGGCCGCGGGCAGGCCCGCGTACTTTTCAGCCTGGCCGCCTACGTTGGTCAGGTTGACGGAGCACCATACGCCTTCCAGGTTGGCGGTGCCGTTGGCAACCGTGCGGGCGGAGTCGGTGGTGAAGATTTCGTTGTCCAGCAGCTTTTCTTCATACCACAGGCGGGCGGTCTTCATCAGCTTCTTGTAGCCTTCGCTGGTGGGCCAGAAGCGCAGGGAGCCGGTGGTCTCGTCCACGTCCACCCAATCCTGGCTGGGGCCGCGGTTCTGCAGGCCGAAGGAGCCGTAGAAGGTGCTCAGCAGGGTTTCAATCTTGCCGCCGGCCAGCGGGATTTCGTTGGTGGGATCGCCGTCGCCGTTGGCGTCGTTATCGCGGAAGGCGCGCAGCACCTCGGTGAACTCATCGATGGTGGTGGGCACCTGCAGGCTCAGGCGGTTCATCCAGTCCATGTTGAGGAACTGGCGGGTGTACACGGTCAGGCCGTCGCAGATGTTGAAGTAGCCCAGGGAGTACAGGTGGCCGTCTTCCATGGTCATGGCCTCGCGCACCTGGGGATACTCGGCAAAGAACTTCTGCAGGTTGGGGGCGTAGTTGTCCACCAGATCATCCAGCGGCAGCAGCATGCCCTCGGCGGCGTACTTGTTCACTTCGTTCAGGGTGAATTTGCCGCGATAGATCGCATCGGGCAGATCATCCTGGGTGAACAGCGCGTTGCGGCGCTCGGTGAAGGTGCTGTCGGGCAGGTGAATCCAGTCGATATGCACGTTGGTCATTTCTTCGTACTTCTGCCACATCAGCATGTCGTTGTAATCTACCTGGCCGGAGCGCTGCCAGGTGGCGATGCGGAAGGTGATCTTCTCCTCGGAGATGGGGAAGACGGTTTCCGCAGCGGCCAGGCCGGCGGGCAGCAGCAGGCACAGGGCCAGCAGCAGGGCGAGCAGTTTCTTCATAGCGTTGGTTCCTCCCTTTTATTTTTCAGCGTGACAGGCACGCCTTGGAGCGTAAAGCTTTATCCCTTGACGGCGCCGATCATGGTGCCCTTGACGAAATAGCGCTGCAGGAAGGGATACAGGCACATCACCGGCAGGCTGGCCACGATGACCACCGCGTATTTGAGGCCCTCGTAGAGCAGAATTTGGTCCACCGAGTTCATCGTGGTGTCGGTCGCGTCGGCAATGCTGTTGGTCATCAGAATCTCGCGCAGGGCAATCTGCAGCGGGAATTTCTTGCTGTCGCTCAGGTACATCATGGCGTTGAAGTAAGCGTTCCAGTGCGCCACGCCGTAATACATGGTCAGCACCGCCAGGATGGGCGCAGACAGGGGGATGATGATGGTAATCAGCGTGCGGATATTGGAGCAGCCGTCCACAAAGGCGGATTCCTGCAGTTCAAATGGAATGCTGCTGGAGAAGAAGGATTTTGCGATGATCAGGTTGTGCACCGAGATCGCGCCGGGCAGCACCACGGCCCACACGGTGTTGATCATGCCCAGGTTGCGGATGATCAGGTACAGGGGGATCATGCCGCCGGAGAAGAACATGGTAAAGGTGATCAGGGTCATGATCAGCGTGCGGCCGGCCAGATCCTTGCGGGAGAGGGGGTACGCGCCCAGCACGGTCATGACGATGTTGATGGACACGCCCAGCAGGGTGTAAAAAATTGTGTTCTTGTAGCCGATCCACAGGCGGCTTTCGCGCAGCACCGCCTTGTAGGAGGAAAGGGTGGGATTGACGGGCCACAGGTACATTTTGCCCGCCACCAGCGAGGCCGGGCTGGTAAAGGAGGCGCTGACCACGTAAACCAGCGGGTAAAGCACAATCAGGGACAGCAGCCCCAGCACCGTATACACCAGAATCTGAAACAGAAGATCGCCGCGGGAAAGATGAATTTTCTGATTTTTCATAGCTCTTTCCCTCCCTTAGAAAATGCGGGTGTCGCTCAGCTTGCCGGTGATAAAGTTCACGGTAAAGAGCAGGATGCAGTTGATGACGGAGTTGAACAGACCCACGGCCGTGGAGAAGCTGTACTCGGCGTTGATCAGGCCGCTCTTGTACACATAGGTCGAGATGACCTCGGAGGCCGCGATGTTCAGGTCGTTCTGCATCAGGTAGATTTTCTCATAGCCCAGGCTCATCAGCCTGCCGCATTGCAGGATCAGCATGATGCAGATGGTGGGCGCCAGGCAGGGCAGGGTGATGCGCCAGAGCATCTGCCAGCGCGACGCGCCGTCCACGCGCCCGGCCTCGTACAGGGTGGGATCGATGCCGCTGAGGGCCGCCATGTAGATGATGGAGTTCCAGCCCATGTTCTGCCATACGCCGGAGAGCACGTACAGGGACTTGAATATCTTGGGTTCGGTGGTAAAGGCCACCTTTTCGCCGCCCATGAGCACAATCAGGTTGTTGATAATGCCCGTGGAGGTGGAAAACATGGCGTTGATGATGCTCACCAGCACCACGGCGGACAGGAAGTGCGGGGCATAGGTGATGGTCTGCACAAGCTTTTTGTAGCGCTTGCTGGTTACTTCGTTGAGCAGCAGCGCCAGCAGGATGGGCAGCGGGAAGCCCAGCGCCAGGTTGTACAGGCTGATGGTCAGCGTGTTTACCAGCAGGCGCTCAAAATAATAGGATTGGAAAAAGCGGTTGAAGTGCGCCATGCCCACCCACTGGCTGCCCATAATGCCCTTGCGGATGGAATAGCGGCGGAAGGCGATCTGCACGCCGTACATTGGCGCATAGTGGAAAATGATAAAGTACGCCAGCACGGGCACCAGCAGCAGGTACAGGTCCCAGTTTCTCGCCATACTGCGCAGCGTCCGTCTCAGCTTGGTATACCGCGCAGGGTTTTTCGGCTTGGTGTGCCGCGTGCGGTTCAGGGTAACGCTCATCGGGTGTCTCCTCCCTTTTTCGGCCGATCGCCGCATATTCATATTTCCCGGGATAACAAGGGCGGCGCGCGCAGGGTATCGGCTGAAAAAACGGAGCGGCGCTTGCTGCCTGATGCGTGAGCCGTACAGGCTCATTCACTGTATCATAAACGCAAGCCGCGGTCTATTCAACCCCGCTGGGGCATTCCAAGCAGGATTTGCACATCAAAAGCTGAATTTGCATATCGTTAAAATGCACAAATCCTGTATCCACGGGCAGATTTGTGGTATGATAACAACATACCCAGGGTGCTTGAAGGAGGGCAAAATGCAAGCGAAGGTTTTCGATCTGATCGATCAGAAACAAAAAAAATACTTTGATCTGCTGGAAAAAATTTGCAGCATTGAGAGTAATTCGGCCGATTTTGAGGGCGTGCGCGCGGTAAACGACGCGCTGTGTGATTACGCGCAGGGGCTGGGCTTTGCCGTGCGCAAGCAGGAATACGCGGGCGCGGGGGCCACAGCGGTGATCTCCATGAACGAGGACAGTGATCAGAAGCCGCTGATGTTCTCGGGCCATATGGATACCGTGTATCAGAAGGGCGCGTTCGGCTATCCGCCCGTGCGCGTGGAGGGCGATATGATCTACGGCCCCGGCGTTTCGGACTGCAAGGGCGGCATCATCGTGGCGCTGCTGGCTATGGACGCGCTGCACGAGGCGGGCTTTACCGCGCGCCCCATCCGCCTGTTTCTGCAGTGCGACGAGGAGGTAGGCAGCCGTTACTCGCAGCGCCAGTCCATCAACAATATGATTGCCGAGGCGCAGCAGTGCGCGGCGTTCTTCAACTGCGAAACGGCGCGCCCCGGCAAGGTGACGCTGCTGCGCAAGGGCATCCTCAAGATGACCGTCCGCGTGCATGGCAGGGCCGCGCACGCCAAGGATTATATGACGGGCGTGAGCGCGCTGGTGGAGGCTGCGCATAAGATCATCCGCCTGCATGAGCGCAGCACGGCGGACGGCCCCACCTACAACTGCACCCTGGCCCCTATGGAGGGCAGCAGCAACACCGTACCCGATGTGTGCGATATTGTGATCGATATCCGCGTGGCCACCATGGCCGAGGCGCGGGAGGCGTCGGATTTTGTGCACCGCGTGGCGGCGGAATGCACGCTGCCTGGGGCCAGCGGCGAGGTAATCCGCGAGGGCATGCGCCCGCCCATGGAGCCGTGCGAAAAGAACCAGCGCCTGTTTGACCAGGTGAACCGCATCTGCGCGCGCTGCGGGCTGGGGCAGTTTGAGCCCTTCATGAGCGCTGGCGGCGCGGATGCATCCAATGTGTCCCAGGCGGGCGTGCCCTGTCTGGACAGCTTCGGCATCGAGGGCGGCGCGTACCACACGATCAGGGAATACGCCCGGCTGTCCTCCGTCCCCGAGCGCGCCAAGGTGCTGGCCGCCGTTGCGCTGTACTTTGAGGATTAAGCCCCAGCGCCTGCGGAGGACGATCCCATGTTTGATTATCAACGGCATTTCGACGCCTGCTGCCGGAATCACCGCCTGCCCCTGCGTTTGTCCTTTGCTATGCCGCCAGGCTATGAAAGCGCGAACGGCATGTATGACGACGCGAAAAAGACGGTTTTTGTGAATGCGGAACGGCTGAAAAGCCGGCCGGACGCTGAGCAGGCGTTCTATCTGTTTCACGAGCTGCGCCATGCCCTGCAGTATTGCCGGCCCGAAGGCTTCGGCGCGCTGATCAGCCGCAGCCTTCAGTATGTTATCCGGTATGACGGCGTCTGCTATAAGCAAGCCGATGGGCAATATCTGCAATGCAGATTATCCGGAAGCAGCGAATACCTGATGGATTTGTACCTTGGCCAGCCGCACGAGGCGGACGCGAACGACTTTGCCTATGCGCAGGTCAAGCGCCTCTATGGCGATTCGCCGGAGCTGCGCCGGCTGCGCAGCTTCTGGTCGCCGCGCCATCCCCTCTCCAACAGCGCTTACGAGGCGGTATATGCTGAGATCGACAGCAAGATAAAGCAATAGTAAAAAAATCCTATCCAAGGAGTCTCCCTGGATAGGATTTCTGTTTTATCTGATTACGCACACCGGCAGCTTATCCGGGGCGGCGTCCAGCACAATTTCCGTGCCCTGGCTGGTTTCAAAGGGCAGAATCACCGTGGCGGGGGCATACAGCCGGCTGAGGCGGCCCTTCCGCGCGAAGGCGACGGACACAACGCCGCTGCCCTGGCGCACAATCGCCTCGCCTTCGGGCGGACGCTCCGCCTGCACCTGCGCGCCCTGGATCAGCTCCAGACGCGGGCCGTTTTCCACCTCGCCGCATATCGGGCAGAAGCGCGCTTCTCCCTGGGTCATCTGAGCCGTCAGCGTCTGGCAGGGAGCCTGCTCCCGATGCGTGCAGCCCGAGCGCCGGCACTGCGCGGCGTGCGTGCCGTCGCCGCAGGGCGACCATTCGCCATACCAGTGCCCGCGCGCAGCCGTGGTTTGCTGCGCGGTCAGCACCTCGCCGCACACGGCGCAGCGGCCGCCCTCCGTAAGGCCCGTCTGCGTGCAGTCAGCGGGCACGGCAGGCTCGATTGCCGGCGTATGCCCTGCATAGCAGGGATTGTCCGCATCGCAGCGCTCGCAGTGATCAAGCGCCGCGTTGTTGGCAGCCTCGTTGATAAAATCATGCTCCGTGGCGGGCGCCACAATGCCGCCGCAGATGACGCAGCGGACGGGCTCCGTGCAGGTGGGCTTTGCGCCGGGCCTGGTAGTGCAGGGGCCGTAGTCCACCAGCGCCTTGCACAGGCGGCACTGGTTGCCATGCACCAGCTGGCGCACGCCGCCCACCGTGCGGGAATACTGCACCATGGTGGGCTCGCGCTGATCCACCGGATGGGAGCACTGACTGGCAGCCTGCGCCTGCGCAAACAGCAGGCATAGCAGCGCAATCAGCAGTGAAAGAACGCGCTTTTTCATCGTCATACCCTCCCATTAAATGGTTTACACGCCAATCATGGGATCATCATAACACAGCCGCGCGAAAAAAGCCAGCTAAATTTACAGGTTTTCTTCAGCTTTTACAGCTTGCAGCGTCACCCCGCGTGCAGAATACATGCGCAGGTCGGCCTGACGCAGCAGCGCATCCATGGAAAACTCCTCGCCCGGGCGCGCGCAGGAAAAGCCGCACGTCAGTCGCAGCCGGTAGGGCATGCCGCCCTCGCGGTTAAAGCGCTCCACAGCCTGATCCACCTGCAGACGGGCATAATCGGTATCCCACAGCAATCCGCGCTCGCCCGCCACCACAAACTCATCCCCGCCGATGCGGCCCACAAAGTCGCCCGGCTGGCTCAGGTGCATCAGGATATCAGCGGTCTGGCGCAGGGCGTGATCGCCCATATCGTGGCCGTACTGATCGTTGATGGCCTTGAACTGATCCACGTCGATCAGGCACACAAAGAGCTTCCGGTCCTCGCGCGGCAGACGGGAAAGATGGCGCAGCATATAGCCTTCGCAGGCGCGGCGGTTGCCGATCATGGTCAGCGGGTCGGTCAGTATCTTTTCATTCTGCCGGTCAAAGTGCAGGTGCAGCATGCCCAGCGCCGAGGTCAGCCACACGATGGACAGCTGGTAGACCAGCGGCCGGATCAGGATGGCCAGCCCCGTGAGCACGGGCAGGAACAGCAGCACGCCGCGCGAATGGCGCGTGGTGCGGCTGTTATCCGCCGGGCGGATGCGCATGATGGCAATGTCGATGCAGGCCAGGTTGGCCATGGCCAGCAGGATGAACGCCCAGCCGTAATCGCCGTCGACGATTTGCCCCTGCTCGGACACCGAATAGAACAGCGGGTACGCCAGGTTGATAATCAGGAACAGCACGCCCAGCAGCGGAAACAGCCAGAAAACGCACTCGCGCAGGGGCGCCAGCCGCTCGGTCTTTTCCAGGCGGCAGACGGCAAAGCGATAATAGCGCCGCAGCATGAAGCACGGCACGGTATCATGCACAAACAGGCACAGCAGCAGCCCTGCGCGCGCGGCGGGCTGCGCGCGGCCGGACAGCAGCTGGATCATCCCGTTCAGCCCCAGCAGCAGCAGGTTATCCGTCAGCAGGAGCAGAAAATAGCTGTCCTCTGCGCGGTCGATCCTCAGCTCCCGGCGGTCACGCAAAAAATCGAGGACGATCTGTATAACGATCAGCATCCCCGTCAGGTTCAGTACCAGGTTCACCGCTTGCCTCATGGCTTGCTCCTTCCTTTCAGTAGAACGGATCATTATATCATATTTTTGCATATTTGCATAGCATAAGATGCAGTCAAGTGATTACATGGTTTTTTGCCCGCGCGCCGCGCTCTTTTTTTGCAAAATTCGCCCTTCGGTTCTTGACTTTTGATGCAATCATGTTATGATATTAGCAATGGTTGTTTCAATCATTATCGAAGCGAGGTGTTCTCATGATCGTTACCATAACGTTAACCCCGGCGCTGGACAAGACCGTCACCCTGCCCGGCTTTGCCGTGGATAAGGTCAACCGCGTGCAGTCCATGCGGCTGGATGCGGGCGGCAAGGGCATCAACGTGTCCAAGGTGCTCAAGGCCCTGGGCACGGACAGCGTGGCCTGCGGCATTCTGGGCGGCGGCACGGGCCGCTTTATCCAGAACAGCCTGACCGAGGCGGGCATTGCCTGCGATTTCGCGCAGGTGCCCCAGGATACGCGCACCAACCTGAAGGTGATCGACCCCGTGAACCATACCAATACCGATATCAACGAGGCGGGTGCGCCCGTCAGCGAGGAAACGCTGGAGGAAGTGTTTGCCCGCGCGGCCGCGCACCTGCACAAGGATGATATCGTGGTGCTGGCGGGCAAGGCGCCCCAGGGCACGGCGGATACCATCTTTGCCGATTGGACGAAGCGCTTCCGTGAGCTGGGCGTAAAGGTGTATATGGATGCGGACGCGGCGCTGCTGATTGCGGGCGCGGCGGCCAAGCCCGCGCTGATTAAGCCCAACGACGAGGAGCTCTCCCGCCTGATGGGCCGCAAGTTTGCCGGCATCGACGAGATGGCCGTGGCCGCGCGCGAGCTGGTGGCGGGCGGCATCGAAACGGTGGTCGTCTCCCTGGGCGGCGACGGCGCGCTGTTTGTGCGCAAGGATCAGACGCTGCGCGGCAAGGGACTGAAGGTGCCGGTGCTCAGCACGGTGGGCGCGGGCGACAGCATGATGGCCACCCTGTGCCACGGGGTGGAAACGGGCATGTCCTTCATCGATACCTGCCGCCTGGCCATGGCCGTCAGCGCGGCCACGGTGATGTGCTCGGGCACGCAGGCCGCCTCCATGGATACCGTGCGCGAGCTGCTGCCCAAGGTGGAAATCGAAACCCTGTAACGTGATTATATAATTGGAAGGAGTTTATCATCCATGAAAACCAAGGCTCTGCGCCTGTACGGCGCCAAGGATCTGCGTACCGAGGAATTTGAGCTGCCCGAAATTACGGACGATGAAATTCTGGCGGAAGTGATTTCCGACAGCATCTGCATGTCTACCTACAAGTGCGCCATGCTGGGCGAAAAGCATAAGCGCGTGCCCAAGAACGTGCATGAAAACCCCGTGATCATGGGTCACGAGTTTGCGGGCAATATCGTCAAGGTTGGCAAGAACCACCAGGATAAGTTCAAGCCCGGCATGAAGTTCACCCTGCAGCCCGCCCTCAACTACAAGGGCACCATGTGGTCGCCCGGCTACAGCTATCCCTACTTTGGCGGCGACTGCACCTACACCATCATCCCCTCCGAGGTGATGGAGCTGGGCTGCCTGTTTGAGTATAAGGGCGACGCCTACTTTGAAGCCTCTCTGGCCGAGCCCATGAGCTGCTCCATCGGCGCGTCCCACGCGGCCTTCCATACCAAGATGGGCGTGTACCATCATGATATGGGCATCAAGGAGGGCGGCAAGATGGCCATCCTGGCTGGCGCCGGCCCCATGGGCCTGGGCATGATCGATTACACCCTGCACGGCGACCGCCGTCCCAGCATGCTGGTGGTAACCGATATCAACGAAGCCCGCCTGGCCCGCGCGCGCGAGTTGTTCACCGAAGAAGACGCCAGGAACAGCGGCGTGGATCTGCGCTTTGTTAACACCGCCAATATGGAAAACGCGGCCGAGTACCTGCGCGAGATCAGCGGCGGCGGCTATGACGACGTGTTCGCCTACGCCCCCATCACGCCCGTGGTGGAAATGGCCTCCGATATCCTGGGCCGCGATGGGTGCCTGAGCTTCTTCGCCGGCCCCACCGATCCCACCTTCAGCGCAAGGCTCAATTACTACGACGTACATTACAACTCCACCCACGTTATCGGCACCACCGGCGGCAACACCGCCGATATGCTCGAATCCCTGGCGCTGACCGCCGCCAACCGCATCCACCCCGCCGTGATGGTCACGCATGTGGGCGGCCTGAACTGCGCGGGCGAAACCACGCTGAACCTGCCCTCCATCCCCGGCGGCAAAAAGCTGATCTACACCCATGTGGAAATGCCCCTGACCGCCATCGAGGACTTTGGCAAGCTGGGCGAAACCGATCCGCGCTTTGCCAAGCTGGATGCAATCTGCAAGGCCAATAACGGCCTGTGGTGCAAGGCGGCCGAGGATTACGTGCTGGCCAACTGGAAAGCCGAATAATTGCGCTGAAAAGGGACAAAGGATATGGACGAGGCCTACATTCTCACATTGGACGCAGGCACCACGGGCGTAAAGTGCGCGGCCTTCTCCCCCAAAGGGGAGGCCGCGTGCAGCGCCGTGGAAGCGTACCCCACCTATTATCCCTTTTCGGGCTGGGCGCAGCAGAAGCCCGGAGAGCAGCTGGACGCTGCCCTTCGGGCTATTCGTATTGTATTGGAAAAGGTGCCCGCAGATAAAGTATGCGCGCTGGTCTTTTCCGGCACGATGAACGGCTGCATTCCCATCGACGAAAAGGGCGAAGCCCTGCATGAAAATATCATCCACTCCGATCTGCGCGCCGAGCCGCAGACCGGGCAGCTGCGCAAGGCCATTCCCCTGCGGGATTATTACGCCGTCACCGGCAACCGCATCGATGTGCACTCGGGCCTGCCCAAGTATATCTGGCTGCGCCAGCACCGCCCCGAGGTGTACGGGCGGGCGTGGAAATTTGTCAACATCAAGGATTATCTCTACGGCCGCTTTACCGGCCTGCCCGGCCGCACCGACCGCAGCGACGCCTCCCTGTGCAGCTGTCTGAACATGCACACCGGCGATTGGGCGTGGGATATCCTGCGCGAGGCCGGGGTGGATGCCGGCAAGATGCCCGAGCTGCACGCCTCCACCGATGTGACGGGCACGCTGAGCGCGGAGTTTGCCGCCCTGACGGGGCTGCCGCAGGGCCTGCCCGTGGCCATCGGCGCGGGCGACGGCGCGTGCGCCGCCCATGGCGCGCGCCAGCATGTGGTGGGGGACGCCTATATGAACATCGGCTCCTCCGCCTGGGTCAGCTCCATGAGCAAAAAACCCGTCATCGACCGCGAAATGCGGCTATTTAACTATTTCGATCTGGACGAAACGTGCTATAATGTGTGCGGCACGGTGCAGTGCGGCTCGGCCGCGTCCAACTGGGCGATTGAAAACCTGATCTATCCCGGCACCCGCGCGGCGGACTGCGACTTTGCAAAGCTCGAGGCGCTGGCGCGCACGGCCCCGGCGGGCGCGCAGGGCGTGATGTACCTGCCCACGCTGATGGGCGAGCGCACGCCCTGGTGGACGGCCAGGGTGTCGGGCACGCTGATGGGCTTTACCCTGTATCACGGCCCGCAGCACATCGCCCGCGCGGTATACGAGGGCGTGATGCAGTCGCTGCACATGTGCGGCGACATCCTGGGCGAAAACGGCCTGCCTGTGCGCCGCATGACGCTCATCGGCGGCGGGGCCAGGAGCCGCCTGTGGGGGCAGATGGCCGCCGATATGTTTGATGCGCAGGTGCGCGTTCACGCCACCCCGCACGAGGCCACATCGCTGGGCGCGGCGTTTGCCGCGGGCGTGGGCATCGGCTGGTATCAGGATTTTGCGCAGGCCGCGCGGCAGATTCATTTCAGCCGCGAATATACGCCCGATCCCGCCGCGGCGGCAGCCTATCAAAAGCACCTGGCCGTGTATAAAACCCTGTATCCCAACATGAAGGGCGCGTATGAGGCGCTGGCGGATTACCAGGCGTCTCTGAATGAACAGAATCAACCGGCGCAATAAGCCAAAGAAAAAGGAGGTCTTGCATATGGGCAAGGCAAAGCATCTGATCGTCATTTCGGAAGACGCCATGGTTTACGAGGATCTGCAAACCCTGCGTCAGCTGCCCAGCTTTGGCAGCATCTGGGATAAGTGCGCGTTCGTCGATCGCGTGCGCTCGGTGTATCCCACCATCACCTATCCCAACCACACCAGCATGCGCACCGGCGCGTACTGCGGCAAGCACGGCATCATCAACAACGAGCAGACCATCCTGGGCGAATTGTCCTCCAACTGGGAGTTTTTCAATTCCTCCGTCAAGGTAGGCGATATCTTTGACGCGGCCAAGCAGGCCGGCATGACCACCGCCGCCGTTTTCTGGCCGGTTACGGGCAAGCACCCCAATATCGATTATCTGGTAGACGAGTATTGGCCGCAGACCCCCGAGGAAACCACGCTGGAGTGCTTCGCCGCTTCCGGCTCCTCGCCCGAGGTGCTTGAAAAGATCGTCAAGCCCAACATGCACCTGGTGGACGGCATGCACCGCAAGCATCCGCAGGGCGACCTGTTTGTAAACGCCTGCGCCTGCGCGATGATCCGCGAGTTCAAGCCCGGCCTGCTGATGATCCATCCCGCCAACATCGACGCCTATCGCCATCAGACCGGCATCTTCTCCACCAAGGTCACCCATGCCCTGCATGAGGTGGATCTGTGGCTGGGCGAGCTGCTCAAGGCCGTCAAGGACGCGGGCATCGAGAACGATACCGATATCTTCATCGTCAGCGACCATGGCCAGATCAACATCACCCGCGTGATCGCCATCAACGCTCTGCTGGCTGAGCGTGGCCTGATCACCGTGGGCGCGGACGGCGAGGTGGCCGACTATGTGGCCATTTCCAAGTCCACCGGCCTGTCCGCTCAGATTTATCTGAAGCATCCCGAAAACAGGGCCGATTATGATAAGACCTACGCGATCCTCAAGGAAATGTGCGACGACGGCCTGTATGGCTTCTCCCGCGTGTATACCGCCGAGGAGGTCATGGCGGAGGAAGGCCTGAGCGGCAAGTTCTCCTTCGTCATCGAGACCGACGATTATTCTTCCTTTAATAATGACTGGCGGCGCCCCTTCGTGCGCCCGGCCACCAACAGCGATTACAAGTTTGGCCGCGCCACCCATGGCCACAATCCCGATAAGGGCCCGCAGCCCACGCTGCTGGCCTTCGGCCCGGATATCAAGCCCGGCGTGCATGTGGCGCGCCGCCCCATCGTGGATGAAGCGCCCACCTACGCCAGGATTCTGGGCGTGGATCTGCCCGATGCCGATGGCAAGGCCATTGACGAGATTCTCATTTAATCTCAGCTTTTCAATCACAATCAAACACAATCAATCAAAATGCAGGGGAAGGCATGCTTTTCCCTGCATTTTTGTTCAATATGGCATCCATTATGCACAAATGATGCAAAATTCTTCTTGACGATGCCGCTTTTGTTGGGTATAATTTGTTTAATCCGATCAATAACCGGCCTTTGATTCCAGGTTTTGCAACGGTTCAAGTGCAAAATGATCATTCCCGCGCGCGTTCCTGTGTTCTTTATTTTCCCAGCAAGTGGAAAATCAAGATAAACAATAAAGGAGGAAAACTGCATGAAGAAACTCGTAGCCTTTGCCCTGGCGCTGATCATGGTTCTGGCGCTGGCCGGCACCGCTCTGGCTTACAGCCCTGAAAAGCCCATCAAAATCCTGTTCTGGCACACCCGCGGCGCGGGCGCTCAGCAGGAAACCGTTGATTATCAGATCAATCAGTTCAACGCCACCGTCGGCAAGGAAAAGGGCATCGAAGTAGAAGGCGTTTTCATGGGCGGTTATGCCGATATCATGACCAAGATGCAGCTGGCCTCCCAGTCCGGCGCTCAGCCCGTTGTGGCAGTGCTGGGCAATACCCGCGTGTCCATCATGGTGGACGACGGCATCATCGAGGATATGATGCCCTACGCCAAGCGCGATAACTTCAACCTGGACAACTTCTTCACCTCCATGCTCAACGTGCCCGGCAACGACGAAGAGCAGCTGCATTCCCTGCCCTACATCAAGTCCACCCCCGTCCTGTACTACAACAAGACCATGGCGGATGCGAAGGGCCTGACCGCCCCCACCAGCGTAGAAGAGTTTGAGGCTTTTGCCAAGGCTATGCACGAAGTGGACGAAAACGGCGAAGTCAAGGTCTGGGGCTTCGAGTGCGTAAACGACTTTACCTATTATCAGGGCGCTTTCCTGTGGCAGATCGACAAGCCCCTGTGGACCGCTGAAGGCAAGTCCCCCGCTCTGGCGGAAGACGGCATGCTCAGGATCCTGTCCGACTGGCGCCGCTGGGTGGACGAGGGCTGGTGCCGCCCCTTCGACAGCACCAATGCCAGCGGCACCATGACCGACCTGTTCTATCAGGGCAAGCTGGGCTGCTTCTGGAACAGCTGCGCCTCCATGGCCAACGTGACCAAGTTCTCCAAGGAAGCCGGCTTCGAGCTGGGCGTCGCCAACCTGACCCAGTATAACCTGGACAACAAGGTTGTGCCCATCGGCGGCGGCAACATCGGCCTGATGAAGACCTTCAACACCGAAGAACAGCTCAACGCCGGTTGGGAATTCATCAAGTTCCTCTTCACCGACGAAATGGTCGCCTACAACGCCATCAATTCCGGCTATCTGCCCACCACCAAGAGCGTGGCCGACAGCGAAGCTATGAAGGCCTTCTGGGCCGAGAACCCCAACTGGAAGCTGCCCTACGATCAGGTGGATTGGGGCATCGAGCAGGCTTATCCCTACTTCGAGGGCAACAGCGAGCTCAAGACCAACATCCAGGGCGCCGTCTCCCTGCTGATTCAGCAGCGCAACATCACCGCCGAGGAAGCGGTAGAGCAGATCAAGCAGGACAACGAGCATCTGTTCGAAAACGGCTTCTGATTCGATATTGAAGCTGCACATTTGATCAATCTGAACGTGCTGCATGCGGTGGCCTTCACTGCCGCATGCGGCATTTTGGGTGAATTGGCAAAAATTTTTCCGAAAAACCGTGCAAAACGTATTGACGAAGCGGAATTATTCAGCTATAATTTGATTATTCCAAACAACCACTGTTAAAGTTAACACGTCGTTGTGGCCGCATTTTCGTCATTCACATTTTGCGCATTCTCCATGTTTCCCATGCGAACAGGCCGTTCGCTTGTAATTAAAAAAAGGAGAAGATACGATGAAAAAGCGCATTTCTCTCGTCCTGGCCCTGATGATGCTCCTGTCCCTGTGCAGCTTCGCCCGCGCGGAGCAGGAACCCCTGCACATTGAGTTCTGGCACACCCGCGGCAGCGGCGCCAACTACGAGGTGCTCAAAAACTCCGTGGATACCTTCAACGCCACCATCGGCAAGGAAAAAGGCATCTTTGTAGAAGAAGTTTTCCAGGGCAGCTACGCCGACATCGTGCCCAAGCTGGAAATGGCCTCTCAGTCCGACGATATGCCCGCCGTGGGCGTTACCAGCGGCGTGCGTGCCTCCATCCTGCTGGATGACGGCCTGCTGGCCGATATGGCCCCCTATGCGGCCAAGACCGGCTTTGACTTCAGCGTCTTCTTCGATTCCCTGCTGGATGTGCCCGGCAACGAGAACGGCGAAATCCGCTCCCTGCCCTATGTGCGCTCCACCCCCGTTTTCTACTATAACAAGACCATGGCCGACGCGAAGGGCCTGAAGGCCCCCGAAACCGTGGCCGAGCTGGAAGCCTTCGCCAAGGCCCTGCACACCTATGACCCCGCTACCGGCGATGGCTGCTGGGGCTTTGAGCTGCTCAACGACACCACCTACCTGCAGGGCTCCTTCCTGTGGCAGCTGGGCCAGCCCCTGGTTGGCGAAGGCGGCACCGCTCCCTGCCTGGAGGGCTCGCTGCTCAGGCTGTTCACCGACTGGACCCGTTGGATCGACGAGGGCTGGTGCCGCCCCTTCGATAGCACTGGCGCGCAGAACACCGCGACCGAAATGTTCTACCAGGGCAAGCTGGCCTGCTTCGTGGCCTCCTGCGGCTCCCTGTCCAACGTCTACAAGTATTCCACCGAAGCCGGCATCGAGCTGGGCGTATCCTTCTATCCCACCTATGATATCGACAACCGCGCGGTATCCATCGGCGGCGGCAACATCATCCTGATGGCCGGCAACAGCGAAGAAGTGACCAGCGCCGGCTGGGAATTCATCCAGTTCCTCATGAGCGACGAAATGGTTGCGGCCGAGGCCATCGGCTCCGGTTATCTGCCCACCACCAAGACCGTGGAAACCAACGAAACCATGGCCAAGTTCTGGGAAGAGAACCCCCTGTTCAAGGTTGCCTATGATCAGCTGGCCTGGGGCCACTGCGAGGAAACCCCCATGTTCCTGGATCGCACCGAGTTCAAGACCAACGTGTCCAACGTGACCTCTCAGCTCATCCAGGAGCGCAACATCACCCCCGAGCAGGCTATCGAGCAGATCAAGAGCATCAGCGCTCACCTGTTCTAATCCACCGCTCCGCACGCAGACGACAGTCTGCTGCAAATAAAAAGGAGGAGAAAACCAAAATGAAGAAGCTCGTATCTCTTGCTCTCGCGCTGATCATGGTGCTGTCCCTGTGCAGCTTCGCCAGCGCTGAAGAACCCACCCTGGTTCGTTTCTGGCACAACCGTTCCTCGGGCGCCAACCTGGAAGCCTGCGAGAAGGCTGTTGACGAATTCAACAACACCATCGGCAAGGAAAAGAACATCCATGTAGAACCCACCTACATCGGCGGCTATCCCGAGCTGTACTCCAAGTGCCAGCTGGCCAGCCAGACGGACGAAGTTCCCACCGTGGCTGTGTTTGGCAACACCTACATCGTCAGCCTGCTCGAGGATGAGCTGCTGGCCGATATGGCTCCCTACGCCGAAAAGACCGGCTTCGATGTAAACAACCTGCTCGACTGCTTCCAGCAGATCGAAGGCAACACCGACGGCCACCTCTACTCCCTGCCCTACGTTCGCTCCACCCCCGTCCTGTACTACAACAAGACCATGGCGGATGCGAAGGGCCTGACTGCCCCCGACACCCTGGCCGACCTGGAAGCCTTCGCCCGCGCTCTGACTGAAAAGAACGAAAACGGCGAAACCACCGTGTACGGCTTCGAGCTGCTGAAGGACTTCGGCTACATCAACGCTGCCTGGCTGTGGGAAATGGGCGAGCCCATGCTGTCCACCGAAGGCACCTCTCCCGCTCTGGATGGCACCTCCATGCTCAATCACCTGACCTGGTGGCGCAACCTGGTTGACGAAGGCATCTGCCGTCCCTACGACAGCACGCATGCCTCTACCGTTGCCGCTGAAATGCTGGTTCAGGGCAAGCTGGGCTGCTACATCGCTTCCTCCGGTACCATGAAGAACCTGCTCAAGAGCATGACCGAAGCTGGCTACGAGCTGGGCGTTGCGTATCAGCCTTCCTACGATCCCTCCAAGCGCACCTGCGAAGTGGGCGGCGGCCAGCTGACCCTGATGGCCACCGGCAACGATGAGAAGACCCTGGCTGCCGGCTGGGAGTTCCTGCAGTTCCTGATGAGCGACGAGCAGGTGTACAACAACTCCATGGCTACCGGCTATCTGCCTGTCACCAAGTCCGTTGCTAACTATGACAAGATGCAGGCCTTCTGGGCGGAAAACCCCACCTATAAGGTTCCCTTCGAGCAGATGATGAACTACGGCGTATGCCAGGAATACCCCACCTTCGCCGACCTGCAGGAGTTCATCGTGAACATCCAGGAGCAGGGCGACTACCTGATCCAGGAAAAGAGCATCACCCCCGAGCAGGCTGTTGAGCAGATCAAGACCAACACTTCCATGCTCTTCTAATCCACAGGATTTCTTAAAAAACAGGCGGGGAGGCACACGCCTCCCCGCCCTCCGATTATATTAACTATCTACGTCAGGGGGAAACAGCAGTGGCTGAAATTCAATTTGTTAAAGTTACCAAGGCATTTGGCAGCAACAAGGTTATCGAAGATCTGGATCTGACCATCCAGGATGGCAAATTTACCGTGCTGGTCGGCGCGTCCGGCTGCGGCAAAACCACGCTGCTGCGCATGATCGCCGGTATCGGCCCGGCTACCAGCGGCCATGTGCTGATGGATGGCAAGGACATTACCGACCTTGACCCCGCCAAGCGCGATATCGCCATGGTGTTCCAGAACTACGCCATTTACCCGACCATGACCGTAAAGGAAAACATCGAGTTTGGCCTGAAAAACCGCAAGATTCCCAAGGAAGAACGCGAAAAGCTGATTAAAGAATACGCGGCCGTCGTAGGCCTGACCGACTATCTGGATCGCAAGCCTGGCACGCTGTCCGGCGGCCAGCGCCAGCGCATCGCCCTGGCCCGCGCCATGGTAAAGAAGCCCAAGGTGTTCCTGATGGACGAACCGCTGTCCAACCTGGACGCCAAGCTGCGCGTGGCCATGCGTACCGAATTGATTGAAATGCACAACCGCCTGAAGACCACCTTCATCTATGTTACCCATGACCAGACCGAGGCCATGGCCATGGCGGATCAGATTGTGCTGATGGATAAAGGCAAGATCATGCAGGAGGCCTCTCCCGAGGTGATCTACCACGACCCCAACAACGCCTTCACCGCGCAGTTTATCGGCACCCCGCCGATGAACATCCTGCCCATAGGCGAGGATAAGCTGGGCTTCCGCCCCGAGCGCGTGCAGCTGGGCACCCAGCGCCTGGAGGGCGTTCCCTTTGCCCGCAAGGGCCATATCCTGACCCGCGAAATGCTGGGCAGCGAAACCACCTATAAGATTCAGATGGGCGACGAGGCCATCATGGTCAAGTCCCCGGACGATACCTTCCAGTACGATCAGGACGTGGTGCTCTCCGTGCGCGCGGACGATCTGTACTTCTTTGACAAGGACGGCCAGCGCATCCGCCGCGGCGATGTGAGCAATTACGACCAGTATATCCAGCGCGCGGGAGGAAACAACAATGCCTAAAACCACGCTTGCGCAGGCGCAGACCGATCTGCGGCGCAGGAACAAGATCCGCAGCACCCTGGGCTCCTGGGCCATGGTGTTCCCGGCCATTCTGTTCCTGTGCGTGTTCACGCTCTACCCCATGTTCAACCTGGTTCAGATCAGTATGTACAGGGGCAACGCGGCCAACGCCTACAAAAAATACATCGGCCTTGAAAACTATCGTCAGCTGCTGTTTGTGCGCCGCGAGTTTTTGATCGCCCTGAAAAACACTGCTTACTACACCTTCATCCACATGTTCCTGCTGATTGCCCTGGCGGTTATCTTCGCCGTGTGGCTGCAGAAGGATCGTAAGATCAACAACTTTGCCCAGACGGCCTTCTTCGTGCCCCACCTGGTAGCTTCCGTATCCTGCGCCTTTATCTGGAGCTGGATTTTTTCCACCGATACCAGCGGCCTGATGAACTCCTTCCTGCGCTTGTTTGGCGCCCCGGCCAAGAACTGGCTGGGTTCTACCAGCACGGCCATGAACTGCGTAATCGTGATGAACACGTGGAAGAGCATCGGCTACTACGCGCTGATCATCCTGTCGGCCCTGAAGGCCATCCCGGCGGAGATTTATGAGGCCGCGCGCCTGGACTCCTCCTCCACGGTGAAGACCTTCTTCAAGATCACCCTGCCCATGCTGAGTCCGCAGCTGTTCATGCTGCTGATCACCATCACCACGGGCTCCTTCAAGGTGTTCGATTCCATCCGCATCATGACCAACGGCGGCCCCGGCACCTCCACCCAGGTGCTGTGCATGTTCATCTATGAGTTTGCGTTCAACCGCAACAACTCCCTGGGCATGGGCGCTGCCGGCGGCGTTATGCTGATGCTGATCCTGATCCTGATCACGCTGTTCGACTTCAAGGGTCTGGAAAAGAAAGTACATTATCAGTAAGGAAAGGAGGTTATGGACAAAATGAAGGATCTTCAAATCAAGCGCCGCTTCAAGAATTACCTGCCCAACCTGGTCAGCGATATTCTCAAGCTCATCTGCGTTATCATCTTCGTGTTCCCCTTCTACTGGATGTTCATTACCGCCTTTAAGACCTATAATGAAGCCATCCTGACCCCGCCCACCCTGTGGCCGCGCAATTTCACCTTCCAGAGCTTTATTGACATCGTCAATATGGAAATCAGCTTCGGCAGGTTCGCCTTCAACAGCGTGGTCGTCACCGCGTCCATCATCGTGATGCAGCTGCTCATCATGGTGCCCGCCGCCTACGCCTTCGCCAAGCGCAAGTTCTTCGGCAAGGGCCTGTGCTGGTCCATCGTGCTGGTAGCCTTCATGATCCCTGGCCAGGTGACTTACATCCCCATCTACCTGATGATGGCCAAGGCCCGCATGATCAACTCCCTCTGGCCGCAGATTCTGCCCTTCGCCACTAACTCCTTCGGTATCTTCATGCTGCGCCAGGCCTTCAAGCAGATTCCCGACGAGCTGGTTGAATCCGCCCGCCTGGATAACGCCAGCGAGCTGCAGATCATGACGCGCATCATGCTGCCCATGGCCAAGTCCTCCATGGTTACCATCGCCATGTTCTCCTTCGTCAGCCACTGGAACGCTTACTTCTGGCCGTTGGTCATGACCAACAACGATAAGTACCGCCCCCTGACCATGTATATTGAAAAGATCAAGGACGCCGAGTACGGCCTGATCTGGAACAACATCATGGCCGCCAACGTCATCCTGGTGGTGCCGGTGCTGATCGTGTTCCTGTTCGCCAGCAAAAAGATTATCAAAGCCTTTGCCTATAACGGCATGAAATAATAAGCGCACCCTGCTGATCTCCCCCGATCAGCCGCCCGCCGGAACGCCGGCGGGCATTTTATATTGCCGGACGGCGCGCAGTGCCTGCCTTGCCTGCGGCTGTGAAGGATTTGTAAATCTGCCTTCCCGCCGCTTGCTTTTTATACTGCCAGATGATATGATACTTGCGTAACGCAAACATCATCTGCAAAGGAGATCACAATAATGAAAAAACTGCTTGCCCTGGCGCTTTCCATCCTGATGGCGTGCAGCCTGTGCACCGCGCTGGCCGCCGATTACAGCGATGTTTTTACCAATTTTGATCTGCGCGACAGCTGGACCGCCGCCACGGAGATCACCTTTACCGATACGGCGGTGACGATCAACGGCAGCGGCGCGGTGGCCGACGGCACGGTGGTTACCATCACCGCCCCCGGCGTATACAAGCTGCAGGGCTCCTGCGCCGACGGTCAGGTGCTGGTGGAGCTCGACAAGGCCGAAAAGGCCCAGCTGGTGCTGGCCGGCCTGACGCTTACCTGCCAGAGCTCCGCCCCCCTGTACGTGCTGTCGGCCGATAAGGTATCCCTCACCCTGGCCCCCGATACCGTCAACACCTTTGCCGACGGCAAGGCCTACACCGCCGCCTTTGACAAGCAGCCCAACGCCTGCATCTGCTCCCGCGACGACCTGGTGATCAACGGCACGGGCACGCTGAACGTAGAGGGCAACTTCAATAACGGTATCGGCAGCAAGAACGACCTGCGCATCGCGGGCGGCAGCATCACCGTATCCGCCGTCAAGAACGCCCTGAAGGGCAATGATTCCGTGGCCATCCAGAATGGCGTGATCACCCTGACCGCCGGCAAGGACGCCATCAAGACCGACAATGAGGATAAGCCCGGCAAGGGCTATGTGTACATCGCGGGCGGCGATATCCGCATCACTGCGGGCGACGACGCCATCCAGGCCACCCAGGATGTGACCGTCACGGGCGGCACCATCGCCGTTACCGCCGCCGGCAAGGCCGTCAACTCCAAGGGCTCCCAGGATGTAGCCACCGGCGTAATCAGCGCAAAATAAGAAGCATCCGTGCATGAAAGCGCGCCCCTCTCCGTTTTTCGGAAGGGGGCGCGTTTTTTGCGCCGTATTACAGGTAGGGCCGGACAGACTTGGCCAGCGCTTCCTCCTCGCCAATCAGCTCGCGGGTGATCTTCTGCGCCTGGGGCTGGGCGTTGGGGTACTGGTTCAGATACCGGCTCAGGGACTTTACGCCCATGCCGCAGCCATCCGTAATCAGATCAGCCGCCTGCTGATCGGGATTGCCCATCATCATCTTCATGCCCGATTTCATCGCGGCCATGCCCTTGGCCATGACAGGCGGCTCCTTGCCCGCGTCGCCCAGGGCGGAAAGCAGCTCCATGGTGCGGTTGCCCAGCTGCTCGTGGCGCTTACGGCTTTGGGCAAGCAGCTCGTGCAGCTCCTGGTTCTTCACGTTTTCCAGCACGCCGTCAATGGAGGCCACGCCCATCTTCGCACCCGCATCGCACTCGCGCAGCAGGCGCAGGGTATCCTGATTTTCCATATAAAAAGCATCCCCTTTCCGGGCTATTATGCGCCGCGGAAAGGGGAAAATATACAGTATGCCGGTGAAAATCAGGCCGTTTCGATATCGATCACGCTGTCGGTGGATTTGCCGCAGGCGGCGCAGATCACATCCAGCCGGAAGGATTCAAAGGCGTTCACCCAATCCTCCTCGTTCAGCGCGTTGCCGTCCTCGTCGGTCAGTTCGCTTTCGTCAATAAAATCCTGCTTGCCTGCAGAGGCGATGCTTACCCGCAAGCCAAAGGCCGTTTTCTGTTTGCAGTGCGGACAGGTATCCATGGCCGTCAGCTTGCCGGTCAGATCGTACAGGTAATCCGCCTTGGCCACAAAGCCGTCCCATCCGTGCCGCCCCGCATGGAACAGCAAGATCTTGCCCCCGCAGGAGCGGCACCTGGCCGCCGCCACCGTGCCCGCCGCGTTGGTATAGGGCGTAAAGAGCAGGTGCCCGCATTTGCAGCGGATCACGCCCGTGACGGACAGCTCGCTGTTCTGCTCGCCCATAGGGGTCAGGAAGGGCTTCAGATGGGTAGGAATGGGATAGGCGGTCATGGCGTCATGCTCCTTTTCTTACAGGCTCAGCAGCCCGGCGGACAGCAGATAATCGTCAAACAGCGGCAGGAAGGCGTCGATCAGCGCACAATAGCGCACGCTGCCCGCATCGTCCAGCGGGAAAGCGCGCAGCAGCGCATCCAGCAGATACTCCACCGCCTCGTCCTCGTCATACTCGCCCTCGCCGGTATCGCCGGTATCATCCAGCGCGCCGCAGGCGTGCAGATAATCCACCTGCGCGGCCACCAGCGCATCGCACAATGCTTGGCGCTGATCCCGGAATTCGGGAAAGCGCTTCCAGTCCAGATGCCTGAGCGCATAATCAGCCGCCCCGGCAGGGTTCAGCCCCAGCATGACGGACATTACAGCAGCGCCTCCAGCTGATCCACGGTATCGGCGAACACCTTCAGCGCATCCTGCACGGTGGCGGGGTCTTCCATATCCACGCCGGCCAGGCGCAGCGCATCCAGCGGCGGCAGGCTGCCGCCCGCGCTGAGGAACCTCATATAATCATCCACCGCAGGCTGGCCCTCGGTGAGGATGCGGTTGGCAATGTATACGGCCGCGGAGAAGCCCGTGGCGTACTTATACACATAGAAGGCACGGTAGAAGTGCGGGATACGCATCCACTCGCTGCGCACGCAGTCGTCGATCACGCAGCCGTCGCCGTAATACTGCTGATTCAGGCGATAATGCACTTCGCCCAGCGAATCGGCGGTCAGCGGCTGGCCTTCTTCCTCCATGCGATGGCTTTCGCGCTCGAAGGCGGCGAACATCGTCTGGCGGTACACCGTGCCGCGGAACTCCTCCAGCAGCTGATTGGCCAGGTAAGCGCTGGCCTTTTTATCGTCCTTGTATTCGTTCATCAGGGCGCGCATCAGCAGCATTTCATTGCAGGTGGAGGCGACCTCCGCCACGAACAGCGAGTAACCCGCCTTGGCAAAGGGCTGCGCGTGGTTGCTGTGCCAGGAGTGCATGGCGTGACCCAGCTCGTGCGCCAGGGTGGTGGCGCCGTTCAGATCCTCGGTGAAGTTCATCAGCACATAGGGATGCGCGCCGTAGGTGCCCCAGGAGTACGCGCCGGAATGCTTGCCGCGGTTCTCGTATACATCGATCCAGTGGTTGTTATACGCCTCGTCCAGCAGCTGCGCGTAATGCTCGCCCAGCGGAGCCAGGCCCTTCTTGACCACCTGGAAGGCTTCGGGATAGGTCAGCTTCATATCGAAGTCGTCCACGATGGACACATACAGATCGTACAGATGCACCTCGTCCACGCCCAGCTTCTTCTTGCGCAGCTCCATATACTTTTTCATGGCGGGGCGCATGGCTTCGATGCCGCTGAGCAGGTTATCATATACCGCCACAGGGATACGATCGGGGAACAGCGAGGCCTCGATGGCGCTGTCAAAATTGCGCGCGCGCGCGCCGACCACATCGCCCTTGACGCTATAGCGGTAGGTGGCGGCATAGGTCTGGCGATAGTCGTCATAGCCCTTCATCATGGCTTCAAAAGCGCCCTTGCGCACCTCGCGGCTGCGGCTGCGGATGAGGCGGCCGTACATGGCGTTGCTGAGCTTTACCTGGTTACCCTCTTCATCCTTTACCACGGGGAAGGGCATATCCACATCGCTGAGCATGGTATAGATCGCGTCGGGCGCGCCCATCAGCTCGTTCGTCATGGCCAGCAGGCGCTCCTCCTTGGCGGAGAGGGTATGCGGCTTGTTGCGCAGCAGATCATCCACAAATACGTCGTACTCGCTGAAATCAGGGTCGTTCTTCATATCCAGCAGCGTCTGCTCGGGCAGGGAAAGCAGCTCAGGCTGCAGGAAGGACGCGGCGCTTTCGGCCTGCGCGGCCAGGCTGCGCGCGCGGGTCAGCTGATCCTGCGCCTGGCTGTCGCCGCCGTCCTGATCGGCATACATGGCGGCATAAACCAGCAGCCGCTCCAGCAGGCGGTTCATCTCCATCGCCTCGCGGATGGCCTTGCGCGGGTCCTCGCCCACATGGCCCTGCCAGGCGGAGAAGGCGGACACCTGCGCCTGCGCATCCTTGAACTGGCGTTCAAACTCGGCGGCGCTTTCAATAATACTGCTCAAATCCCACAGATAGCGGGGGTCCATATCTTTGCGTGCTTTTGGTTCCTGCATGGCTGTAATCCTCCATATCCAATGCTTTCCATGTCATTGTAGCACGCTGTGATGCGGCATGCAAGCGCGAATCCGCGCGAATTTGCGCAAACTGCGGCGCATTTTCGCAAAGATGTGCGGATGCGGCGATCAGGCTTGAAAAAATGCCTTTTATCTATTATAATCTATGGTTGGGTGAGAATACCCGGAGGAATGTATGTTTCAAGGCTTTAACAGCGATCTGCTGTCCTTTTACGCCGATATCCGTTTTCACAATGAAAAGGCGTTCATGGACGCGCATCGCCAGGAGTATTACCAAAAGGTTCGCGATCCCTTTTACGCCTTTATCGCCGAGATGGCGCCCGTGATGCTGTCTATCGATCCCGATATGGAGGTACGCCCGGCCAAATGCCTGTCGCGCATCAACCGCGATACGCGCTACAGCCGGGATAAATCCCCCTACCGCGATCATCACTGGGCAGCCTTCCGGCGCGCGGCCGCCGGCAAGGACGGCATGCCCTTTTACTGGTTCGAGATCCGGCTGGATTCCGTCAGCTGGGGGCTGGGCGTGTGGGGCGAAAACCGCCCGATGATGGACGGCCTGCGGCGGCGCATGGTGGCCAATCCCGATGAGATGATCGGCCTTCTGCGTCTTTTGCAGAAGCGCGATTTCTCCGTTGGCGGCACGCAGTGGAAAAAGCTGCGCCCGCCCGAGGATCTGCCCGCCGTGCTGCAGCCCCTTTACTGTATGCGGGAAATCTATTTCTCCCGTGAGCATATCGACCCTGGATGGATTTTCGACGCTTCCATTACCGATCGCGTAGCGGCGGATTTTCAGGCTATCGCGCCTGTGTGGCGGCTGCTGCGCGGCTTAAGCGACATTGGGGAGGAGACGTATGACTGATTATCAATCCTTAAAGAGCGGTACCGATATCCGGGGCGACGCCCTGGGCGAAAAAGCTGTATTGACCAACGAAGTAGCGCTGTGCATCGGCGGCGCGTTTATCACCTGGCTGAGCGAAAAGACCGGCAAGCGTCCCGGCGCGTTGACTGTGGCCATCGGGCGGGATTCCCGCCTGACCGGCCCCGCGCTGCTGGCTGCCTGCGCCGAGGGCATGGCCCGCACGGGCGCGCAGGTGTGGGACTACGGCATGTGCACCACGCCCGCCATGTATATGAGCCTGCTGACCGAGGGCTTCAAGGCCGACGCCTCCATCATGGTGACGGCCTCGCACCATCCCTACTACCGCAACGGGCTCAAATTTTTCCTGCCCGAGGGCGGCGTATCGGCCACCGATATCAGCATGATCCTGTCCATCGCGGCCAACACCGCGCCGGTGGACGGCCCGCATCCCGCGGTGCAGAAGCGCGACTTCCTGCCCGTATACAAGCAGCAATTGATGGATCGCATGCGGCGCGGCCTGGATACCGACGTGGCCTGCCCCCTGCTTGGGCTGCATGTGGTGGTGGACGCGGGCAACGGCGCGGGCGGCTTCTATGAAGAAATGCTGCGCGAAATGGGCGCGTGGACCGAGGGCAGCCAGTTTCTGGAGCCTGACGGCCATTTCCCCAATCACATCCCCAATCCCGAAAACGAGCAGGCCATGGCCGCCATCAGCCAGGCTGTGGTCAGGGTGGGGGCTGATCTGGGCGTCATCTTTGACGCGGACTGCGACCGCGCGGCCATTGTGGATGCAGCCGGCCGCGAAATCAACCGCAACCGTCTGATTGCGCTGATTTCGGCCATCCTGCTGGATAAGGAGCCCGGCGCGACCATCGTGACCGACTCGGTCACTTCCTCGGGCCTGGCGCAGTTTATCACCGAGTGGAGCGGCGTGCACTACCGCTATAAGCGCGGCTACCGCAATGTGATCGACGAGGCCGTGCGCCTCAACGCCGCGGGCATCGACTGCCCCCTGGCCATTGAAACCAGCGGCCATGCCGCCCTGCGCGAAAACCATTTCCTGGACGACGGCATGTACCTGGTGACGGTGCTGATCGTCGAGGCCATGCGCCTCAAGCAGGAGGGCAAGGAGCTGTCCAGCCTGCTGGACGGTCTGCGCGAGCCGGTGGAAAGCGTGGAGCTGCGGCTGAGCATCACCGCCCCTGATTTCCGCGAGGCCGGGCGCGCCGTCATCGAGCGCGTGATGGATCACGCCTCCTACGAGACCGACTGGCACATCGCCCCCGATAACCGCGAGGGCGTGCGCATCAACTTTGATCTGGACGACGGGCTGCAGAACGGCTGGTTCCTGCTGCGCCTGTCCGTGCACGATCCCGTGCTGCCGCTGAATGTGGAAAGCGACGTGCCCGGCGGCGTGCGTACCATGCTTTCCAAGCTGCTTTCCGTACTGGACGGCGCTGAGGATATCGATATTTCCCCCATCCGCGCGTATCTGAGCAAATAATTAAAGGAGCGTTTATGATGGACATTCAGCAAAAGACGATCAATACCATCCGCACCCTGGCCGTGGATACCGTGCAAAAGGCCAACTCCGGCCATCCCGGCGCGCCCATGGGCATGGCCGCCATGGCTTATGCCGCGTGGGCCGACGCCATGTGCCACAACCCCAAGGATCCTCAGTGGCAGAACCGCGACCGCTTCGTCCTTTCCAACGGTCACGCCAGCGCCCTGCTCTACTCCCTGCTGCACCTGTTCGGCTACGGCCTGACGATGGATGATCTGAAGAATTTCCGCCAGTGGGGCAGCAAGACCCCCGGCCATCCCGAATACCGCCACACCCCCGGCGTAGAAACCACCACCGGCCCGCTGGGGCAGGGCATCGCCAACGCCGTGGGCTTCGCCATTGCCGAAACCATGCTGGCCGCCAAGTTCAACAAGCCTGAATTTCCCGTGGTGGATCACCGCGTATACGCCTTCTGCGGCGACGGCTGCATGATGGAAGGCATCGCCAGCGAGGCTGCCGCCCTGGCCGGCACCATGAAGCTGGGCAAGCTGACGCTTCTGTATGACGACAACGACATCTCCATCGAGGGCAACACCGACATCGCCATGCGCGAGGACGTGGGCATGCGCTTTGCCGCCTACGGCTGGCAGGTGATCAAGGTAGACGACGGCAACGATGTGCAGAAGCTCCTTTCCGCCATCGCCGAGGCCCGCCGCGACGAGCGGCCCTCGCTGATCATCTGCAAGACCATCATCGGCTACGGCTGCCCCGCCAAGCAGGGCACCGCCGGCTGCCACGGCTCGCCCCTGGGCGATGATAACGTGCTGGCCATGAAGAAGACCCTGGGCATGCCCGAGGGCACCTTCTGCGTGGACGACGATGTATACGCTCACTTGGCCGAGTGCGCCAAGCGCGGCGAGCAGCGTGAGGCCGAATGGAACGACCTGATGCTGCGCTATGCCGAAAAGTATCCCGAGCTGAAAAAGGAATACGACGCCTGGTTCAACCAGGAGCTGCCCGAAGGGCTGATGGACGATCCCGAGCTGTGGGAGTATGACGGCCGCATCGCCACCCGCGCTACCAGCGGCACGATGATCAACCGCCTGGCCAAGCGCCTGCCCAACCTGGTGGGCGGCAGCGCCGACCTGGCCCCCTCCAACAACACCTACATCAAGGACGGCGGCGATTACAGCGCCGAAAACCGCTCCGGCCGCAACATGCACTTCGGCGTGCGCGAGCATGCCATGGCGGCCATCTGCAACGGTATGGCCCTGCACGGCGGCCTGCGCGTGTTCTGCGGCACGTTCTTCGTGTTCAGCGATTACATGAAGCACGCCATCCGCATGAGCGCCATCATGAAGCTGCCCGTCACCTATGTGCTCACGCACGATTCCATCGGCGTTGGCGAGGACGGCGCCACCCACGAGCCCGTGGAACAGCTGGCCGGCCTGCGCGCCATCCCTGATCTGCAAGTGATCCGCCCTGCCGACGGCAAGGAAACCACCGCCGCCTGGCTGACCGCCATCACCTCCGGCCTGCCCACCTGCCTGGTGCTTACCCGCCAGAGCCTGCCGCAGTATAACCATTGCGGCCGCTGCGGCTTCAAGGGCGGCTACATCCTGTCCGATTGCGGCCGCACGCCCGACGTGCTGCTCATGGCCAGCGGCTCCGAAGTGGAGCAGGTACTGGGAGCGCAGGCCGAGCTTGCCAAGGACGGCATCGCCGCGCGCGTCATCTCCATGCCCTGCATGGAAACGTTCCTCAAACAGGATGACGAATACCGCGAATCCGTCATGCCCAACGCCATCCGTGCCCGCGTGGCCATGGAAGCCGGCGCTACCATGCCCTGGTATCGCTTCACGGGTCTGGACGGCGCGGTGATCGGCCTGGATCATTACGGTGCTTCCGCCCCTGCGGCCATCCTGTTCAAGGAATACGGCTTCACGGTAGAAAACGTAGTGGCCACCGCCAAGCGCGTGCTGGGCAAATAAAGATCAATCGATACACGGATGGGCGCTTGCCGCAGGGTGAGCGCCCATCCCTGCAGTGACGGTATATAAATTGGAGGGGATTATCATGACTACGCCGCATATTCGTGATTTCCGCGATCAGCGCGTGCATATGATCGGCATCGGCGGCAGCAGCATGTCGGGGCTGGCGCAGATGCTGCTGGATCAGGGCTATCACATCACCGGCTCTGACAACACCCACAGCCACGCGGTAGAGCGGCTGGAGGCCGAGGGCGTGCAGGTTTTCATCGGCCATGACGCGCGCAATGTGGAGGGCGCGGCGCTGATCATCTATTCTGCGGCCATCGCGCCCGACAACCCCGAGCGCGCCTATGCCTTCGCCCATGATATTCCCCAGATGGAGCGCGCCGTGCTGCTGGGCCAGGTAATGGAAGGTCATCAGGACGCCGTATGCGTCAGCGGCGCGCACGGCAAAACCACAGCCTCCTCCATGCTGGCGCAGCTGCTGCTGGATTGCGGCATGGATCCCGCCGTGCATATCGGCGGCAGGCTGGACGCGCTGGGCGGCGGCACGCGCATCGGCGGCGACAAGGTGTTTGTGGCCGAGGCGTGCGAGTTTTCTGGCAGCTTTCTGCACATGAAGCCCACCATCGCCGTGGTGCTCAATATCGATGCGGATCACCTGGATTATTACGGCGATATGGCGCATATCGAGGCGGCGTTCTACAATTTCTGCTCCCTGCTGCCCATGGACGGCCTGGCCATCGGCTGGGGCGAGGATCCCCGCGTGCGCGCGCTGTTTGCGCGGCTGGACCGCCGGCATGAAACCTTTGGCTATACGAAGGTCTGCGATTGGTATCCGGCAGATCTTACCTATTCCGATCACGGCTGCCCGCGCTTTACCGCGTGCTTCCGGGGCAGACCCATGTGCTCGGTCGCGCTGCGCGTGGCAGGCAGGTTCAACATCCTCAACGCCCTGGCTGCGCTGGCCAGCGCCCACGCCCTGGGCGCGGATATGCGCCTGGCCTCTGCATCGCTGGATCGCTTTGCAGGCGTGCATCGCCGCTTTGAGCACACCGGCGACATCGACGGCGTGCATATGTATCACGATTATGGGCACAATCCCGTGGAGATGCGCGGCGCGCTGAGCGTGGCCTGCGAGCAGCATGCCAACCATGTGTGGGCGGTGATGCAGCCGCACACCTACAGCCGGGTCAAGACGCTGTTTGACGATTATCTCACCTGCACGCAGGCGGCGGATTATACGCTGGTGACGGATATCTACGCCGCGCGCGAGAAGGACCCCGGCGATATCAACAGCCAGATGCTGGTGGACGGCATGCGCGCCCACGGCGTAGACGCGGTGCTGACCCCCACCTTTGACGATACTGAAAGCTATCTGCGCGCGCACTGGCAGCCTGGCGATCTGGTGCTGACCATGGGCTGCGGCAACATCAACCTGCTCAACGAGCAGATGCAGCAGCACGGCGACACGAAAAAGTGAGGTTCCCCGCCATGAAAAAGCGTATTCTTGTGCTCTGCCTGGCCCTGTGCCTGCTGCTGACAGGTTGCTCCACGGGAAATAAAAAGTCTGCCGACGCGCCCGCGCCTGGCTGGCTCATCGTCAGCGATGTAAACGCGCTGTGCCAGGATGCGCAGCTGCTTGAAGGCGGTCAGAAGCTGATGACCACGCTGTCTGACGATCTGCTGCTGTGCGCGGTGCTGGACAGCGCGCTGCCCGCCGCCGCGCAGCTGAACGGCTATGATCACATCGTGCTGCTCAGCGCCAGGTGGCTGGAAAAATACGGCGGCTCGGCCCAGCTGGAAGCCGTCGGCGAGGATACGCTGACCAACGCGCAGCGCTCCTACCTGACGCAGTACATGTCCGCCCGCACGCTGGACGGCAGCGTCCTGCCCGGCGGCTCGGGGCTGTATACGCTCAAAAGCGGCAGCCTGACGCTGCGCACAGCGGGCGGCGCCGCTGCAGTCAGGCAGCCGCTGATTGTGCTGCTGGAGCAGCCTGCGGCCGTGCTGCGCTCCGACGTGTGTCTGCTGCCCATGGCCGCCGACGGCAATCTGTTCTTTGCGGATATCGAGCGGCTGTCCGGCGTGCTGTCGCAAAGCGCGCTGAGCAAATACGCGCAGGCGGAGACCGTCAGATAACCCTTCCGCACATCATCAGGCGCAAAAAAAGCGCCGCTGCACAGGCAAGGCTCGCAAATGGAGGGAAAACCTATGCGCAAAGTGCTGAAAATCATAGGCATTGTGCTGCTGGCTGTCATCGTGCTGGCAGCCGGGCTGATCGGCTATCTGACGATTACGGAGTTTCGCCCGGCGGCCGTGCAGGACGCAGCCGTGACGGCGGGGAACGCCTCCGCCGTGCTGCGCGCGGGGGAAAGTCTTCGCGTGCTGACGTTCAATACCGGCTATGCCGGGCTGGATAAAACGCAGGATTTCTTTATGGACGGCGGCTCGGGCGTAAGCCCTGCCGGCGGGCGCGCCAAGGTGGAGGAAAACCTGACCGGCATCCTGGCCGCCATTCAGGAAGCCAACGCGCAGATCGTGCTGCTGCAGGAGGTAGATCAGGCCTCCGCGCGCACCAGCCGCATCGACGAAACGGCCTATTATCAGCAAAATACCGGACTGAACGCCGCCTATGCCGTCAATTATCAGTGCGGCTTCGTGCCCTTCCCGCTGCCGCCCATCGGCGCGGTCAAAAGCGGCGTGCTCACGCTTTCCGCCTATCAGCCCGCCCAGGCGCAGCGGCAAAGCCTGCCCGTGCCCTTCAAGTGGCCCATCCGCGTGGCCAACCTCAAGCGCTGCCTGCTGGTGGAGCGCATTCCCGTGGCGGACAGCGAGCATGAGCTGGTGCTGATCAACCTGCACCTGGAAGCCTATGACGACGGCGAGGGCAAGGCCGCCCAGACCCGTCAGCTGCTGGATTTTATCCGCCAGGAATACGAAAAGGGCAATTATGTCATCGCGGGCGGCGATTTCAACCAAACCTTTGAGGGCGTGCAGCGCTTTGGCGGCAGCTGGGAGGGCAAATGGACCCCCGGCGTGTTCACCGAGGACGAGCTGCCCCAGGGCGTGCGGCTGGTATACGATCCCGCCCTGCCCACCTGCCGTTCGTTGGATCAGGCGTATGCCGGCGACCGCGACAATCATGTTTTCTACCTGATCGACGGTTTTCTGGTGACGGACAACGTGCAGGTTGAGGATGTACGCACGGTGGATCTGGACTTTGAATACTCCGACCACAACCCGATGCTGCTGCAGGCCAAGCTGCTTTAAGGCTTTTTCTTCAGCCGGAGGCAGCGGTCAAAGGGGCAGTCTGCCGCCGCTCAGCGCCAGCAGGGCCGTCAGCGCCAACAGCAGAACGGCGGGGATCAGCAGCGCGAAAAAGCGCGCGCGGCTGGGCGGCGCGGGCGGATCGTTTGCCTCGGCCGGATAATTATGCGAACGCTCAGGCTGCGGCGCAGGATTGCGCGCAGCCTTTTCTACTGTGCGCCGCACGCTGGCAGGCGTGGAGCCAAAGGCGCAGCGCAGTCGTGAGGGCTTCATCTCTCGCTCATCTCCTTTTCAAGGGCCATGCTTTGCCGCAGCAGCTTTTTTGCGCGGTGCAGGCGGGACTGCACCGTGCCCTGCGGCAGATGCAGTATTTCGGCAATTTCGCGTATCCTGTAGCCTTCCGCATAAAAAAGCATCAGCGGCAGGCGGTATTCGTCAGCCAGGCCAAGCAGCAGATCGCGCATCATCAGGTCCGCGTCCGGCGATGCGTCCCAGCGCATGATCTCTGCCTGGTCGGGCGGCAGGCTGGTTTCGCGCTTCTGCGAGCGCAGGATATCGTAGCAGTTGTTCACCAGGATTCGCACCACCCAGGCGCGCAGCGCGCCGTCGTCCCGCAGCCGCTCGCGCTTCTGCAATGCGGTCAGGATGCTTTCCTGGATGGCGTCCTCGCGGTCGCACTGGCGCGGCAGGATGCTGGCCGACACGCGATACAGCGTATCCGTCAGCGCCAGCAGCTCGCGCTCAAAGGCCTCCTTCTCCATGCCGCACCTCCTTTGTATCTCAACTATCTCATGGTATAGACTGAAAAGCAAGCCGTTTTATTGCACAAAACCGAAATTTATTTTATTTTGTTCGCGGTTTGTGATCTTTGGTAGTCACAATATGAAAGGACGCGGCGCGGGAAAAGGGCTATAATAGCATATGGATTCTCAGGTATTCTGCCGCACTGCGCGCAACGGAGGGACAAAAGTGAAATTTACCACCGTATTCTTTGATATCGATTATTGCCTGCTGGACACGCCCACGTCCGAGCGGCGCATCATCCGTGAGCTGTACGCCCAGCAGGGTCAGACCGTGGGCGACGAGGTGGGCGATACCTACCGTGAAATCAACCGCAAGCTCTGGGTATACCTGGACGCGGGGCAGATCACCCGCGAGCGGCTGTATGTGATGCGCTTTGAGCGCCTGTTTGAGCGCTATCCATTCTTCAAGCCCGCCGAGGAGGTCGCCCCGTGGTTCCTGGATCAGCTGGCGCACGCCTATGATCCGCAGCAGGGCGCGGCTCATCTGCTGGAGCGGCTGCACAACGCCGGCGCGCGCCTGTTTACCGCCTCCAACGGCATCGGCGAGGTGATGAACGGCCGTGTGGCCAACGCGGGCCTTTCCAAGTGGCTGGACGGCAAGTTTGCCGCCGACGATGTGGGCGCGATGAAGCCCAGCCCCAAATACTTTGACACCATCTTCAAGCGCAGCGGCGCCACCGACCTGTCCCGCACGCTGATGGTGGGCGATAACCCCGTGACCGACGTAAACGGCGCGGTGGAATACGGCATGACGGGCGCGCTGTTCGGCGCGCGCTATGAGGAGCCCAGCAAGGCCACCTTCGTCGCCCCCACCATGGCCGAGCTGGAGCGTCAGCTTTTTGCCGATGAGACGCAGGCGTAAGCCGCAGGGCATACGCACACGATAGATCAATTACAGGACTGGAGGATAAAGAATATGAGCTCTCCCCTGACGACGGTTGTTCACAATACTGATGTCTGCGTGGTAGGCGGCGGCATCGGCGGCATGTTTACCGCCATTTCCGCGGCGCGCCACGGCGCGAAGGTGGTTCTGATGCAGGATCGCCCGGTGCTGGGCGGCAACGCCAGCAGCGAAATCCGCATGTGGATCAGCGGCGCGGGCACCCGCGTGCGCGATCTGCAGGAAACGGGTATCATGGAAGAACTGCAGCTGGAAAACATGCATCGCAATCCCCGCCGCAACTTTACCACCTGGGATGCGCTGCTGTATGAAATGGTTCGCTTTGAGCCCAACATCGAGCTGCTGCTCAACTGCACCTGCTGCGACGCCGCCATGGATGGCAGCCGCATCGAGAGCGTGCGCGGCTTCCAGCTGACCACCTACAAGTGGCATGAAGTGCACGCCAAAATCTTTGTGGACAGCTCGGGCGACAGCATCCTGGCCCCGCTGACCGGCGCTGAATACAAGGTGGGCCGCGAAGCCAAGAGCGAATATAACGAGGAGTTCGGTCTGGAGCAGGCGGATAACCACACCATGGGCATGAGCATCCTGATCCAGTGCCGCGAGACCGACCATCCCATCTCTTACACGCCGCCTGCCTGGGCCTATGATTTCCCGGACGACGACGCGATGAACAACAAGCCCCACGATCTGCACGCCATCAACACCAACTTCTACTGGGTAGAGCTGGGCGGCATGCAGGACAGCATCGGCGACACCGAGGAAGTGCGCGACGAGCTGCTCAAAATTGCCTTCGGCGTGTGGGATCATATGAAGAACCACGGCGATCACGGCGCGGAAAACTGGGATCTGGAATGGATCGGCTTCCTGCCTGGCAAGCGCGAAAGCCGCCGCTATGTGGGCGACTATGTGCTGACCCAGCACGACGTGGAAAAATGCACGCCCTTTGTGGATACCATCGCCTACGGCGGCTGGCAGATTGACAACCACCTGCCCGGCGGCTTCCGCATGGACGCCAAGGGCGGCGCGCACCTGCAAAAGCGCCGTCTGAGCGAGCCCTATCCCATCCCATTCCGCAGCCTGTATTCCCATAACATCGAAAACCTGATGTTTGCCGGCCGCAACATCAGCGCTTCCCATGTAGCCTTCAGCTCCACCCGCGTGATGGGCACCATCGGCCTGCTGGGTCAGGCTGCCGGCACGGGCGCGGCCATCGCCGTGCATCATGGACTCATGCCCCGCCAGGCCTGCCAGCAGTACATCACCGAGATTCAGGATACCCTGATGGAGGACGACTGCTTCCTGCCCGGCCTGCGCCGCAAGATCGCGCCCCTGTCCAAGGAAGCCACGCTGACCTGCGATTACGGCGACTGCTCCGACCTGATCAACGGCCTGGATCGCCGCATCTGGGGCAAGGATAACGGCTACTTCGGCAAGACCAACAAGGCCGTCACCTACACCTTCAGCGAGCCCAAGCATGTAGACGGCTTCCGCCTAGTGGTGGACAGCGACCTGAACCGCGAGTTTGTGGAGGGCAACCCCGACGGCCTGAACACCACCAGCGTCATGTTCTACCCCTACAGCCACAACCAGACCACCTTTGGCTTCCCCAAGTGCATGATCAAGCACTACAGGATCGAGGCCCAGGGGGAGGACGGCCAGTGGCGCGTGGTATACGAGGATAAGGAAAACCATCAGCGCTTCATCAGGCAGCCGCTGGATATCACCGCCCGCGCGGTACGCTTTATCCCCCTGAGCACGTACTTCAGCGAAACCAAGGTGGAGGACTATGGCAGCTCCGTGGCCCACATCTTCAACTTTGAGGTGTTCTGATGCTGGACGTCTATCTTTTCCGTCATGGCGAAACCTATTGCAATAACGACGGCCGCCACACCGGCTGGCTGCCCTACGGCCTGAACGATACCGGCCGCGAGCAGGCCGACCGCGCAGGCGAACACTTCCGCGATTTTCCCTTCGACCGTTACTTCTGCAGCGATCTGGTGCGCACGCGCGAGACCTTTGAGCATATCTTCGGCCAGCGCGATGACTGCGAATACACCGAGCTGCTGCGCGAAGCCAACAGCGGCGAGCTGGCGGGCATGAAATATACCGAGTGCGCCGAAAAGTACGGCGAACGCTATGCCCAGGCGCGCAAAACCTGGTCGTTCCGCCAGTTTGGCGGCGACGATGTAGAGGATCTGTTCGCCCGCACCCGCGGCTTCCTCAAAAAGATGGAAGAGCTGCCCAAGGACGTGCATACCGTCGCGGCTGTGACCCACGCGGGCACCATGCGCACGCTGGCTGCCGCCATCGTGGGCGGCCAGATGCCGGGCTTCCCGATGCCCATCTTCAACTGCGCCTGCTGCGTGCTGCGTCTGAAGGATAACGGCCAGTGGTGCATTGTGCACTGGAATATCGAAACGCCCCAGCATTTCGGCGAAGAGAAGTAAAGCAACAAATCAATCTGCAAACGCGGCGCAAGCTCCATGCGAGTCTGCGCCGCGTTTTTATGCGCCTTTATTTGCAATTCAGCCGCCATCAGCGTATAATACAGTGTATTCCAATTGCAAGGGAGGCTGTTTTTATGCTGTTTTGGTGGATTGTGCGCATTGCCCTGTGGGCGCTGGCCGGCTATGTGGCCGCGCGGCTGATGAATACCAGCCTGAGCCTGATCTGGAACATTGTGCTGGGCCTGATCGGCGGCGCGGTGGGCTCGTTGGCGGCTGGGCTGATCGGCATTGGCTCTACCAACATGCTGGGCGGCACGTTGATTTCCGTAGCCGGCGCGTGCCTGGTAATCTATCTGGCACGTCTGCTTCTGCCGCGCATCAGGCGATGAGCGCTTCGTACCTTGCCGATCAGGCGCGGCGGCATCCCGCCCTGCGCCCGCGCGATGCGATCAAGCTGTGCTATCAGGCGGCCTACGGGGCCGAGCATTTGCTGCCCGATCCTGCCGCTGCGCGCGACTATCTGCACCGGGAGCTGAACGCCTGCGCGCCGAACGCTGCGGAGCCGTTATACGAGGAAATCTCGCCCGATCTATGTCGGGTGAATCTGCGCGCCTGGAAAGCGCGCGCTTATCGGGAGGCTGCGCTGCTGGCGCTGTTTTTGCAGGCCTGCGCCCCCCGGCCGGATGGCGAAGCGCGTCTGGCTGCGCTGCTTTCGGAGGTCTCCGTGCTTTGCGCGCAGGGCCTTCTGCCCTTCGGGCTGCCGGAGTGGCAGGCGGAGCTGGACGATTATCGCCGTCAGCCGCCCCACGCGGTGCATCATTCCGAGGCATATCGTGCCGCCGAGCACCCCTGCTACCGCCTGGCCAGCACCGCCGCGCTGCAGGCATGGCTGCGGGAACGGACGTAGGAAACAAAGGGTATGATTCTTTCTTGGAGCCCAAGAAAGAATCAAAGAAGGCTGCGTGGGACGTGAAAGTCAAGCTGATAAAACTGGAAGGCGGAACTGCCGCGTATATTGATGCAGCAGTGTGGTCATGCAGCTTGAAAAAGCACGACCATAAAAGCCTTCCCCCAGAATGGGGGAAGGTGCTGAGCGCAGCGAAGCGGCTGAGGGGGAAATTCAGCAATTTGTATATGTTGGAAAACGCGGCCAACCAAAAGGCTTCTCCTTGAGGAGAAGCTGTCGGGCTTGTCCCGACTGATGAGGTGTATCCGCCGCAGCGGCGTTATCTCTTATAGATTACAATAACGGCCACTACGTGGCCTGCACCCCCCACCGCCTACGGCGAGCCTCTTCTCAAGGAAAAGCCTTCACAACCTTCCTTTGCCGCTGCATCAGGCGGATGATTCGCGGGCGATTATAGCGCTGCATGATCACAAAAACCATGTCCAGCGCGGCGGACAGGATGGACGTGATGATAAACGCCGGATACGCGCCGAACCACGCGCCCGCTGCGATGGGCAGCAGGCTGCACACCGCGATGGCCTCATGCACAAGCTCTGCCTGGCACATGGCCTGCGCGATTTCATCCCAGCTATGCACGTGCGGGTCAAAGAGTTCAGGGTGGTAGGTAGGCATTTTGCCCTTCCATTTCTGCACGCGCAGCTTTTCGTACAGGGCGGTTTCCAGCCTGCTTACCTGATACCACCGCCTGGTGTAATCCGCGTGATTGTGCATCGCGGTGTTGAAGATCAGCCCGATCAGCAGGCGCATGACAAAATGATAGGCAAAGGTTCCAAGGGTGATGGCCAGCGTGAGCCATATGCCGCCCGCAGTCCGGCCGTACAGGATGGCCGATGCGGCCGTCCCTGCCGAGAAAAAAGCGGCAAGCAGCTTTAATATCGTTGCCATGATTGCGTCTCCAGGACATTAAGGAAAAGTAGTCGCAGCGTCATCTTCTGTGAATATTATGTGCTTTTTTGATTTATCGCACCCCGCGCCGACTCCTCGTCCCCCTGCAGATCTTTGCAGACCAGCACGACGTCCGCCGTGCGCGCGGCGACTTCAAACCCGCAGGACAGGAACAACGCCACGCTGGGATTGTCCGCCGCGATGTCGTCATACAGCGCCGACACGCCCTGCGCGCGCGCCGCATCGCACAAAAGCTGCAGGCCCTCGCGCCCATAGCCCTGATGGCGATAGCGCGCGTGCACGATGATATCGCAGATATAAATACGCTGCGCTTCATCATAACGATAGGCCGCCTCGCCCACGAATATGCCGTCCTCGCGGGCCAGATAGCGATAAAAGCACGCGCCGTTTGCCGCGTCCAGCCAGCGCGCAGCCCAGCTCTCCCAGCGGGCAGGGGGAAAATCAATCGTGCCGCCATAGGCATGATTGTAGCTCATCGTGTCGGGATCGGCGAGCAGTTCCTGCCGGAAGCGCAGCTCCTCCCGCGTGGGTTTGTGCAGGTGCAGCATGTGCGTACCCTCCTTTGCGTCGGCTCAGTCCTGCTCCGTTTCGTCGTCGGCGGCGCTTTCGTCCTTGCCCTCGGCGATGATTTGCAGGGCGCGGCGGGCGATATCCGCGTCATACCCGTGGCGCGCCAGCATCGCCAGCGTGCGGTCGTAGAGCGAGCGGTTGAAATCCCCCTGCGTGCGGGCCAGGAACTTGCCCGTCAGCCGCACCGCGTCGGCCAATTGCTCCTCGTCGGACAATTCGGATACGGCGCTTTGCGCCACCTCGCGGCTGACCCCGCGCCGGGTCAGCTCCCGCTCAATGCGGCTGCGGCCATGCTTGTGCGCGCGGCTCTGCGCCCAGCGCTGGGCATAGGCTTCGTCGTTCAGCAGCTCGGCGTCGTACAGCTTTTCAATCACCCGATCCACACACGCGGCGGGATAGCCGATATCCAGCAGGCGGCGGCGCACCTCGTTTTCGCTGCGGTCGCACAGCGAGAGCAGCCGCACCGCGTGATCCAGCGCGTGCGTGTATCCGCGCTGGACGATAAACAGCCGGTACGCCTGGGTATCCAGCGTCTCGCCTGCGCGCACGGGGCGCTCGCGCAGCAGGGACAGCGGCACGCGCAGCACGCCGCTTTCCAATTGCAGCACGGCGCAGCCGCGCGTCTTTTTTATTTCAAGCACTCTTTCAATCATCGGTAAATACCTGCCTCATCATCGCTTTGTTCAGGTCGGACAGCACGCCGTCGCGCGCCTCGCTTGCGCCGCTGGTCAGCAGCGCGAAGCCGCGATGCGACTGCGGATCGTAAAACAGCCCGTGCATCGCGCCATAGGCCAGGCCCTGATGCCCGTACAGCGTTTGCGGGCACACGGCCGCATCCTGCACGACGAACGTGCCCAACCCCTCAGTCAGATTATACGCCCGCGCGCCGAAGGGCGCAATCCCTCGGCGCATATCCGCATAGCGCGGCTGCATGGCCTCGCGGCCCAGCTGGGCCAGCGCCGGCGCGGAGATATACAGGTTTCCCTGCGACAGCAGGTAATGCCGGGCGGGATCGGGCGCGGGGGCGGGCAGCGGACGCGCGCGACGCAGGGCGTTGTTCAGCGTGGGCGCGGCCTGCGCGGGCAGCACGCGGAAAGCGTCGGCCATATTCTCTCCCGCCTTTTGCGGATAGAACGTGGCCGCCACGTTTAGCGGCTCAAACAGCGCGCGCTGCATGATAGTTTCAAAGTCCTGCCCCAGCATGCCTTCCAGCACGCAGGCGACGATGCCCGCGCCCAGGTTGGAATAGACAAAGCGGTCGGGCGCGGGGGCGAAGCAATCGCCGGGAAACAGCGCGTTCAGCGGCGGATTCTCCCTGCACGCGGCGGCATAGGACGCGCCGTCCTGAATGCCTGCGGTATGCGACAGCAGCCGCCGCAGGGTGACGGGCAGCTTGGGCGCAGCCGGATGCCGCAGCGAGCAGGGCAGGTACGCATCCACGTCTGCGTCCAGATCGATCTGTCCCGCCTGCGCAAGACGCATGACGGCCAGGGCGGTGACATGCTTGCTGACCGAGGCCGCCCGGAACACCGTATCCGGCGCAACGGGCACGGGGCGGCCGCTTTCAAAGCGCGCCGCGCCATAGGCAAGCGTGCCGGTGACAGCCGCATCGTCAAACAGCGCCACCGCCGCGCCCACGGCGCAGTGAGCCTGGAGCGCGCGGCGAATGCCCTCTGCCTGCCGGGCGGGAATATTGCCCTGCGCGCGAAAGAGCTGCGCGCCCACGCGCAGCCAGGCTGGCCGCGGCTGCAGCGCCAGCGCCGCGCGATAGAGCGAGGCTTTCCATTTTTCCACAGTTTCACCTCATACTTTCTTCACTGATGGGACATACTGTGTGCGTACCCAATCAAACAAGGAGGGATTTGTTTATGGCTTCTCAATGCGGATGCAGCCTGACCAGCAAGGATTTGACGGTCATCGAGGATCAGCTGACCCATCTGGCCACCGCCTGCCGCGTGGCGCAGGGCTATGCCGGCAGCTTTCAGAACCCGCAGCTGCGCACCCTGGCGGGCGCCATTGCGCAGCATCATCGTCAGCAGTTCGACGCGCTGTACGCCTTTTTGAACGGCTGTCAGTAACAGGGAGGGAATGAGAATATGCAAACCTATCAGAATCAGCAGGGCATGAACCAGCAGCCCGCGCCCATGGGCCTGAGCGATCAGGAATTGGCCTACGATCTGCTCTATCAGGAAAAGGCGCTGATGGCCAACATCTCCTCCGAGGTGGTGGAGGGCAGCCATGCGGGCCTGCGCAACGTGCTCAACGATATGTTCATGCAGATCGGCCAGGATCAGCTGCAGGTGTTCCAGATCATGAACGAGCAGGGCTGGTATCAGACCAAGCCCGCCCCGCAGCCTGAGCTGCAGACGGCCAAGCAGAAATATCAGCAGATGCGCCAGGGCCTGTAAGGCGGCGCGGACTTACCCGGCTGGGCTGAAACGCCTGGCCGGGTTTTGCGTGGAAGGGACGAAGGAAACGTTACTTTCTTCAGTGAAGAAAGTAACAAAGAACCTGTATTGTGGCCGTAAAAGCTGCTGGAATAAAACTGGAAGGCGGCACTGCCGCTTGAGGCCCTGCGCTGATCTGCGATCAGCATGTCACGGGGAGTGAGGATTGGATGCAGCAATCATGCGTAGCGATTGGCGATAGGATTTACTCCCCCGCAGGGATTTCCCCCAGCCGCTGGCACAGGGCGGTATAGCGGCGAGCGATATGGTTGTTATTGACCATAGCGGAGATGGCGTCCTCGCGGCCCACCAGCACCACCAGCTCCTTGGCGCGGGTAAGGGCAGTGTAAAACAGATTGCGCGTCAGCAGCATGGGCGGGCCGCCCACGCAGGGCATCACCACGCAGGCAAACTCGCTGCCCTGGCTTTTGTGCACGGACAGGCAATAGGCCAGCTCCAGCTCCTCCAGCATGGCGTATTCATACTCGGCCGTGCGTCCATCGTCAAAGAATACCACCAGCGTTTTTTCCTCGGTATCCACGGTCAGCACAATGCCCATATCGCCGTTGAAAACGCCCGTGCCGTCGCTGTCGTCCTCGCCCATCCATTCCAGCTGATAGTTGTTCTTGATGTGCATCACCTTGTCGCCCTGGCGGAAGATGCGCTCGCCGTACTGAATTTCAGGTTTTTTGGGGCAGGGCGGGTTGAGGGCGGCCTGCAGCATGGCGTTGAGGGCGATCACGCCGCACGCGCCCTTCTTGGTGGGAGAAAGCACCTGGATGGCGTGCAGGGGATCGGCGCACTTCATGTAGGCGGGCAGCCGGCGGCGGCAAAGCTCCACCACCGCGCGGGCGGAATCCTCGGGATAGGCGTGGCGCTCAAAAAAGAAATTGCTGTTTTTCTGGTTCAGCACAGGCATTTCGCCATGGTTGATGGCGTGGGCGTTGCGCACGATCAGGCTGCTTTCGCTTTGGCGGAAGATCTCGCTGAGCCGCACCGAGGCGATCACCCCGCTGCGCAGGATATCCCCCAGCACGTTGCCCGCGCCCACGGAGGGCAGCTGATCGGCGTCGCCCACCAGAATCAGCCGCGCGCCGCGCGGCAGCGCGCGCAGGAAGGCGCGCATCAGGAACACATCCACCATGGACATCTCATCCACAATCAGGCAGGTGCAATCCAGCGGATTTTCCTCATCGCGCGTAAACTCGCCGCTGTCGCCGCCGTATTCCAGCAGGCGGTGCAGCGTGCTGGCCTCGCGCCCGGTGGCCTCGCTCATGCGCTTGGCGGCGCGACCGGTAGGGGCGGCCAGCAGCACGCTTTCGCTGTCCAGCAGGGACAGGATGCAGTTGATAATCGTGGTTTTGCCCGTGCCGGGGCCGCCGGTGATAACCAGCAAGCCCTGCTGCGCGGCCATGGAAATGGCCTTTTTCTGCGTGGGCGAAAACGAAATGCCCTTGGCCTTTTCAAAATTGCGGATCTGCGCGTCCACCGTGCCGTCCATGATGGTCTGCGACGCGGCCTGCAGATCGCGCAGGCGGCGGGCGATCTCGCTTTCCGCCTGCCACATCTGGGGCAGAAAAACGCCCTCCACGCCATCCATCACATGCGCGCGCAGCTTGCGGTCCAGCAGCAGCGCCGTCAGGTGCGTCTGCAATAGCTGCGGATCCACCCGCAAAAGCCTTCCGGCCAGGGTCAGCAATTCGTCCATGGGCAGGTAGGTATGCCCCGCCGAGGCGGCGGCCTCCTGCAGGGCGTAGATCAGCCCGGCGGACAGGCGGCTGTCGCTTTCGGGCGCAACGCCCATGGACAGGGCGATGCGGTCGGCGGTCAGAAAGCCCACGCCCTCCACATCCTCCACCAGGCGGTAGGGGTTGTCCTGGATCACCTCGCGCGTGCGCTCGCCGTACACCTTGCTGATCTTCACCGCCATGCCGGGCGTTACGCCATAGGATTGCAGAAAGATCATGGCCTGCCGGGTAGCATACTGCTCCCGGAAGCTGTCGCCGATCTGTTGGGCGCGCTTTACGCCGATGCCCGGCACCTCGCTGAGCCGATGCGGCTGCTGGCTGAGGATATCCATGGTTTTCAGCCCAAACTCCTGCACGATCAGCCGCGCCGTGGCCGCGCCTACGCCGCGAATAAGGCCCGAAGCCAGATACCGCTCGATGCCAAGCAGGGTAGAGGGCGCCAGCACCTCGCAGCTGGCGGCCTTGAACTGCTTGCCATATTGCGGGTGCTGCACCCACTCGCCCTGAAACACCGCCTGCTCGCCCGCGGCCACCTCAGGCATCACGCCCACCACGGTGACGTTTTCACGCCCGGCGCGCACGGTCAGCACGGTATAGCCGTTTTCGGCATTGCGAAAGGCCGTTTCGTTTATGGTTGCGCGTAATTCTTCCATCGATCTTTCCTTACGGTTCAGTCTTGTTCCACAGCCCATAGCGGCTGTCGTCCTTGAGGGCGGTGAGCAGGTATTCCTTGGCGCGCGGATAGCGGCGGGACAGCTCCTCAAGCATGTTTTTCATTTCCTGCCGGGTGGTGTGCCCATCCGCCGGGCAGGGGTTTTTGACCACGGGCACGGCGTATTTTTTAGCCAGGTGGATGATCTCGCGCTCGGGCGCGTACACCATGGGGCGAATCACCGTGACCCCGCTGTCCTCCATGTGCGTGACGGGATGGAAGGTATGCAGCCGGGCCTCGTAGAGCACGCTCATCAGCAGCGTTTCCTCCGCATCCTCGCGGTGATGTCCCAGCGCCAGCTTGCTGCAGCCCTGCTCGGCCGCCATGCGCAGCAGCGCGCCGCGCCGCAGCCGCGCGCACAGGGCGCAGGGGTTTTCCTCGCGCCGCACGTCAAAAAGCTGGTGGATGAGGTCGCACTCCTCCACCACATAGGGCACGTTCAGCTCCCCGCACAGCGCGCGGATGGGCGCAACGTCGAAGGGATCGCCCGTTTTGAGGGTGATGGCGACCACCTCAAAGGGCTTGACGGCAAAGCGGCTGTACACCGCCAGCGCGCGCAGCAGCATCAGGCTGTCCTTGCCGCCCGATACGCCCACGGCCACGCGGTCGCCGCGCGCAATCATGTGAAAATCTTCGTCCGCCCGGCGAATATCGCCCAGAAGCCGCTTCATGGTGATGTCTCCTTGTGAAAAAATCAAATACAGTGATTGCTTTGACAGCCGTGCGCAATAATTAGCAATTGCGTTGCGATATTCCCATCAACGCACCGCGCTAAAGGCTTCTCCTTGGGGAGAAGCTCCGCCGTAGGCGGTGATGAGGTGTAGGCTACGAAGTAGCCGTTATCATAACTAAATAAAGGATAACGCCGCAGCGGCGGCTACACCTCATCCGCTTCACTGCGTTCAGCACCTTCCCCTCCAAGGGGAAGGCCTTCTGTCTGCCAAGCCTCGCGCACCCAGCAGGCGTTTTTTACTGCACAATGCTCCCATCCCGCAGGAAAACGCCGGGCCAATAGATCACCCCGGCCAGGGTATCGCGCTGCGCCCCGGCAAAGAAGAAGCACACGCCGCTCACACCGGGCAGCTCGGTCAGGGTGTTGACCAGCGCGTAAGCCATCAGCCGCTCGGAGGCAGGCTCCACCTGCGCCATATCGGCCGCCGCATGCTGGGACAGGTTCAGCAGCAGCGTCGTGCCGCTCAGGCCCAGACCCAGCACATCCGCGTCGCCCAGGGTATCGGGCAGTACGGCCTGAATGCCCGCCGCGTTGTCGCAGGGCTGGGGGCCCTGCATCAGGCAGTTGATCAGATACCGCGCCGAGCGCGTTTCATAATAGGGAATAGGCCGCTGCACGGCGGTCAGATGGCCCGCGCCGTCGCTGAAATACAGCGTGCAGTTGGACAGGAGAAAATGCGAAAAATCGCTGCGGCGCATCACGCCGTTCTGGAAATTGACCGGCTCGTCCGCACCCTCGTACACGCCGCCGGGCACCACCACGGATACCAGCTCGTCCCCGATATAGGCCGTCACGCCGCTCAGGCCGGGCACAAAGGTGGTCAGCGTGTAGGTCAGCGCGGCCATCATCACCGAGCGCGGAATGCCTGCGGCAATCAGCGCATCGTTAAAGCTCTGGGTAAAGCGCAGCACGGCGCACTGGCCGCCCGACACGGCGATTTCCTGCACGGCCGGGGCCTCGGTCAGGTAGGCGGACAGATCGGGCATGGCGGGGGTGTTGCCCAGCGTCTGCGCACCCTGGGACAGGGCGGACAGCAGGGTTTTGATCATCTCGCCCTTATCGCGCCCGGCAAAGCTGAGCGTGCGCGTTTCGGCCAGGATGCCCTTGCCCGAGTAGGTGGGATAATACAGCGTGGCGTTCAGGCTGATGCGCCGGTCGGCGGGCGCGGCGGACTGCGTCTGCGCGGCGGTCAGCATGGCGTCGATGGTATCGGCGGCGTTGGCGGCAAAGCAGCCCGCAGGCACGCTGGCGCCCACGTCCAGGCCGGGCTGAATGGAGCTGACCAGCACGTTGACATAGCGGATATCGCCCCACTGCGCAAGCGTATTGGCGATGGCCTGGCACACAACGTACAGATCGCTGTGCGACAGCGACAGCGCCGAGGCGGCCAGGTTGACCGTGGCGGTATCGCCTGAAATTTCCACGGGATTGACGGTGGACAGCTGCAACGTCACATCGGGGCTCAGGCTTTGCGCGCTGTCATTGCCCGCAAAGGCGAACAGGCGGCGCAGCGTGGCCTCGGCCGGGTGGCGCGCGGCGGACAGCACAATTTTTTCAGTCTGGGCGATCAGGCGCGTGCCGGCGGCGTTTGGCACATACAGCAGCACGCTCTGCGCCGTTTCCTGATTGGTATCGCCCGTGGGCGCGTCATATTCCACCTGCGCGGGCGGCAGGGTGACGGAGCTGGTTTTATTCAGCGCGTCCACGCCCGCCACGCACCCGCACAGGCACAGGCACAGCGCCAGACACAACGCCGATACAAGCGCGCGCTTGATTTTCATTCGCATGTTCAGCCCCCTCACTCGTTTGCTGCCTGCATCATTTCAAGCAGCGCGGCGGCGGGAATTTTCCACACCCCGCCCTCGCGGATCATCCGCAGCGGCCAGGCGGCGCAGGCAGACTCCGCGCCGTCGTCCCCGCGCAGGGTCAGATCCACGCACACCACGGCGCTCTGGCCGTCAGGCGATACGCAGCCCTCGCCCGCCTGGCAGGATAAAAGCGTTTGCGCCTTGGCCAGGCTGGCCGGGGCGATATCGGCGGCGGAAGCCCCGCGCGCGGCGATCCACTGGCTCAGGCTTTCCCAATCGCGGGTCTGCCAGGCGGACAGCGCCAGCCGGGCTGAGGCCGCGGGCGTAGGCAGATAAGCCTCCTCGCGGGTGAGTGCGCCGCAGGGCAGCTCGCTGTCCGCAAGGAAATAGCTTTCCCGCAGCCGCATGGAGGCGCCCACATTGGATTCCGCCCGCACCAGCACCTGCACGGCGCGGTACTCGCCGCTTTCGGTCAGGGTGGCGCACAGGGCGGCCATGGCCAGACGGCGGCGCAGGATCGCCTGCTCGCGCGCCTGCCCGGACAGGGCTTCATCGGGATAGCGGTCGTAGAGCGCCTCGTTGAAGGTGACGTAGATCACCCCATCCTGCGCCTGGGTGGATAGCACCTGCGTGCCATCGGGAAACAGCGCGCTGCCGCCGCCCTCATGCGGGCCGTCCAGCAGCGCCGTCACCAGCGCCTTTTCGCGGCTTTCATTGGGCATCACGGCCAATTCGCGCGTTTCCTGCCGCAGCAGGGCGGAATCGCCATAGCGGAAATACAGCGTGGCGGTCTGCTCGCGCGCGGCCCCGGCCTCCGGCTCGGCGGACAGGGGCGTTTGCCCCTCGGGCGTGCTTTGCTGCAAGGCGGCGGGCGGCAGCTCGCCGCAGCCTGCCAGCAGCAGGCACAGGCTGGCAAGCAGCGCCAGCAAGCGCATTTTCTTTGCTTTCACGGTCATTTCTTGGCTCCCGGTTCCGCGCCCACGCACCAGCCGCGCAGCTTGGTCACGGCGCGCTCCAGCGCGTCGCGGCTGTTGTTCCAGGGCTTGTCGGCGTTGCGGTAATCAAATTTCAGGGTGAACCACTCCAGCTCGTCCGCCACGCGGGACAGGCTGTCGTCGGTCAGCTTTTCCATATCGGCGGCAAAATCCGCCTGCTCGCGGGCATTGAGCTGGCTGGCGGCCATGCGCAGCAGCAGCGCCGCATCCTTGAGGCATACGCCCTTGGACTGCTGAAACACCTGCCTGAAGGCCGCGTCGTTGGCATACAGATGCAGGAAGGTATAGGCATAGCGGTTCATGTTATCCTGGATGCTGTCGCACAGGATGCAGGAGGAGGTGAGCTTGTCCAGCCCGTCCGCCGCAGCCAGCAGCGCTTCCTTGCCGCCGCCCTTGCCCAGCGCGCGCTTGACCGCCGGCGCGCCCGCGCCCGCCCTGGCCCCCTGCGCGGCGGCGTCCAGCAGCTTATGCGCCTTGCCGGCCGTTTCCTTCAGATGGGTGTGCGTCATCAGCGCGTGGCCCAGACGATTCTGCTGGGCGTAAAGCAGCACATGGTGCCGCTGGCAAAAGCCCTTTTCGTTAACGCGCACGCGGGTATCGGGCTCCATCACCGAGCCGCCCAGAAACCGATCCACATCGGCCGCCTCGATGCTGCGGCGCAGCGCGCACAGCGGGCACTCGCCCTGCTGCTTGAGCGCATCCCACACGGGGATGGTATCGATATGATAACGCATGGATGCCTGTGCCTCCTGAAATGAAATGTTGGAAATGCTGTGCAGGAAAGGGCGGATCGCCCGCCATAGAATTTTCCTTTGAGGAAAAGGCTTTTATTGTTGTGCGATTGTTAAGCAGCGAGAGGATGCTGCTGCATTAGTGCAGTCAACAGAAACCTTCTCCTTGAGGAGAAGGTGGGCGGCTTTAGCCGCTCGGATGAGGTGTAGGCTACGAAGTAGCCGTTATGGTTGTTGCTATATAAGGTAACGCCGCTGCGGCGGCTACACCTCACCACCGCCTACGGCGGAGCCTCTCCTCAAGGAGAAGCCTTTTGGGGCTATCAATTGCCAACTATCGCTAACCTCCACGCCTGATTTGCGCACCCAACCACCGCCCCGTGGCACGCCGATGCAATCGGCGCAGGGCTGGCGAAGCCAGGCCAAGGGGGAAAGCGGGAAGCGAACGGAGGAAAGCTGGCTTTCATCCGGGCGGTTCAGGCTTTCTCCTGCCACGGGGCCTCAAGCAGCAGTGCCGCCTGCCAGTTTAAAACCAATAACTTTCACATCACACACAGGTTCTTTGTTACTTTCTTTACTGAAGAAAGTAACGTCCTTCCCCGCCTCAAAAACAACCGCCCTATTCTACCACAATCGGCGGTATTTGCGCAACCGCACGTGCATATGCTGATATGCAAGGAGGGATGAGCATGCGCGCGGATCGTCTGCAAACCAACATCTATCCAATCTCCCACCGCCCGGCGCGCGCCGCGCTGTGCCTGCTACTGGGCGCGGGCATTCTGGCGCTGGCCGTATATCTGCAGCTGGGGCGCGGTGGCAGCCTGCCCTTTTCGCTTGGCAGCCCGGCCACCGCCGCGCCGTCGCACGCCACGCCCGCCCCCAAGCGCGCCGAGGACGAAATCACCCTGGCCGCGCATACCTGGTACGCCCTGCAATTGGGCGCGTTTACCCAGGAGGGCTCGGCGCGTCAGCTGGCGCAGGAATATATCGCACGCGGCGCGGCAGGCTATGTGCAGCAGCAGGATACCACCTACCGCGTGCTGGCCGCCGCCTATCCCACCCGCGCCGAGGCGCAGGCCGTGCAGACGCGCCTGAGCGCCCAGAACGTGAGCGTGTACATCCATCCCTTCACACAGCCCGAGCTGTCCCTGCGCGCCCAGGGCAGCGCCGCCCAGGTGGAGGCCGTGCGCGAAACGCTGGCATATCTGGACGCGCTGGCCGATAAGCTGGGCACGCTCTCCTGCGCGCTGGACGCGCACGATCTGGACGACGCAGCCGCCCGCAGCGCCCTACAATCCGAGGGCAGCACCTGCGCGGGGCTGAAAAAGCAGCTGCTCAGCGCCTTTGACGGCGAGCTGCCCGAGCTGCTCTCCCAGCCCGCCGTGCTGCTGGATTGTATCTGCGCTGAATCCGACGCGCTGCAAAAAGAAACAAGCGCCGCGCGGACGGGCGCGGCGCTCAAGCGCTGCCAGCTGGCAGCCGCCGTGGGCATGATGGATTTTGCAGCCGCGCTGCAGGGGCGTTAATTGCGCTTGGGCGCGTTGCAGTTTGCGCAGGGATTGAGCTTTTTGTATGCTTCCTCATCCCGCTGCGAATACAGGAACGAGCCCTTGAGCGGCAGGTACTTGTTGTCAATGATCGAGCAGTTCTGATCGGCGTGATAATAGGAGCCGCCGTCCGGATTGTAGTAGAGCACCTTATTGGGGTCGGGGCTGGCAGTGGGCGCCACGGTGTAAACGGGGGCGGCGCTGGCTTCCACCTTGACCTCGGTGGCGGAGGACAGCGACGCGGGATCGACATACCACACGCCGTTTACACGCAGCATCAGCACCTCGTAGCGGTAGTTTTTCTGCGTGCCGTTGGCGCGGTCCATCAGCGCCTCCATGGTGATGGTGCGCGAGTCGTCCGAATCGCTGCCCGCCACGTTGACGATGTTGAAACTCAGCGGCGTGTTTACGCCGCGGATGTTGAAGATCTCGCGCAGGGGGATTTTCTGGGCGTTGACCCAGGAGGGCGTGCAGCAGGCCAGCATGCCGTTGTCATCCTGGCTCATCCAGCTGTTCATAAAGGTTTCCAGGCGGCTCTGCGCCTCCGAGCGCGAATCGGGCGTAGGCGCGGCGCTGACGCTGCTGCTGGGCCGCGCGGCCTCCACGCTGCCTGCAAACGCGCCCACATCGCTGGCCGTCACATTGCTGCCAAACAGCGCGCTGTAATCGATACCGCCGCCCTGGGCCGGGTTTTCGCTCTGCCCGGCGATGGGGTGGGTGAACCACAGCGCCGCAGCCAGGGATACGATCATCAGGGCGGTGTAGATCAGCGTCATGGTGGTGCGCGCCTGGGGCACAAAAGCGTGCCCCAGCCACATGATCAGCAGCGCCAGCGCGGCCAGGGCCAGAAAGGCCCAGTGCAGCTCGGTATAGCGCAGGATCAGCGCAATCACAAACAGCGCGGGCAGCAGCAGGCTCATGATCACCTGCAGGCCCACAAACGTGCGCTGCCGGGGCTGACGCGGCCTGTGCTCGGGCGGAACCTGAAACCCGCCGCCTGAGGAGCGGCTGTGCTTTAGTCCATATAATGGTGAGGATGAATACTTCTGTCGGTTTTCGCTCATTCGTCCTCCTCCTTCCAAAGTACATGATTGCTCAATATATTATAACACATTTGTAACAAAAGTAAACAATAAATTAGCGTGAAGCTGGCGGTACTTGTACCGGCCGCAGCGGCTGTGGGGACAAACAACCGCATTTCCGGCTAAAATGCAGGCGCGCGCATAAAACGCCCCCTCATCCGCAGGGACGAAGGGGCGAAGGATATGCTTGGTTTGATAATCAATAGGAATGATCCTTGCGCAGGTAGATCTTCTGGCTGTCGTCCAGCACGGTGTCAAAGCTGATATACTCGCCGGAGAAGAACATGGCCTTGATGATTTCATAGCGCGGATGCGTGCGCCAGCCGCCCTCGGTGGGGTACTTGGTGGTAAAGTTGTAGGAGTCCAGCGTATCGCCCTTTTCGGCCAGGTAGGCGTTGACGGCGTCCTTGGTCAGCTCGTCAATATCGCCCATCCACACGCGCTGCAGGTTGGGCATGGAGGCGACGATGGACAGATCGCTCACGTGGGTGTTGCACAGGTTCAGGTCAATCAGCGTTTCCTTGCCGGCCAGGCAGGAGATGTCCTTTACCTTGTTGTTGAACATTTCCAGATATTCCAGCGGCTTGTCGGCCAAGGGGGAGATATCGGTGATGCGGTTGTCCGACAGGATCAGCACCCGCAGGTCCTTGAGCGGCTCGATCCAGTCGATATCGAAGATCCAGTTGTGGCCCAGGTCGAGGGCCTTGAGCTCCGTGGCGTACTGCAGCACGGCCACCTGATAGCCCTCCAGACGCTTGGAGTTGGTCTGGTGCAGGGTGGAAAATGCCGTCGCATCCGTGCGGCAGGTGTAATCGGCGCGGGGGAACTTAAGCGTCCAGACGACCTTTACGCCCTTTTCGGCCCAGCGGGTGCGCAGATCGGCCAGCGTTTCGTTATCCAGGCCGCTCTGATTCTGCGTGCCGAACTCGATATAATTGAGATTCGGCATCTGCGCCATGGCTTCTTCCAAAGCGGGCAGGGAGGTGATTTTCACCTTCGTCAGATCCAGCCGTTCCAGCGATGCGTCGTATTGCGTTTTTTCAATCGTCACCATGGCCGCGCCCTCGGCAAACACGGGCAGCGCGGGGCACAGCGTCATCATCAGGCACAGCAGCAGTGCAAGCGTTTTTTTCATCGGAATCCGAACTCCTTCTCCATTTTACCTTAAAATTTTACTACACTTATCCGCGCGTTGTCAACAAATTGGCAGCGGCAGGGCGGTATTTTACAATATGGACGGTTGACAGGCGCGTTTGGTTCTTTTTATAATTTACATTAAAGAAAAATGCTGAAGGGAGGCGCAGCCATGCGCATTGCCGTGCCCATGCTGGGAAAGGAGCCGGACGTGCTTCTGCGCCAGGCGCGGGCGATTGCCGCGCATCCCGGCGCGGATATGGCCGAGTGGCGCGCCGACGCGCTGGGGCAGGCGCTTACGGAGGAGAGCGTCCGCGCCATAACGCCCGTCTTGCTGCGCGCGCTGGCGGGGAAGCCGCTGATTTTTACCCTGCGGACGGAGGGCGGCCCGGCGCGCGCGGATTATGCGGCGCTGCTGCTGGCTGCGGCCCGGTGCGGCGCGCCCTGGATCGATGCGGAGGCGCTGCGCTGTCCCGACGCGGCAGGGCTGATTGCCGCCCTGCATGCCCAGGACTGCCGGGTGATCGCCTCGCGCCATGATTTTGCCGGCACGCCCGAGCTGCCGGCGCTGCTCGAACAGGCCGAGGCGCTGCGCCAATCGGGCGCGGATATGATCAAGCTGGCCGTGACAGTGCATGAGGAGGCGGATATCGCAGCCGCCCGCACACTGTGCGAACGCCTGCGTGAATGGAAGATGGATTACGCCGTTATCCCCATGGGGGAGGCGGGGCGCAAGGCCCGCCTGCAGGCGCGGGACTGGGGCTGCGCGCTGACCTTCGGCTGTCTGGATTGCCCCTCCGCGCCCGGTCAGGCGACGCTGGAGCAGCTGCTGCAGTGCAAATGAATCGCTGCACTTGCTCACCTTTGACAGCCGTGCTATAATGGTATTGTCCCTGAGAAGGGGATAATACATAAAAAGGAAGATAAAATCATGAAAAAGCTGATTGCCCTGCTGCTGTGCGCCGCGATGCTGTGCACCGTCTCCGCCGCCTTTGCCGAAGCGCCCGATACCTATACCAGCGCTTCCGTGGCCGATTATTATGGCGCGGCTGGCCTGACCGGCGACGATCTGATGAACGCCATCAATTCCTTCTCCGGCTTCTATCTGGTGTGCACCACCAATCCCGATGGCAGCGCCAACGCGGGCTATTTCATCTATGGCTGCGTGAAGCACGAGGATAAGTACTACCTGAAGATGGGCTTGGCCGCCAACCAGTCCAAGCTGAACCTGGAAACCAACGGCAAGGGCCTGGCCGTGTACGCCGCCGTGCCCGGTGATAAGCCCTACGCCACCGCCGGCGCGCGCATGGAGTTTACCGTGGTAACGGACGCCGAACTGCTGACCGCGCTGGGCGTGGAAGCGGGCGGCTCCTCGATCATGTGCGAGGTGACCAGTATTCGTCCGCTGGGCTAAAGGCTGATTTACGTGTTTGTGGGGCGCGCCGGGAAACCGGCGCGCCTTTCATTTGCATTCGCTAAAAGCCGTGTTGAGCTATAATACATAGGGAACACGGAAGCAAAGAAAAAGAGAACTCATGCGGTAAGATAGTAGTTCCACCAAACCAGCCACCACAGAGGAGTTCTCCATGGATAGGATAACACAAAAAGCGTACTATTGTCAACGAGTATTGAAATATGCGGCGAAGCACGGATATCTTTTGCGAAAAAATCTTTTCCTCCCCCTTGACAATTCCTGCAAAGCGCATATAATATCAATCGAAGGTCAAAGTTAGTCAAACTTTTGATCTTCCTGATTCCTCGATGAAAGGATGAATGCACTATGAAGGATAATCAATATACACAGAAAAGCATCACCGCCATCAACGCTGCGCAATCCCTGGCCGGCGAGTATGGCAATCAGGAGCTGTCCCAGGCGCACCTGCTGGCCGCGCTGACCGACAGCGCCGACAACCTGGTCTATCAGCTGCTGGGCAAAATGCAGCTGGACGCCGCCGCCGTGCACAGCGCCGCTGTGGCTGCGGTGGAAAAGCTGCCCCGCGTAAGCGGCTCCGCCCGTGAGCAGGGCAAGGTGTATGTGACCGCCGAGATGGATAAGGCGCTGCGCGAGGCCGCCGCCCAGGCGGAGCGCATGCACGATGAGTACATCTCCGTGGAGCACCTGATGATGGGCCTGCTCTCCGCGCCTGACCGCACGATGAAGGAGATCATGCAGCGCTTTAACCTGACGCAGGACGGTTTCCTCAAGGCGCTGTCCGCCGTGCGCGGCGCTGCGCGCGTCACCAGCGATTCCCCCGAGGATACCTACGACGCGCTCAAGAAATACGGCAGCGATCTGACCCAGCTGGCGCGCGAGCATAAGCTGGATCCCGTCATTGGCCGTGACCGTGAAATCCGCGATGTGATCCGCATCCTGAGCCGCAAGAGCAAGAACAACCCCGTGCTGATCGGCGAGCCCGGCGTGGGTAAAACCGCCATTGCCGAGGGCCTGGCGCAGCGGATTGTACGCGGCGACGTGCCCGAATCCCTGCGCGACCGCACCATCTTTTCGCTGGATATGGGCGCGCTGATTGCCGGCGCTAAGTTCCGCGGCGAGTTTGAAGAGCGCCTCAAGGCCGTGCTGGCAGAAATCAAAAAGAGCGAAGGCAAGATCCTGCTGTTCATCGATGAGCTGCACCTGATTGTGGGCGCGGGCAAAACCGAGGGCAGCATGGACGCGGGCAACCTGCTCAAGCCCATGCTGGCGCGCGGCGAGCTGCACTGCATCGGCGCCACCACGCTGGATGAATACCGCAAATATGTGGAAAAGGACGCGGCCCTGGAGCGCCGCTTCCAGCCTGTTCAGGTGGATGAGCCCACGGTGGAGGATACCATTTCCATCCTGCGCGGCCTGAAGGAGCGCTATGAAGTCTTCCACGGCGTTAAGATTCAGGACGCCGCGCTCATTGCCGCCGCTACGCTGTCCAACCGCTATATCAGCGATCGTTTCCTGCCCGACAAGGCCATCGACCTGGTGGACGAAGCCTGCGCCATGATCCGCACCGAAATGGACTCCATGCCGCAGGAAATGGATGAAATCCGCCGTCAGATCATGCAGCATGAAATCGAAGAGGCCGCCCTGAAGAAGGAAACCGACGAGCTGAGCAAGACGCGCCTGGCGGAGATTCAGAAAGAGCTGGCCGATATGCGCGCCCGCTACGACGAGATGAAATCCAAGTGGACCAACGAAAAGGAGTCCATTGGCCGCGTGCAGAAGCTCCGCGAGGAGATTGAGCGCATGAACGGCGAGATCGAGCATGCCGAGCGCAGCTATGATCTGAACCGCGCGGCACAGCTGAAATACGGCGAGCTGCCCAAGCTGCAAAAGGAACTCAAGGAGATGGAAGCCAAGGAGCCTGAAACCCGCACGCTGCTGCGCGACAAGGTGACGGAAGAGGAAATCGCCCGCATCGTATCGCGCTGGACGGGCATTCCCGTCAGCAAGCTGATGGAGGGCGAGCGCGAAAAGCTGCTTCGCCTGCCCGATGTGCTGCATCAGCGCGTGATCGGTCAGGATGAGGCCGTGCAGGCCGTCAGCGAAGCCATCCTGCGCTCCCGCGCGGGCATCGCGGATGAAAACCGCCCCATCGGCAGCTTCCTGTTCCTGGGCCCCACGGGCGTGGGCAAAACCGAGCTGGCCAAGGCGCTGGCCGAAGCGCTGTTTGATGATGAGCGGAGCCTGATCCGTATCGACATGACGGAGTACATGGAGAAATTCAGCGTATCCCGCCTGATCGGCGCACCTCCGGGATATGTGGGCTATGATGAAGGCGGTCAGCTGACCGAGGCTGTGCGCCGTAAGCCTTATTCCGTTGTGCTGTTTGATGAAATGGAAAAGGCGCATCCTGATGTATTCAACATCCTGCTGCAGATTCTGGACGACGGCCGCGTGACCGACAGCCAGGGCCGGACGGTGGACTTCAAAAACACCATCCTGATCATGACCAGCAACCTGGGCAGCAGCGAAATTCTGGATGGCATCAGCGAAAACGGCGCCCTCAGCGAGGAAGCCCGCAAGAACGTGCAGGCCATCCTGCGCCGCACCTTCAAGCCCGAATTCCTCAACCGTATCGACGACACCGTGATCTTCACACCCCTCAGCCGCGATCAGGTGCGCAGCATTGTCAATCTGCTGCTTAACCATCTGCGTCAGCGTCTGGCAGAGCGTCAGGTAAAGCTGACTGTGACCGACGCGGCCATCGATCTGCTGATGGCGCAGGGCTACGATCCCATCTACGGCGCGCGCCCGATGAAGCGCCTGATCCAGAGCAAGCTGGAAACCCTGTGCGCCCGCGCCATTGTGGCCGGACAGGTGCACGACGGCCAGCTGACCGTGGACGCCGAAAACGGCGAGTTTGTGATGAAGGAATAACTTTAGGGCAAACAACACCCCCGTTCGTTGAAAGACGAATGGGGGTTTTTGGCTTATCATTCTTTTATATCGCAGTAGAAATAATCTACCTCATTTGCTTGACTTTCTGGTACTTTGGGTTGTCTGCATTTTCCAGAATGCGCAAAGTATTGCATTCCCCCTCATCTGTCTCGCTATACGCTCGATACCTTCTCCCTTCTGGGAGAAGGCGCTTTTATAGTTCATGCGGCTGCCGATAACCGTTGTAATTCAACAGGCGACATACTGCGCTAAAGGCTTCTCCTCGGGGAGAAGCTCCGCCGCAGGCGGTGATGAGGGGGCCTGCTGCGCGGAAATGCAAGCAATATTAATCCGTTACATTCCCCCTCATCCGTCTCGCTATTCGCTCGACCTTCTCATCAAGGAGAAGGCTTTTGGTTGGCTTCACTTTTCAGCATGTGCAAACCGCAGCGAAGTGGATAAAGGGGAACGCTGCAACGCTCCGGCACGCAAAAGCCCCGCCCTCCATCCGGAGAGCGGAGCAAAATGCATATGAAGCAGAATAGAAAATAGCGTTTACCAGGTATATCCGCAGGTTGAACATTGATAAGACTTTCCGACCTTGCTGCTTGCCATACCCCAAAGCCCAAAACCGATACCCCTCGACAATCTACTGATGCGTTTTACTTCATATGAGCCGCAAGTGGGGCAGCGAGGGAGAGAATTAAGAGTTTCATTCAGTTTGGTATCGATGTAAGAAAGTACATATTGCAGCTTCTCCGGGGTATCATAGTAAGAACGCGACAAGCTTTCCATGCATGTACTAACAGCGTTGGAGATGATAGCGTATTCTACTTGGTTTTGGGGAGAATGAAGGTAAAGGTCGTTTGCAAGCGTGTCGATATAGTACTTCGCCTGTTGGTTGGAGCTTGCGCAAACAAAGTTCGTGTTATAGGCATCCCAATTCCTCGTTATGATTGAAATCTGCCGCGTCTTTGGGTCAAGGCGGTATCCGCAGTTCGGGCAAGCATTAGCTGAATCAGAGAAGTCTTTCCCGCATTCTGGACACTTAATCAAAGCCATAGCTATTCCCCTTTATTTTGATTTTTGCTGCGAATCTCTGTGTTTCTTCTATTCATTCTCTAATTGTTCAGGCATTTTCGCCATATTTGCTTTGTTAATTATAATTTTTGAAATTCTTTCAGTCGCATGTTCCTGTGTCTTAAAATAGCCTGGAATATTGAGCATAACACTCTTTTGGGTTTCTAAACACTCACCAATAGCATAAGCGAATTGCGAGAAGAATAGCAGCAAAAAACCACCAGTATATGTGATCGCTTTCATCGCCATTATGCCGCTAATATAGCCTGCTTTCAAAGATGCTTCCATCTGATAGTTATAAGCATCGCCTCCCACATACTTTGCACCAATATTTTCACTCCATTGGCTATCGTAGCGTAATCTTCAATGTTGATTTCTTTTTGGGGCACTGGATAAAAAGTGCCAAAGAGAATTAGGGCTAATGCTATGATAACTCCGCAATTTTTAAGAGTTTTTATTTTAACAGGTTTCATTCACTCGTCTCCTTTGGTGTAATGTTTGTTGGGCAACTATTGTGCGGCAACCCGCTGATCAATGTTTAGTAATTTAGCTACTTTTTGTGTCAACCGCAGTTTGCCTGCTCATTTCAAGTTCCTCCTTTTCGTTGATGTGCTCTATTAATTACAAAATATCACAATTTGAGATAAAAGTCAATATCTCAAATTGCGATTTGTATAATAATATCAACTGCTTAAAGGGGGGACTGTGATGCGGCTGCGTGACTTACGGGAAGATCGGGATTTATCCCAGCACGCGGTCGCAGAGCTGCTGCACATCCGGCAAAATACCTATTCACAATATGAAACAGGCCATCGGCAAATCCCCATAGCACTGCTAATTGAGCTGTCTGCATTTTATGGAACTTCTGTAGATTATCTGCTGGGCTTAACGAACGAAACAAAGCCATATCCTCGCAGTAGCGAACGTTGAAGATTCCGGCACGCAAAAGCTCCGCCCTCCATCTGGAGAGCGGAGCCTTTGTATGTTTAGTTACTTTGCGTCCACGTTGGGCACGTCGATTTCAGTGCCGTCAATCGTCAGCTTGAACACCTCGGGATAGCTGTCGCTGGTGCTCAGCACATATTCATAGTTTAGCACCGCGCGCTCGCCCTCGGGCAGATGGTAGGCCATATAGCCAGTACCGTCGTCATTGATAACAAAGTCCTGATTAGGCGCGTTGATAACGCCGCGACTGCTGTCACAGACTTTCAAGCCGAGGTTCGTATCACTGAAGTTGCCGACGCGCTCATCGATTTCTGCATCGGTCGTGCCGGCGGGCAGGGTGATGGTAGCCTGGACGTATACGCGGATGGGGGTGATCATGAAGTTGGTCACTTCAATCTCGGTGCCATCGTCCAGCACGGTCTTTTCAGGCAGCGCGATGTGGCGCACGCCGGCCAGATCGGTGTTCTTGACGGTGAAGTGCAGATCGGCGGGCGTTTCATCCTTGCCGCCCATGCCGATGATGGGCAGCCACACCTCAAAGGTATCGCCCAGGGTGATATCGGCCTTTTCGGAGGCGATGCGCTCCACCAGGTCGCTTTCCAGCGCCACCAGCACCTCGCCGGGCTCGCTGCCCGCGCGGGAGGCCATGTAGCCGGTCAGGCACAGGCTGACGCCGTTGACATACAGATAGTCGCAGCCCCAATCGGCCGTGATGCCATCCTGCCGCGCGCCGGGCAGATCGTAATTGCCATCCCAGATATCCTCATCGGTGAACACGCGATCCACCGTGCGGTCGCGCACGCTATAAAGGATGCGCAGCACGCGGCCGTCCCAGGCCGCCTCGCGGACGGCCACGTCGGTGTGCTCAAAGCTGTGGCTGGCTACATCGTGCGCCGTGAGGGTATATGCCTCGGGCTGCACGGTTGGGCTGGGGGAGCCGATGTCCTCAAAGAAGTTGAACAGATTCAGGCCGCTGCCCACTGCCAGCGCCGTGCCGGCCAGGCAGATGACCAGCGCCAGGGTAATTGCCAATACGCGAAGCGGACGTTTTACCTGCATAGTATCCTCCTGCACAATGTTTTCCAGCGTGCTGCGCACGGCGTGGTCAAACGCCGCGTCCATGGGCGGGAACGCCCGTTCCAGCCGCTGACGGTTGTTTTCATTTTGCATGGCTCATGCCTCCTCCGACAGGTAATCGCGCAGCAATGCTTTGGCGCGGCTTAAACGGCTTTTGATGGTGCCCTCGGGCACGCGCAGCATCCTTGCGCACTCGCGCATGGTGCAGCCGTCCAGATAAACGAGCACAACCGCGTACCGCATGCCCTCGGGCAGCGCGCGCAGCGCCTCGTAAAGCGGCAGGTTATCCGGCCTTTCCTCGGCGGGCAAGGTATCGCTCAGCTCCGTGGTGGGCAGCTTGCCGCGACGCTTGCCATCAGCGATGGTATTGAGCAGAATCCGCACCATCCAGGCCTTGAAATGATCCTGGGATCGCAGCGAACCGCGCTTTTTCCATGCGCGAAGCAGCGATTCCTGCACCGCGTCCGCACATTCCTGCCGGTTGCCCAGCGCCGTGTACGCCACGTGATACAGCAGCCGCTCAATCCTGAGCACCTCGCTTTGGAAGGTTACAGCGTCCATCATTGCCTCCGTGATTTCCTGTGTTTATCAGACCGGTCGCTTATATGACGCGGCAGAGGAGGAGAATTGTTCCATGAAAATAAAAAGTTTTGTCAGGCTTTTCGCATGGCTGCTCCGGCGTACAGCGCGCGCTGCGTAAATCTGCCTGCGATGCCGTCCACGGCAAGACCATTCTCCTGCTGGAACGCGCACACGGCCATTTCGGTCTTCACGCCGAAGATGCCATCAGCAGTGCCGCAGTCGTAGCCCAGGGCATTCAGGGCGGCTTGCAGCTTGGCCACATCCGCGCCCTTACTCCCGCGCCTGAGATTGAACACAACGCCCTCCGTGGGCTTGCTGGCATCTGGCTTTCCCGCCGCTGCAATTTCCTCCGCCGTATACAGCCCAGCAGGGATCGCATAGTGCGTCCACGCCTTATCACTGGTGTCCCCCCACTGTACGCCGTTGGAGCAGTGGATCACTTTTCCGCCGCCGATGTGCAGGCCGGTGTGCTGCATCCTGCCGTTGCGGCGCTGGAACACGCAGCAGACCACATCGGGCATGTCGCTGATATCGCCGCGCTGCGCCCAGTTGGCCGCCGTGTTGTACTGTGCCGTCGCGCCGCTGCCCTTGATTTTGATGCCCGCCTGCAGCAGACACCAGTAGGTAAAGCCCCGGCAGTCAAAGGCCAGTTTGCCTTGCCACTTGCAGCCATCGCACGAGGGCTGTTTGCCGCTCAAAACGGGGCAAGCCTTAAAGATCGCGTCCTTGTGGCTGGGGTTATAGCCCGCGTACTGACGGCGGACGGAGGGCGTACACTGCCGCCCCCACATGCCGAATACGTAAGGATTGCCGAGCTGAGACTTGGCGGATTCAACGACTTTCAACGCCTTTTCGTTCATGCTGTTCCTCCTCACGCCTGATAGGTAAACGTTACGCTATTGCTGGGTTCGCTCAGGCCCGCGTAGCTGTTATAGGCGCGGACGGTGTATGCGCCGCTGTCAGCGTCCGAAGTCGCAGTAAACGCGATGTTTGCCTGAGCGCCCTCATATCCGGAATCATTGTCTCGGTCGATGAGCGCGCCATCGCGGTAAAGCAGGTAGACAATGCCCTCGCCGCCGCTGATGGCGGAGCGGTTCCAGGAGAGGGTCAGGCTGTCGCCGCTGGCGCTCTCCGCGCCGTTTACGGTCAGTCCTGTGGGCGCGGTCAGCGTGACGGTCGGCTCATCAAAGCGCAGCATGAGGGTCAGCCAGCGCGTATTGGCGTGAAGCGCATAGCCGGTGCCATGGAAGCGCCCGATGATGCAGCGCTGATCAGCCCATCTGGCCTGATACCAGGCGCTGTCGCTGTCCGTGGCTTCCATGTCCGCCCGCGTGACCCACCATTTCGTTTCCTGGCCGGTGCGGGCAAAGGAGAACATCACGATCTTGGTATTCAGTGGGTTCCAGTGCCGCATATCCAGTACGCCCGTGAAGGCCACATAGCCATCCGGCGCAACGGGATAGGCTTCGTTTGGGTCGCTCACCAGCAGGCTCAGCGTCAGGTGCGGCGTCCAGCCCAGGGTTTCATGCAGCATCACCTTTTCGCCGGAGGCGGTGGCCGTGCCGGTGTAATCGCTGGTGACGATTTTGTAATTGGCTACCTTCAGATCGGCCGCGAAGGGGGAAAACGCCCCGGCCAGGCCCAGGATGCTTGCGCCCTCGCGGATGTTTCCGGCCTTGAAATTCTCATCCAGCGCGGCCAGCACGTCCTTGGTCAGGGCCTCGACGGTCACGCTGGACAGCGCCTTGCCAGCGTCCGGGGCGACGACCTGCTGCGTCAGCGCGGGGGATACGGTTTTGGCCTGCTCGGGCTTCTGCGTAAGGATGGAGGCAATCAGCGCGGCCAGCCCGTCGATCCTGGTGCCTGCGGGGATCTCCACGCCCTTGGCGCTGATCGCGGCGCTGATATTCATCTTCGCTTCCGTAATGCGCGTGATTTCAGTTTGAATGCTCATCAGATCATCCCTCCCTTAAATGCTGGCCAGCAGGGCGCTGATGCTGCCCAGCTGCTCGTATACTGCCGCCGAGGTGATGGGCAGCGGGTTGTCCGGCTGCGCCACGCTTGCTGTGACCACCGACAGCGCGCCGTCCTGAAGCGTCAGCGAGGGCGCAAGCGCCGGCTTGCCCGAGACGCTTTCCCACGTGATTTCGGGGTCAGGCTGGCTGGCAAGCTCGTCCAGCCTTTGCTGCGCCTGCTCAATCAGCGCGGCCAGGCGATCCAACGTGTCGGCCATGGCGGGGGAGGGGCGCTCGCCGGGAGCGCGCAGCGAGGGTGCGATTTGACCGGTAAAGCAGGCGGATTTCAGGATTGCGCCCTCCTTTTCGGCGCGCAGCTCGATGCGGGCAAAGCCTGCCAGGGCCGTGTCGACGGCGGCCGGCGTCAGGGTATACACGCCGCCGCTGGCGCTCAGGGGGATGGGATAGGGGGTGCTTTCGCCTGGACGCTGATAAACGCACAGGATGCCTGCGCCCGGAAAGGCGGAGAGGACGTCGGCGCAGTCAAAGGCGATTTGCCGGCTGGCGTTTTCGCCCGCGCGGCCGATCAGCCCCAGGTCGCGCTGCGTCTGGGTAAAGGCGGCTTGAATGGTAATCAATGCTTTTCCTCCTTTAATCATATATAAAGCGGCAGCCGGAATGAGGGATGTGGTTGGGAATTGGTTGATTAATAATAAACTCATCCGGATAAAAAACGGCGCGCATCCGCCCGACTGCCCGCCGATATTTTTTGCAAACCACGCAGCGTCTGCCTGCTATGCGGCAGAAATCGCATGCTTCCGCGCCTGATCGCCGCCCCGATCAGGCTGCCGGCCATTCCGACTACGATGTTTATTATAAATCACCATGCGCGACCTGTCAATAGACGCGGCAAAAAAGTTGTTTTTTTCTCACCCTTGCGTTATAATCACCAGGAGGTGTTTGGCATGAATGACTTTGGATATCGCGTGCGCGCGGCGCGCGCGGCGGCGGGGCTGACCCAGCTGGAGCTGGCGCAGGCCATGGGCTATTCCACGCGCTCCACCATATCGCGCATTGAATCGGGCGACAATCAGATTCCCATGGACAAGCTGGACGTGCTGGCGCGCGCCCTGCATACGACGTCCGCCTATCTGCTGGGGCAGGAGGAGCCGCGATTGCCTGCCGCGCCGGCGGAGCCTGCGCAGGCGGAGGACCCTTTTCTGCGCGAATTCTGGCAATGCGCGCTGCGGCTTCGCCGCGATCAGCAGGAAATGCTGCTGCGGCTGATGCGCGAGCTGGCGGAAAAAGACAAATAAGCGGCGCGGAAACTGCAGCTTCCGAACATTTATAGAAATTCCGCATGATTTAGTTCGCTCTTTTTCGGTATTTTCCGAAATAAATTTACAATTGCGCTTGACGTGTTCGTTTTTTCTGGTATAATAAATGCTGTTTTTCCGCGCAAGACAAAATTGAAACGGAGGGCGTTCCTATCATGCAACTGCTCGAGAAGACCTTCAAGCTCAAGGAGCACAAGACCACCGTGCTCACTGAGGTAGTGGGCGGCATTACCACCTTCTTCGCGATGGCCTACATCATCTTCGTCAACCCCAACTTCCTGTCCCAGACGGGCATGGATCACACCGCTGTGATGCTGGCCACCTGCATCGGCGCCGCCATCGGCAGCCTGCTCACCGCCTTCCTGGCCAACGTTCCCTTCGCCCAGGCTCCCGGCATGGGTCTGAACGCCTTCTTCACCTACACCATCTGCTTGAACATGGGCTACACCTGGCAGCAGGGTCTGGCCATCGTGTTCATCAGCGGCCTGATCTTCCTGGCCGTCACGGTTTCTCCCCTGCGCAGCAAGATCATCGCTTCCATCCCTGCCTCGCTCAAGGCGGCTATCAGCGCGGGCATCGGCCTGTTCATCTGCCTGATCGGCCTGCTGAACGCGGGCATTGTGACCGCGGGCAACAACCTGCTGGATCTGAGCAACATCACCACCGGCGCGCCGCTGCTGGCGCTGATCGGCCTGCTGCTCACCGGCGTTCTGATGGCCTGGAAGGTCAAGGGCGCGCTGTTCATCGGCATCATCCTGACCACGCTGATTGGCATCCCCATGGGGCAGACCAACGTATCCAACATCAGCATCAGCTTTGAGGGCATCTCCATGGCCCCCACGTTCTTCAAGCTTTCCTTCTCCGGCCTGTTCGCCATGGGCGTGCTGCCCCTGCTGACGGCTGTGATCACCTTTGCCATGTGCGACTGCTTTGACACCGTGGGCACGCTGCTGGGCACCGCGGGCGCCTCCGGCATGCTGGACAAGGACGGCAACCTGCCTGGCGGCGATCGCGCGCTGATTGCCGATGCGGCCGCCACCTGCGTGGGCGCGCTGCTGGGCACCTCCACCGTGACCACCTTCGTTGAGTCCTCCACCGGCATTTCCGAGGGCGCGCGCACCGGCCTGTCCTCCGTGGTAACGGGTCTGCTGTTCCTGCTGGCCTGCGTGCTGGCGCCCATCGCGGGCATCATCCCCAGCGCTGCCACCGCTCCCGCGCTGATCATTGTGGGCATGTTCATGATCGGCAACGTAGCCAAGATCGATTGGAAAGATCCCGAAGTGGCGCTGCCCTGCTTCCTGACCATCGCCATGATGCCCTTTGCCTACTCCATCTCCGACGGCATTGGCTTTGGCATCATCAGCTACACCGTGATCAAGGTGTGCCGCGGCAAGGTGAAGGAAGTGCCCGTGCTGATGTACGTGCTCAGCGTGCTGTTCGTGGCCATGTACGTGCTCAGCGCGCTGTGATAAGCGGCTTTTCCCGCAAGAATTTCATACTGCAAGCTGGCCGGCCCGCTCAACTGCGGGCTGGCTTTTTTTGATGGGAAGAGGGGGCGGGGGACGAGGGGGGACGAGGGTACGATTCTTTCTTGGAGCCCAAGAAAGAATCAAAGAAGGCTGCGTGTGACGTAAAAGTCAATTGGATGAAAACGGGGAGTGGCCCTGGCCACCCGCCCCCCCGTGGCAGGGAAAATTCTGCGTGCCCGGATCGGCGCAAGCGCCATCCGTCCCCTTGAATATTTCCCCTTCGGTCTGGCGTCGCCAGCCCTGGCGTACAGCTGCGCTGTCCGCTGCCACGGGGCATAGTTGGGTGCGGGAATCAGGCGCGGCGGGGTGCGGTAATTGGGCAGAACAGCCAAGTTTCTTGCATAGCGCACAACCATAAAAGCCTTCTCCTTGAGGAAAAGGTGGCGAATGCAATGAGCCGGATGAGGCGCGTAATCCGCCGCTGCCTGTGGCAGATACAGGCGGATGCAGCGCCAATGAGGCAACGAGTTTTGTTAGCGTCAGCGCCACAAAACGACTATGCCGAATTGTGAGGGCCGTAGCCGCCGCAGCGGCGTTATCTTTTAGTAGTTATGATAACGGCTGCTGCGCAGCCTACACTTCATCAGTCAGCTTTCGCTGACAGCTTCTCCTCAAGGAGAAGCCTTTGGGTGGTCTCTCTCTAACCACCGCCAATCACTGCGTCTGATTTCCGCATCCAACAACCCCCGTGGCACGCCGATGCAATCGGCGCGGGCTGGCGAAGCCAGACCATAGGGGAAAAATGAAGAATCGCCCGGACGGAGTTTACTCCAGACCGAGCGATTCAAGTTTTTCCCTGCCGCGGGGGCGGGGCGGCAGTGCCGCCTCCCAGTTTAATTCAATAGACTTTTACGTCACACGCAGGTTCTTTGTTACTTTCTTCACTGAAGAAAGTAACGTTCCCCTCCGTCCTCCCTCGTTCCCATTCGTCCCCGTCACACAATGGTGTCCTTGGCCACGACCAGGGGGTAGGTAGCGGGGGCGGTCAGGGTGGAGCCCTCGCGGACGATCACCTGCTTGTCCAGGATGCAGCATTCCACGTGCGCGCCGCTCATGATGTAGCCATCCTGCATGATCACCGCGTTGCGCACCACCGCGCCCTTCTGCACGCGCACGCCGCGGGAGAGGATGCTGTTTTCCACCGTGCCCTCGATGACGCAGCCATCGCCCAGCAGGGAGTTGGTCACCTGCGCCGCGGCGAAATAGCGCGTGGGCATCTCATCGCGCACCTTGGTCCAGATGGGGCGGTCGGCGCTGAACAGCTCGGCCCGTACCTCGGGCTTGAGCAGCGCCATGGAGCAGTTGAAGTAATCCAGCACGCTGTCCAGCCGCCATACGCAGCCGGGATTGCGCCAGCCGTATACCCGCAGCGTGCCGTCCCGCAGGCCGGGCACCAGCACATCACGGGTAAAGTGATATTGCGCGCGGGCCAGCGCGCGGTCGGCCAGCTCAATCAGCAGCTCGCGGCGGATGACAAAGGCCTGCATGTAGCTGTTTTCGTAGTTGGGCAGCATGGGCTCCAGCTCCATATCCAGCACGCGGCCCGCGCCATCCACCTTCAGGTAGCAGCCGTTGCCGCCCGTGCGCAGCATGGTGTGGTCGTCGCTGTACATCAGGGTGATGTCCGCGTCGGTCTGGATGTGCTGCATCAGCATGTCGTCAAAGCGCGCGGTGTAGAGCATGCCGGTGTCCGTCACCAGCACATAGCGCTCCTTGCTGCGGCGCAGAAAGTGCAGATTGCTGCGGATGGCGTCCAGCAGCCCCTTGTATACGCCCACATTATCGTGGGTCAGGAAGGGCGGCAGAATCACCAGCCCCTGGCGCTTGCCGTGCAGATCCCACTCCTTGCCCGAGCCCAGATGATCCATCAGGCTGTGGTAGTTTTTCTGGGTGATCACGCCCACATTGCGCGCGCCGCTGGATACCAGCGAGGACAGGATGAAATCAATCACCCGGTAGCGGGCGCAGATGGGCACGGCGGCCACGGCACGGGTAGCGGTCAGCTCGCGCAGCTGATCGGTATTATTGCCGGTATAAATCAATCCCAACAGTTCGCTCATCATCAGCCGCCTCCCTTACTGCGCGCGCTGCTCGCCGGGCAGCACCGCGCCATGATCGGGCACGCGCACGCCAGGGCCCACCACGGCGATTTCGCCCTCTGCGCCGCCCACGTTTGCATAGTAGCCCACCACCGCGTTTTCCGCCACGATGGCGCGGCGCACCACCGCGCCCGCGCGGATGACCGCGCCGGGCATGATCACGCTGTCAATGACCTGCGCATCCTTTTCCACGATCACATCGGTGGACAGGATGGCGTGCTGCGTTTTGCCGTATACCACGCAGCCCTCGGTGGCCAGGGTATCCGATACGCTGGCGGTGGGAGCGATGTACTGCGGCTCGCTGCCGAAATTGCGGGCGTAGATGCGCCATTTTTTATCGTGCAGGTCAATGGGCAGCGGGGTCTTGAGCAGATCCATATTGGCCTCCCACAGGCTTGCGATGGTGCCCACGTCCTTCCAATAATCATTGAAGGAATAGGCCACCATGCGGCAGCCGTCCCCCAGCATGGCGGGGATGACGTTTTTGCCAAAGTCGTTGCTGCTGGCGGGATCCTGCTCGTCGCGGGTCAGGTAATCGCGCAGCTTGTCCCAGCGGAAGATATACACGCCCATGCTGGCGTTGTTGGACTTGGGATGGGCGGGCTTTTCCTCAAACTCGGTGATGGTGCCCTGCTCGTCCGTATTCATGATGCCAAAGCGGCTGGCCTCCTCCCAGGGCACCTGGCGCACGGCGATGGTGACGTCGGCGTTTTTCTGAATATGGTGGCGCAGCATGGCGTTGTAATCCATTTTATAGATATGGTCGCCCGAGAGAATGAGCACATAATCGGGGTTAAACTGCTCGATAAAGGCCAGGTTTTGATAGATGGCGTTGGCCGTGCCGCGGTACCACTCGCCCGTCTTGCCGGTGTGGTAGGGGGGCAGCAGATATACGCCGCCGTTGCTTACGTCCAGATCCCACGGCACGCCCGAGCCGATATAGGCGTTGAGCTCCAGGGGCTGATACTGCGTCAGCACGCCCACGGTGTCAATGCCGCTGTTGGCGCAGTTGGAAAGCGGAAAATCGATGATGCGATACTTGCCGCCAAAGGGCACGGCGGGCTTGGCCATATGGCTGGTCAGCACGCCCAGGCGGCTGCCCTGGCCGCCTGCCAGCAGCATGGCGATGCACTGTTTTTTGCGGATCACGGGATTTGTCCTTCCTTTCCGAAAATCTAACGGGAAATGACTGAAAAAATGGCAATATCAGGTCGATTAACTGCTTTAATTTTACATGTGGATACATTGCTTGTCAATGGAACAAGCGGTACCATTTGTGCTAATCAGCGGGTAAAGCGCAAAAATTCGCATTCCAGCCGGCCGTTATACAGCCGGGTGCGCCCCTGGGCGTGCATGCCGGCCACGCGCTCAAAGCCCGGATGGCTGGTGATCACGTTCAGCGTGCAGCCGGGATGGCGCTGCATCAGGCCCTTCATGGCGCGGTACAGCTGCTCGCACGCCTTTTTATCGCCCAGGCGCTCGCCGTAGGGCGGATTGCACAAAAAGCACGGCGCGGGGCCGGACAGCTGCAAATCGCGCAGATCCTTTTGATACACGGTGATCTTGCCTTCCAGCCCGGCCTGGCGGATATGGCGGCGAGCCAGCTCCAGGGCTTCGGGGCTGATATCGCTGCCCGAGATGGGCGGCAGGTGCGAAAAATCCGCCTGCGCGCGGGCGTCTGCGCGGATATCCTTGAGCGCGCGCGCATCCACGCAAGGCCATTTTTCCATATCGAAGGCGCGGGTCAGCCCGCTGGCGCGGTGCGCGGCGGCATAGGCAGCCTCAATCAGCAGCGTGCCCGTGCCGCAGCAGGGATCATGCAGCGGCTCCTGCCAGCGCCAGGTGGACAGCCTTACCAGCGCGGCGGCGGCTGTCTCGCGCAGGGGGGCCTCGCCGTTCCAGGTGCGGTAGCCGCGGCGGTTGAGCGCATCGCCGCACAGATCCAGCGTCAGCCGGGCGACGTCGCCATGCAGGGCAACGTCCACGGCATAGCGCGCGCCGGTCTCCGGCAGAGTACGGACATGGTGCCCCTGCAGCATACGATCCACGATGGCCTTCTTGGTGATGGCCTGGCAATCGCGCACGCTCATCAGTTGGCTGCGCGCGCAGCGCCCGGAAACGGGGATGGCGGCGTCGGGCGGCAGCACGCTTTCCCAGGGGGCGGAGCGCACCAGCTGAAACAGCTCCTCAAAGCTGCGCGCCTCGCCCTCGGCTATCAGCAGCAGCACGCGATCGGCGCAGGCAAGCCACAGGCAGGCGGTGAACGCCCCGGCAAAATCCGCTGTAAAGCGCACGCCGCCATTCTCCGCGCGCGCATCCGCAAACCCCAGGCGCAGCAGCTCCCGCTTGACCAGCCCCTCCAGCCCGAAGGCCGCCGTGGCAATGAATGTATGCTTGCTTGTATCGATCATGTGCTTCTCCCGCCATGTATTTGGTATTTCCAGGGATATTGTAATATGCGGGCATTGGAAAGTCAATGGAAAATCAGGGAGGGGGACGAAGGGGACGAGGGGAGGGGGACGAAGGGGTTACGTTTCTTTCTTGAGTCAAGAAAGAAACAAAGAACCTGTGTGTAACGTAAAAGTCAATTGGATAAAAGCAGGGAGTGGCCCTGGCCACCCGCCCCCCGTGGCAGGGAAAATTCGCGTGCCCGGATCGGCGCAAGCGCCATCCGTCCCCTTGAATATTTCCCCTTCGGTCGTGCTGCGCACGCCCTGCGCTGATCTGCGATTAGCGTGCCACGGGGACGTGATGCGTGGTTCCGGAAACCCGGTGCAGCGATTAGCGGCAGTTGGAGAGTTCACTCACCAAAAGGCTTCTCCTTGAGGAGAAGCTGTCAGCGAAAGCTGACTGATGAGGTGTAGGCTGCGCAGCAGCCGTTATCATAACTACTAAAAGATAACGCCGCTGCGGCGGCTACGGCCCTCACAATTCGGCATAGTCGTTTTGCAGCGCTGACGCTAGCAAAACTCGTTGACTCATTGGCGCTGCATCCGCCTGTATCTGCCGCAGGCAGCGGCGGATTACGCGCCTCATCCGGCTCATTGCATTCGCCACCTTCTCCTCAAGGAAAAGGCTTTGGGCGGCTGCGCTTTCCAGCATACGCAAAGCGATACGTTCTCCTCCATCGCCAAAACAAAACGCCAGCCGCTCCTGTTGGAGCGGCTGGCGGCAATTACCGATCGATAATTATTCGTCTTCCTCGTCGGATTCGGGCAGCTCGGCGTTATGATACACGTCGGCCACGTCGTCATTATCGTCCAGCATGTCCAGCAGCTTTTCGATCTTGGCGGCGGTTTCCTCATCGGTGATGGAGACGGTGTTCTGCGGGATCATCTTCACGTCCGCAGACAGGAAGGACAGGCCCTGCTGCTCCAGCGCCTCGCGCACGGCGGAGAAATCGTTGGGCGCGGTGTAGATTTCAAACACATCGTCCAGCGCCTTCATATCCTCGGCGCCCGCATCCAGGGCGATCATCATCATTTCGTCCTCGTCCATGCCGGGCTCGCGCTCGACGACGATCTGGCCCTTGTTGTCAAACATGTAGCTGACCGAGCCGGGAGCGCCCAGGTTGCCGCCGCACTTATCAAAGATGTGGCGCACATCCGCGCTGGTGCGGTTGCGGTTATCAGTTACGATATTGCAAATGACAGCCACGCCGCCGGGGGCATAGCCTTCATAAACGATTTCTTCGTAGTTGACGCCGTTGCCTTCGCCCGCGGCCTTTTTGATGGAGCGCTGAATGTTATCGTTGGGCATGTTGTTGGCCTTGGCCTTGGCGATGATATCGCGCAGCTTGCCGTTGCTTTCCGGGTTCGCGCCGCCCTCGCGCACAGCGATGGCGATTTCACGGCCGATCTTGGTAAAGATCTTGCCGCGCGCGGCGTCCGCCTTGCCCTTTTTAGCCTGAATATTATGCCATTTGGAATGACCGGACATACAAATCCCTCCAGAAACTCGTATCATAGTACCGAAAAATTATAGCACATGGCGGGCTATCCGTCAATCATTTCAACGCAAAAGCGCAAAAACTGCCGCATGATTTTTAGAAAAATGCGCCGGGATAAGGATAAAACGGCTGTACAGCGCGCTTCGACTTGACGGATGGACGTAAAAAATAGTAAGATAAAACTATTGAACCTGAAGGAGGATTTTCCCCTTGACTGAAGCCGAACTGCGCCCCATTGTGGCGCGCAACATCGCCGCCTGCCGCAAGCAGGCGGGCATGACGCAGGCGGAGCTGGCGGAAAAGCTGAACTATTCCGATAAAACGATTTCCAAGTGGGAGCGGGCGGAGGGTCTGCCTGATCTGGTGGTCAGCCAGAATATCGCGGAGCTGTTCGGCGTGCCGCTGGACGCGCTGCTGCGCGACGATACGCTCAGGCCCGTGGACGACGCGCAAATCGCGCGCCAGCTCAACGCACGCCGCAGGATGATCCTGCTGATGTCGGTGGGCCTGTGCTGGCTGGCCGCCACCATCGCTTACTTTACCCTCAAGCTCGCCGTGCCCACGCTGCCGCGCGTGTGGCTGGCCTTTATCTACGCCCTGCCCGCCAGCTTTATCGTGTGCACGGTGTTCACCTGCATCTGGTGGAAAAAGCTCTGGCGGCTGCTGTCGATCAGCGGCATCATCTGGACGCTGGCCGTGTCCGTGCACGTCAGCATTCGCCTGCCGGCCATCTACCTGATCTATGTAGTGGCCGCCGTGGTGCAGGCGCTGTTTTTGATGTTCTTCCATTTTTTGCGAATCAAGTGAGGAGTCAGCCATGACCAAAGCTGTGTACGAGCTGCTGCTGGGCTATATGCAAGCCTGCGTGGCCGACCGCGCGCACGATGAAAACCATGTGCTGCGCGTGCTGTCCAACGCCCTGCAGATCGCCCGCGAGGAGCCGGGGGCTGACCTGGATATCCTGATGGCGGCCTGCCTGCTGCACGATGTGGCCCGGCGCGAGGAGATGGAAACGCCCGGCGTGCGCCATGCGGAGGCTGGAGCCGGAAAGGCGCGCGCGTTCCTGCAGCGCCAGGGCTTTTCAGCCGAATTTTGCAGCCGTGTGGCGGATTGCATCGCCGCGCACAGCTTCGGCAGCGGCCCCGCCCCTGCGCGCATTGAGGAAAAGATCCTCTTTGACGCGGACAAGCTGGACGCCGCCGGGGCGCTGGGGACGGCGCGGATGCTGCTGTACCATGGCGCGGCGGGCGATCCGATTTATGAGGTGCGCGCGGACGGGCAGGTAAGCGACGGCGTTGGGGATGCGCAGCGGAACTATTTTTATGAGTACCATGGCATGATTGACAGAATCGCCGACAGCATGCTCACCCCGGCAGGCCGCCGCATGGCGCAGGAACGCGCCCAGACCGCGCGGCAGCTGTATCAGGCCATCTATGACGAGGCGCAGGGCTGTCATCTGGCTTTGCGGCAGGCGCTTGACGAAGCGCTTCCCTGATGCGGAAAAATTATTTTCAAAAATATTTGCAAAAAACACTTGCCTTTTTGCCCAAACCGCCATATAATGATTTCGGTTAAGGTTCGGGTCTGTGGTTGAAAGCCGATGCCAGTCGCAGGCAAAGCGGTCCACGTAAGCCTGGAGAATTTCCGGGTGAGCATGGTGCGGTTTAGACGTAAGTCCGGCCGGATGAAAATCCGAGAGAGCGGCGTGGGGGCCAAGATGCTATGAGCAATGCTCCTGCCGGCGAGTGTGGGGTCAAAGACCAGGTCAGCCTTCCTTAAACCGGAAAAATTATCAGGGGGTTTACCATCCATGTACGAAGACAAGACGCTGGTATGCCGCGACTGTGGGCAGGAATTCGTGTTCACCGCTGGCGAACAGGAATTCTACGCTGAAAAGGGCTTCCAGAACGAGCCCACCCGCTGCAAGGCTTGCCGTCAGGCTCGCAAGGCCAGCCGTCCGGCTCCTGGCGCTCCCCGCGAGACTTACACCACCACGTGTGCGAATTGCGGCGCCGAGACCACTGTTCCCTTCATTCCCAAGAACGACCGCCCCATCTACTGCAGCGAGTGCTTCGCCGCGATGCGTCGGTAATTATACCGTCACAGCGAAGCCTGCGTCCCTCGCAAGAGATGGGCAGGCTATAAGATGAGTGCAATGCGGAAGGCTGCGAAAGCAGCCTTCCGTTTTTTGTGTATCTGCGTATAAACACAGCCATCCCTTGTTTGGACGGCTGCGTTTGTTTTTTGGCAGAAAACGGGTTTCTGCACAAAGATTTACAATTGGAAAATTGACTTTGTTTCCATTATTCGATAAAATGAGGATGATGCTTGACCAAATGCGCGCTTTATATCATGCCTTTTTTCTTGATCCGGCAGGGAGTCCGCAGAAAGGAAAGCGTATGAAAAAGACGAAGAAATGGCTTCTGATTGCTGCCGGCGCGGCGCTGCTGCTTTTACTGCTCCTTTTCCGGCTCCGTTCCAGGCAGACCCGGCCCTATGGGCAGGAGCTGCTGGAAAACGGCGGCTTTGCCGATGTGCAGGAGGATGGCGTGCCCTCTGCGTGGTACACCCAGGCTTATATCCAATCGGAGGGCTATACGGACTTCTCCGTGGTGCAGGCCGGGCAGGGGCAGGCGCTCCATATTGCCAACTACATGGCCAATGACGCGCGCATTGCGCAGGATGTGGCCGTGGAGCCCAACAGCTTCTATTGCCTTTCGGGGCAGATTTGTGCCCAGGCGCAGGGCGGCCGAGGCGCGAACCTGTCCATCGCCGACGTATATACGTTCTCTGCTGGCGTATACGACAGCCAGGGGGAGTGGCGGCAGGTGGAGCTGTATGGCCAGACCGGGCCCAGGCAGCGCAGCCTGACCGTTTATGCCCGGCTGGGCGGATACTCCGGAGAATCGTTGGGCGAAGCGTGGTTTGCCAACCTGTCCCTGAAAAAGGTAGAATCGATTCCCGCCGGGGCGGAGGGTACGCTGTTTTATCAGCCGAGCTACAGCGCGGAATCCAAGACGTTCTTCCTGGATCTGCGCCACCTGCTGCTGGCGGTGCTTGTGCTGCTGTATGGCTTGATGGCATGCCAGTGCTATCGCTTCAAAAGCGTGCTGGGGCTGCTGATGCTGTCTCTGGGCGCGGCGGCGCTGAGCCTGCTCTGCCGGGGCGCGTCGGATACTCAGCAGACGCAGAACGCCCTGCCTTATGTGCCCTATATTGTGTACGGCCTGCTGCTGGCGACGCTTGCCATTGCGCTGTGCCTGGCGTATCGCCTGGCGCGGCGCGGCGAAGGCGTTCCGCTCTTTTGCGGCCGGCAGGCGCAAACGCCGCCCGCAGGCGTTTTCATGCAGGATGAGCAGGCCAACCACCAGCGCTCCCGCTGCGTAGACGCGAAGGACATTGCGCTGATGCTGGGCATTATGGTGCTTTATGCCCTGCTCGCGTATTATCACCTGGGCTCCACTGTGTCCCCGCAAACGCCGTTTACATTCAGACAGGCAGGCGAGACGGTCGTTTTTGATCTGGGCGAATCTCAGGATGACTTCCGCATGCTGTACATGGAGGGCATCAACGAAGGGTATAACAGCTTCACGGTGCAGACCTCCGAGAATGGGGAAAGTTGGGGAACGCCCATTTCCTGTGCGGCCAATGGCGGCACGATGTTTCAATGGTTTTATGTCAACGGATACAACGCCGTGGACGCGCGGTCGCTCAGGGGACGCTATGTGCGGCTGACGGCCTCGGCTCCCGGACTGACATTGTTTGAAACCGTTTTCCGGACGGCGGAGGGAACGCCGCTGCCGGTTACGGCGGTGGATTCCGCCGGTCGCGATGCTTCCGCATTGGTGGATGAGCCGGACACGCTGTCCGGCGAGCCCAGCTGGTATAACGGCATGTACTTTGACGAGATCTACCATGCCCGCACCGGCTATGAGCATCTGCATGGCCTGCAGCCCTACGAGATTTCGCATCCGCCGCTGGGCAAGGTGATGATCAGCTGGACCATCAGCATATTTGGCATGACGCCCTTTGGCTGGCGTTTTGCGGGGGCAGCCTGCGGCGTGCTGATGCTGCCCGGCATGTATCTGCTGGGGCGGCTGCTCTTCAAAAAGCGGCGCTACGCCATCCTGACCTGCCTGTGCCTGGCGCTTGATACCATGCACTTTACCCAGACGCGCATTGCTACCATCGACAGCTTTGTGGTGCTGTTCATTATCTGGTCGGTATACTTTATGCTGCGGTGGTTCTATACGGATTTCTTTGGAAAAAAGCTTGCGTATACCATGATTCCCCTGGCCTTGTCGGGCGCATGCATGGGCCTGGCGGTGGCCAGCAAGTGGACGGGCTGCTTTGCGGGCCTGGGCCTGGCGGCGATCTTCTTCCTTGGCGTCTGGCGCAGGTGGAAGGCCGTGCGCGAGGCAAGGTCGACTGACCTCGCCGAGCGGGATCCCCTGGCTGCCGAAGCGGCAAAAAGCGGCGATAAGCGTCTGCTGATTACAATTGCCAGCTGCCTGATTTTCTTTGTGCTGGTGCCGGCGGCCATCTATTATTGCTCCTATATTCCTTACTTTGCGCCCAGCGGCGGCGTGACCATCAAGCGCATTGTGGAAGCGGCAGAGTATATGCTTTGGTATCACAGCGAGCCTGGGCGGGGCATGGATCATCTTTATTATGCGCCCTGGTATCGGTGGCCGCTTTCCGAGATTCCCATGTACTATGCTGACGACCGCTATACCCCGGCGGGCTATGCCTATGCCATCTGGGCCTTTGGCAACTACGCGGTGTGGTGGGCAGGCTTTGCGGCGCTGCTTACGGTGCTGTATGCCTGGGTCAGGCATCAGGCGCTTCCCGTGCTGTGCGGCGGATACCGGGAGTATACATTCCCACTGGCCCCGCAGGGGGAGCGGGATGCGCGCCCGGCGCTGCTGCTGATCTGCTTCTGCGCGCAGTACCTGCCCTGGATCGGGGTGCCGCGCGGAACGTATATTTACCACTATTTCCCCAGCGTACCGTTTATCATTCTGTGCACGGCCTATGTGCTGGAGCAGCTGAGCGGCTGGTTTATGGCTTATGCCGGGCAGCGGGCGGGAGCGGAAAAAGAAGAAACTGCTCAAAAGCGCGCCGACCGCTGGAGCCTGGCGCTGGTGAGCGCCTACCTGCTGATCGTTGCCGCGATGTTCGTCGCGTTCTATCCCTTTGCCAGCGGCATGATGGTGCGCACATCCTGGCTGGAGGCCGTCAACTGGTTTAAGAATCTGTATTATTGAGGCTGGGCGGGCAGGGGGAATGCTGCCCGGCAAGCTGCGCTTTCCAGCATGCGCAAACCGCTGCGTTCCCCCCTCATCCGTCTCGCTGTTCGCTCGACACCTTCTTACGTTTGGGAGAAGGCTTTAGTGCTCGTGCAGCCTTGTCAAGCTGAGAAGGAACGCCGCTGTATGGATGTACTCTCCAACTGCCGCTAATCGCTGCGCCGGGTTTCCGGAACCACGCATCGCGCCCCCGTGGCACGCCGATGCAATCGGCGCGGGCTGGCGAAGCCAGACCAAGGGGGAAAGCAGGAAGCGAACGGAGGAAAGCTTGCTTTCATCCGGGCGGTTCAGGCTTTCACCTGCCACGGGGGCGGGGCGGCAGTGCCGCCTTCCAGTTTTATTAACTTGACTTTCACGTTACAACGCAGCCTTCTTTGGTACTTTCTTGGGCTCCAAGAAAGTACCGTCCCCCCCTTCGTCCCTCCTCCTCACTCCGCAAAGTTCAGCGCGGAGTCGGTGTCGGGAATGTTGATAAAGGAATCGGGCACATCGCCCACGATGATGCTCTCGGCGATCAGAATCTGCGTCTGCACGTCCACAGCTTTGGCGCCGGTGGGCAACACCAGGCGCACCACCGCGCGCATTTCCAGCCAGATCTTGTGGCGGGTCTGGTTGATGCCCGCGGCCTCAAACTCGGTGGCAAAGGCCGCGCTGACCGAACCCACAGGCGATAGCCGCACAGGCACGCGCGGGCCCAGGGAGGAAAAGAAGGGCGCCCTGAGCGCCGCGCCCAGCGGCACGGCAATCGACGCGCTGTCGCGCGTTTCCAGCGCGCTCTGCGCCCGCAGCGCTACGGATACCGCCAGCTCGTTCATGCGCGCCGTGTTGGCCGCCAGCATCGTGATGCGCCCCGCGCCGTCCGTGCGCACGGTGATCAAATCCTCATACGCCGCGCCCGATTGCAGCGATTCCCGCACAGCCTCGTTCATCGTTTCCACCGCGATGGCATAGGCTTTGGCATAGGCCGTGTCCAAAATCACCTGCGTGAGGCTCTTTTCCAGCAAAAGGTAGAGCACCGAGCCCAGCAGCGCAATCAGCAGCAGGATGCGCAGCGCGCGGCGCAGACGCGATCGGCAGGCGGAGCGTTTGGCCATGATGTTTTACCTTCCCTTCCAGTCTGTGACATTGCGGCGCGGCGGGAAATATGCTATGATAGATGCGCAAATACTTTGATTCTGAAGGAGGCTTTGCGGCCTTTTATGAAAAAATTCCTTTCCCGCGTCCATTCAGCATATGACGCGCCCGCCCCTGCTGATGCCCGCGACACGCACAGCATTTTCAAGCCCCGCATGCGCCGGCCCAATTTCCTCTCGTCCGTGGTGGTCAATACCATCCGCGCGCTGGCGCTGATTGTGCTCATTCTGATGCTGGCGGGCGCAGGCGCGGTGGTGGGCATTGCCCGCGCGTATGTGGATACCGCCCCGTCGCTGGATCTGACGCTGATTGACGATCAGGCGCAGACCTCGTTTATCTATGACGCGCAGGGCAACCTGATTACGGATTACAAGGGCACCGAGGACCGCGTGATGGTGTCCATATCGCAGATGCCCATGCGCCTGCGCAACGCCTTTGTGGCCGTGGAGGACGCGCGCTTTTACACCCACAACGGCATTGACGTCAAGCGCATTATCGGCGCGTTTGTCAAGAACTTTGTCAGCGGCAGCCAGCAGGGCGGCAGCACCATCACCCAGCAGCTGATTAAAAACACCATCCTGTCCAGCGAGCAAAGCTATAAGCGCAAGATCCAGGAGGCCTACCTGGCCATGCAGCTGGAAACCCAGTACAGCAAGGAGCAGATCCTGGAAAGCTACCTGAACACCATCTACCTGGGCGAAAACTACTACGGCGTGTATACCGCCGCGCGCGGCTATTTTGGCAAGGAGCTGTATCAATTGTCCCTGCGCGAGTGCGCCATGCTGGCCGGGCTGTGCACCAATCCCTACTATTACAATCCCCGCCGCAATTACTACACCCGCACCTCCGAAACCACCGATTACGCGGCCATCACCAATACCCGCACGGATTACGCCCTGCGGATGATGTACGAAAACCAGTTTATCACCTATGAGGAATATGTGGCGGCGCTGGAGCCCTCCACCGCCACAGTGCTGCGGCAGTCCCCCGACGCGGGCAGCACCTATAACTACATCTATTATGTGGAATACGCCGTCAACGATGTGGTGCAGACGCTGCTCAAGCTCAATAACCTGGAAAATACCTCCTATAACCGCAACCTGATGGAAAACGAGCTGCGCACGGGCGGCTATCATGTGTACCTGTGCCTGGATACCGAAATCCAAAAGACGGTGGAGGACACGCTGTACAACTACCAGAATTATCCTTCCCTGCGCGACCCGGCGGATAAGATTTACCGCGCCCGCAACGCCGACGGCACCTATGACGAGATCATCCAGCCCCAGGCCGCGGCCGTGGTGCTGGATTACCGCACGGGAGAGCTGAAGGCCATTGTGGGCGGCCGCACGCAGCCCACCCGCCGCAAGACGCTCAACCGCGCCTCGGATATGAACATGCCCGTGGGCTCGTCCATCAAGCCCATCTCGGTGTATGCCCCGGCCATTGAAATCAGCAAGCTGGGCGGCAGCGCCGTGGTATACAACATGCCCCTGCCCATCAACGGGTATCTGGACAGCAACCGCCGCCCCACCTGGCCCAAGAACTACGGCGGCTCCAGCTATCGCGGCCCCGAAACGCTGCGCACCGCGCTGGTAAAAAGCGATAACACCGCCGCTGCCTATGCGCTGATGAACTATGTGGGCACGCAGAACTCCGCCAATATCCTGCGCGCGCTGGGCGTATCGGATAAGCACATCAACGAAACGCCCTTCGGCCTGGCGCTGGGCTCCAGCGGCATATCGCCGGTGGAAATGGCCGTGGCCTTCGGCGTGCTGGGCAACGGCGGCGTGTATCAATCGCCCATCACCTTCCTTGGCATCGCGGACAGCAGCGGCAACGTCATCTATGACGCGCATGCCAACCAGACCAGCTATCAGGTGTTCAGCCCCGCGACGGCCTACCTGACGGTGGATATGATGAAGGAGGCCGTCAGCAGCGGCACGGGCACCAAGGCAAAGATCAGCGGCCAGACCGTGGCGGGCAAGACGGGCACCAACTCCGACCAGAAGGGCGTGTTCTTTGCCGGCATGACGGGCTGGTACTGCGGCACGGTATGGATCGGCCACGACAACTACAAGGCATTGTCCTCCAAGACCACGGGCGGCAACAGCGCCGCAGCCCTGTGGCAAACCTTCATGAGCCAGATTCACAAGCAGAAGGGGCTGTCCAACCGCGATATCCTGGAGGGCTCAGCCTCCGATTACGGCCTGGTGCGCGTGACCACCTGCGGCGTAAGCGGCCAGCTGGCCACCGACGCCTGCCGCAAGGACGCCACCGGCTACAAGGTGTACACCGATTACTGGCCGCGCGAGGGCGCGCCCACCACCTATTGCCAGATGCACCACGAGGTATCGCTATGCACGGTATCGGGCGGGCTGGCCACGCAGTACTGCCCCTCGGTGCAGACGGCGGGCATCATCACCCTGCCGCAGGGACACCCGCTGTATGATTTCATCGGCACGCAGTACGACGATGTGCTGACCCAGTATCTGGGCGATTTTGCCGCCCTGCGCCTGACAAACGATACCAACTACAACAATGTGCTCCTGTCCTCGCTGACCTGCACGGTACACAATGCGGGCAGCACGGGCGGCGGCGGTACGCCCACCGTGACCGATCCGCTGGTGCGCGATCAGCTGCTGCCCGACGCGCGGACGCTGCTCAGCTCCGCCCAGTCGCAGCTGGCCGCCCTCAGCCCCGAGCATCCCGGCTACGCCGCGCTGCAGGCAGCCATTTCCAACCTGAACGCGGTGATCAATTCCGCCCCCGACGCGGCCACCCTGTCCGCCGCCATGGGCGCTCTGACCCAGGCCATGGCCGGAGCCAGATAAGCCGCGAGGACAGCCTTCCGCCCCAATCGCCGTCTGCCGCATCGAAAAGCACGAATAAAATGTAAATATTACTTGACGAATCACTACAAATTCGTTACAATTATGTAAAGGATACAAAGCGTGTCCCGATCGACGGCGACGAGCCTGACGGAGGTTATCAGCCATGAAGAAACGCACTGCTATTATTTCCCTGCTTGCGGCAGCGGTTTTGACCCTGAACGCGATCCCCGCCCTTGCCACGGATGGCCAGGGTCAGGTTTCGCCCCTGGATCAGCTGACGCAGCAGCAATCCCAGATGGAGTCCATGGGGCTGCCGTCGGGGTATAATCCCGCGTCCGAAGAGGATAACGGCTATACCGCAGCCAGCGGCGCGTACAATGCCAGCGGCGAGCGCGTGTATGCCGGCGCTACGCCCATTCCCATCGATCCCATCGATATGCCCACGCCCACGCCCCGGCCGGAGCTGACCTTTACCTACGGCGAGTATACCGCCGCCAAGCTGGGCTTCACCTTCAAGTCCGCCGTGGGCTACACGGTGGATGATTCCGCCAGCGATACCTACATCCTCACCGAGCCGGCCTCCGCCGTGCGCGACGGCTATCCCTGCGTGATTACCCTGCAGGTAACGCCCATCACCAGCAATTACGCGGCCAAGGATGTGCAGACCGACCTGGCCAACTACCTCAAAAACCTGGGCTCCCAGTATCCCACCAAGTGGGAAACCTGGAAGGCGGCCAGCAAAAAGCTGGCGGGCGGCACGGGCTACTATAACAACTACCGCGGCGTGATGAGCGACGGCACCATCGTGCGCGGCCGCGTGCACATGGCGATCATCGGCAGCAATAAGCTGCTTACGCTGCACATCACCTGCCCCGGTTGGTACAACAGCAGCTATATGAAGATTTACGACAACATCTATTCCTCTATCAAGGACATCCAATAATCGCCCAAAGCGCAAATTGTAACAACCTCCCGCGTCCGCTTGACAATCGGCACGGGAGGTTTTATGCTCAGTAGGTATTACGCTGAAAAGGAACATAAGCCATGAAAAAGTACGCCCTCGCCCTGCTTGCCCTGCTGCTGCTTCTGCCCGCCGCCCTGGCCTGCGGCGAAGCGCTTGACGTTGCCGTGCCCGAGTATGTGCGGCCCTACGCGCCGGCAGAGATCACGGTCAATTGCCCGGACGCGGGCGAGCTGACCCTGTGCGTCAGCGACGATTACGTCAGCTATGTGATTGCCGCCGCACAGGCGCAGACCGGGGAAAACCGCATCGCCTGGGACGGCCTGGGGGATAATGGCGAGGCGCTGCAGCGCGGGGCGTATACGCTGACCGCCACGCTGCAGACAGAGCGCGATACCTATGTGAGCGAAACGCCGCTTACGGTAAAGCTTGCCGCCGCTGCGCTGCAGTATCTGATCCCCTCGGGCGATACCGTCTATGCCGGGCAGGACGGCTTTCTGGTCAACTATCTGATTACCGCCAGCGGCACCATGAACGTGCGGCTGACCGCCGAGGACGCGCCGCAGACCATCCTGCGCGCCTGGAATATCCAGCAGACCGATATGCTGCCGCACATATTCCGCTGGAACGGGCAGATCAACAATCAGAACGCGCCCGAGGGCCGCTATGTGCTTACCTTCTCCATCAAGGGCAGCGCACAGGAGCCCTATGAGGTGCATGTGGCCGTCAGCCACGAGAAAGCGCCCTCTGCTCCGCTGACCGTGACCGACCGCGCGCTGTATCTGCCCGAAAACCTGGACAGCGACGCGGACGTGTGGGCGGCCATGATGTACCCTGTCACGGTGGTGGATGTGGGCCGTTTGCAGCATCAAAAGGTGTTTGCCCAGCCTAATAGCAAATCCGAGGTGCTGGGCACGGTGCACGGCCAATCACAGGCCGTGATCGTGCTGGCGCTGGACCAGGACAACGGCTATGCCAGGGTGGGTGCGTGGCGGCACGAGGACGGCGAATACATCGAGGGCTATGTGCCCCAGAAAAAGCTGTTCAATGTCATCCCTGCGGCGCGCTATGGCATCCTGATCGATAAAAATACGCAGATCATGACCATCTATGAGGATGGCCACAAGCTGGGGCAGATCACCGTATCCTCCGGCCTGATGGCGCAGGATAAGCTGTTCCGCGAGACGCGCGCCGGAGCCTTTCTGACCACCGACCGCATGATCAACTTCAAAAGCGAAGGGTATATGTACAACTACGCCATCCGCATCGACGGCGGCAACCTGATCCACTCGCTGGGCTGCAAGCTGCGCGGGGCCAAGTGGGATTATTCCGATCATCTGGCGGAGCTGGGCAAAAAAGCCTCCCACGGCTGCGTGCGCATGGATACCCGCATGAACGATCAGGGCCTGAACGCCTATTGGGTGTGGACGCATATTCCCTATTATACCAAGGTGCTGGTGATTGACGATCCCCAGGCGCGCGCGGACCGGCTGGCGGAGATCAACGCCCCCGCCGCCACGCAGACGCCTGCTGCGGCGGAAACGCCGGCGGTTTCTGAGCAGCCCGAGGCCTCGCCTGACGCAGTTGTTTCGGACACGCCTGCGCCCACGGCGGAATTTACGCCTCTTCCCACTGCCGAGCCTACCGCCACGCCCGAGCCGCACTACAGCCGCGATCTGGGCTATGGCTCCAAGGGGTTGGCCGTATTGCAGGTGCAGGAGCGCCTGAAGGAGCTGAACTACTATCACGGCGAGCTGGACGGCCTGTGGGGGCAGGGCACGCAGCGCGCTGTGACGGCCTTCCAGAAGGCTTCCAAGATCAAGGCGGACGGTATCGTGGGCAAGAATACCTATGCCAAGCTGTTTGGCAAGCAGGCCATCGCCGCCACGCCTACGCCCAGTCCCAGCCCCTCGCCCACGCCCTCTCCTACCCCCAGCCCGACGCCTACGCCCAGCCCCACCCCGCCGCCGCAGACCAGCATCGTGCTGACCTTTACGGGCGACGCGCTGCTGGGCAGCGAAGATAAGCTGCGCGCCAATGAAAACTCGTTTGACTCCGTGGTGGCCGCGCAGGGCTATGCCTATCCGCTGGCCAACTTCCGCGAGCTGTTCAGCCAGGATGATTACACCACGGTCAATTTGGAATCCGTGCTCAAGGACGATTCCACCGATAAGCTGGACGGGCGGCTGTACAACTTCAGGGGGCCCACCAGCTTTGTCAACATCCTGCTGGCCGCTTCGGTGGAGCATGCCAATATCGCCAATAATCACTATATTGATTACGGCATGAGCGGCCGCCGCTCCACCCGCGATACCCTGCAGCGCGCGGGCATCGCCTACAGCGGCTATACCTACACGCACATCTTTGAAAAGGACGGCGTGAAAATTGGCTTTGCCGGCATCCGCGAGAGCATGTGGCACCAGAACCGCGCCACCATGACAAACGAGATCAAGGCGCTTAAAAAGGCGGGCTGCGATTACATCGTTTATGCCTGCCACTGGGGCGAGGAGTACGCCGACAACCATAACGACATTCAAAAGCTGATGGCCACCTATGCCATCGACGCGGGCGCAGACTGCGTGATCGGCACGCATCCGCACGTGGTGCAGGGCGTAGAGGTGTACAATGGCAAGCCCATCTTTTACAGCCTGGGCAATTTTGTGTTCGGCGGCAACCTGAACCCCACGGACTATGATGGCCTGGTGGTGCAGCTGACGCTGCATTTTGACCATCAGGTATGCGACGGCGTGCAGGCGCGGCTGATTCCCATCCTGACCAGCGGCGTGCAGGACGGCACCACCAACTTTCAGCCCGTGATGGCCGAGGGGGAAGAGAAGGACCGGATCCTGGAGCGCATCCAGCAGGACAGCCCGGCGGAAATATCGGAGATCATGACCTTCTGAGCCTTCGTGCGGCGGGGACGCAGGCTGCGGCCCCGCCGCTTTTGAGAAAGTTGGCAAAAACATCAAAAATTTTGAAAAAAGGTGTTGACAAACAGGGGAAGTTGTGATATCATTTATTCCTGTCAGCAGGGAATCAAATCCCCCGACACTCCCCGACAGCGGCCTGCGCCTGTAGCTCAGTCGGATAGAGCAACGGCCTTCTAAGCCGTGGGTCAGGGGTTCGAATCCCTTCAGGCGCGCCAACCCATATGGTGGGTGTAGTTCAGTGGTTAGAGCGCCAGATTGTGGCTCTGGATATCGTGGGTTCGACTCCCACTACCCACCCCATTTTTTCTTCTTTTCGGTTGGCGTCTCCTCTACATAGGGGTGTAGCCAAGCGGTAAGGCAAGGGACTTTGACTCCCTGATTCGTAGGTTCGAACCCTGCCACCCCTGCCAAATGACCCATTAGCTCAGGTGGTAGAGCACTTGACTTTTAATCAAGGTGTCCGGAGTTCGAATCTCCGATGGGTCACCACCCTTCGGGGATAGAAAGTCAAGTCAGGCGGGCGTGGCGGAATGGCAGACGCGCCAGACTTAGGATCTGGTGTCTAACGACGTAAGAGTTCAAGTCTCTTCGTCCGCACCACATCTGCTTTACGCGGTAGTAGCTCAGTTGGTAGAGCGCAACCTTGCCAAGGTTGAGGTCGCGAGTCCGAGCCTCGTCTACCGCTCCACTTTCCCTTTCGCGAGCCATACCCCATGCGCCACACGCGGGTGTAGCTCAATGGTAGAGCTCCAGCCTTCCAAGCTGGTCACGTGGGTTCGATTCCCATCACCCGCTCCAGTTTGAGGAAGCATTGCTCCTCACATGCGCCATTAGCTCAGTTGGTAGAGCACCTGACTCTTAATCAGGGTGTCCCGGGTTCGAGTCCCTGATGGCGCACC
>CAKUFG010000009.1 GCA_934647235.1 uncultured Clostridia bacterium
ATAAAATCCTTAAATATCTCTCGATTAACTTCTTCTGCATTTAGCATTCTATATTTCAATAAAATATCATTTTTCATCCTAAAAGCTCTTATCTAAATTCCGATTTATTAAACTGACAGTAAGTATAGCACACGTTCAGCTTGGCAGCAAGCCGTTGTCAGGGGCGCGCTTATTCGCTGCGGTTTTTTTGCAAAAAGGCCAAGGCTCTGGAATGCCAATTTCTTACCTGATAAAGCTAAGCATCAGCGGCCGTTATACAGCTGCTCGTCCCTGCCCATCCTGCGCCATTGCGAGGGCTGCGCGCGGCGGGGCAGTGTTTGCGGAGTTTCCTGCTTTGGGGACGGTTTTTTCACACATTTAAGCGTCAGAAGCGCTGCGCCCGCGCCCAGCAGCGCGCACAGGCAGCACAGGCCGATCAGCCCCCAGATTGATATGCTCGTCATGCTCTTTCCCTCACAGCGGCATGCTGCCATGCTTGCGCGGCAGCAGCACATCGCGCTTGGAGGCAAGCACCTCCAGCGCCGCGGCCACGCGCCAGCGCAGCTTGTCCGTGCCTGCCAGCGTCCAGTCAAACAGCGGCGGCTGCGCCGCATCGCTGACGCAGAGCTTCACCGTTGTGGCCGCCGCCAGGGTATAAAACAGCCCCGGCTCCTGCGGCAGCGCGCCATCCAGCGCCACAATCAGCGGCAGAGAAAACGCATCGCCCAGGCGCAGCAATCGTGTCAGCCCAGGCAGCGGCGTATCGCCATTGACAGCCACGCATACGCACACGCGGCCGTTAACGCGGCAAAGATACGCCTCGCCCTGCGGCCCGTTATAGAGCGGCAGCTCGGTGCCCGCATCCGCGCAGGCATGCAGGGCCGACAGCAGCGAATCGCTGCCCTGCACGGGCTCGGCAATCGTCTGCGCGCCCAGCAGCGGCGCATCCTCCGCGCAGCTGCCCGGCAGGAGACTAAGCAGATTGCGCACCGTTTCCAGCGCGTCCGGCTCGTCGGCGGCGCAGATATCCGTGCAGGAGGCGCGCATATTGGCGTCGCCCCAGCCGATGCGCACATCGCACAGCGCGGCGGTCAGCGGATGCGTATCCGCGCTTTGCACACAGATCAGCGGGCATACGCCGCTCAGGCGCGAAAGCTCCCGGCACGCACCGGGCAAGCTGCCCTGCCCCTCCAGCAGGATCACCGGCATGGCCAGGCGGGATACCTGAGCAAGCAGCGCGCAAAGCGCCGCATCGGCGGCAGGCAGATCATCGCTTTCGCCTACCCGTACACAGCAAACAGGGCGGCCGTCCATCAGACCCATGCCGCCCGTCACGCCCGCGCGTCCGTTTACAAAAGGCACGTAGGAGCCTTCGTCCATCAGCGCCTTGATCCACAGTTTTTCGTCCATCATTCTTCCTGTTCGTCCTCGCGCAGCATGCCCTTCAATCGCAGGGCAGCCGCGTACACGGCGTTCTTTTTCTCGCCTTCCTCTACCAGGCGGCGGCTGGCGTCGCGCATAGCCGCGCCTTGCAGCAGCAGATCCAGCAGCCGTGCCTCCAGGCACAGGGTGCTTTCCGTCTTGGGCTCCTCGCGCGGCACGGCGCGAAAATCGATGACAATACAGTATTCGCCCTTTTCGGTTTTATCATTCGCTTCCATGCGGGCCAGCACCTCAGCCGCCGGGCCGCGCAGGGTCAGCTCGTGCAGCTTGCTCAGATCGCAGCTGACGCTGACATAGGCCTGGGGCAGGGTATCAGCCAGCACGCGCATGAAATCCAGCACGCGATAGGGCGATTCATGCACAATGCCCGCCTGCGTGCGCTGAGCGGCGGAGCGCAGCGCGGCCTGCAGATCCTTCTTTTCACGGGGCAGAAAGCCCAGGAAGGTGAACTCCGTCACATCGATGCCCGATACGGACATGGCAGCGGCCATCGCGCTGGGGCCGGGCACGGCCACCACTTCGACGCCTGCCTCGGCAGCCTGACGCACCAGAATCGTGCCCGGATCCGAAATGGCCGGCGTGCCCGCGTCGGTCACAACGGCCACGTCAATGCCTTCCTCCAGCATCCGGCGCACAATCCCCTCCGCCTTGCCCTGCTCGTTATGGCGATGGCAGCTGGTCAGCGGGGTCTCGATGCCAAAGCGCTGGGTCAGCTTCATGGTCATGCGGGTATCCTCGGCGGCGATGAGCGAAACGCTTTTCAGCACCTCAACGGCGCGCGGGCTCATATCCCCCAGGTTTCCGATGGGCGTGGCGACTACGTACAGCATATTATCTCCTTACAGCTTCTGCACCACGCGCAATGTGGCGCTGTGGGCGCGGGAATTGCGGCTCAGTTCCTCCGCCGTGGGCTTGATGGCCCCGCCGCCCATCACGCGCGCAATGGGCATGCGCCCGCAGGTACAGATGGGCGCTTTGGGCGGGCAGATGCAGGGGTTCTGCATCGTGCGGAACACCCGCTTTACGATGCGGTCCTCAATGGAATGGAAGGTGATCACGCACATCCTGCCGCCGGAGCGGATGCGGGATACCCAGTCGTTCAGCGCCTTTTCCAACGGGGCGATTTCGTCATTGACCGCGATGCGCACCGCCTGAAAGGTGCGGCGCGCGGGGTGGCCGTCATCCCTGCGGCGCACAGCCTTGGGAATGGCTGCGTCCACGCAGGCAACCAGATCGCCCGTGGTCAGGATGGGCTGCTTCTCGCGGCGCTCCACAATGATTTTGGCAATGCGCGCCGCCCACTTTTCATCGCCGTAATCATACAGCGTTTGGGTGATCGTGCGCTCATCCACGCGCGACAGCCACTGCGCCGCCGTTTCACCCTGGGTACGATCCATGCGCATGTCCAGCGGCGCATCCTCATGATAGGAAAAACCGCGCTGCGGGGTATCCAGCTGATAGGAGGAAACGCCCAGATCGAGCAGTCCCCCATCCAGCAGCACGCCCGCAGGCAGCAGGGTATCGATATCGTGAAAATTGCCGTGAATCGGCCGGAAGCCCGGATAGCTGCTCAGCCTTGCGGCGGCGGCGCGCAGAGCGTCCTCGTCCCGGTCGATGCCATAGAGGACGCCGCTGTCGCCAATCCTTTGCAGGATACGCTCACTATGTCCGCCGCCGCCCAGCGTGCCGTCGGCAAATACGCCGCCGGCAGCCGGGTCGAGCCAATCAAGCACCTCGTGCAGCAGCACGGGCTCATGTTTGAATTGAATTTCAGTCATCGTAATTATTGCTTCAGATCGGCAATGCGCGCATCCAGGGCCGTCAGCTTGGTCTGATTGGCCGCCAGCTTATCGCGCTCGGCCTGCACCAGCGCCTCGGGCGCCTTGCGCAGGAAGCCCTCGTTGTTCAGCTTGCCTTCCGCGCGGGCAATTTCCTTCAGCAGGTTATCGCGCTCCTTGTTCAGGCGGGCGATTTCCTTGTCGATATCCACCAGGTCGCCCAGAGGAATCAGGATTTCGCCGGCAGCAACCACCGCGCCCACGGTCTTTTCGGTTACAGCCTGATCCTTGGCCAGGACGTCCAGCTCTGACGCGCTGGCCATGCGCTGGAAGAACACCTCGGCGCCGCCCACCGCATCCTGCCAGCCGTCGACCGGGCGGATCATCAGGCGAGCCTTGTGACCGGCCTGCACGTTCATTTCGGCGCGCAGATTGCGCACGGCGCGGATGATTTCCATAATGCCCTCCATCTGCGCCTCCTGGGCAGGGAAGAAGGGGATTTCTTCCGCGCGCGGCCAATCGGACAGCATGCAGGAGGCCTCCTCGCAGCCGGGCAGGAAGGCGTAAACCGTTTCGGTCAGGAAGGGCATGAAGGGATGCAGCATGCGCAACAAACCACTGAGCACATAGCTGAGCACCGCGCGCACCGCAGCCTTGCGCTGCGCATCCTCGCCCAGCAGGCCGCCCTTGGCCAGCTCGATGTACCAATCGCAGAATTCGCTCCACGCGAAATCATAAATCTTCTGCGCGGCCAGGCCGAACTCGCACTCGTCAAAGTGCGCCGTCACCTCCTGCGCGCATTCATGATAGCGGCTGAGAATCCACTGATCGGGCAGCTGCAGAGTCTTGCCCTCCAGCGTTTCCACGCCGTCCAGGTTCATCAGCACAAAGCGGCTGGCGTTCCACACCTTGTTGGCAAAGTTGCGGGCAGACTCCAGCTTGGTGGTGGAGTAGCGGGTATCGTTGCCGGGGCTGATGCCCATGCACAGGGAGAAGCGCAGCGCGTCCGCGCCGTACTGATCGATTACCTCCAGAGGATCGATGCCGTTGCCCAGGGACTTGCTCATCTTGCGGCCCTGCTCGTCGCGCACCAGGCCGTGGATCAGCACGGTATCAAAGGGCACATGGCCCATCTGCTCCAGGCCGCTGAAGATCATGCGCGCCACCCAGAAGAAGATGATATCATAGCCCGTCACCAGCGTGCTGGTGGGATAGAAGTATTTGAGATCGTCGGTATTGTCCGGCCAGCCCAGCGTGGAGAAGGGCCACAGGGCAGAGGAGAACCAGGTGTCCAGCACGTCCTCATCCTGATGCAGGTGGGACTTGCCGCACTTGGGACACACGGTGGGATCCTCGCGGGATACGATGGTTTCGCCGCAGTCCTCGCAGTACCACGCGGGAATGCGATGGCCCCACCACAGATGGCGGCTGATGCACCAATCGCGGATGTTTTCCATCCAATTATAGTAGATTTTGCTGAAGCGATCGGGGATAAAGCGGGTTTCGCCCTGCTTCACAGCCTCGATAGCGGGCTTGGCCAGCGGCTCCATCCTGACGAACCATTGCTTGGACACCATGGGCTCCACCACATGATGGCAGCGATAGCAGGTGCCCACCTCATGCCTGAGGGGCTCGATGGACTTGAGCAGGCCCAGCGCCGTCAGATCCTCCACAATGGCCTTGCGCGCCTCCATGGTGGTCATGCCGGCATACTTGCCGCAATCCAGCACATGCGGCTCGTTCACCGTGGCCTTGCCGGAGGCAAACAGCTCCTCGGCTGCCGCCGCGTCCGCAGCGCCGGTCATATGGCCGTCATAGGTGAACACACGCACGATGGGCAGCTGATGGCGCTGACCCACCTCAAAGTCGTTGGGATCGTGCGCGGGGGTGATCTTCACCACGCCCGTGCCCTTTTCCATATCGGCGTGCTCATCGCACACGATGGGGATTTCACGGTTCACCAGGGGCAGCATCACATGGCAGCCATGCAGATGCGCATAGCGCGGATCCGCCGGGTTGATAGCCACGGCGGTATCGCCCAGCATCGTTTCGGGGCGGGTGGTGGCCAGCTCCAGCATTTCGCCCGTTTCCTTGACGGGATAGAGCAGATGCCAGAAATTGCCCTCTTTTTCTTCGTATTCCACCTCGGCGTCCGAAATGGAAGTATTGCAGCAGGGACACCAGTTGATCAGGCGGTTGCCCTGATAGATCAGGCCCTTTTCATACAGGCTTACAAACACCTCGCGCACCGCGCGGGAGCAGCCCTCGTCCATGGTGAAGCGCTCGCGCGACCAATCGCAGCTGGCGCCCATGCGGCGCAGCTGGCGGGAGATGCGGCCGCCGTATTCCTTTTTCCAGTCCCAGGCATGCTTGAGGAACTCATCACGACCGATATCCTGCTTTTTAATGCCTTCCTTGGCCAGCTTCTCCACCACCTTGACCTCGGTGGCGATGGAAGCGTGATCGGTGCCGGGCAGCCACAGGGTAGGATCGCCCTTCATGCGGTGATAGCGGGTCAGCGCATCCTGCAGGGTGCAGTCCATGGCATGGCCCATATGCAGCTGGCCGGTGATGTTGGGCGGGGGCATCACGATGGTAAAGGGCTTTTTGCCCTCCACGCGATGGGCGGTAAACGCGCCGCTTTCCTCCCAATGGCGGTAGGTTTTATCCTCGATCGCCTGGGGATTATATTGCTTTTCCATGTTGAATTCTTCGGGCATTGCAGTTGCTCCTTTCAGAAAAAACAAAAGCCGCCCCAATCCATCTGCATGGACGGGGCGACCCGTGGTACCACCTTGCTTCGCAGCGGAAGCCGCTGCCTCTGGGCGCTTTAACGTACGCCAAACGGACAGGCTACTTGGTTTCACCTGTCTCCCTCCGGAGCGACCTTCCGTCCGATCCCTGCAAGCGGTCTTTCAGCCAGCGAACCGCTCTCTCTGCCCAGGTATTGGGGCGTACTCCTCTCCTTCAAAGGGCAAGCCGCATGATGCGGCGGCAAATTTATTTATCTTCCTCGTGCGCCACGACGGCAACGCCGTTATAGTAGCCGCAGTTCTTGCAGACGCGGTGCGCCAGCATCTTCTTGTGGCACTGGGGGCAATCCACGATCGCGGGGAGAGTCAGTTTCCAGTTCGCGCGGCGGCTGTGCTTACGAGCCTTGGAGATTTTTCCTTTGGGAAGAGCCATGATTATACCTCCTGATCATTCTGATCCTTATTAAACAAGTTTTTGAGCTTAGCGAAAGGATTATCAGCATCCTCCCGGCCAGCCGTGTACTGGGGCGCCATGCGCTTGTATCCGTCGCAATCAGGTCTGCACAGGATACGGATGGGCAGCTCCAGCAGCGCCAATGTGAGCGCCAGGTGATTCAACTCTACCTTGGAATTGGCAAACACCTGACAATCCGGATCGTCCTCCTGCTCGGGCGTTATCTTGTCCACCTGGGTAAACACTTCATGAAAGGGCACTTTCAGGTTTACGGTGGCCATCTCAAGGCAGTTGCAGCAGCGGGAGTGGGCCGTGGCCGTCAGCGTGCCGTCGAGGGTGAGATGAGCGCCGGACATGGAAAAGCAACCTTCAAGGATCACGGGATCCTCGAACGTTACCGTTTCGCCGCAGATATCCTGCGGTTCGATCCGCTCGTGATGGATAAACGGAAACGCCTCGCCAGGCGTTCGCATAGCGCGTGAAACATCCAGCAGCAAGGCACTCCCTCCCATCGTGAACAGCACTATTATAGTTACGCGGCGCGCTTTTGTCAACACTTTATCGCGCGATAATTGCCTTATTTTTGCAGGATTTTGCGTAATGTCCCGATGCGATGCACTATATAATGAATAAATCGTGCCCAGGCAGGCAAAAAATTCTAATTACATGTTTACAAACCCGCCCGTCCATGCTACAATGGTAAGCGTGGTTTTTAGAACCGTGCGCTCGGGTTTCCGACACTCCAACGGCTTTCTGTGCGTGCGGCGATTGGATACGGGGCGCCACCCCCAAGAAGGAGGATCATTCTTATGATCAACAAGGCTGAAATTATGCAGACCTACGCCCGCCATGAAGGCGACACCGGTTCCCCCGAAGTACAGGTCGCTCTGCTGACCGCTCGCATCAATCACCTGAACGAGCACCTCAAGAGCAACAAGAACGACCATCATAGCCGTCGCGGCCTGCTGCTGATGGTTGGTCAGCGCCGCGGCCTGCTGGAGTACCTCAAGAAGACCGACATCGAGCGTTACCGCACCCTGGTCGCTCAGCTGGGTCTGCGCAAGTAAGCGCAAAGCAAGGCTAACGGGATCGCTTTGGCGTACGTTCGTCAAACCCCCGTTAGCCTTTCTGTTATGGATACGCGCGCAGGTGCGCCGTATCTGGAAGAAGAAGATGTGGAGGAGAGAGAAAAACAATGGAAAACAAAACGTACACGATGGACTTTGCGGGCTATCCGCTGTCGTTCAACTTCGGCCACTACGCCGAGCAGGCTGACGGCTCCGTGCTGGTGCGCATGGGCGATACCGCCGTGCTGGTAAACGTCTGCGCGTCCGATACCCCCCGCGAGGGCGTCGATTTCTTCCCGCTGGCGGTAGACTTTGAAGAAAAGCAGTACGCCGTGGGTAAAATTCCCGGCGGCTTCATCAAGCGTGAAGGCCGTCCCACCGAGAAGGCGACCCTGACCTGCCGCCTGATCGACCGTCCTCTGCGCCCGCTCTTCCCCAAGGGCATGCGCAACGACGTGCAGGTAGTGGCTACCGCCCTGTCCGTCGATACCAACATCCCCCCCGAAATCCCCGCGATGCTGGGCTCTTCCATCGCCCTGTGCGTCAGCGATATCCCCTGGGCGGGTCCCACGGGTTCCGTGCATGTGGGCATGGTGGACGGCAAGTTCATCCTGATGCCCAATGAGGAGCAGCGCGCCGCTTCCAAGATCAGCCTGTACGTGGCCGGCACCAAGGACGCCATCATGATGGTGGAAGCCGGCGCCAAGGAAGTCTCCGAGGATGTAATGCTGGATGCGATTCTCTTCGCGCACGAGGCCATCAAGGAGCTGGTTGCCTTCCAGGAGAAGATCGTGGCGGAAATCGGCAAGCCCAAGCGCGACTTCCCGCTCAACGTGACGGGCGAGGATATCACCGCCGCCGTCCGCGAGTATGCTTATGATAAGGCCAAGTGGTCCTTCGACACCTTCGACCGTGCCGAGCGCCAGCAGCGTGAGGAGCAGGTGAAGGCCGAGACCATCGAGCACTTTGCCGATATCTTCCCCGGCCGCGACGCCGAGGTTGCCGACGCCCTGTACTACCTGAACAAGGAAGTCATGCGCCGCCGCATCCTGGACGAAGGCATCCGTGCCGACGGCCGTAAGATCACCGAGATCCGCCCCATCTGGTGCGAAACCGGCATCCTGGCCCGCACCCACGGCAGCGCCGTGTTCACCCGCGGCCAGACCCAGGCCCTCACCGTGACCACCCTGGGTTCCCTGCGCGAGGCACAGATTCTGGACGGCCTGTCCAATGAGGAAAGCAAGCGCTATATCCATCATTATAATATGCCCCCCTACGCCACCGGCGAAGCGGGCCGCATGAAGGCCCCCGGCCGCCGCGAAATCGGTCATGGCGCGCTGGCGGAACGTGCGCTGGAGCCCGTGATCCCCTCTGAAGAGGAGTTCCCCTACGCGCTGCGTCTGGTCAGCGAAATCCTGTCCTCCAACGGTTCCTCCTCCATGGCTTCCGTGTGCGGCAGCACCCTGTCGCTGATGGATGCGGGCGTGCCCATCAAGGCGCCCGTTGCCGGCGTGGCCATGGGCCTGATCAAGGATGATAAGAGCGACAAGGTGGTCGTTCTGTCCGACATCCAGGGTCTGGAAGACTTCCTGGGCGATATGGACTTCAAGGTGGCCGGCACCATGAACGGCATCACCGCCATCCAGATGGATATCAAGATCAAGGGCATCGACCGTGCGATCCTGAGCCAGGCGCTGCGCCAGGCCCTGGAAGGCCGCCTGCACATCCTGGGCATCATGCTTGAGTGCCTGCCCGCGCCGCGCGCCAAGATGAGCCCCTACGCGCCCAAGATCATTTCCTTCAATATTAATCCCGATAAGATCCGCGAAGTCATCGGACCAGGCGGCAAGATGATTAACAAGATCATCGCCGAAACGGGCGTGAAGATCGACATCGAGGACGACGGCCGCGTGGCCATCGCCACCCCCGATGAAGAAGCCGCCGCCAAGGCGCGCCGCATCATCGAGGGCATCGCCAAGGATGTTGAGGTTGGCGAGGTATATCATGGCAAGGTTGTGCGCATCCTGTCTACCATGGGCGCGTTCGTAGAGCTGCTGCCCGGCAAGGACGGCCTGCTGCACATCTCCAAGCTGGCCAACGAGCGCGTTGAAAAGGTAGAGGACGTGCTCAACATCGGCGACGAAGTAGAAGTTAAGGTCAGCGAGATCGACTCTCAGGGCCGCATCAACCTGATCCGCAACGACATCGTCTATACCCGTCCTGTGGGTCCGCGTCCCGGCAATGGCGGCGAGCGCCGCCGTCCCCCGCGCCGCGAGAGCAGCCACAACGACTAATCCATAATATCAAGCCGCAAAAGACAGGAGCCGCTTATCCGGCTCCTGCTTGCGGTTATTGAGGGAACAATATGATTGAGCAATTTACCCTGCCAAACGGCCTGCGCGTGCTGTGCGAACAGCTGCCCCACCTGCGCTCGGTATCCATGGGCGTGTGGGTCAAGGCTGGCTCCATCCTGGAGCGTGAGCACGAAAACGGCCTGTCGCACCTGATTGAGCACATGGCCTTCAAAGGCACCGGCCGGCGCAGCGCCAAACAGATCGCCCAGGAAATGGACGCGGTGGGCGGCTATCTCAACGCCGCCACCAGCAAGCTGTGCACCTGCTACTATGCCAAGGTGATCGATGAAAACCTGCCGCTGGCCGCCGATATCCTGTCGGATATCGTGCGCTTCCCGGCGATCGATCCCAAGGAACTGGACAAGGAGCGCAACGTGGTGCTGGAGGAAATCTCCATGACCGACGACTCGCCCGAGGACGTGGCCTACGATCTGATCGCCTCGGCCATGTTCGGCAAGCAGCCGCTGGGGCAGACCATCCTGGGCCCGCGCGAGCTGATCGCCAGCTATACGCGGGAGGATATTCTGGCCTTCCGTGCCCGCCATTACAGCCCCATGAACACCTGCGTGGCCATCGCGGGCAACTTTGATCTGAACCAGGTGAAGGATCTGATGGCGCAGCGCTTTGGCGACTGGACGGGCGGCGCGGGTGAGATTTTCCCCGTCAATGCCGTCAACCAGAACCCGCAGACGCTGACCGCCGATAAGGATACCGAGCAGGCGCACATCTGCCTGGGCTATCGCGGCAAGCCGCTGGGCGACGCAGACGCTTACCCCATGGCTGTATTCAACAGCATCCTGGGCGGCGGTATGTCCTCGCGTCTGTTCCAGCGCATCCGCGAGGAATCCGCCATGGCCTACAGCGTGTATTCCGCGCCATCCGCCTACCCGCACTGCGGCGATTTCACCATCTACGCGGCCGTATCCCCCCGCAACGTCAAAACCGTGCTGGCGCAGATCGACGAGGAAACCTCCCTGCTGGTGCGCGAGGGCGCCACGCAGGAGGAGTTTGACATGGCCAAGGCGCAGCTCAAGGGCGGCTTTATCCTGGGTCAGGAAAGCGCCTATAACCGCATGAACAGCATGGGCAGCAACATGGCGCTGATGAACCGCGTGATCACCACGGATGAGACCATCCGCCGCATTGAGGCCGTAACGCCCGAGGATGTGCGCCGCGTGGCCGCCGAAACGCTGGGCAGCCCGCGCTCGCAGGCCTTTGTGGGCAAGAAAATCGCCAGATACCTGAAATAAAAGCACGGAGGAAGCCCCCATGGACAGACTGGATGAAATTTTCCGCATGCAAAAGGCCCTGAACGACGATATCATCGCCCGCCGCCATCTGGAAGGCATCAGCGATACCGAGTGGCTCCAGAAGCAGACGCTGGCCATGCTGTCCGAAATGGCCGAGCTGCTTAACGAGGTCAACTTCAAATGGTGGAAAAACCCCAAGCCCGTGGATGATCACGCCGTCAAAGAAGAGCTGGTGGATATCCTGCATTTCTTTGTCAGCATGTGCCTGCGCGCCGGGATGACCCCGCAGGAAATGTATGATATTTATATGGAAAAAAACCGCGAAAATTTCAACCGTCAGCTGGGCCTGAGCAAAAAAGAGGGCTATAAAGCGCCGGAAGCCTGATTGATATCCAAATATTGATAAAAGCGTGTTTCTGTCCTGAACAGACAGGGACGCGCTTTTTTGTCATCCCGGCATCTTAAATCATGTATAATTCGGTTTTGTTTTTACAAATAGTGCATTTTGCAATTTGGTGAAACCGCATACATGATGCCCAATCATAGCGTGTTTTGTCATCAAACACGTTACTTTTTGTCCGCACATTGTCTCAACCAATTGTTATAATACAAGCATAAGGTACGCACACGTTGTCTCAGCTGCGTATCAAAAAACTGAAAGGAACCTACCACTATGAAGAAACTGCTCGGTCTGCTCCTGGCGGCGATGCTTGTGCTCTCCCTCTTCAGCGGCGCTGCCGTTGCCGAGGGCCGCAAGGAATTCACCTTCTGGGCCGCCTACAACCCCACCTACCAGCTTGACTGGGAAGGCATGAAGTGCTGGAAACTGCTTGAAGAAGCCACCGGCATCCACATCAACTGGGTACTGTACGCCAACTCCGGCGAAATGAAGGAAAAGCTGGCCGTCACGCTGGGCGGCGGCGATACTTCCGTCTTCCCCGATGCTTTCTTCCGCTGCTCCATCAACGCGAACCAGCTGAAGAAATACGGCCCCGAAGGCCTGTTCATGGACATCACCGACCTGGTGAAGGAATACGCCCCCAACGCCTGCGCGGCCATCGATAAGATGGACGGCTGGTCCATCGTGAGCGATCCTGAAACCGGCGCGATCTACTCCCTGCCCTGCATCACCGACAGCCTGTCCGGCCGTATGCTGCCCAAGCTGTTCCTCAACGTGGAAATGATGCACAATGTGGGCGTGGACAAGATGCCCGAAACCCTGGACGAGTTCTATGATCTGCTCGTTAAGGTGCGTGAGAACGACGCCAACGGCAACGGCGACCCCAACGACGAGGTTGGCATCGTCACCAACACCCTGGATCGTTACATCAACCTGTTCTCCGGCGCGTTCGGCATCCATAACCGCGGCCGTGAAGACATGCTGGTGGACGCTGATCCCACGGACGAAACCAAGATCCGCTTCGTCTACACCACCGACGAATACCGCGCTCTGCTGTCCTTCGTCAATCGCCTGTACGAAGAAAAGCTGATCGACCAGAACATTCTGACCCCCTCCACCTCCAACATGGTGGCTCTGGGCAGCCAGAACCAGATCTTCGCCCTGGCCTACACCAACATGGCCGCTGCGGCTGTGGATGAGAGCAAGTACGAGCCCCTCACCCTGTCCCTGACCGGCCCTGGCGGCAACGCCTGGAACACCCTGAACAAGGGTATCGGCGTGGGCAACTTCGTCATCTCCAGCACCGTTTCCAAGGAAGACGCCATCACCCTGGTCAAGTGGGCTGACACCCTGTTCACCCTGGACGGCGCCCGCATGCTGTACTTCGGCGAAGAGAATGTGGACTACACCCTGGATGAAAACGGCTATCCGAACTATGTCGATTCCATCCTCAGCCAGGTAAGCACCGACAACCCCTATGACAAGGTTATCTCCGCCATCACCTGCTTCGCCTCCGGCGGTATCCCCGGCTACAAGGACGACATCTGGAACTGCGGCTCCGAGTGCCGCGGCAAGGCCCTGGAAGCTGCCCAGAATATGGAGCAGTTTACCAACAAAATCACCTGGTCCTTCAACTTCACCATCGACGAAAACGACGAGCTGTCCGCCCTGAAGACCGACGTCGTCACCAACTGCCACAACGTCTATCGCGCCAAGTTCATCGAAGGCACCCTGGACGTGGATGACGACGCTGTATGGAACCAGTATCTGGAAGAAATGCAGTCCGCCGGTCTGGAAGATCTGATTGCGATCTATCAGGCTGCCCTGGACCGTATGCTGGCCAAATAAGCTAACCTCACAACCAACCGGGCACGGCGCGGCAGCGTGCCGTGCCCGGACTTTTTCACCCGCTGCACTTTTAGCCTGTACAGGAGGTTATCCTTCATGAGCACCATGTCCGGCAATGATCTGCGCTATGGCCAGCATCATCAAGCGTCCCTCTGGGTGCGCATCAAGCGCGAAATGTATAACAATTGGCAGCTGTATCTGCTCGTAGTGCCGGGCGTTGTGTACCTGCTGCTGTTTTCCTACTGGCCGATGCTGGGCGTACAGCTCGCCTTTAAGGATTACAAGCCTACCAAGGGCATCTGGCTGAGCCCCTGGGCCTCCCAGCGCGGCACGGTCAACGTTCTCAAGCACTTCCAGCGCTTCCTCAACGCCAAATACTCCATACGTGTAATCGGCAATACGATCATTCTGAGCCTTTACACCCTGATTGCGAAGTTTCCCTGTGCCATCCTGCTGGCGCTGATGATGAACGAGCTTCGTTCCGTCCGCTACCGCAAATGCGTGCAGTTTGTCACCTACGCTCCCCATTTTGTATCCACCATCGTGGTCGTAGGTATCATCCAGCAGATTTTCGCCTCCCCCGACGCGCTGATGCGGACGGGCGGCATTGTCAACACCGTGCTGAACGCCATGGGCCTGCCCACGGTGAAATTTCTTACCAGCGAAGGCGCCTTCCGCCATCTGTACGTATGGTCCACCGTATGGTCCAGCGCCGGCTGGAGCTCCATCATCTATATGGCCGCGCTGTCGGGCGTAGATCCGCAGCAGTATGAGGCCGCCACGCTGGACGGCGCGAGCAAGCTGCAGAAGGTATGGTACATCACCATCCCCGTGCTGATTCCCACGGCGGTGACGCTGTTCATCCTGGATGTCGGCCATATGATGAACCTGGGCTTTGAAAAGGCCTATGCCCTGCAGAACGACAGCAACCGCACCACCGGCGAAATCCTGTCCACCTACGTTTACGAGCAGGGTATCCGCGACGGCAACTATTCCTTCTCCACGGCTGTCAGCCTGTTCAACTCGATGATCAACCTGGTGCTGATCTGCCTGGTCAATATGATCAGCAAAAAGGTCAGCGAAATCAGTCTGTGGTAAAGGAGGGCGACAACAATGAAGCAAAAGCATACGGGCACTGCCATCAAAAGAACGCGCGGCGACGTGGTATTCGATGTGATCAACGTGCTGCTGCTGCTGATCGTCATGCTGGTGGTTGCCTATCCGCTGGTCTATGCTATCAGCTGCTCCTTCTCCAGCCCCCTGCTGGTGGTGCAGAGCAAGGTTTACCTGCTGCCCAAGGGGCTGACCACCATCGCCTATGAGCGCGTGTTCAACAATCAGCAGATCCTGACCGGCTATAAAAACACCATTTTCTACACCCTGCTGGGCACGGCCATCAACATCGTCCTGACCACGATGACCGCCTACCCCCTCTCCCGCCGCGATTTCAAGGCGCGCAGGTTCATCACCTTCCTGTTCACCTTTACCATGCTGTTCTCCGGCGGCCTGATTCCCACGTTCCTGGTGGTCCGCGATCTGGGGCTGATGAACACCGTGTGGGCGCTGATCCTGCCCGGCGCAATCAGCAGCTGGAACATGTTCATCATGAAGAACTACTTCCAGACCAGCATTCCCGGCGAATTGTACGAGGCGGCGCGCATCGACGGCGCAGACAACATGAAGATTCTCTTCCAGCTGGTGCTGCCCCTGTCCATGCCCATCCTCGCCGTCATGGTGCTCTATTACGGCGTTTCGCACTGGAACTCCTACTTCAGCGCCCTGGTATATATCCGCGATTCCGACCGCTATCCCCTGCAGCTGGTCATGCGCAATTTCTTCAGCGGCCAGGACTATGTGGAGCAGGGCGCGGGCGGCGACGACGCCACGCAGATGCTGCTGCTGAACGAGACGATGAAGTATGCGCTGATCGTAATCGCCTCCGTTCCCATGCTGATCCTGTATCCGCTGCTGCAGCGCTTCTTCGTCAAGGGCGTTATGCTGGGCGCAATCAAGGGCTAAGGCAATTTCGGCATATAAGCATAAAAAACACCCCTTCGCATGGTTTTCCGTGCGGAGGGGTGCTGCTTTGCAGCTTTTATTTGTCCAGCGTTTCGTGCGCCTCGCGCACCAGCGCGGCGATCTGCGCGTCGTCCGGCATATCGCCCGCACCGGGACGGATATCGGCCAGAAACTCGATATTTCCCTTGGGCCCCTTGATGGGCGAATAGGTAAAGCCCGCCACATGCCAGCCGATTTCGGCGGCATATTCGCGCACATTCTGCAGCACGCGCGCATGCACGGCGGGATCGCGTACCACGCCGTTCTTGCCCACCTGGCCGCGCCCGGCTTCAAACTGCGGCTTTACCAGGGTGAGGAACCTTCCCTGCTCCCCCATAATGCCCGCCGCCACCGGCAGGATCAGCCGAATGGAAATAAAGGATACGTCCATCACCGTCAGCGTCGGCTGCAGCGGCACCATGTCGGGCGTCAGCGTGCGGGCGTTGGTACGTTCCATCACGGTGACGCGCTCATCCTGCCGCAGCTTCCAATCCAACTGCCCATAACCCACATCAATGGCGTATACATGCGCCGCGCCGTGACGCAGCAGTACATCGGTAAAGCCGCCGGCGGCAGCGCCGATATCCATAGCGACCACGCCCGTCACATCCGCGCCGAACACCGTGATCGCACGCTCAATCTTGTGCCCGCCCCGGCTGGCCAGGGAGTCCACCTCGCCGCGCAGGATCAGCTCCTGATTGTCCTCCACGGTTTCAGAAGCCTTGAGCACCTTCTTTTCGCCGATGTAAATCTGCCCGGCCATAATCAGCGCCTGCGCTTTTTCGCGGCTGGCCGCAATGCCCCGGCTTACCAGCGCGCTGTCTACCCGCGTTTTCATGCTTTGCTCTCCTTACTCCATTGTGCAATGCGGCGTGACGCGCTCTCCGCGTCCAGCCCATGCGCGCGCAGCTGTAATGTATGATCGCCCTGCGTGGCGCACAAGCCCTCGACGCCCAGCGTCAGCAGCGGCTTGCACACGCCATGCGCGGCACGCCAGGCCGGTACCAGGCTGCTCAGTCCGCCCGATACCACGCCTTCCTCCATTGTAACCAGCGGCGTATCCTTCAGCTGATTCAGCACGCTCTCATCCAGCGGCTGAACACAGTCCGCCGCATATACGGCGCAGCCCAGGCCCTGCTGATCCAGCAGCTCCGCCGCGCGCATGGCCTGCCCGACCATCGCGCCGCAGGCCAGGATGGCCAGATCGTCCCCTGCCCGCAGCAGCGGCCACATGGGCGCATAGGTCTTTTCCCGCGGCCAAACAGCCACATTTTCGGTTTCCGTCTTGCCATAGCGAATAGCAGCAGGCGCATCCAGCGTCAGCGCATAGCGAATCATGGCCTGCAGCTCATCGCATGTGGCGGCGTTGAGCACCGTCAGCCCCGGCATCTGCGTCAAAAACGCATTGCCGTACACGCCCTGATGCGTCACGCCGTCTTCAATCAGCCCCGCGCGGTCCACCAGGAAACACACCGGCAGATGCTGCTCGCACACGTCCAGCAGGATCTGATCATACGCGCGCTGCAGAAAGCTGTCGTAAATCGCCACAAATGGGCGCGCGCCGCCTGCCGCCAGGCCCGCAGCCATGGTGACGGCATGCTCCTCGGCAATGCCTACATCGTACAGGCGATCCGGATAACGGCTGGCAAACTCGCCAAGCCCCGTGCTGCCCGTCATGGCGGCCGTCACGGCCACAATGCGGGGATCCTTTGCAGCCAGGGCGCACAGCGCGCCGCCTGCCGCCCTGCCCATGGATTTGCCCGCAGGGGTGAGCGGCTCGCCGGTATGCACATCGAAGGGCGGCGTGCCGTGCAGGCGGGTCGGATCGCTCTCCGCCTGGGAATAGCCGCGTCCCTTTTTTGTAACCACATGAATCAGCACCGGCTCGTCCAGCTGCCGCGCGCGGCGGAACAGCCGCTCCAGCCCTGAGATATCGCGCCCATCCACCGGGCCAAGATAGTGAAAGCCCAGCGAGTCGAACAGCCGATCCTGCACAAAGATATTGCGCAGCGAATTCTTGATGCGCTGAAAGAAATCATGCAGGCTGTTGCCAACTACAGGAATACGGCGCAGAAAATCGCCGACTGCGTGCTTGGCCTCAAACCACCCCTTGCTGGAGCGCATGTGCGTAAGATATCGCGAAACCGCGCCCACGTTGCGCGAGATGCTCATGCCGTTATCGTTGAGCACCACGATCATGCGCAGCTTGCTGCTGCCCGCGTCGCTGAGGGCCTCATAGCACATGCCGCCCGTCAGCGCGCCGTCGCCCACGACGGCCACCACGTTCTGGCTGCCGCCCGAGAGGTCTCTCGCCCGCGCCATGCCGACCGCCGCCGATATGGCCGTGGATGCGTGGCCGGTATCGAAGGCGTCGTAGGGGCTTTCCTCCCTGCGGGGGAAGCCCGCCAGCCCGCCGAACTGCCGCAGGGTGTCAAAGCTGTCCGCGCGGCCCGTCAGCAGCTTATGGGCATAACACTGATGCCCCACGTCAAAAATCAAAGCGTCCTTTGGAAAGTCAAACGCGCGATGCAGGGCGATGGTCAGCTCCACCACCCCCAGGTTGGAGGCCAGATGGCCGCCGTTGCGCGACACGCTGTCGATGATGCGCGCGCGCAGCTCCTGCGCCAGCACGGGCAGCTCCTTGCGGGACAGGCGCCTGACGTCCTCGGAAGAATGAATCCGCTCTAAAACCATAGCTTGCTCCTTGCCGTTTTGCCCGCTTATTATACCATACCTGGGCGGCGCTGTAAACGCCCGGCGTTCGCGCGCATTTTCACGCTTTCCGCCCCATTGCAGGATTTTTGGCACACGGTGTAGAATAGATGTATGATTCACTTCAGGATCAAGGAGGATCATGCCTTGAAATGTCCACAATGCGGGCGCTGGAACCGCGCCACGCTTGAAAAATGCTTTTACTGCGGCGCACCGCTGCCCAAGCCTGACGCGCAGAGCGCCAACATCTGGCGCAGCGAAAACAGCGATGTGCCCAAGCCGCCATCTACCGTCATTTACTCAATAGAAAACGACGAGCGCACCGTGCCGCGCCCCGACGAGCGCGATCAGCTGGCCGGCGAAATGCAAAGCCTGCACACCCGCCGCAAACGCGGCGAGGAGCAGCAGCGCCGCATCCGCCGCGACAGCCTGGCGGGCGGCTATGCGCCAACCTCCCGCAGCGTATACACGCAGTCGCGCTCCACGCGCATATACGACGCGCTGGATGATGTGGACGGCCGCGATCTGACCCCCGAGGGCGACGTCCGCCCCGACGCCATCCCGGCCCCGCCGCGTCAGGAGCCCTTCCAGTACGATGATATCGAGGAGCCGCCGGCCTATCAGCCGCTGTGGGATGACAGCTATCGCCCGCGTCCGCGCGCGCACGGCATGTCCCCGCGCAGGATGCGCCATGTCCGCGCCTTCGGCCTGCGGCGCATTCTGCCCTATCTGGCGCTTGTGCTGCTCATCGGCGGCCTGCTGGCGTGCGGATATCTGTTCATCCTCAAGCCCGCGCGCGAAAACAAGGCCCCCTCCTTGCAGGAGCAGGCCATCATTTCCTCCTCCATCATGAACGATATGGCGGCGCACACCATCCTGATTCCCGCCGAAGAGGGCGCGCAGATCTACATCAAGGAGCTGCGCAAATCCTACATCGTCACCGGCGGCTACGTCACGGTGGAGGTGCCCGATTATCAGTGGTACGAGCTGAACAACAACATCACCACGCCCACGCTGGACGTGACGCTGACCCCCTACATCAAAACCAGCGCGGGCGAGCAGAAGCTGATGGAGCCCATTCAGTACACCATCGACGTGCCGCTGTCCCCCATCACGCTGGTAACGCCCGATACCACCTATGTAAACGTCTCCACCTCGCCCTATGTGATCAAGTTCAAGGTAGAGCAGAACTCCACCGTGTTCATCAACGGCGAGGATTATTCCAGCTTCGTCAACACCCAGGATGGCTACATCAGCTACAACGCCACGGTGCAGGCCATTGGCGAAAACAAGTTTGAAATCGTGGTCAACTGCCAGTATTACCGCGAAAACCGCATCACGCTGACGCTGTACCGCGCGCCGCAGGATATCCCGCTGGAGCTGAGCTCCACCCTGGGCAGCACCAGCGCCCAAAGCCTGATGACCATCCGCGGCACGACCATTCCGGGCGCTACGATCACCATTTCCACGCCCTATCAGGATCTGGACACCTCCAGCCTGAACGCCACGGGCGATTTCTCCTTCCAGGCGCAGTTCAACAAGATCGGCACCAATACCATCATCATCACCGCCGAGAAGGACGGCCACAGCGCCACGCTGACAAAGGATGTGTACTATGTGCCCTATTCCAGCACCTACACGCCCAAGGCTTGGCCCATGGATGCAACCAACTACATCGAGTATCTGAACAACACTGCCATGCGCGTAGCGCGCACGCAGATTTATCTGTGCCAGGGCACCATTGTTGAAATCCTGAGCAACAAGCCGCAGCTGGCCCTGATGGATACCGACGAATCCGAAAGCGGCGAACGGCTGGTGCTGCTTGAAAACATGTCCAGCGATACCTGGGTGGTGGGCGAGCGCTATCGCGTATACGCCGACGCCTACGGCGTGTATGACGGCAAGCCGCGCCTGGTGGGCCGCTATACCTACGATCCAAGATAAAAGCAAAAGCGCTTCATAAAAAAGCAGCGGGCGGAGAGTCTTTCTCCGTCCGCTGTTTGCTGCGCAGTTTACTTGCGCTGCTTCTTCGTCTTTCTGCGGATCACACGAATGATCACAATCACCACGCCCAGCGCCGCCAGCCAGGGCAGCGCCGCCACAAAGAACACCGCGAAGCCCTGCGCCGCGCGGCCGGCCGCCTCCAGAGAGGCCTTTACCGCGTTGGCAATGCGCTGTCCCAGGGGCACGTTTTCCTCCTCCACGGCCTCGGCGTTGGACAGCTCCCGGATGGTCACATACACATAGGAGTTGTTCACGCGGCTGTCATAGCCGTTCAGCTGACCGGTGTAGGAGTCGATCATGTACTGGGTGTCGCTGATCGCGTTTTCCAGCTCGATCAGGTCGCTGGTCGTCTCGGCCTTTTCCATCAGCTGCAGAAGCCGCGCCATCTTGGTTTTCTGCGTATCCAGGCGGGACTGCACATCGTAGTAGGTGTCGCTTACATCGTCGCTGCTATCGGAATAATTGCTCACGCCGCCGATATCGTTGGCCCCAGCCACAAAGGCGTCCAGCTTTTCAGACGGGATGCGCAGCGTCAGATTGGCCCGGCGCAGGCTGCCCGCGCTTCGATCTCCAGACATGTTCAGGCTTTCCACCGTGCCGCCGTAAGTGCTCACCAGCGTGCTCAGCGCCGCGTAGGCCGCATCATACTGCTGGGTGCGGATGGTGAAATTGACCGTGCGGATGATCTTGCTGGTCTGCTCCGCAGCCGCCTGCGGGGCCGCGCTCTCATTGATGCTGCCCAGGGCGGCGGACTTGAGCATATAGCCGCCCGCGCTTGTATTCTCATCGCTGAAGCCCGCGCCGCTGTCGTAGTCGGCCGTCATGCTATATTGGTAGGCATCGTCCGATGCACGGTACTGCGCGGCAGGCTTGCTGCTCTCCATCCCCCAGCCGTTCAGCGTGCTGATTGCCGTGCCGCCCGCCACAAAGATCACCGCCGCTGCGGTGGCCAGCGCGCGCTTCCAGGGGAAACGCCGCTTCTCGTTCTGCTCGTTCATCCGTCTCTCCTCCTCACGAATCATGGCTCGCCATCCCTGCGAGAAGGTCTCGGGCACAGTTTCATCCGCATCCATCCCTTGCATATCGCGCTGGATCTGCAGCGCCAGCGCGCAATCCGGGCACTGCGCAGCGTGCTGTTCCATTTCATCCCGCTGCGCCTGCGTCAGCTTCTCCCAGGGGGTATCGAGAAGCAAGGCAAATGCTTTACAATCCATCATTTTTGCCTCCCTTCATTTTCTTTGACGGATGGGCGGCCGTTTTGTTCCGCCTGTTTTACAAAATTTTTCACTTTTTCACGGGCTCGGTTGATGCGGCTCTTGATCGTGCCCTCAGGCTGCTGCAGGGCGTCGGCGATCTCCTCGTAGGATAGCTGCTGGAACTCGCGCAGCACCAGCGCGGCGCGCTGATCCTCGGGCAGCTGCTCCATGGCCTGCTTGACCAGTTCACAGCGCTCCTTGTGCTCCAATTGCTCATACGCGCGCTCGGCTGCTGCATCGGGCACGTCGAAGCCGCCCTCGCGCAGGGTATCCAGCGATACCACGCCGCGCCGGCGGCGCAGCTCATCTATACAGGTATTATAGGCAATGCGATAGAGCCATGTTTTGGGGCTGGCGTCGTCGCGGAACCGGTCAAAGGCGCGGAACGCGCGCAGCAGCGCCTCCTGGGCGCAATCCTGCGCATCCTCGCGGCTGCCCATCATGCGCAGGCACAGCAGATAAATCGGGCGCTCATACTCCGCCGCCATCGCCTCAAACTGCTCCGCGCGGCTGCGCGGATGAAACAGACTCATGCCGTCACTTCCTTTCTTGCTTACGGTTTGCTCATTATAGCAGAAATCTGCAAAAAGTGCGAGTAAAATGTTATTTGACAATCTCTGCCTGAAATATTATACTATACCCGGATCAAAAAGAGGAGGGGTTTCCATGCGTTTTTTGCTCACCGGCGGCGCCGGCTATATCGGCTCCCACACCTGCGTCAGCCTGCTGGATGCGGGCCACGAAGTGGTCGTATTGGATAATTTTGTCAATAGCTGTCCCGAGGCCATTGCCCGTGTGGAAAAGATCACCGGCAAGTCCATCACCCTGCACGAGGGCGATTGCTGCGACGCGGCGTTTGTCAGCAGCGTTTTTGATAAGGAGCATATCGACGGCGTGGTGCACTTTGCGGGCCTGAAGGCTGTGGGCGAATCCGTGCGCATCCCGCTCAATTATTATCAGAACAACCTGGGCGCTACCATGACGCTGTGCCGCGTGATGGCGGAGCACCATGTAAAGCGCATTGTATTTTCCAGCTCCGCCACCGTGTACGGCGACAGCAAGGAAGTGCCCTTCAACGAAAGTCTGCCCATGGGCGAGTGCACCAATCCCTACGGCTGGACCAAATGGATGAGCGAGCGAATTATGCGCGATATGGCCTTTGCTGATCCCGAGTGGACGGTGGTACTGCTGCGCTACTTCAACCCCGTCGGCGCGCATGAGAGCGGCCTGATCGGCGAGGATCCCTCCGGTATTCCCAACAACCTGATGCCCTTCATCTGTCAGACAGCAGCCGGCGTGCGCGACAGGCTGAGCATCTTCGGCAACGATTATCCCACCCCGGACGGCACCTGCGTGCGCGATTACATCCATGTGATGGATCTTGCGGACGGCCATGTAAAGGCGCTGGAATACGCCATGGATCATCAGGGCACCGAGATCTTCAACCTGGGCACCGGCGAGGGCTACAGCGTATATCAGATGGTAGCTGCCTTTGAGCGCGCCAACCACCTGACCCTCCCCCATGTGGACGCGCCGCGCCGGCCGGGCGATATCGCCGTATCCTATGCCGATCCCGCCAAGGCCAGGGCCGTGCTGCACTGGCAGGCCAAGCGCACGCTGGACGATATGTGCCGCGATGCGTGGAACTGGCAGTCCCGCAATCCGCACGGCTATCGCAAGGCGTAATCGCTTGCGTTAATCAAACAATCAATCTAAGAATAGCCAAACAGCCATCCCGCTTGGGATGGCTGCTTATTATCCGTAATTTTCGCCTTACCTTGCCCCTTTATCGTAGGGAACGCCCTCCGCCTTGGGCGCGCGGGAGTTCTTGGAGGTCAGGATCAGCACGATCAGGGAGAAGATATAAGGCAGCATGTTGTACACGTTGCTGGGCAGGTTCAGCCGCTGCAGGAAATCAAAGCCCGTGTACACATTGCCCAGCGCGCGGAAGAAGCCAAACAGCAGCGCCGCCAGGGCGATGCGGATGGGCTTCCACTGGCCGAAGATCATCACCGCCAGCGCCAGGAAGCCAAAGCCGGCCACGCCGTTTTCAAACTTCCATTCGCTCACGCCTGCGGTGATATACACCAGGCCGCCGATGCCGCCCAGCAGGCCGGAAATCAGCACGCCCGCATAGCGCATCTTATACACATTGATGCCCACCGAGTCCGCCGCCTGCGGATGCTCGCCGCACGCCTGCAGGCGCAGGCCAAAGCGCGTTTTGTTCAGCACCACATAGCTGGCAATCAGCAGAATCAGCGCCAGCAGCATGAACCAGTTGAACTCAAAGCTGCCGATATTGACCAGGAAGGCCTTCTTGGCGTTGATATACTGGATGGTGGAGGACACGTTGTCGGGGTTGGCGGCCGTGTTCAGGGCCTTTACGATGACCGTCGCCAGCGCCGTGCCCATCAGGTTCATCGCCGTGCCAACCAGCGTCTGATCGGCGCTGAAGTTGATGGCCGCCACAGCCAGCAGCAGGGAATAAAGCATGCCGAAGATCACCGCAGCCAGGATGGACAGGCTGATTACCGTCAGCGCGGAAGCGCCCACGGGCAGCCATTTCATCATCAGCGCGCCGCCCAGCGCGCCAAACACCATGATGCCCTCCAGGCCGATGTTGATCACGCCCGAATGCTCGGAGAAGCAGCCGCCCAGCGCAACCAGCATCAATACGGAAGCAAAGATGAGCATGTACTGAATCAGCAGGATCATTGCTTATCGCCTCCCTTTTCAAGCGCCGCGCGCTTCTCGTTGGCCTTGGCGATGCGGCTGTTCATAAAGCGGCGGATAAAGAGCACAAAGCCGCACAGGTAGATAATCACAGAGGAAATGAAATCCGAAATCTGGGAGCAGTACATGGTCTTATCCACATACGCGCCGCCGTTGGTGATATGCTGGATGAAGAAGGACGCGAAGATCGTGCCGATGGGACTCAGGCCGCCCAGGAAAGCAGCGGCGATGCCGTTGAAGCCCATCGCCGGGACGGAGGACTGCGTGCAGCTCCACTCCTCAAAGCCGGTCAGATACAGCATGGCCGCGCCCGCGCCCGCCAGCGCGCCCGCAATGGCCATGGCCAGGATGATATTGAACTTTCCTCGCATGCCGCAGTACTTGGCCGCGTGACGGTTCAGACCCGTGGCGCGCAGCTCGTAGCCCAGGCGCGTCTTGGCCAGCAGCACCCAGATGGCAATGGCGCACAGGATGGCCAGCGGGATGGCGATGGTCACGTTGGCGTTGTTGTTAAACAGCTTTTCCAGGCCCAGGCTGGGCAGCGCCGCAGCAGCGTTGGTACGCCTGAGGTTCAGCGTGTAGGGGCTGGTGGGGTCCTTCACCTGGGACAGCAGAGTGTTGACCGTGTAGAGGCTGATCCAGTTGAGCATGATGCAGGAAATAACCTCGTTTACGTTGCAATACGCCTTGAGCGCGCCGGAGATGGCGCCCAGCATCGCGCCGCACACGATGGCCGCCAGCAGGCACACCCACCAGGGCAGCTGCAGCGCCAGCGCACAGTACAGGCTTGCGCCCGCGCCGGCCACATACTGGCCCGCCGCGCCGATATTGAACAGGCCTACCTTATAGGCAAACAGCACCGACAGCGCGCACATCAGCAGCGGCGCGGTCTTTACCAGCGTGGAGCCCAGATATTTCAGCTGGGTCTTGGGGCGGCTGTAGGTCCAGAAATTCTTCAGAACCGTCAGGATGGCCTCCGTCGCGCCGGAGGGATTGATAATCAGCAGCGCGACATAGCCGATCAGCACGCCTGCGACAATGCACAGCAGCGATGCAAGCAGCGTCTGCACTGCAGGGATCTGCAGCCAAGAAGTATGCTTTTTATTTTGCACCTTCCCGCACCTCCTGTCTCTTGGCGCCGGCCATGTACAGGCCCAGCTCCTCTACCGTGGTGGTTTTGGGGTCCAGCTCGCCCACGATTTCGCCCTCGTACATCACCAGGATCCGGTCGCTCACGTCCATCACCTCGTCCAGCTCCAGCGAAACCAGCAGCACGGCCTTGCCCGCATCGCGCTGCTCGACGATCTTCTTGTGGATATACTCAATCGCGCCCACATCCAGGCCGCGGGTAGGCTGCACGGCGATAAGGAGCTTGGGATCGCGGTCAATTTCGCGCGCGACGATGGCCTTTTGCTGGTTGCCGCCGGACATGCTGCGCGCCATGGTGACAGGGCCCTGACCCGAGCGGATGTCATACTGCTCGATCAGCTGCTCGGCATAGCCGCGGATCTGCTTGCGGCGAAGGAAGCCGAACTGCGTAAAATCGCTTTCAAAATAGCGCTGCAGCACGATGTCGTCCTCCAGGCTGTAATCCAGCACCAGGCCGTGCTTGTGGCGATCCTCCGGAATATGGCTGACGCCGTCCTTGCTGCGCTTGCGGATGGAGGCGTGGGTGATGTCGTCCCCCATCAGGGTGATCTTGCCGCCCGCCAGCGGCTCCAGGCCCGTCAGGCCGTAAACCAGCTCGGTCTGGCCGTTGCCGTCGATGCCGGCGATGCACACAATTTCGCCCTCGCGCACGTCAAAGGATACATTGCGAACGGCGTTGTTCTTGTGCAGCTTGGAGGCAACCGTCATGTTTTCCACCTTCAGGATCACCTTGCCGGGCGTTTTAGGCTGCTTTTCCACATGGAAATTGACGCTGCGGCCCACCATCATGGCGGACAGCTGCTCCATGGAGGTTTCGGCGGTGTTGACCGTGCCGATATACTTGCCCTTGCGCAGCACGGTGCAGCGATCGGCAACGGCCATGATTTCGGCCAGCTTATGGGAAATGAACAGGATGGACTTGCCCTCCTGCGTCAGGTTGCGCATGATCTGCATCAGCTCGTCGATCTCGTGCGGGGTAAGCACGGCGGTGGGCTCGTCGAAGATCAGGATATCGTTATCGCGGTAGAGCATCTTGAGAATTTCGGTTCTCTGCTGCATGCCCACGGTGATGTCCTCAATCTTCGCGTCCAGATCGACGTGCAGGCCGTAACGCTCGCTCAGGGCGTTCACCTTTTCGCGGGCCTCGGCCTTATTGAGGAAGCCGAATTTGCACGGCTCCGCGCCCAGGATGATATTATCCAGCACCGTAAAGCACTCCACCAGCTTGAAATGCTGATGCACCATGCCGATGCCCAGGGCGTTGGCGTCGTTGGGGTCGCGGATCACCACGTCCTTGCCATTGACGCGAATTTTGCCCTCCTCCGGCTGATACAGGCCGAAAAGCACGCTCATCAGCGTGGATTTGCCTGCGCCGTTCTCGCCCAAAAGCGCGTGAATTTCACCCTTGCGCAATTGCATGGTGATATCGTCGTTTGCGATGATGCCCGGAAATCGCTTGGTGATATGCAGCATTTCTACGGCGTATTCGTTCCCGTAATTCTCCAAGGAATTTGTCCCTCCCTTACGCGGCCGGTTCGCCTGGCACGGCCCTTGACAAAAACCCCCGCTTCTTTTCCGGGAGCAGGGGCTTTTGTCAAAGGCCGGGGAGATTGCCTCTCCCCGGCGATGATGGTATTACTTGACGTTGCCGTAGTAGGTAACGGTCAGGGCCACTTCGGGCTCCACCTCGGTGGCGTTGGACACGGTGATGTCGCCAGCGAACATCTTGGCAACCAGCGCAGCGTAATCCTCGGCGGTGAAGCCTTCGGCGTACTGGGTGGAAGCGGGGATGCCCACGTAGTTAGCGTCCAAATCGGTGCCGGAAACCAGACCCAGAGTTTCCACCTTGCCGCCGTAGTTGGCGAAGTTGCCAGCCTTGATCTCAGTCAGCAGGGTGTTGACGGTGGCGGCCAGACCCTTCATAGCGGAGGTCACGGTCATGCCCTCGCCATAAGCGTCGATGATGCCAGCCTGGTCCACGTCCACGCCGATGACCTTGGCGTTTACCTTGGCAGCCGCTTCAGCAGCGGAGCTGTAGATGCCGCCGCCGCAGGCGAACACGGCCTGCACGCCCAGGGTCTGATACCAGTTGTCCATGTAAGCGGTGATGTCGGCGTCGCCGTAGAACTGACCGCCGTACACATATTCAACGGTAACTTCCTTTTCCTTGCCCAGCTCAACGGCAGCGGCGTTGCAGCCCTGCACGAAGCCGTAGCCATAGCGGACGACAGCGGGAACCGCCATGCCGCCCAGGAAGCCCAGATGGGTGTAGCCCAGCTTCACAGCGGCATAGCCGGCCATGTAGCCGCACAGCTCTTCCTGATACACAGCGCAGTACACGTTGGACGCCAGTTCAACGCCGCCCAGGTCGCCCTCGGACACGTCCAGCGCCACGAACTTGATATCGGAGTAGTCGTTCTGCACTTCGGCGATGGTGCCGCCAAAGGCATAACCGGGCATTACGATCACGTTGTAGCCTTCTTCAGCGGCCTTTTCGACCATGGCCACGCGCTCGGCAGTGGAGTCGCCAGCGGGCTTGAAGTAGGTGAAATCAACGCCGTTCTCTTCCGCCCACTTCTTGCAGGCTTCGTAGGTAGTCTGGTTGAAGGACTGGTCGGTGATATCGCCGTAGTCGGTGATCATCGCCACGCGCATCGCGTCTTCAGCGGACGCGACAGAAACCATCGCCAGAACCATGACGAGCGCCAGGATCATTGCCAGGAACTTTTTCATGAGTTGAGCCTCCTATGAAAATATCAAACGACGCGAACACGCCATTCGTTTACAAGTATAACAAATGAACGGGATTTTTTCAATATCTATCGCCAAAATCCAAAAAATTTTTCACCCTTTTGGCAAAAAAAGCGAATGTACGCCGTCTTTTTCGCGGCATACATTCGCTTTTTGAGTCATTATGTTTTTTATCGCCGTACCAGCTGCTTCATCTTGGGCGTTATATAGGCTACGATTGCATCCAGCTCCTCGCGTTCCGGATACAGCGTCATAAACCGGAATCCCGCCGGGCGGTACAGATCGATGCGGCAGGCGCGCTTGTTCACCTCGTAGCGGCACACATCCTCCCACAGGATATGCGCTTCCCCTATGAGCATGCGCGCGTTGCCCTCGTTATCCTTGGCGATGTTATAGCTTTCGTAGGGCAGAAAACGGGCGTAGCAGCGAATCCGTCCCGGTTCGATCCACTTTTGCAGATGCGCGCCGCTTTTATCCAGCACGTAGTGCATTTCTTCCCGTCCCTGCAGGCCCAGGCAAAGCAGGATGATCACCGCGCCCAGGCCGAAGAACACCAGCGCCCAGGGCAGCATGCCGCTGCCCGTCAGCATGGTGAGGGCCATCTGCTTATCCTGCGCCACCAGCAATTCACCGATAAAGCAAAACAGGATCAGCAGAATTTCCGCCAGCGCCAGCACCTTCAGCGCGCCCCAGATGCTGCGGGCGTCCCCCAGGGGCACGCGGATGGCGCGCCACTTGAAGCGCTCGTTGCTGGACAGGGCGGTAATGGGCTGGCCGCAATGCTCGCAGATGGGCGTCAGGCTGTCCTTTTTGCACTTTTTGCAGTAGAAAACATGCATGCGCCCACCTTCCTTTCAATGCGGAATTTTGATTATTATAGCACAGGCCTGCCTGCGCTTTCAAGCGCCGCGGAACAGCTGGGCATGGGGCTTGAGCGCGCGCAGCAGCACATAGCCCAGCAGCCCCGCCGATACCACCTCGCTGGCAAAGATCAGCCCCACCAGCGCGGGATAGGTGCTGGATACGTCGGTATACACATACCGCAGGATCAGCGGCACGGCAATGGTATTGGCAATGATATTGGGCCAGGGCGCAAGCCACCAACTTTTCTTATGCAGAAGCCTGGCAATATATGCGCCGATCAGCGTAGCCAGGGAGCCAAAAACAACATCCCACAGCGGGCAGCCCGTCAGGATATTGGCCAGCACGCAGCCAACGGTCAGGCCGGGCACAGCCGCGCCGGTAAAATAGGGCAGGATGCACAGCGCCTCGGAAAAGCGCACTTCCCACAGGCCCGCCATGTTGCTCAGGTAGGTCAGGGCGACGTACATGGCGGCGATCAGCGCGGCCTGCACAAGGTAGAGGGTGGTCTTCTTTTTCATTTTTCAATTGCTCCTTAGTTTTGATTTATGAGCAAGGACGGCAATTGACGCAGCGGGAGGGCGCAGGATTTTTGCGCAGTGCAGGAAGCCGACGCGCAGGCGTACTGGAGGTACGTCAAGCGGAAAGCGACGCAGCAATGCGTGAAAAGCCCAGCCAAAACGCTGTGGATATTGCCGGAATTGCTCAAGGTGAGGAGGATTTCGAACTCACCGGGACGACGAAAATTTTTGTTGGGATAGCTCGTCCGCCGCGCGGGCATACTGGCTGTGGACGCAATGAGCGCATTCGCCTGATCGCGCGACAGATCGTACAGCCAGGCCCTCCCATGGGGACGGCGGACGCTGTCATGCACCGCGCGCACCACGCGCATCCCGCCGGGCAGTCTCGCGCGCGAGGGGCTGCCGCGTCCGCCTTTTCCATTTTCTATATGAAAGGAAGGATTTTTCCATGAGCCATCCCGAATGGAATCAGTGCATCGAGTGCAGCGTCGTATCCTGCAAGCATCACAATGACCACGGCCATTGCAGCCTGGACAAGATCAAGGTGGAGCCCACCCCCATGGCCTACACCGGCGAAGCGGCCGATGAAAGCATGTGCGGCAACTACAACTGCAAGTAATTCCAGGAATCAAGAGGCTTTGGAGGTTCGCTCCAAAGCCTTTTTTGAATGTCGGCAAAGCCGCCATCCACCGCGAAAAATGATAAAGCATTTTTCGCGGGCTGCAGATTTTCTTGTGAGCCTGCGGCTCACGGGCAGAAAATCTGATAGGAATGAAAATTTCCTTTCGGAGGGAACCTCCTTCGGAAATTTTCTCCTCGCGCCGTACACGCCGCCGCTGCGAATTCAGAATACGCAGGATGGCGAAAGCAATGAAGGCTCTGCAAACCCAGAGCGTTATTTCAGATGCCAGATCTTCTCGTTATACTCGCGGATGGTGCGGTCGGAGGAGAAAATGCCGGACTTGGCCGTGTTGATCACCGCCATACGCAGCCACTTGTCGCGATCCTGATAATCGTCGTTCACGCGGCGCTGGGCCATGGAGTAGCTGCCAAAGTCCTTGAGGACGAAGTAGCGGTCGTCAAAGAGCATATCATGATACAGCGCCTGCAGGGCGGCGGGGTTCTCCGTCATCAGCGTACCGTCGATCATCTGCGTCAGCGCGCGGCGGATTTCAGCGTTGTTTTCAAAAATCGTCATGGGGTTATAGCCGCCCGCGCTTTCCAGCGCCGCCACGGTATCGGCGCGCATGCCGAAGATGTAGATATTCTCCGCGCCCACCTGATCGTAGATTTCCACGTTCGCGCCGTCCATGGTGCCGATGGTGACAGCGCCGTTCATCATGAACTTCATGTTGCCGGTGCCGCTGGCCTCCTTGCCGGCGGTGGAAAGCTGCTCGGACAGGTCGGTAGCGGGCATGATGGCCTCGGCTGCGGACACATCGTAGTTTTCCACAAAGACAATGCGCAGCATGCGGCTGGCACGGGGATTATGGTTGATCATCCTGCTCAGCGCCAGAATATAGCGGATGATCAGCTTGGCCTTGTAGTAGCCGGGGCTGGCCTTGGCGGCAAAGATGAACACGCGCGGGGTCATGGTGAAGTTGGGATCGTCCATGATGCGGTTATACAGCACATGGATATGCAGGGCGTTGAGCATCTGACGCTTATACTCGTGCAGGCGCTTGCACTGCGAATCGAACATAAAGCTCTCGTCCACCTCCATATCCTGCCGCATGGACAGCATATGGTTGAACTGATGCTTGTTGAACTGCTTCACCTGGTCGAACTTTTCGCGGAAGGCCTTATCCTCCGCAAAGGGCAGCAGCTCCTCCAGGCGCTCGGGTTCACGATACCATTTTTCACCGATGGCCTCGTTGATCAGCTCGCGCAGGCGGGTATTGCATGCCATCAGCCAGCGGCGATGGGTGATACCGTTGGTGATATAGGTGAACTTTTCAGGTGTCAGGGTATAATAGTCATGGAAGGTATCGTTTTTGAGGATCTCGCCGTGCAGGCAGCTGACGCCATTGACCGCGTAGCTCATGGCTACGCACAGATTGGCCATGTGCACCTGATCATACGCCAGGATGGCCATATGGGCGATGCGGTCCCAATCGCCGGGGAAAGCATTCCACAGGCGCTGGCACAGGCGGCGGTTCATTTCCTCCAGGATCATATAGATGCGGGGCAGCTGCTCGCGCACCATCTGCTGCGGCCAGCGCTCCAGCGCCTCGCTCATGACGGTATGGTTGGTATAGGCAACCGTCTTGCTGACAATGGCCTGCGCCTCATCCCAGCCCAGGCCCTCCTGATCCATCAGCAGGCGCATCAGCTCCGGAATGGCCAGGCCCGGATGGGTATCGTTGATCTGGATGGCAATCTTTTCAGGCAGCAGGTTGAAGCGCGTGCCGAAGCGGCGCTTGAAATCCTTGATTGCATACTGCAGCGACGCGCTGGTAAAGAAATAATGCTGGGTCAGGCGCAGCTTTTTGCCCTCGTAATGGTTATCCTCGGGATAGAGCACCTTGCTGATCACCGCGGCCATATCGGACTCGAGCGCCTTTTCGTAATTACCGGCAGAGAACGCGCCAAAGTCCAGATTATTGTGCGGGCTGCGCGCGCTCCACATGCGCAGGGTATTGACGGTATCGCAATCATAACCGGCGATAGGCATATCATAGGGCACAGCCAGCACGGTCTGATAATTCCTGGTGACAAAGTTGGTGCGGCCGTTTTCCTGCACGGGCTCTACATAGCCGCCGAAGTGCACCTCCATCGTATCCTCAGGATCGGGCACCTCCCAGATATTGCCGTTATCCAGCCAGTTATCGGGCACCTCTACCTGCTGGCCATCCACAATGCGCTGGCGGAACAGGCCGTATTCATAGCGGATGGTGCAGCCCATAGCAGGCAGCTCAAGCGAAGCCAGGCTATCCATAAAGCACGCGGCCAGACGCCCCAGGCCGCCGTTGCCCAGGCCCGGTTCAGGCTCCTCGCGGATGACATGGCGCCAGTTGATGCCCAGCTCCATCAGCGCGTCGCGCACGTTTTTCATCGTGCACAGGTTGACGGCGTTGCAGTGCATGCTGCGCCCGGTCAGGAACTCCACCGACAGGTAATACAGGCGCTTGCCCATATAGGTTTTATCGCGTTCGCGCGCGGCCACCCACTTTTCCATGATCTGATCGCGGATGGTAGAGGCCACGGCGTAATAGATCTGCTGCGGGGTCGCGTCCGCAAGGGTGCGGCCGTTATAGCGCTGGATCTTGCCGATAATGGATTGCTTGATGGATTCCTTATCAAACGATGCGTGTGCCATGCAATTCCTCCAGGCTGCGCCAGGGCAGCGAAAAATGGCGGACGCGCACGCGGCGATCAGCCTGCGGCAATACGTCCGGGGAAGGGCAAGCGTGCGCTTGCTTCTTCTATTATAGCATAGTTTTCCCGCGCCATAAATAGCCATTTCGGTCAATATCATGTCTGAATCAACATAAAATGCGCCATTTCGACGTATTTTTTGATTTGCGGCGCAGTCAGCGGCGCGGCGCGGCGCTTTTGCGTCAATTATGGTTGCTCATCAATTCATTTATATTATTTTATGGTTCTCTACTGTCAGTAGAATGGCTCATTTTCTCTCTACGCGCCATAGAATGCACTTTCCACGTTTCGTAGGGCGCAGCTTTCCTTGCCGGTAGAATCAGAATAACCCGTTATGTGCTATGATGGCTGCATCGTATCAGGAGGTTTTTCAGGATGACTGACAATCAGCTTTTTATTTTCGGCGATTCCATTTCCTGCGGCGTCATGTATGATGAAGCCGCCCATCGCTATACCCTTTGCCGCAATACCTACGACCGCGTCCTGCGCACGCAGGGCGTTGCCGTTAAAAGCTACGCCAAGCCCGGCTGCACCGCCGCCGACGCCGTGCGCATGCTGGATAAGGCCGAGCCGCTGCCCGGCGCTCCCTGCGTGATTGAATTCGGCGGCAACGATTCCGACCTGAACTGGGAGGAGGTGGCCGCACAGCCCGATCTTCCCCACGAGGCCAAGGTCTCTCTGTCTGATTTTCACGATTCGCTGCTGCGGCTGATCGCCTATGCCCGTGACAACGGCATGCGCCCCGTCGTCAGCATTCCCCTGCCCGTAGTGCCCGATCGCTACTTTGAGTGGGTATCGCAGAAGCTGGATCGGGACGCGATTCTGCACTATCTGGGCAGCCCGGAGTACATTTATCGCTGGCAGGAGCGCTACGCCTATGTAGCCCTCAAAACGGCTAACGAAGCCAACTGCCCCATCTTTGATCTGCGCGGGCTGTTCCTGGATCAGCGCGATTTCCGCGATATGATGTCGCGGGACGGCATTCACCCCAACGAGGCGGGCTACGCCATCATCCGCGAGGCCGCTCTCAAGCGCTGGCATTAATCGATATAATCCTTCTTTTCGCCCTGCTTATCCCATATGCAGGGCTTTTTCTTTGCCTGCCGGCGTTTGAGATTTTCCCACTTTTATGGTATAGTGGATGCGGCGCCTGCATCAGCGCCGCAGACAGAAAGGAAACCGCCATGTTTGAAGAAATCAGAAAGCTGATTGAACGTTATGATACCATCATCCTGCACCGTCATCTCAAGCCGGACGGCGACGCGCTGGGCAGCCAGATCGGGCTGAAGCACTTAATCCTGGATAATTATCCCGGCAAGCAGGTTTATATGGTGGGCGATGAGGCCGGGCGCTATGCCTTTATGGCCGACTGCACCATGGATACCGTGGCCGACGCGCAGTACGCTGGGGCGCTGGCGATCCTGCTGGACACCTCCGCGCCGCAGCTGATCAGCGATACGCGCTGCACCCTGGCTGAGGCTACCGCGCGCATCGACCACCATCTTTTCCTGGGAAAAATGTGCGATGTGGAAGTGATTGACAGCAGCTTTGAAAGCTGCTGCGGGCTGATCGCGGCCTTCGCTCAGGAAAGCGGCTATACGCTCTCCCCCCTCGCCGCGCGTTCGCTGTTTACCGGCATGGTCACTGATTCCGGCCGCTTCCGTTATGACGCGGTATCGGCGCGCACCTTCCAGCTGGCCGGTTATCTCATGCAGCAGCCCATCGATACCAACGCGCTGTACGGCAGCCTGTACGCCATGGATTATGAACAAGCCCGCCAGCGCGCCCACTATATGCTGAAAATGCAGCTCACCCCGCACCGCGTGGGCTATATCTACACGGCGCGTGACGAGCTGCAGGGGCAGGATCCCGCCGCCATCTCGCGCGGCATGGTTAATGTGATGGCCGATATCGCGGGCGTGCACATCTGGGTCAATTTTACCGAGTCGGATGCGGGCGTGCTGTGCGAGCTGCGCTCGGACAGATTTAACATCAACCCTGTAGCGGTCGCCTTCGGCGGCGGCGGGCATCAGAAGGCCAGCGGAGCCACCGTGGCAGACCGGGAAACGGCCATGCGCATGCTGGACGCGCTGGACAAGCTGGCAGCGGAGGATCAGGCATGAACACGCAAGCATTAACGCCCATATTGGATAAAATCAAGGCATATGATCATATCATTCTGTTCCGGCATCGCCGCCCGGATGGCGACTGTCTGGGCGCAAGCAAAGGGCTGCAACGCATCCTGCGGCTGTCTTTCCCGGGAAAAGTGATCGATCTTCCCGAGAGCGATACGTCCGATTATCTGGCTTTCCTGGGGCCCGACGATCCCGCGCTTCCTGACGAGGCCTATCAGAACGCCCTGGGCATCGTAGTGGATACGGGCGACGCGGAGCGCATCTCCAACCCCAAATACGCCCTGTGCCGCGAGCTGATCAAGATCGACCATCACCCCGACCGCGATGCTTACGCGGGCCTTTCCTGGGTGGAGGAGCACAGCGCCTCCTGCTGCGAGATGATCGCGGCGTTCTATACGCATTTCCAGCATGAGCTGCGCATGGATCAGCAGGCCGCCGCGCTGTTGTACACGGGCATTGTCACCGATTCCGGGCGCTTCCGCTATCCCGAGGTCAACGGCGATACCCTGCGCTATGCCGCAGCGCTGCTGGACGCGGGCGTGGATACGCAGCGGCTGTTTGCCCAGCTTTATCTGCGGGACGCAGCCTCCTTCCGTTTTCAGGCGTATGTATACGAGCACCTGCAGCTTACTGAAAACGGCGCAGCCTATCTGCACATCGACATGCAGACGCAGCAGCGCTTCGGCCTGTCCTTTGAGGACGCCAGCGCGGCCATCGGCTATCTGGATTCCATCCGCGGCTGCCTGTGCTGGCTGGCCTTTATCGACGCGCCGGATGATACCATCCGCGTGCGGCTGCGCTCGCGCTTCGTGGCCATCAACACCCTGGCTGAGCGCCACCACGGCGGCGGCCATGCCTTTGCCAGTGGGGCGACGGTGTACAGCAGGGAAGAAATCCAATCCCTGATCGCCGAAGCCGACGCGCTGGTGCGCGATTACAAAGCCGCGCATTCGGACTGGCTGTAACGGATAAAAAGCAGCGGGGCCTGCCTTCTGCGCATTGCAGATCACAAGCCCCGTTTTTTTACTGCTCCATCTGACGGCCGACGATACCCGCCGCGGTTTCGGCCACCTTGACCTCGGTATCCCCCATACGCGCGCCCTGCTCGCGGGACAGCAGCAGCACCGCGCCGATGGCCTCGCCATCGGCAATGATGGGCGATACCACCTGCGCCGTATAGCCGCCGTTATCGTCCTCGTTGGTCACGCTCATCACCTTGCCGCCTGTCTGGCGGTTATAGGTCTGCGTCTGGCGGCTGGCGATGGCCTGCTCCAGATCGTGGCTGATGGGTTTATCCCACAGCTCCTTTTTGTTTACGCCGCTGGCCGCCACCACCTGATCCCGGTCCACAATACAGGCGATGTGCCCCAGGGAGCGGAAAATCGACTCGGTGTAATCCTTGGCGAAGGAGGACATTTCCCCAATGGGCGAGTATTTTTTCAGAATTACCTCGCCGTCCCTGTCCGTATAGATTTCCAGCGGGTCGCCGCCGCTGACAACAGTGACCGGCTTTTCGGACGCGGCGCTGTGCGCGGGGGGCGAATAGCGCAGGCCCTGGGCATGCTGCGCCGGCGCATCGATGCGGCCGCCGGCCCGCAGCAGCGCGTCGATATCGGCCTTGAGCTGAATATCGATGCGATCCTCGTACACCGTGATGCGCTCAATCAGAAATTCCAGATCCTGCTTGTTCAGCCTGTCCTTCTGCAGGATTTCATCAAAGATTTCCAGCACGGTTTTGGATACGCGGTTCAGGCGGATCACGCTATTGCGATGATCGGCATACAGCGCCAGCTGCGCCTCCAGCCCCCTGAGCTTGGCCAGCTCCTCGTTTTCCAGCGCGTCGTAGGTTTCGTTGATCAGGGTTTCCTGCTCCGGGCGGCGGGCAAGCTCGCTCAGCTTCTGACGGGCCAGACGCCTGAGCTGCTCCTTGCCCTGCTCAATCTGACGGTTGAGCAGCAGCAGCGCCTTCTCCCCCTGGGCGATGGCGTCCGGCTCGCTGCGGATGGCCTCCTGGAGCGCGTCGATCATGCCCGCGCTGTTCTCCCTGATCCTGCGGATGTACATTTTCAGCAGATCGTCCAGCAAGTCCACACGGGTGTGGTGGGCGGTGCAGCCCTTGCGCCCCCGCCGGTGATAGCTACCGCAGGTGTAGGCCGGGGCCAGATCATTGCGGCTCAGGGCGAACATGGGGCTGCCGCAGTCGCCGCAGAACAGAAAGCCGGTATAATGGTGATCGTATTTGCTTACGCCCCGATAGGCGCTGGTGGTACGCTTTTTGATCTGCTCCTGCGTATAATGAAAGGTACGGTAATCGATAATGGCCGCATGATGGTTTTCAAACACGATGTGGCTGTCCGCGTCGGTCCTGAAATCCTTGCCGTTGATGCCCTTGCGGGTATACTTGCCCTGGCGCAGGGTGCCCATATAGAAATCATTCTGCAGCATGCCCTGAATGGTGATGATGCTCCATTCCGGCCTGGCCTTCAGATGGCAGACCGTGCCGTCCGCCTCGATGCGGGCCTTTTCAGCCATGCGCGGCGTGGGGATGCCCTGCTCGGTGAGATAATTGGCGATCCGCTTATACCCCCAGCCCTCGTTATAGCGCTGAAACACCAGGCGCACCACCTCCGCCGCCGGGCCGTCCACCTCATAGGTCATGTTTTTGCGATTGGTGATGACATAGCCATAGGGCACGGAGCACACCCATTTTCCATCCTGCTGGCGGCGCCTGATGACGGATTTTACCTTCTGGCTGGAATCGGTGACGGGCATTTCGTTAAGCAGAAAGCGCAGGCGGATGTTGGTCCAGTCGTCGCGGGTGGGATAATCGATACTGTCGCCGATGGCGATGATGCGCAGGCCAGCGTCCCGCAGATCCTCCAATTCCACCAGGCCGCGCGAGTTGCGGCGGCTGAAACGGGACAGATCCTTGACGATCATAATATCATAATCGCCCAGCATCAGGCGCGGGCGCATTCTCTGATAGCTTTCCCGCTGCTCAAAGGTATAGCCGCTGCGGTCGCGGTCCACATAAAAATCCAGGCTGCTGCCCGGAAAGCGCTTCTGCACATAATCCTGAATAATGGCCTTCTGGTTTTCAATGCTGGTGTTATCCCGGTCCGCCTCCACATCGACGGAGATGCGGCAGTACCCGGCCACCCGATAGCGCTTGGGCTCGGCTTGCGCTTGCATGGCAGGCCCTCCTTTCCTTGGGCTGACAACAGTGTAAGGGAGAATCGGCGCGGCGGCAAGATAAATTGCCGTTTTTTGTCATGGGAATTGCTGCCGTTCAGCGATTGCAGCGCAGCAGCCCGGCCGCGCATTCCATCAGGCTTTCCTGCCCGGAGCGGAACACCGCCACCCGATAGGGCGTGCCGCGATACTGCCGGCAGAGCGGCTCCAGCAAATCGCCGTCCGTCTCGCCGCCGGCCAGCCATACGGAAACGATCCTGCGCTGATGGTCAAATTCAATCTGCAAATGCAGGCCCCCTTTGATACAAAAAGCTTCTGTAAACAGTGTGGACGCGGAGCGGGAAATTATGCCATTTGTGTTGATCGTTGGTTATGTTGATTGCAAGCCTCTCCTTCCGGGCATACAAAAAGCGCCCGGCCCGAGGGCGGACACTTGGAAATCAGGCGCTTTTTCTGTTTGGATGGCGGCAGTCAAGCCGCTTTGGCGTGAGCGTTTTTCCGGCTGCTGCGCTGCGGACAGCGGACGGCCTGGAAGCAGTTTACGCATTGTCCTTCGCTCGCAGATACATGCCGTCCAGCAGGCGGATGCCCGCAGCCGTGCGGAAAACGCTTTGCCGCATGCTTTCAATGGCCGGGCGGGAAACACCGTTCTCATCCGCATTGACCAGGAAATCGGCCTCAAGCAGAATCTGATAATCCAGGCCCTCCACGTTGGTATAGGTATGGTGATGCGCCGCCAGCCAGGAGATCCGCTCCGCCCGCTGCCGCTCAACGGGCAGACCGGCAAAGAACTGTTCTATCAGCGGCGGGCTTTCCAGCTCCTGATACTTTCCGTTGGTGCTGCCGTATTTCTGCCGGCACAGCGGGCAGGCGATATCATGCACAACCGCCGCCAGCTCCAGCGTCAGCTGCGTTTGATCGTCCAGCCCCTCCTGCTCCCCAATGGTTTTGGCAAACGCCCACACCTTGAGAAAATGGTTGATATCGTGCAGATTGCCCTGATAGAACGCAATCATCTTTTCAATGGCAGAAGCAACGATCATGGCTCATTCTCCTTTCAACATGCCGATTTTATTTCCAACGGTCTCAAAAAAGCGTACAGATCCACGCGATGGCAGCGCAGGCAGGAACATAGAGAATCAAGTGGCGGATATGCGCTTTTTTATTGTATCCAAACGTCTGCGGCCCGACGGCGCCCTTTACCTCCGGGTAAAAATGCGCAAAGAAATTCGAGCGGCAGAGCAGATACCAATCAAAAAAGAAGATATCGTAGATTTCCATGCAATACAGCATGATCAGGAACCGGGCGAAGAATCGGAAAAAGCCAAAACCGTTTTTTTACGCCGTTCCAGGCTGCCAGAACGGCGGCCCCGATGAACAGCAGAACGGCGACGCCCTCGATGACCCAGCCGACGATATGCGCGCCGGGGAAACGCTCCTTTTTATCCGGGATAACGGCCAGATTCTCCTTCGTCGCGGAGGCAAAGAACCGCTTATCCTGGATAAACCCCACCGCGCCGTACAAAACAAGAAAATAGGCCGCCATGATCATAACCGCTGCAAGGATGGTAACGCCCATTTTTTGCTCTCCCTTCCATTCATTCCGCTTCACACACGGGAAGCTGTATCAACTGGCAGCGATTATTTTGTGCAGCAGAAATAAACCATCGAGCCGTCCACATGAAGCCCGATCTCTTTATACAGCCGCTTCAGGGTATTTCGCAGTTCTTTCTCTGTCTGGAACGGCGGCGTAAACCAGCCCTTTTTTGAAAGAATGCTTCTTACAAGCCAATCGGTGATTTTGGACTTGCCCCTTATATAAAAGCAAGCGATTAATTTACCGTCGGGCTTCAGAACGCGCCAGGTTTCCTGAAAAGCCTTGTCCTTATCGGGAAAAGCGTGAAAGCCGTTCATGGACAGCACGATATCAACGCTATTATCCGCCATCGGCAGGCTGCCTACATCGCCCTGCACACAGGATACATTGGCGCATTCCCGCAGCCTTTTCTTTGCCTGCGCAATCATATCCTCGCTGTAATCCAGGCAGGTTATCTGAGCCTCGGGCAGCGATTTCCACTTTCTCTCAGTAAATACGGCCGTTCCGGCAGGTACGTCCAGCATCGCGCCCTTGAAGTCATCCGGTATGTATGCAAGCACCCTGCGCGCAATTTCATTGTCGTCCGTACCGCTCCAGAATATCTTTACATACAGCCTGCTGAAGAGATTCCCCTGGGTGAGCACATCATCGTATATATTCCTGGATGATTGATAGGCTTCTTTTATTATATCCGCCATTCTGCTTTGCCATCCAATCTTCGTTCTTCCGTTCAATTCATTTTCTCATGCCCATATCAAGCCTTGCTCAGCCAATCAGCACCGCGACGCCGGCCAGCGCAAGCGCAAGGATCAGGTACAGTATCGTGGCCAGGCTCCGCTTGATCAGCACGTCTTTTAAGGGCTTGACGTAAGGCACGCCCTCCATGCCCTTGATGCGCCAGATTTTACCGTGTCCCACCCACAGCCGGTCGATCGCAAGCCCGTCAAACCAGTTGACAGCCACCAGAAAGAGCGCCGCCTGCAGATAGGCCGTTCTGAAATCCGCAGCACGATTCCAAAGAGCAATGATCAGCACCGGAACGGCCAAAATGATCAGGCAGAACACGGTCATAAAGCGCCTGCCCTTTTTCATCACCGCGTCTTTGTCCGCAATCCCGCGCCGGTGAGCCTCTTCTATGTATGCCTTGGGATAGAAATACAGGCAGCGAAGCCCGCTGTTGCCTGCCGCGCATTTTATCAGCAGGATGTACAGCAGACAGTATAATACGAGCTGCAGCAGAATCAGCATTTGCGCATTTCTCCTTGAGCCGTCCCGTTCATTTGCATTGCAGCCGGGCCAACGCCTTTACTCCCGGATTTTGGGTTGATACTGCATACTGGATACATTATAGATGGTGATAAACGCCTTCGGGTCCTCGCGGTTGATAAAGTTCATCAGCTTCTGGTATTCGCTTTTATCCACGATGGTGATGATCTCGTTATGCTTTTCAAAGTTATATGCGCCAATGGCCTCGTATATCGTGGCTCCGCTGTGCAGATCGTTGATGATAAACTGGCGCAGCGCCTCTTCCTTTTCGGTGATAATGCAGACACGGCGCTTTTTATTATAGTCGAAGATGAAATCATCCAGAATGATTCCGTTAAAATACGTGCCAAGAACGCTCAGGACCACCGTCTTTTTATCATAGGCCAGCGCTGCCGAAAGCGCCACGCACATGCCGGAGAGGGACATGGCCTTGCCCAGCTCCATGTGCAGGTACTTGTTCATGATCTTTGCCACAATATCCAGCCCGCCGGAGGATGCGTTCCGGTTGAACAGGATGCTGATGCCAATGCTGACCACCAGAATATAACAAAGCACGTCCAGCTCCTGGCTGCCCGTCAAGGAGCCGGCATTGGGGAAAAGCGCCTCAAAAAGCGCCAGGAACACGGGCAGCATCACGCTGGTGTAAACGGTCTTGGCTCCAAATTCCCTGCCGCAGGTGATAAACCCGATAATCAGAAGCACCACGTTCATGATCATCGTAATGGCCGACAGCGGAAGCGGGATAAAATTGGCCAGCACGATGCCAAGACCTGAAATGCTGCTGACGGACGCATGGCTGGGCACCAGAAAAAAGTATACCGCCGCCGCAACGATAGCGTCCGCTCCGGTCAGAATCAGCGCTTCCTTCGCAAGGGCTTTGCAGTTCAGTTTCTTGTTCATTGCCTCTGTTCCTTCAGTTTGCTTTTTTCATTCAATCGCAATCAAAATTCATTCAGCGCCCAGAATTCGCTTGATCTCCGCAAGATCATTGGCAAAATAAATCCCCGCTTGCCGCTCCCTGGAGGACAGTCCCTTTTCAATCATGTGCTCCAGAAGATCTTTCAGTCCATTGTAATAGCCGTTCAGATTGTAAAGAATGCACGGCGCGTTCAGATGCTTCAGCGATACCTTTGACATCACCTCCGCAATCTCCTCCAGCGTTCCCGTGCCGCCCGGGAAAGCGATAAACGCATCCCCCAGCTCGATCATTTTGTTTTTTCGCTCCGTCATATCCTTGGTAACAATCAGGCGGGTCAGGCCATCGTGCTGACGTTCGCTTTCGATAAAAAACTGCGGCTCAACGCCCGTCGCTTCACCACCGGCGCTCAGAACGCTGTCGGCCAGCGCGCCCATCAGCCCGGATTTGGAGCCGCCGTAGACCAGCGCGTTTCCGCTGCCGCCAATCCATGCGCCCAGCTCCTGAACCGCCTTGCGCAAAGCCGGATCATTGCCCTCATTTGCGCCCAGATAGGCCGTAATATTCATTCGGTTTTCTTCTCCTTTTGATTGATACGCCGCTCCGCCAGCAGCGCCGCTCCCGCCTCCGCCGCTTCCTGCAGGTATGCCCGTTTCTCGCATGCGGCGACCAGGCTGTGCAGATCGCTGCAATCCGAGCTGTTCAATCCATATGTCTGCCGGAAGGCCTGCAGCATGGCCGCAGAATAGCGGCTGCCGGGATTGGCCTTGAACGCCTGATTGTTATCAAAATTGGGCGCAAGGCGAAGCAGCTCGCCCGTCTGGGCGGAGCGAATCACGCCGAAATTGCGCATATGCCGGTCTGTGTTCATAAACAGCGCATCCGCCAGCAATATCCTGCGCCAGGCTTTCTCAAAGGTTTCGCCCAGCGAGGCCAGATTGCGATAGATCACCGCTTCGCTGTCGCTGATATCTGAGAACATATAGCGCAGGGATTCATAGGGTTCGAAAAACTCATTTGCTTTCACAAAGCTGCGCGTTCGGATGCGGGTTCGGCGGCTGCGGTCCAGCCGGTATTCGGCCGCATCAAGGCCTGCGGCGCGCAAAGCGCGGCTGATCTCATATTCGCTGCGGGCAGCCTCGGCGCTCTGCAGCTTATACAGCCACCAATCGCCGTGCTCAAACCGCCAGGTCTTGGTAAAGCTGCCATCCGTGGAGGCATTAGGGCTGGCAATCTGCGCCAGGCGCAGGGAGGTATCGCTGGACATGAGGATAAAGTCACTCACCCGGTTTTGCTCGTCCGGCGTACACAGCTGGGCGCGCGGCACAAGGGGCTCATCCTCGGCAAAGCAGGTAAAGGTATCCGAAATGCTGAACATATGGGTTGCCAGCGCCACAGCAGTTTTATCGCGGCTGCCAACCAACGCCTGCGCCAGCTGACGATGCTGAAAGGAAGTAAGATCAATCGCCCGATCCTGCAGCCACAATGTAAAGCCCTCCGGCGACGCGCAGCGCAGCTGCATAGGCAAAAGCTCCGGGCGGATCGGCGCAAAGGAAACAATAGCGCCCGCGTCCAGCGCAAACGCTGCAGCCGCCGTATCCTGATTGTAAAGCGTGTAACGCCGCATAATCCCTTCCTCCTTTTGCTTCAGTATAGCATAGTTTGAGCGGATTATCCAGCGGGGAAATCCCCGCGGCGCATGGTTTTGTGCAAAGCGCATGTTTTGCCGTACCCGCCGCATTTCAGAATAAAAATGTGATATATTATTTCATGTGAAACCTTCTTGCCTGTCCGCGCATCTAATTGTCGAATTGGTTCGGACCGGTTTGCATGGAAAGGAGCCGCTGAATGGACAGACAGTTTTTTATCGCCTCCGCGCAGGCCATGGAGCGGTCGATGTACTGCATCGCCCGCTCGTATCTGCGCTGCGAGGCTGATTGCGAGGACGCGCTGCAAAACGCGCTGCTGCGCGCCTGGGAAAAGCGAAGCACCCTGCGCGAGGAGCGGTATTTCCGCACCTGGCTTACGCGCATATTGATCAACAGCTGCAAGGAAACGCTGCGCCGTCAAAGGCGCGAAAGCCCATCTGCAGATTTTCTCGAGGCCGCCGCGCCGCAGGGAGGCGATCCCGCGCTGTGGGAATCGCTGCGCGCGCTGGACGAAAAATACCGCGTCATCGTCGTGCTGCACTATCGGGACGGTTACAGCGTAAGGGAAATCGCATCCATCCTGCGCGTACCTGAAAGCACGGTAAAAACCCGCCTGTTCCGCGCGCGCCAGCAGCTCAAATCCCTTCTGGAACGAGAGGAGATAATTGCATGAATCTCAATCAAAACGATATTGACCGCGCTCTCGGCGATACCCCGGACAGCTTTTCCAGCCGCATGCAGCGCACGCTGAGCCAGTGCACAGACGCCCGCCGCGCTCCGCGCAGGCTGACCGCGCGCACGCTGATCCTGGCCGCCGCGCTGGTGTTGTTCTGCGGCGCAGCAGTGGCCATGGTATCCGCGCACGGCCTGGACTGGTGGATGAACAACCGCTGGCTCTACATTCAGGAGTTCAACCCGGACCTGTACGCGCAGATCAAGGCTTCGCTGCAGAAAAAGATCGATCAGACCGATGATCAGCCCAAAAACAACGTGACCGTGCGCGTGCAGGATGCGGCCTGGCTGGCCGATCAGGCGTTTTTCGCCATTCAGGCTGTGTGCGATAACTCCGATTACGAAATGCACCCGGAATTCAATTTCGATGTGGACGGCGGGCTGAGCGAGGATCCCAACGCCAACGAGGAAGATAACCATTATCGCCACTGGCTGTGGACCGAAAAGGGCTTCGGCCTGCCCGAGGACGTGATGGACAATCCCGACAAAAAGCTGCTGGTGTACTATGGCACGGAGGTCCGTATCGGCACGCCGCAGGGCGAGGTGCTGATGGGCAGCAGCGACGCCATCAAGGTCGAGGGCAACAGCGTGCTGATCGGCCTGACGTTCGAGCGCGCATACTGCGAATCCGACCCGGTAAAGGCCGCCATCGCGCGCTATACAGACGCCAAAGGTTACCTGACCCTATGCTATCCCTACGAAACCCGCCTGTTCGCCAATGATGAATTCGGCGGCATTGTAGATCAGGGCTGCGTCACGTTCAAGGTGAAAATCCGTTAATACGCAAAGCAAAAAGCGGCGGAACCGGCACACAGCCGATTCCGCCGCTTTATTGTTTTTTCATTTTCCCAGCCGCACAATATCATACACCATGATGGCCCCGGCCACCGAGGCGTTGAGCGACTCCGCGCCGCCCGCCATGGGCAGCCTGACCCGCTGGATGCCGGGCACGGCATAAACCGCATCCGAAATGCCCGCGCCCTCGTTGCCAATGATCACGCACACACCGGGATGCGTGCGGACGCGGTCAAAGAAGGGCTTGCCGTCCAGCGCGCCGGCATACAGATCGTGCGTATCCGCAATCGCGGCCAGCTGCTGCGGCAAATTGCAGGCATACGCCGGCACGCGGAAAACCGCGCCCATGGTGGCCCGCAGCGCCTTGGGAGAGAAGGGATCGGCCGTGCCCGCGCCCAGCAGCAGCGCGTCAAAGCCCGCCGCATCCAGGGTGCGCAGCATGGTGCCCACATTGCCGGGATCCTGCACGCCGTCCAGCGCGGCGATTTTCAGCTTATCCGCCGGAAGGGGCTGATGCAGCTGCGGCAGACGGCACAGCGCCGCCACCCCCTGCGGGGTTTTCGCATCGCATACCGCCGCCATCGCACGGTCAGACAGCACATAGACGGGCAGGTTCTGCCCCTGCGCCGCGTCCAGATGGCGCTGATAGCGCGCCTGCTCCTGCTCGGCAATCAGCAGCGCTGCGGCGGCATGGGCCGTCAGGGCCTCGCCGGTCAGATGATCACCCTCAGCCAGGAACAGCCCCTGCTCCGCGCGGGCCTTGGCGTCCTTAAGCGCGCGCCAGGCCTTCACCTGCGGATTCTGCAGGCTGGTAATATACAGTTTTTCCATCGTTCTTAGCGCTCCAGCATCGCCTGCGCCTGCGGCAGGCCCGTCATCAGCGGCTTCATCTGCGCGGCAGGCACCTGATTGGCCCGCATATGCGGCAGAATGTACGCGCACGCGGCATAATCCATGGCCCTGGCCACGCCGCCCTGCATATGCACGGACGCAGCGGACAGGTAAGCGTAGATCTGCCCGCGCACAGCCTGCGGCAGGGGCGCGCCGAGGCGCTGCAGCTGCCGGTCGATATCCTCCATCAGCTTCAGCGCAGCCTTGGGCGGCTCGGCCGCATCGCGCAGCACAGCCTCGCGCAGCGATTCCGCACGCACGGGCGGGAAAACCGGCAGCTTTTCAAGCTTCCAGCTATCCGAAGCGCTGAAATACGCCACGGGATAGGGAGCGGCAGCGTAGCCTGCGCCGCACGCAGCGGTAAGCAAGCGGACATAGGGCTGCTCCTGCGCGTCGGCCGCGGCGGAGATGGCAAACATCAGCGTGTCGCCGCCCGCCTGCACAGACAGCGCGCGCTTGGCGCCGTTCTGATCCTCAAAGGCGCACGGCGCGCCCACGGCGGCAGCCAGCGCGCGGCACAGGGGCAGCGCGTCGGCCGGGGCGGGACCCTCCAGCGCCAGCTGCCCGCCGCACAGGCACAGCAGGGTCAGCAGGTGCACGGCATCGTCCTGCGCGCAGGCAAAGCCCTGCGCGGCCATGGCCTTCTGCACGCGCTCACACAGCGTGTTCAGATCTGCATAGCCGCCCATCTCGGCAGCCAGGCAGGGCTTGCCTGCCTTTTGGATATCGGCAATCGCCTCATCGCGCTCAGCCAGCAGGCGAGCGCGCTCGGCATTGATTTTTTCAAGATCGGCGCGGGCGTTTTCAGCCTCGTGGCGCGCGCGCTGCAGGGCCTCGTTTTCCTCGCAGCCAGCCTGCTCCATCGCCTCGCGGCGCAGGGCGGAAAGATTCTTTTTGGCCGCGTCCACCTGCATGATCAGCGCCAGGCGCTCGGCCTCCAGATCCTGAATCTGGCTGTTCATGGCGGCGGTAACGGCGTCCGCGCCGCGCCCGGCCAGCTGCTGATTGAGGATGTTCTGCACGCCCGTCATGCTCAGCATATGCGCCACGGCCTGACGCTGCATCTCGGGCAGCGGCCACAGGGCGCTGAGCGCGCGCTTGAAGGCCTCCATGGGGTTTTCCACCTGACGGGTGGCCGCCCCGGCGGACAGCACCGCGCCCGGGGCCTCGATGCGCCCGGCGCGCATTTGCTGATCCACCGCTTCAATCAGCGGGTTATGCGCGCGCTGCTGCGCGCTTTGGCGGCGCGCCACGGTCTGATACAGCGGCATGCCGTTCAGGCGGGGATTGGCTTCCTGCGCGGGCGGGGCGATCTCCTCGCTGCTTTCAGCCTGCAGCAGGCTGGGACGCGCGGCGGGCTTTTCCTCCCGGCGCGGCCAGTAATACAGCCGCTCCGTCCCATCAGGGAAGGTGACGGCGTAAATGCCGTCGCTGTCGGGCGCAAGCTGACACGCGCCCTCCTGATCCAGGGCGGTGGCGCGGCTGACGGGGCCGTAAATGCGACCGCCGCTGCGCAGATAGCACAGCGCCGTGGAGGACTGGGCGATGCGCTCCTTATCCCCCTGCTCGGCGGAAATTACTTCATATACCAATTGCGGCGGCACGGCCTGCACCGCGTCGGAATAAACGATAAACTGGTTGTTTTCGCCGCGGGCGGGCGCGTAGTTTTTATTATTGCGGATTTTGATCGCTTCGGGGGGAATGCTTTTCAGATCCAGCACGCACAAATAACCCAGGCTGCGCATGCGGTCCTTGAAGGTATGCTGCTCGTTTTTATCCGGCACGATGCGCAGGTAGCCCTCGTCCGGCAGGGCGTCGATATCCTGCTTGGTCAGCGCGCCCTCGCCCGTCAGCAGGGGGCGAATGCGAAAATACGCGCGCTGAACATTGTCCTCTTCTATAAAGGACAAAACTATTTTACCTGAAAAATCCATTGAAAAAGTATACTCCTCTCCAAATAGCATACGATATGGCAATCGCATGTTGTTATTTTACCGATATTTTGCCGATTCGTCAAGGGTTATCATCCAATTACTGCAAAAAATATTCTATTGAATCAATCGGACCCGCTGTTTTCATGTAAAACAATCTTTTCACAGGCAGGAGAAACGCTTTTCACGGCGTATTTTAATAAGATGCGCCGTAATTCAAGCGCATCGATTTTGGAGGATATTGTCTGCATGAACATGGATAAGCTCAAGGAACGGATGGGCGACGAGGAGTTTGACGCCGGGCGCGCGCTGTACCGCCGGGGCGCGGTGCGCGAAAACCAGCGCAGCGCCGATTTTTTAACCTACTCGGTGGCCGGGGCGCACGGCTTTATCAGGATTTACCCCAACGGGCGCATGGAGTGCCCCTGCGAAAAATCCCCCTTCTGCCGCCATACCCTGGCGGCCCTGATTGACGCAAACGAATCCGGCGCGCTGCGCGCCATGCAGGAGATGCGCGCCAAAGCCCGCGCCGCGACGCTGTTTTCCGTGATGGAGGGCGCGCTGCCCGAGTGCGTGATGGCCCGGCTGGAGCCTGAAATCCGCATGAACGGGCTGGATATGCGCATCGGTCTGCGCATCGGCCAGGACAGGCTGTACGTCATCCGCTCCATTACCGAGTTTCTGGCCTCGCTCAAAAGCGGCGAGCCGCTCTCCTTCGGCAAGGGCTTTACCTTTTTCCCCGCCTGGATGCGCTTTGGCGAGGCCGAGCGGGAATTGATTTCCCTGCTGCAGCTGCACTGCGCCACCCTCAAGGGCGCGGGCGTTGAAATCGGCGTGCAGGACGCGCGCCTGCTGCCCCTTCCCCAGCCCACCGCCGCGCGCGTGTGGGAGATTCTTCGCCGCATGCGCTTCCGCCTGCAATACGAGGATACCGCCATCGCACAGGATGGCATCAGCGAGGAAACCCTGCCGCTCAGCTTTACCCTGAGCGACCGCGCCAAGGCAGGCGCGCCGCAGCACCGCCTGGCCATTTCCGCCATGTTTGAGGGCGATTTCCGCGCGCTGACCGAGGACTGCGCCTATGCGGTCATCGACGGCGCGGTGCAGAGCGTGCCGCGCGTGCAGCGGGCGGTGGCGCGCATCTGCGCGACCGAGCGCACAGGCGGACGCACGCTGTTTGTGTTTGATCCTGATCAAACGCAGAAGGTGATGAGCGAACTGACGCTGTGGCTCAGCCGCGTAGGTGAGCTGCGCTTTTCGCCCGAGCTGGAACGCCAGCTGGTGCGCGAGCCCTTCAAGGCCCGCGTCTATCTGGACCGCGACGGCACGGATGTGACCGCCCGCACCGAGTTTCTGTACGGCGAACAGATTATCGATCCCTTCGCGCCGCCCAACGAGCACGCCTCGCTCCTGCTGCTGCGCGACGCCCAGCACGAGCAGGAAATTACCGAGCTTCTGGCCGGCGCGGGCTTCCGCGTATCCAAGGGCCGCGTGTATCTATCGGGCGCGGAGGATGTATACAGCTTTGTCACCAGCGGCGTAAACGAATTGACGCGCCACGCCGAGGTGTTTTTCAGCAAGGATTTCCGCAAGTTCACCCCGCGCCGGGCGCAGCTGGCGGGCTTCCTGCGCGGCGCCAGCGGCCAGCTGCAGCTGAGCATGACCGACGGCGGCGAGGAAGTTGAGGAGCTGCTGCCCCTGATGCGCGCGCTGCGCGACCAGGCCAGCTATTTCCGGTTTAAGGATGGCTCCTTCATTTCATTAGAGGATACCGACGACTGGCAGCCCCTGGCCGAGGCCGTGTGCGAGGTGGTGGATTATGCCGACACCCGCGATCTGGGCATGTACCGCGCAGCCTATCTGGAAGCGCTGATTCGCAGCAGCGGCCTGCCTGTTACGCTGGATGAGGAAGCGCAGCGCGCGGCCAGCCTGGATGTGCCCAAGCCCGAGCCGCCGCTTGACTGCCTGCGCCCCTATCAGCAGCGCGGCTTTGAATGGCTGTGCGCCCTGCGTTCGCTGCACATGGGCGGCATCCTGGCCGACGACATGGGCCTTGGCAAAACAGTACAGACCATCGCGGCGCTGCTCTACTTTGCCCGCACCGAAAAGGAGCGCAAGCCTTCGGTCATCATCGCCCCCACCTCGCTTACCTATAACTGGCTGAGCGAGCTGAACCGTTTTGCCCCAGAGCTGGAAGTGATGCTGCTTTCGGGCGCACAGGCTTCCCGCGCGGAGCAGATCAAGCTCCTTTCCACCCCCGATGCGCCCGACGTTCTGGTGACCAGCTATCCGCTGATTCGCCGCGACGCGCCGCTGCTGTCGGGCGTATCCTTCCGCTTTGCCATCCTGGACGAGGCGCAGCAGATTAAAAATTCCGCCAGCGTGGGCGCGCACGCCGTCAAGCAGCTGTCCGCCGAAACGCGCATTGCCCTGACCGGCACGCCCATGGAAAACCACGCGGGCGAATTGTGGAGCATTTTCGATTTCATCCTGCCCGGCTATCTGCCCCGTGCCAGCGCCTTTATGCGCCGTTACGGCGAAGGCGAAAACAGCGATGAGCTGATGCGCCGCATCCGTCCCTTCCTGATGCGCCGTCTGAAGAAGGACGTGCTGACCGAGCTGCCCGACAAGCTGGAAGTAACCCTGATGGCCGAAATGTCGCCCGAGCAGCGCCGCGTCTATCAGGCGGGCCTGCTGCGCCGGCGCGATTACGTCAAGCAAATTCTCAACACCCGCGGCATGGCCAAGGGCCGCGCCGAGGTGCTGTCCGCCATTACGGAGCTGCGGCAGATCTGCTGCCATCCTGTTTTGTGCCTGCCCGATTACACGGGCACCTCGGGCAAGCTGGAAATGCTGGTAGACGTGCTGCTGCCCGCCCTGCAGAACGGCCGCCGCGCACTGGTGTTCAGCCAGTTTACGCGCATGCTGCGCCTGATCGAGGCGCGCCTGTCGCAGGAAGGCGTAAAGAGCCTGTACCTGGACGGCGATACCCCGGCGGATGAGCGCGTGAAGCTGTGCGATACCTTCAATTCCGGCCACGGCAGCGTGTTCCTGCTCTCGCTCAAGGCGGGCGGCACGGGCCTGAATCTGACAGGCGCGGACATGGTTATTCACTATGATCCCTGGTGGAACCCCGCCGCCGAGGAGCAGGCTGTCGACCGCGCGCACCGCATCGGCCAGACCAAGGAGGTCGAGGTCGTGCGCCTGCTGGTGCACGATTCCATCGAGGAGCAGGTGGTCAGCATGAGCCAGGCCAAGCGCAAGCTGTTTGATCTGCTGATTACCCCCGGCGAAAGCATGCCCACCAAGCTGTCGGATGAGGATCTGCTCAAGCTCTTTGAAATCAAATAACCGCCCGTGGCAAGATAAGGGTTTGACGCGCGTCGCGTATCCGATTATAATAGGTTTGTATATGCTGGCTTTCTACCCGCCGGCAGGAGGTACCCATGCCCAATTACGACCTTGGAACCAAACGAAAAAAAATCAGCCCGTACCTGCTGATCGCGGCCATCGCCGTGCTGCTGGTGCTCATCGCCTACCTGCTGGGGCTGCTCAGCGGGAGCGGCGGCAAAATATCGGGCAGAAAGCTGCGCTGCGTGGTCAGCCAGGATGTCACTGTGTTTGGCGACCGTGTGCTGTATTATGACGACAGCACGCTGTTTTGCCTGTCCACCTCGGGCAGCGAGCTATGGAGCGTGCAGGTAGGCTCGGGCGCGCGCTTCCATGCCGGCAGCCGCCACGTTGTGGTGTGGACCACCAATCAGCTGCAGATTCTGGACCGCAGCGGCCGCTCCACCTATAACGACCGGCTGAGCGAAACCATCCAGTTTGCCCGCGTGTGCGATAAGTATGTAGCCATCGTAACGGGCGACGGCGTCAGCCCCACGCTGACCATCAAGGACATGGACGGCGGCCTGGTGGATACCGTTGTAAACAACTATACCGACCTGATGCTGCTGGACTGCGGCTTCTTCGGCGATAACGAATACCTGTGGACGACTGCGCTGGATGTATACGGCGCTGTGCCTGAAACCACCATGCATACCTACCGCGTGGGCCGCATGAACACGGGCGACGTATCCCTGGGCGAGCCGATCACCTACGCCGTGGTGTATTCGGGCAGCTATCTGAACGTAATCAACACGCGCCAGCTGCGCCTGTACGATTACCACGGCACGCTCAGCGCCGACAGCACCGTGCTGGTATACGGCTGGCAGTTGGTAGGCAGCACCCCCACCAGCGGCGACCCGTACCTGCTGTTCGCGCCCGTATTGCAGACGGATACGGCGGGCAGCTTCAGCGAGCTGCGCCTGCTGCACGGCAAAACCGACACCCGCTACTCCCTGCCGGATTCCTGCGTGGGCGCGGCCATCCACGGCAAGCGCCTGTACGCCTTCTCCGGCAACAGCCTTTACCGCGCCGATATCAGCGCGCAGCGCTTTACCGCCCTGCGCCTGCCGGTGGACGGCACGGTGACCGACTATCTGGGCATGACCTCAAACGGCGTGGCGCTGCTGGTATGCGGCACCAGCGTATGGGCCGTGTCCGTGCCTTAAAAACGCTATGAATATCATGGATCTTGCCATTCTGGCCGTGCTGTTTATCAGCGTCGCCTTCGGCTTTTACCGGGGCTCTGTAGCCTCGCTCCTGGGCCTGGCCGCCTGCCTGATCTCGGTGGTAGCCGCCTTTTTTGCCGGGCCGCAGCTGGCCTCGCTCCTCAGCGCCAATCGCGGCGTTACCGAAATGCTGGCCACCTATACGGACGCAGGCTCGCTGGTGGGCGACTATGCCCTGGCCACCACGCAGGTGAGCGGCATGAGCGCGGCGCTCATTCAGACGGTGCTCAAAAGCGTATCCCTGCCCGACAGCATCGCCGCCATCCTGCAGAGCAACCTGTCCAGCGCGGCCTTTGCCTCCGCAGGCATGACCACGGTGAACGATTATGTATCCTACACCATCGTGGCCGTGGTGCTGCAGTCCTTCAGCTTTGTCGTGTGCTATTTTATCAGCTTTATCGTGCTGCATGCTGCGGTAGGGCTGGTTGGGCATGTGTTCTATTTTCCTGTGCTCAAGCACTTTGACGGGCTGATGGGCGGCGTGTACGGCCTGCTGCGCGGCGTGATTACGCTGTATGTGCTGTTTTTGCTGGTGCCGGTCATCCGCACGATTATCCCGGTAGATCTGTTAACCCGCTATCTGGGCCAGAGCGCGCTGAGCGCCGTCTTTGCCAGCGACGGCTTCTTTGCCCGCATCGTAACGGGCGTCTGAGGGCGGCGCGCATGGATGAAATACAGCTGTTGGACGGTTTTCGCGGAGAAGCCTTTGCCACCCTGCCCTGTCAGGATGGCGGCGGCAGCATTGCGCGCTATCCCTTGTTTGACGGCGTAGACGCGCTGCTGGTGCGCCTGCAGACGCACGGCTTTGAGGAGCTGCGCGATCAGCGCGATCAGCTGGAGATCAATTTCTGCATATCCGGGCGCTTTGAGAGCGTCTTTTCCCTGCGTGAGCAGGCTGTGCTGACGCCTGGCGGGCTGTCCGTCAGCTGCTTTGACGGGCTGCATGGCGCGCAGTCCACCTCGCTTTTCCCCATGGGCTATTATGAGGGGCTGTGTCTGCAGATCGACTGTGCCGCAGCCTCGCGCTGGATGCAGCGCCATGTGGCCCCGCTGGCGGTGGATTTATCCGCGCTGCGCGCCAATCTGCTGGGCAGCCGCTGGTTCATGCTGGACGAGGCCGGGCCGCGCTGCGAGCATGTGCTGCGCGAGCTGTACGAAAACCTGCCTTATTTTGACCGCGAATACCTGCAATTAAAGGTGCTGGAACTGCTGATGCTGCTGCGCAGCATGCCGCGTGCTGAACGCGAAACCGAGTACTGCTCGGCCGAGCAGGTACGCCTGGTCAGTCATCTGCGCGATCATTTACTGACCGAGCGCGACAGCTATGTATCCCTGTCCCGCCTGGCGGAGGAGCATCATCTGTCCGTATCGCACCTGCAAAAGCTGTTCCGCCAGGTATATGGCGCGCCGATCTATCGCTATCTCAAGGAATACCGGCTGGAAAAGGCTGCGGTGGAGCTGTCCGGCAGCGAGCGGCGCATTGTTGAAATTGCCCTGGACGCCGGGTATGAAAGCGCCAGCAAGTTTTCTTCCGCCTTCAAGCAGCGCTATGGCGTTACCCCCAGCGCCTATCGCTTTGCCGCACGCTGTACGTCAAAACGGGATACTGAAATCAAAACGGAATAGAAATCTGCTTTCAGGCGTGGTATACTGCGCAACGGTTAAAGAAATCTAACCAAGATTGATCTGAAAAGGAGTACCCTGCCATGAAAAAGCTGCTTTCCGCCGCGCTGTGCCTGATCTGCCTGTTTTCCTTTTGCCTGACCGGCCTGGCCGAGACCGCCGAAGCTGATTACCTCAGCCAGATTCCCGGCACCTATGTGGAGCTGTTCCCCGAGCTGTCCAAGGAAGAATACCATGACGACTGGCTGGCCGCCGTTACGCCCCTGGTTGGCGAAGAGAACGCCAAAGCTACCGTAGAATACCTGCTGTATATGTGCACGGGCGATGTGTACGGCGAGGAAGCCATTGCCAAGTACAGCGCCGTTCCCGAAAGCATGCGCTTTGACTGCTACTACATCGGCGGCGTGGCCAGGATGACCATCGAAGGCAACGTAATCTCCGGCGTGGACGCCGAGGGCAACGAGATCTTCCGCCACACCTACGCGCCCGTGGAAGTGGAGAACAACGAAAACGGCTTCATCTTCTACAAGACCGAGGATGAAAACGCCGGCCAGTTCACCTATTTTGCCTTCGGCGGCGACACCATGGCCGAAACCTTCCATCTGGAGTTCCGCTATGCTGAGGATCTGGCCGACCTGATGAGCTGGTTCGAGGGCAGCTACGCTTACTGGAACGTGGGCGCAATCGCCGAAAACTACACCGAGGAAGAAATCCTGGGCGCGATCAACCTGTTCGCCACCGAAAACCTGAGCGAAGAGGAATAAGCCTGCACGCAAGCACCCCGCAGCGGGAAACTCCGCTGCGGGGCGCTTTATTATGATACATTTCTCCATCTCTTCGCAAAGCTGTCTCACGGTTTCAACCATTCACTATTCTTCAAGTGAGTCGAATGAGCGCGTAATGAATCGCTTCAGCATACTTTCTGCAAAGTTCTGCGCCGTCTCATGATCCAGCGGCATACTCTCCCCCTCCTGATACGCCTTCAGCGCGGCGCGGATCATGCCCTGATAAGGCGCGAGCTGCCAATCGTTCAGCGCCCACTCGCCGCCCTCGCGCTTGGACAGGATCAGCCCTTCCTCCCGATATGCCGCCGCGCGGCAAAGATTCAGGATGACATAGACCGGGGCTTTCAGGATATCCTCCTGCGCGGTGCGGATATCCTGATAGACGCTGTTCACAAACGCTTCATCGCTTACCGGCCCGAAAACCTGCTCGATTTCGGGGCCGTAAAGCCTTACGCCGCGATGGCGCAGCATCATGCAATGCGCCGCGAGGTCGCGGTCCTCACCGTGCATGGCGCGTACATACTCTGCCGGGTTCTCACGATAGCGCTCCAGATGCATCACGGAAAAATGCAGCTCATACGGCGTGGGATAGACAAACGGCTTGCACACATCGCGGCGGAGCACGCTCAGTTCAATGCCCTTTTGCGGAGCGTAGGCGTTCATGGCTGTCACCATCGCCATGTATTGCAGCTTCAGATCGTTCGGCAGCGCGTTTTCCACCACGATCAGCAGATCAACATCGCTCTTTTGCGCCTGAAAGCAGCCCATGGCCGCCGAGCCGTGCAGATACACGCCCGTCAGGCAATCGCCCAGAATGGCCCTGGATTGAGCGACAAAGGCGTCCAGAAGGCTTTGCAGTTCCATTCTTTTTCCTCCCAGCTTTACTTTGCGTTCTTATACGAAATCAGAATATGACTGGGCGCAAACAGCGCGGCCGCAGCGATCAGCGGAATCGAGCGAATGAGAACGCCGCTCAACAGGAACAAAACCGAAGGGATAATGGAAAGCGCCAGCGCCCGGAACATGCTGCTTTTGTGGAAGCAAATCAGCCAGATCAGGCAATAAGCCGCCGCCAGCAGCGTGTCCGCAACCAGATAGAGATAAAACGCCTGCTGCGAATGCCAGCCAAAGAATGTGCCCGGAATTTGAAAAATCATCAGGATAAAGCAGCCGAAGCGGCCGATCTGCTCCAGGGCTTCCACCAGCCTGTTATTCCATTTGTTGACAAAGCCATCCCTGCACTTCATCGCAAAAATCACATTGGGGATCAGAATGACCGCCACAAAAATCAATCCGTATACGTTAAACCACTTGGCTTCCATTTTCTTTTTCTCCTTTAGTGCAATGTATCCTCAAATATCTGCCTGAGCGCATCGGCCGGAATCTCCTGTCCCAGGAAGATCTGCAGCATGCCCTTGGGCGTCATTTTGTAGCCCGTCAGCGCCTGCCTGTGCGCCGCCGCAGCGCTGGCTTCGATATTAATATGATCCTTGAATGGAATCAGGCGGACAAAGGCTTCCCCCGCATAATAGCTCGGCAGCCTCGCCCACAGCTTTTCCTGCAGCGGGGCGGGCGCGCTGTCCAGAATCAGCGTCCTCAGCGCTTGATACATATCCGCAATTCCGCTTGGATACTGCTCAACATACTGCCGAACCTGCTCATCCATTCGCTCCCCTCCAATTGCCAGTCGTTCGGCATCAGTTTAGCACAAAATGGCAAACAAGACAAGAACGCACAAAGAATGACCAAAGGATTATATGAAAAATTCTCCGAAATACATTGCTATTTGTATCAAATCAGTTATAATAGGAGCAAGGATATCGAAAAGAGGCTTTTCCAGGGCCATCAGCGCCGAAATGCTTCATTCCTTCTTTTCCGTTTCACAATTCAGCAACGGGCCGACAACGCAGGTATTTGATCTGCTGACGATTTTGTGTATTACAAAGCAGAAAAGCGAAAAAAGCACAATCATGATGATTTATTGTTTTCTGTCAGTTCAAGCCTCGCCGTTATCAAGGCATAAAACCGTTTTCAAAAAGACTTCATCCTTGTTTGTCCAAATGACCGCATGATATACAATACGCAAGTCCAAATATCACTGAAGGGGCTGAAAACTATGATAACAAACCTAGGGAAGCTCGAAGAAATACGAGATTTGAGGGCTATCTGGCCTCATGAGGCCCTGGATTTCACCCCATGGCTCGCCGAAGATGAACACATGGCCATACTGGGCGATGCAATTGGTATGGAAATAGCCGCTGATGAAACCGAATCTGCGGTGGGCGATTTCAGTGTCGATATTGTTGCAACCGAAGCAGGCACGGGAAGAAGAATCATCATTGAAAACCAACTTGAAGATACCAATCATGATCATCTCGGCAAGCTGATTACATATGCTTCCGGCAAGGGCGCCAATACGGTTATATGGGTTGTTAGGCATGCGCGTGAAGAACATCGTGCAGCCATTGAATGGCTGAATAACCATACTGACGACGAGGTTGGTTTTTTCCTGTGCGAGATCCATCTTTACCGCATTGAGGCCTCTAAACCGGCTGTGAAATTTGAAATTATTGAAAAACCCAATGATTGGACAAAAACAGTTAAGAAAAACGACGCTATGAAGCCCAGAGAGCAATTCCGTCTGGAATACTGGACGGCATTTAATGACTATGCATTTGCCAATGCGCAGTTTGCTAAAGCGTTTAACAAAAGAAAAGCAACTACTGATCATTGGATGGACCTGAGCATCGGCTCGTCCGGATGCCATATTGCAATGAATCTCATCAGAAAAGACAGCAATTTGGTTGTCGAGCTATATATAAGTGATGATAAAGACCTTTTCCGCTCGCTGCTTGCAAAGAAAGAAGCCATAGAAAAAGAAATCGGCTATACCTTGGATTGGCGTGAATTGCCGGAAAAAAAGGCCAGCCGCATCCTGCTCGCTCATCATGTTGATTTTGAAGATAAAGAAACATGGACAAATCAATTTGACTGGCTGATGGATGCAACAATAAAGTACAAACGCGCATTTAAGAAGTATTTGTAACTCATATCACAGCCGTAATGCAATACTCCTCTGCAGCTCGCACAGAAAAACAGCGCTGGCATCGCTTCCAGCGTTGCTTTTTTATTATTGTTTTCTTCCCCAGCCCATCTCCGCCACGCTGTTCAGCAGCCTGAATAAAGCAGGCAGATCATCCATCTTCCCCATTGTCAGCAGCGGGTCGCCTTCCCGAATACGCAGGGTTCTGCGAATCTCCTTAGGGATTACCACACGGCCCAGCTCATCAATTCTGCGTACAATGCCTGTCGCTTTCATCCAAGCCACTCCTTTTTTGCGTTGCTGATGCCCTCGTATTGTTTGCCGAATTCGCCAGATTATGCGAGATTCGCTATCCTTTGGTGCAAACGCAGGAAAAGGCCGATGCTTGGAATATAAATGGAAATTCCATGTGCCGCAGCAAGCTTCGCTTTTTGCGGAGTTCAATTGGCTTTTCGTTCACGTTTTCGGATTAAATTCGGAAAATTTTCCGAAATGCGTTGCTATTTGCGTAAAATCGGATATAATATAGGCGAGGACATTGAAAGGAGGCTTTGCCATGGCTATCAGCGCTGAAACACTTCGTTCCCTCGTTTCCATTTCGCAATTCAGCAAAGGACAGGCAACGCAGGTATTTGATCGTCTGAAAAATGAACCTCAGCTGGTTGTGCTCAAGAACAACGTTCCCGCCGCCATTCTGCTCTCGCCGGATGAATTCAGCCGTTTGGCCGAGATTGAGGAGAATTATCGTCTACTTCTGCTCTCACAGGAGCGGCTGGCCAATAATAATCTGGAGAACGCCCGCAGCGAAGCGGATGTGATGAAAGACCTCAATATTTCGGAGGCCGATATTGACGCAGCAGAGGATGTGGAAATCGAATGAATTGGGAAATTCGATTTTTGCCTGAGGCGGAGGACGATCTCGCATCGCTGAATCAGTCGGTTCGTCCCGAGATTTTGAAGGGCATCCGAAAGGTGGCGCAGAATCCGGGTTATCCGGATGGATACGGCAAACCGCTGGACAATTTTGCAGGCAGCAAACTGGCCGGGCTTTATAAGATCAAATTCAAGAAAGCCGGATTGCGGGTGGTATATGCGCTGCAAAGGGTGGAGGAAAAGATGGTCGTCATCATCATTTTCGCCCGCGCCGACGATTTTGTGTATTACGAAGCGGAAAAACGGAGAAAGAAACACGATCTGTGATGATAAGTCATTTCAGATCAGGCCAAACCTCGTCGATAAAAGCTCGACGGGGTTCTTTTTCTTTCCCAATTCGCACTGAACCTCCACCCCTGGGAATCGCTATCTCCGCTGTTCATTCCTTCTATGGAAATGGTTGAGAAAGCTGTGAAAAAGGACAGTTTTCACGCGATTTGCCCTAATTCTGCCGCAGGTATATCTCAAATGATATATTGACAAACATCACAAAAACATACTATCATATCTTATGCGGCAGCACAAACGCTGCCTCAAGAAATACCATATACAGGAGGAATACACGATGAAGAAGTTTGTGTCTCTTCTGCTGGTGCTGATGATGGCCATCGTGCCCTTTGCGGGCAACGCGGCCACCTTCACGCCGGGCGAGTATACGGGCACCGCGACCGGCTTCGGCGGCGACGTGACCGTAAAGGTTACCGTTGATGAAAACGCCGTAACCGCGGTAGAAATTACCGGTGAAAAGGAAACCCCCGCTCTGGGCGGCGCGGCGATTGAAAAATACGCTGCGTCCCTGGTGGGCGTAAGCGACGCGGACGCGGTGGATACCGTCGCCAGCGCGACCATCACCAGCAACGCCGTCAAGGAAGCGCTGGGCAAGGCTCTGGCGCAGGCCAAGGGCGAAGCCACCGAGAACACTGCGGCGCTGGCCTTCACCGCCGGCACCTACACGGGCGTTGGCAGCGGCTACAACGGCAGCGTTGAAATGAGCGTTACCTTCTCCGATACCGCCGTTACCGCCATCGAGGTGGGCGCGAATCAGGAAACCCAGTATGTGGGCGACGTGGCCTTTGAGCCCATGATCGCGGACATCCTGGCTGCCAACGGCACGGGCGTGGACGCCGTTTCCGGCGCTACCTTCACCAGCGCGGCCATCCGCAGCGCGGTGAACAATGCGGCCCAGCAGGCTGGCTGCACCAATCTGGATGCCTTCAAGGCCAACAAGGTTGTGCATGAAGCTCAGGATCCCATCGAGGAAACCTATGACGTGGTCATCGTCGGCGCCGGCGGCGCTGGCATCGCTGCGGCCGCGCAGGCTGCCCAGGACGGCAACACCGTGCTGGTGATCGAAAAGAACGCCCAGGTCGGCGGCAACACGCTGGTCTCCGGCGGTCAGTATCAGAGCGTCATGCCCTACCTGGTATGGGATCCCGCCGATCCTGACGCCACCACCGGCGTTGGCTACGACGGCAACACCTATAACAAGGTTGTTGAAAGCATCGCTACCCTGAACGAGCTCAAGACCATCCTCAACTGGAGCGAAGAGCCCTTTGATGAGGAGTACTACAAGGATCATGAATTCGTCGCCGGCGACATCGAGGAGCTGAGCAAGCACGGCGTACACGCCGAGTATCTGCCCACCCTGCAGGCGCTGAAGGCCGAAATCAAGCAGTATCTGGATTGGGCGGAGCCCAAGGTTGAAGCGGGCGCCGGCCAGCTGACCCTGTTCTCCACCGTCAACCTGCACATCTTCCAGACCTATTACGGCGGCCTGCGTCCCACCGCGGACATGAGCAGCTGGATCTACGGCGACTTTGACCTGGTGAACCAGTTCATCCAGGGCGGCCAGGAGCTGAAGCAGTGGCTGGAAGCTCAGGGCTCCACCTTTGTAGAGGACACTCAGCCCACCCTGATCGGCGCGCTGTGGTATCGTGAAAACGAGTTCATCGGCGCCACCATCGACGGTCAGAACTATCCCGGCCGTTGGGGCACCTACTTTGTCGCTCCCATGAACACCCTGCTGGTTACCTCCGAAACCGCCGCTTCCAACAAGATCATGCTGCGCACCACTGCGGAAAACCTGATCGTTGAAGACGGCCGCGTGACCGGCGTGACCGGCACCCGCTATGACGGCACCCCCGTCACCGCGCATGCCACCAAGGGCGTTATCATGGCCACCGGCGGCTATGCCGCGAACCTGAACATGGTTGTGGACAGCAACGTGTACTGGTCCAGCGAGTACGTTTCCACCAGCACCAAGACCACCAACCGCTCCTCCCTGCAGGGCGACGGCATTGTGATGGCTCAGGCTGCGGGCGCGGACGTAACCGGCATGGGCTTCACCCAGATGATGCCTATCAGCTGGGTAGACAACGGCAACCTGGCCTTCGGCGGCGGCAACTACGCCATCTACATCAACCCCACCACCGGCAAGCGCTTTGTGGATGAAACCTCCGAGCGCGACGTGCTGAGCCTGGCGGAGTTCCGCAACGGCATCGAGCACAACGGCACCAAGGGCGTGTTCATCGAAATCGCCAACGCTGCCGCCAAGATCCCCGGCCCCTACCTGTACGGCAACGAGGATGTGGAATGGCGTCAGTATGTCCGCACGGTGGATCAGCTGGCCGACCTGTTCAACAGCCTGGGCCTGAGCACCGACGCGGCCACTGTTCGCGCGACCATTGAGAGCTACGACAAGGCGATCATGGCCGGCGAGCAGCCCGAGGACGTGAAGAAGACCAACCCCAACCGTCTGATCGGCGACGCTCAGAAGGATGAGAACGGCAATTACCTGCCCGATACCTACACCCTGGACGGCGTGGAGCTGCGCATCCGTCTGATGGCGCCCTCCACCCATCACACCATGGGCGGCATCAAGGTTGACACCGAGCGCCATGCGCTGGATGTAAACGACAACGTCATCCCCGGCCTGTACGCGGCTGGCGAAGTGACCGGCGGCATCCACGGCGGCAACCGTCTGGGCGGCAACGCCATCGTTGAAATCTATGTGTCTGGCCGCACTGCGGCGCAGGCCGTGACTGCGGACAACAAGTAATCGCAGGCAAAAACGCGCCCCTGCAAGGGCAACCTTGCAGGGGCATTTTTGTATGGTTAAAAGGAAAACGAGGACGGGGTACGATTCTTTCTTGGAGCCCAAGAAAGAATCAAAGAAGGCTGCGTGTGACGTAAAAGTCGATTGAAGAAAACCGAAAGGATACGCTGCTGCTTCGTGACCCCCGTGGCAGGTGAAAGCCTGAACCGCCCGGATGAAAGCCAGCTTTCCTCCGTTTGCTTCCTGCTTTCCCCCTCGGTCGTGCTACGCACGCCCTGCGCTGATCTGCGATCAGCGTGCCACGGGACGTTTGTTGCGTGCATTTATCAGGCATATTTATTATCGATAGGCAGAACAACCCAAGCTTCATGAAGAAGTGCACGGCTATAAAAGCCTTCCCCAAAATGGGGGAAGGTGTCGAGCCGCAGCGAGACGGATGAGGGGAACGTAGTCTTTTACACATATAGGAAAGTGCGATCGTCCAAAGGCTTCTCCTTGAGAAGAAGCTGTCAGGCTTGTCCTGACTGATGAGGCGCGTAATCCGCCGCTGCCTGTGGCAGATCAAGGCGGATGCAGCGCCAATGAGGCAACGAGTTTTGCAAGCGTTAGCGCTGCAAAACGACTATGCCGAATTGTGAGGGTCGTAGCCGCCGCAGCGGCGTTGTTCTATATACTTTTGCTAACGGCTGCTTTGCAGCCTACACCTCACCACCGCCTACGGCAGAGCCTCTCCTCAAGGAGAAGCCTTTTGGTGAGTGCATTTCAAAACGATCGCCAATCGCTGCGCGGAGGTCCCGCAACTACTCAATGCACTCCCGTGGCACGCCGATTTTAATTGGCGCAGGGCTGGCGAAGCCAGACCATAGGGGAAAAATGAAGAATCGCCCGGGCGGAGTTTACTCCAGACCGAGCGGTTCAAGTTTTTCCCTGCCACGGGGGTAGGGTGGCAGGTGGCCAGGGCCACTCCCTGTTTTCATCCAATTGACTTTCACGCCAAAACCGGTTCTTTGGTACTTTCTTGACTCAAGAAAGTACCGTACCCCCTCGTCTCCCCCTCGTCAGTCCCCTTTCACAGCACACAGCCTTCGCCGCAGCCAGCGCCTGCTCAGCCAGGTCATAGCGCATATCGGCGGTCATCAGCCATTGCCATTTGTGCGCATCCGGACTGGCAGGATGCAGATCGGACGCCATCAGCAGCGCGGCAGCCCGCATACCCAGATACTGCGATACGCTGAAAACAGCCGACGTTTCCATGTCCACGCCAACCGCGCCACGCTCACGCCAAAGCTGCTCTTTGCGGAAGGTCTGCCGATACACCGCATCCGTGGATACGATGGGCAAATCGCGCTTCCGCAGGGTATCCATCAGCAGCCGGTGCAGCGCCAGATCGGGCTGCGCCGCCTCGATGGTCTCGTAATAATGCAGCGACGTGCCCTCCTCCACAAACGCCTTGCGCGGCACAACGATTTCACCCGGCTGCACATCCGCCGAAAAAGCGCCGAACATACCCACGGCAATGATGTTCTTGACCCCCAGCGCCGCCAGCGTTTCCACTGAGTCGGCTGCCTGCGGTGCGCCGGAGCCGCCAAAGAGGAAGCAGATCGGCCAATCATTCATCTGCCACACCGGCCTGCGCCGCAAAAAGCACGGGAACGGTTCAGGCAGCTCGGTCACTGCATAGTGTTCACTCAGATACTCCGGCCCCTTGCTCATAAAGAACAGGATCGCCGTTTGGGGCAGCTTCAGATGGCACATACGGTGCGCGCTGTGAATCTGCTCCGCCGCGGTAATCACAGGCTGGCTGTCATCGTCCGGCAATCGCCACATGGGCAGTCCCCCTTTTAATTGCTATTCCCTGCGCCTTGCCCGCACCAGCAGCATCATGGGGCATCATTGCCATCCTCCGCAGGTATTATTCAGTGCGCAGCGCCACCACGGGATCCTTCTTGGCAGCCATGCGGGAGGGAATCGCGCCGGCCAGGATGGTCAGCAGCATGCTGATGGCCACCAGAATCGCCGCAGCGCCGCCGGGCAGGATGGCCGCCGCGTTGATCTGCGTCAGATGGTGAATCAGCGCGTTGATGGGGAAGGTCAGCAGCCACGTCACCAGCACGCCCAGCAGGCCCGCCACCAGGCCGATAATCAGCGTTTCAGCGGTAAACACGCGCGATACGTCGCCCTTGGACGCGCCCATGGCGCGCAGGATGCCGATCTCCTTGGTGCGCTCCAGCACGCTGATGTAGGTGATGATGCCGATCATGATGGAGGACACCACCAGCGAAATGGACACAAACGCGATCAGTACATAGGAAATGGTATCCACAATCGTGGTGACGGAGGACATGAGCGAGCCCACATAATCGGTATAGCGGATCACGCTTTCCTCATGCCCCGCGGCCTGCATCTGCGCGTTATATTGCTCAATCAGATCCACAATACGCTGCTTGCTTTCAAAATCGATGGGATAAATCTTGATCTGCGTGGGCGTATCCAGGTTGGTTGCATTCAGCTTGGCCAGGTTGCCCTCGTAGGTGGCGTCGGTCTTTTGCTTGGCCATTTCGGCGCGCATCATGGACAGAATCCGTTCCTCGCTCATCATGCCGATCATGGCGCGCGCGGCGGTCTGCTGCTCCTGCGGCAGGGAATCCAGATAGGCGTCCAGCATTTCCATGCTGGGCTCCATATCCACGCCGCCGTTAAAATTGATGCCGGTAAAGATATCGGTGTCGGGATGCTCGCGCTGCGCCTTGACGGCGGGCGTTTCGTTATTGGCCGATACCACATATTCCACCAGCTCGTGGGTGTAGCCCACGCCGCCGGCCATCATGCTGCTGATCATGGAATTGCTGCTGCTGCGCGCAATGCCCGCAATGCGCAGCGTTACGCCCTGATCCAACGCCTGGCTCATCGCCGCCTCATCGCCGCTGATATCGGCGTAAATGCCATCCCCCTGCTCCTGATACAGATTGCCGGGCAGCACCAGGGTGAAGGTAAGGTTGAGCAAATCGTCGTAAGAATAGCTGATTGTTTCGGTTTGCACGGTGCTGCCAGTCAGCAGCGTCATAAACAGCTGCTGCACTTCGCTTTGATCACGCAATCCCAGGGTATACAGCGTGGTATCGCTGATATCGTCGTCCTCGCCCACGACCAGCAAAAGCTCGTCGTACTTCTGTGGCATATGGCCTGCCAGCAGCTCGTAATTGCCGTGGCGCTGGTTATTCGCGCCCGTCAGCTCAAAGAACACGTTCATGTTGTACATGCTCGTCATCTGCGACAGCGACGACATGGAGGACATGGACGCCAGCGCATTCGCGTTGCTCATCATGGAGCTGTTGGTCATGGTGTCGATCACCGTGCTGGGCTGTACCTGCAGCACGCCACCCACGGCGTTACGATTATATATGCGCAGGGTAGAGCCATACTCATAGGCGATGCTGCTGGTCAGGTCGGCGATTTCCTGCGAGCCGTCCAGATACGCCTTGAAGGAAGGCAGATCGTTTTCATTTACCTCTGATACCATCGCGCTCATCAGATCGCCCATGACGTTGCTGGAATACACGCGGCCTTCCTCGTGCGGGATATCCTTGCCGGAGGAGGCGCTCATCATGGCGGTCAGCAGGGCCGACTGGTTCATGGTTTCGGATTCAATGGTCAGCGGGTACTGCGTCAGCGTGTCCTCCTCCACGCTCTTGATATACTCGTTTACGCCGTTGGAAAGCGACAGAATCAGCGCGATGCCGATAATGCCGATGCTGCCCGCCAGCGCCACCATAAAGGTGCGGCCCTTCTTGGTCATCAGGTTGTTCAGGGACAGATGCAGCGCCGTGCCAAAATGCATGGAGGTCGCCCCCGTGCGGGCAGGCGGCTGCGCCATATCGTCCTGCCCGTCAAAGGGCATGGTGTCGTCCGTCACACGGCCGTCCAGCAAGCGGATGGTGCGGGTGGCGTACTGCGCGGCAAGCTCGGGATTATGCGTCACCATGATAACCAGCCGGTCGCTGGCAATCTCCTTGAGCACGTCCATGATCTGCACGCTGGTTTCGCTGTCCAGCGCGCCGGTGGGCTCGTCAGCCAGCAGGATTTCAGGATCGTTCACCAGTGCGCGGGCAATGGCCACGCGCTGCATCTGCCCGCCGCTCATTTCATTGGGCTTTTTGTTCAATTGATCGCCCAGGCCCACGCGCTCCAGCGCCTGCACGGCGCGGCGGCGGCGCTCCTTGGCTGGCACTCCGCCCAGCGTCAGCGCCAGCTCCACATTGCTCAGCACCGTCTGATGCGGAATCAGATTATAGGACTGAAACACAAAGCCCACCGAATGGTTGCGGTAGCTGTCCCAATCCGCATCCTTATACTCGCGGGTGGAGCGGCCCTTGATGATCAGGTCGCCCTGCGTATAGCGATCCAGGCCGCCGATGATATTGAGCAGCGTCGTTTTGCCGCAGCCGGAAGGCCCCAGCACCGCCACAAATTCATTTTGCCGGAAGGACAGGCTGACGCCCCTGAGCGCCTCTACCCGCAGCTCCCCCGATACATATTCCTTATGGATGTTTGAAAGCGTCAGCATGCGCGTTCATCCTCCCTGCCATGTTTTCGGCCATATTTTACCACAAAAATGTGAACATAATATAAACCCGGCAAAAAAAGAGCGGTAAATGAAGCTCTTTCCTGGTCTGCGACAGCATCGTACTGGCCGCAGCGGTGCTGGGCATCCTGCTGACCGCGCCGCTGGGCGCGATCTGCATGGACGCAAGCGATAAAAAGCTGCTGCGGCAAAGCGCAGAATAATATAAAAATCGAGGGCGGCCCGCCAGGAGCCGCCCTTTTGACTTATGGGAAGGAAATCGTTTATTCAATCGCGTCCGTGCGGTAGATGAAGCGTACCGCGCCGTCCATGCCCTCGGCCAGGCCGGAGTAGTTATTGTAGGACTGCGCCGCCTCAATCAGCAGCTGCGCGCGGGCCAGCAGGGGATCCAGCTCCTCGTTGATCGCGCTGGTCAGCTTGGATACGCCGTCCGCATCAAAGGTGGTAAGGCCGTCGGCCAGCGCCTTCGCGCCGTCCACCAGCTTGCTCACGCCATCAGTCAGGGCAGGCATCGCATCCTTGAGCTGCGCCGCGCCGGACTGCAGGGTATCCGCGCCAGCCTTGAGCTGCGCCGCGCCGGAGGCCGCGTCAGACGCGCCATTGGTGTAGGCAATCAGGCCGGTATAGAAGGTGTTGTAGCTGTCCAGCTGCGCCTTGAGGGTGACGAGCGACGCGCTCTGCTCGCAGGCAGCGGCAATCTGCGCCTGCACGGCTTCGGACTGCATGTTCTGCTCCACCAGCAGGCCGATCTGCTCCTCGGTGTGCTGCTCAATCAGCGCAGCTACAGTATCGGAGGCCATCTGCGCCTCGGTCTGCTGGGCGATAGCCTGCTGCACCTGGGCGGTCTGCATCTGCTGATCCAGCGCGCCCTCAAGCTGCTGACGCTGCGCATCAGTGACAAGGCCAGCCTTCTGCCCGGCTTCATAGGTTTCCAGGGTCAGGTTCTGGGTGGCCAGAATCTGCGCCATCACGTTTTCCTTCATGGCTTCCATTACCTGCGCCTCTACCTGGGGACGCACAGCCTTGGTCACTTCGCTGCGCACGGCATCCACCTGAGCGCGCACCGCGGCTTCCACCTGGGCGCGGGCCTGGGCAGTTACGCTCTCCTCGGATACGGCTTCCACCAGCTGGCCCAGCACATCGGCATAGTTTTCAACGGTCAGGGCTGCATCTACGCCCGCCTGTGTCAGCGCCGCGTTGGCCTGCGCCAGCAGGGTTTCAAACACCTGGCGCGCGCCGCCTACCAGCGTTTCGTTGTTGGCGGTCAGGGTGGTCAGGCCGGCAGACAGGGTATCCGCGCCGGCCGCCAGAGAAACCGTACCGTCCGCCAGTTGATTAATACCATCGTTTAGATTTGCAGTACCGTCCTTCAGATCATTCAGGCCATTATAGAGCTGGTTGCTGCCGTCAAGCAGCTGGGTCATCGCATTGGTCAGCTTATCGGCGGCTTCCTTAAGCGCGTCGGCGTCCTGCAGCTTATCAGCATCCAGAGCGGCAAAGGCCTCGTTGGTAGCCAGCGTTACGGTAACAGGCAGGGAGAAGTTTTTCACATCCGCGCTGATTTCCAGATACTCAGGCAGTTCCACTTTGTCTCTTTCCAGCTTCAAGCCCGCGGTCAGACCAGGCACGCACAAACCCACAGCCACAGTGCGGTCGCCATCGTTGACGGCCTGGCCGTTCTTAACGGACACATTGGCGAACACTTCATTGTCCAGCAGCGTGCCGGTAATCACGGCAAAGGGCACGGCGACGGTCTCAGCATCCTTGGTATAGCTGGCACTGACCGCATAATCAAAGCGCAGGGTGACATGGCCGCTCTTGCCAGCCAGATCGGCAGGGGCAATCTCCGTTCCGTCCAGGGTGGCAGAAATCTTCAGCTCAACAGGCAGCGCTTCGCTGCTGTCGCCCTGATAGTAGATTTCATTGCCCTTGGCCTGCCAAACGCCATCCGCAAAGGCTTCATTGCCCTTGACGTTTTGGATCTTTTCCAGATTGGATACATCGGCGATGGTATCCGCGCCGTCCGGGTTGCTCAGATAATCGCTTACGATCACGCGGCGGGCAGAGCCGTCCGGATTGGCCAGCACATACACGGTTTCGTCCTTTTTCCCCTCGGCCAGGGCAGGCAGCACAGCCGCGCAGGCCAGGGTCAGCGAAAGCAGAATCGCAATGAACTTTTTCATTTTCAATTACTCCTTTACCTTCATATTCAGCGTCGTATGGCGCACCACGCCGTCCAGCAGCATCAGGAACGCGGGCAGCATCAGGATGACGCATACCACGCTGATCAGCGCGCCGCGGGCCATCAGCATGCACATGGAGCTGACGATATCGATGTTGGAATACACAGCCACGCCGAAGGTGGCGGCGAACAGGCCCATGCCGCTGACAATGATGGAGGGCACGGAGGCAGCCAGCGCCGTGCTGACGGCCTCATACTTGCCCTTGCCGCTGACGCGCTCCGCCTTGTAGCGGGTGGTCATCAGGATGGCGTAGTCCACCGTCGCGCCCAGCTGAATGGTGGAAATGCAGATCGGCGCGATGAAGGGCAGCGACTGACCCAGATAGTGCGGCAGACCCAGGTTGATGAAGATAGCCAGTTCGATCACGGCAATCAGGATCACCGGCAGAGACAGGCTCTTTTCCACCAGCAGGATGATGACGAAGATGGCGATGATGGAGAACAGGTTGACCACCTGGAAGTCGTGGCCGGTCGTCTCGATCATATCCTTGGTGCAGGGCGCTTCGCCAATGAGCATGCCGGAGGGATCGTACTTTTTCAGGATCGCGTTCAGGCTGTCGATCTGATCGTTCACCGCATCGCTGGCAACCTTGTATTCAGAGTTGATCAGCATCAGCTCCCAGCGGTCGCTCTTGAGGATGGAGCGCACGGAATCGGGCAGTACCTCCTCGGGCACGCGGCTGCCAACCACGCTTTCCAGCGACAGCACATACTTTACGCCGTCCACGTCCTCCATCTCGCGCTTCATATTGCGCACATCGCGGGAGGGCAGGTTGGCGTCCACCAGCAGCATATGGGTGGAGGCGATATCAAAATCCTCCGCCAGCTTGCTGTGGGCAATCACATAGTCGATGTCCTGCGGCAGGCACTGACCCATGTCGTAGTACACCTCGTCGTTGGTTTTGGCATAGCCCATATAGGCGGGGATAGCCAGCGCCACAAACACAGCCAGGAACACGGGGAACGCCTTGGTGATCTTGTGGGCAAAGCCGTTGGCGTTGCGGATCAGCGCCTTATGGCGCGTCTTCTGCAGCGGACGGTCAAACAGCAGGATCATAGCGGGCAGCACGGTTACGCAGCCGATTACGCCCAGCAGCACTCCCTTGGCCATCACGATGCCCAGGTCGCGGCCCATGGTGAAGCTCATGAAGCACAAAGCGATAAAGCCCGCGATGGTGGTGATGGAGGAGCCCAGCACCGACACAAACGTTTCGTGGATGGCCTTGGCCATGGCCTCGTTTTTATCCTCAATGTGCGTGCGCTGCTCATTGTAGCTGTTCCACAGGAAGATGGAATAGTCCATCGTCACAGCCAGCTGCAGCACGGCGGACAGCGCCTTGGTGATGTAGGAAATCTCGCCCAGGAAGTAGTTGCTGCCCAGGTTGATCATAATACAGATGCCGATGCTGGCCAGGAAGATCAGCGGCGCCAGCCAGCTGTCCAGCAGGATCATCATGGCCAGGCACGCGCAGGCCACAGCCAGTGCCACATAGATGGGCTCTTCCTGCTCGCACAGATCCTTCAGATCGGTCACCAGTGCGGACATGCCCGTGACAAAGCACTGCCTGCCGGCCAGGGAGCGGATCTCGCGGATGGCCTCCATGGTAACGTCCGCCGAGGTGGAGCTGTCAAAGAACACCGCCAGCATCGTCGCGTCGCCATTGTTGAACTCGTTATATATCTTTTCAGGCAGGATCTCCATGGGCACGCTCAGGTCAGCCACGGTATCATACCAGACCACCGAGTCCACATGCCCGACCGCCTCGATCTTTTCCTTCAGCGCCGATACGTCCCGCGCGGGCATATCCTCCACCACGATCAGGGAGAAAGCACCCTTGCCGAAATCGGCAAGCAGTTCGTTCTGGCCGATGACCGTATCCATGTCCTCGGGCAGATAGTCCAGCATATCGTAGTTGATGCGGGTATTGACCATTCCCAGCACGGAGGGAACGAGCAGCACCAACGCGACAATCAGAATAAGCACGCGGTGTTTCACAACCGCTTTGGATAAGCGCATGTTTTACTCCTACCTTTCCATTTATTCCACCCTGGCCTCAACGCCGTCAACGCGCTGATGTCGGATGATCTTGATATTAAACAGCGCCACGCACAGGTTCAGCACGCCTTCCAGCATCATGCCGATGCCCAGCAGCACCGTCAGCGCCCGCGCGCTTTGCATGGGCCGCAGCGCCAGCAGCACGCCCACAACGCCCGCCCCCACGGCCAGCGTCAGGATCAGCGGCCAGCTTTTCAGGCCGAACCGGCGCGCGTCCAGCGCCGATTGCAGCTTGAACAGCCCATCCGTCATGGTGGCGATGCCCAGCATCAGGCACAGGAACGACATCGCCTGGTCGGGGTTGCGCAGGATGATCACGCCCAGCACCGCCAGCATCAGCCCCAGCGACAGATCAAACTGAAACGCCAGCCGGTACAGATCCTTGGAAAAATACCCGATCAGCTTGACGATGCCAAAGGCGATCAGCATCACCCCCGCCGCAATGCCGATCAGCGATACGCTTAAATCGCGCAGCGCAATCAGCCCCACGCCCAGCACAATAAAAAGCGCCGACAGGATGATGTAGCTGGTTTTGGCAATCCGGATAGCTTTTGTAGATCGCACGTTCATTCACCTCCCACGCGGATTTCCGCACCCTTCTCTCAGGTGCGGAAGGAAGTATACCAAACCCCTGAAAAAAGGAAAATGGACGCTTTCCCCGCCATGCCCGAAAATTGGGCAGGCAGGATGAAATGCCCAATTCGATGGCCGAAGTACGATTGTTTGCTTGCATATTTTACAATTTCACGCTTGACATCATTGCCTGTATATGGCATGATATAGGCAGATACCCCAGATATTGGTTTTCTTGGACAACCGCACACAACAAAAGGAGGTCTCCCCATGCGCAAGACACCCTGGGCGCGGCTGTTCGCCCTGATGCTATCCTGCCTGCTGGCAGCCGCATGCTCCCCCCTGTCTCTGGCCGAAACCGCAGCCACCCCCGAGCGCACGCTGACCATCTCCTTCGGCGGCGGCGGATCAGAGCTTAACTTTATGGATGCGATAGAAGCCTTCCAGGCGCTGCATCCGAATGTTAAGATCACGCTGGTAGAGGGCAGCAACAGCAATCCGGACGCGCATGCCTGGTATGCAGACGCGCTGTCTTCCTACGAGAGCGGCGTCGATCTGATCTGGTGCGATACCATCTCTGTTGATCTGCAAGCGCTGATGGATAAGAATCTGGTAGCCCCGCTGACAGACAAAGCGCTGATTGACGACGTGCGCTCCATGTATCCGCAGGTTGCCGATTTTGTGATGCGCGAGGATATGCTGTATGCCTATCCGGTGGAAATCTGGCCCGGCCATGACAGCATCAATCCTGGGCTCCTGCAAAAGCTCAACCTGGGCCCCGTGCCGAAAACCGTGGACGAATACATGGATCTGGTCTATGCCTGGTACACCGCCGAGGAATACCCGGAGCGCATCGCGACCTATCAGCTGGATTACCCTATAACCCTGGAAGAGGAAAAAGAGCATGTATGGTCGCGGTTAATGATCGCCTATCTGCACTATCTGTGCGAGGGCATGTCCGCCGATGAAATGGAAGGCTTCACCTTTGATACGCCGGAGTTCCGCAAGCTGCTGGAATCCTACAAGCGCATCTGGAGCTTGGAGCCCCGCACGGAGGTTGCCGCTTCCGCAGGCAAAAAGCAGCGGATTATCGACGATCTGATCTTTGTAACCTTCCTGGAGGACGGGCAGGAAGTATGGATGTACCCCAAGGCAGCGCTCAATGAAGACGACTATTACCATGGCCCGCTGACCTGGTTCATGCTGCATCCGCAAAGCCCCAATCAGGACATCGCGATGGAATTCCTCAAGTATTACAGCGAGCATCCCGATTGGCGCAGCGCGTTTGAGCTGCACCCCGACGCGCAGTCGGACAAGTATCCCGAAGCGCTGGCCGCGGTCTACCGCGAAGTAGCCCCGCACTATTGCCTGGGCGCGTGCAGCCGCTATAACCGCATCATCCTGTGGGATCTGGAGGACGATTATTCCTTCGTCAGCGCCTATTGCGCCGGTTATCTGACGGCCGATATGCTGATTGAAGCCTTCGATCTGTACCTGAACAACGGACTGAGCAAAATCCAGTAATCCCCCATGCAAAAGCCGCCGCCCCTTTGCAGGAACGGCGGCCAGGGTGTCAAAAAAGTCTCGTTAAAACTCCTGGGATGCATGAAGGGGCCGCAGCCCCTTCATATGTAATCCGCAGCGGCGGCGTGTACGGCGCGAGGAGCAGCCGTCAGGCTGCTTCCTATGTCATTTTCTGCCCGTGAGCCTCTGGCTCACAAGAAAATGACGTTTCCGATGCAAGTCCGCTTTAGCTGACTTGCATCGGCAGCCTGTCGAAAAGCCTTTTCGACAGGCTGCCCGCCGCCCCTTTGCAGGAACGGCGGCCTTTTTATGTGGTCGCATTATTTCATGATCAATCGCGTTTCAGGGCGGAATCGAAGCTGAAGGTGGAGGGCTCAAAGTTGATCTGGCTGGCATACTCAAACGCCTCGGTCGCGCCGAAGATGCGCTCCATGCCGCTGTCCTCCCACTCCACGCACAGGGGGCCGTGATAGCCCATCTGGTTCAGCTCGCGGATGATGCCGTCAAAGTCCACATCGCCATGGCCCAGGGATACAAAGTTCCAGCCGCGGCGCGTATCGCCAAACTCAATATGAGAGCCCAGAATGCCCGCGCGGCCATCCTGGCGGAGCTTCACATCCTTGAGATGGACGTGATAGATGCGATCGGCAAAGTCATGCAGGAAGGTCTGCGGATCCACGCCCTGCCACAGCAGATGGCTGGGGTCAAAGTTCAGGCCCAGGGTGGGACGATAATCCAGCGTTTCCAGCAGGCGCTTGGTGCTGTAATAGTCAAAGGCGATCTCGGTGGGATGCACCTCCAGCGCCAGCTTCACGCCGCATTCATCATAGATATCAAAGATGGGCGTCCACAGCTCCTTGATCTTCTGGAAGCCGGCCTCCACCATTTCAGGCGTGGTCTGCGGGAAGGAATACCACATCGCCCAGATGGGAGAGCCCAGGAAGCAGGTGACCACCTTGACGTTAAGGAGCTTGGCCGCATAGGCGACGTTCTTCATTTCCTCAATGGCCCAGGCGCGGATGGCCTCGGGATTGCCCTTGCAGTGCGCGGGGGCAAAGTTGTCCAGGCGGGGATCCCAGTTATCGCCCACGCACTGGCCGATCAGGTGCGCGGAAATCGCGCCGATGTGCATGTCGTACTTGTTCAGGGTTTCGTCGATCTGATCACGATAGGCTGCGTCGGTCAGCACGCGGCGGACATCCAGATGCGCCTGCGTAGCAATTTCAATGCCGTTATAGCCGATTTCGTGCATGGTTTTGCACAGTTCCTCCAGGGTAAGATCGCCAAACTGGCCGGAGCAGATATTGATGGGGCGCTTCATTGTTTTTCCTCCTTTGATTTTTCATGTTATTTACGATCCGCCTGCGCGGAGAAATGCCATTAAAAAATAGGCTGCTTTCATTGTAAGGAAAGCAGCCCGTTTCGTCAATGCTTATTTTCACTATAAAGGTGTCATTTTACGCTAAACAGCAGCTCGCCATAGGACGGGAAGGGCCACGCATCCGCGGGCATGCGCACCTCCATCGCGTCCGCCGCCTCGCGCAGGCTTCGCATGGCAGGCAGCACCTCGTCGCGGTATAGATCGGCCGCATGCTCGTCCGCCCCGCCGGCCGTATGCTCCAGCGCGGTCTCCAGGCGGCAGCGCGCGTCGTAGGCGTCGTCCAGCAGCTTGCTCAGCAGCGTTAGCGTTTCCTGCTCGTAGCGGCCTGCGCGGTGGCTCAGCCGCTCAGTCAGCGTATCGCAATAGGCGCTCACGGCAGGCAGGATATCGCGATCCGCCATTTCCAGCATGGTCACAGCCTCGATGCGCGTCACCTTGCAATAGTTTTCCGCCATGATGGCGCAGCGGGCGCGCATTTCGGCTGCGGAAAATACCTTGTGCGTTTCAAAGAGCGCAACGTTCTTGTCGGTTACATAGTGCGGCAGGCAATCGGGCGTGGTGGGCAGATTGCTCAGCCCGCGGCGGGCGGCCTCCTGCACCCAGGCATCATCGTAGCCGTTGCCGTTAAAGATAATGCGCTTGTGCGCGCGGATGGTATCCCGGATCAGGGTATGCAGGGTATCCTCAAAGCCATCGGCCTTTTCCAGGATATCGGCATACTGGCGCAGGGACTCGGCCACGGCCGTATTGAGGGCGATGTTGCAGCCCGAAATGGACATGGGCGCGCCCACCGAGCGGAATTCAAACTTATTGCCGGTAAAGGCAAAGGGCGATGTGCGGTTGCGGTCGGTGGTATCGCGCGGAAAGCGTGGCAGGGTATGCACGCCCACGCGCAGCAGCTCCTTTTCCTTCGTGCCCACGGGCGTATCGTTTTCAATGGCCTCCAGGATGCCCGTCAGCTCGTCGCCCAGGAACACGCTCATGATGGCCGGCGGCGCTTCGCTGGCGCCCAGGCGGCAATCGTTGCCCGCGCTGGCCACGGTGATGCGCATCATCTCCTGATAATCATCCATGGCCTGCAGCACCGCGCACAGGAACAGCAAAAACTGCGCGTTCTCGCTGGGCGTATCCCCCGGCTCCATCAGGTTGACCCCGGTATCGGTGACCAGCGACCAGTTGTTGTGCTTGCCCGAACCGTTTACGCCCGCAAAGGGCTTTTCGTGCAGCAGGCACACCATGCCATGCTTCTGGGCCACCTTTTTCATTATTTCCATGGTCAGCTGATTATGATCGGCGGCAATATTGACCACGCTGTGGATGGGCGCAAGCTCATGCTGCGCGGGAGCCACCTCGTTATGCTCGGTCTTGGCCGACACGCCCAGCTTCCACAGTTCGCTGTTGAGCTCATGCATAAAGGCCGCCACACGGGGCTTGACCACGCCGTAATAATGATCGTCCAGCTCCTGACCCTTGGGCGGCTTCGCGCCGTAGAGGGTGCGGCCGGTATACAGGATATCGCGGCGCTTGGACAGCATATCGGCGTCGATCAGGAAATACTCCTGCTCCGGGCCGACGCTGGGACGCACGGAATGCACATCGTCATGGCCGAACAGCTTTACAATGCGCATGGCCTGGCGGTTGAGCGCCTCCATGGAGCGCAGCAGCGGGGTTTTTTTATCCAGCGCTTCGCCGCCATAGCTGCAGAACGCCGTGGGAATGCACAGCACGCCGTCCTTGATAAAGGCGTAGCTGTTGGGATCCCAGGCCGTATAGCCGCGGGCCTCAAAGGTGGCGCGCAGGCCGCCCGAGGGGAAGGAGGAAGCGTCCGGCTCGCCCTGGATCAGCTCCTTGCCCGAAAACTCCATGATGGCGCGGCCGTCGTCCGTGGGACGCAGAAACGCCTCGTGCTTTTCAGCGGTGATGCCCGTCATGGGCTGGAACCAGTGCGTATAGTGGGTAGCGCCCTTTTCAATGGCCCAGTTCTTCATGGCCTCGGCCACCGCGCCCGCCACCGCAGGATCCAGCTTATGCCCGCCGCGCACGGTGCGCTTGAGCGCGCGATACACATCGCCGGGCAGGCGCTGTCGCATCACGCTGCTTGAAAATACCATTGATCCGAAACTGTCTGCCGCATTGCCCATGAGACGCACGTCCTTTCATCTTATATTGGCGGCTTTATATCGCCGCACAATGAAGCGAATTATAGGCAATCCAGCGCGTTTTGTCAATAGCAGCGGGCGTTGTTTTTATGTTGTTTCCGGAAAGAAATTTGTGTATTTTGGGGCATTGACAAGCCCGTGCGCCGGCCCTATAATAGTTAATTGTAAATGTATCTCGAAAGGGGAGATGACGCATGCTCGGACGCTTCCTGTGCCAGACGACGCCCGTGCGCGCGGCTGTCGCCCCGATGAAGGGCGGCTTTCCCGCCGAGCGCATCACTGCCGGTTGACCGGCTCGTTTTTCCGCCATGCGGAAGAGGGAGCCGGATTTTCTTGTATTTAGGCATGGGGAAGGAAAGGTTGGGAGCAGATGTATCAGACAGTCATCATTCTTGATTTCGGCGGCCAGTATAAGGAGCTGATCGCCCGCCGCGTGCGCGAGCTGGGCGTATACAGTGAGATCTGGCCCTGCGATACCCCGCTGGAAAAGATCCGCGCGGCCAATCCTATCGGCGTCATCTTTACCGGCGGCCCGGACAATGTGTACGCGCCCGCCGCGCCCGCGTGCGATCGCGGCGTGTTTGAGCTGGGCGTGCCGGTGCTGGGCATCTGCTACGGCATGCAGTTCATGTGCCACTCCCTGGGCGGCCAGGTATCCCCCTGCGATAAGAGCGAATACGGCGTTGTAGATACCCGCCTGACGGGCGAAAGCCGTTTCTTCGGCGATCTGGGCAAGGCGCAGCGCGTGCTGATGAGCCACACCGATTACGTTTCCGCCGCGCCCGAAGGCTTTGTCGTTACCGCCCAGACCAGCCTGTGCCCCGCCGCAGCCATGGAGTGCCCTCAGCGCAATCTTTACGCCGTGCAGTTCCATCCTGAAGTGGAAAACACGGTAAACGGCAAGCCCATGCTGCGCCGCTTCCTGTATGAAATCTGCGGCGCGACGGGCGATTATAACATGAACGATTATCTGGAGCGCGAAATGGAGGCCGTACGCGCCCAGGTGGGCGACAAGCGCGTGCTGCTGGGTCTGTCCGGCGGCGTGGATTCCTCCGTCTGCGCGGCGCTGCTCTCCCGCGCCATCCCTGGCCGCCTCACCTGCATCTATATTGATCACGGCTTCATGCGCAAAAACGAAACCGAAGAAGTACGCGCCGCGTTTGCCGGCCGCGCGCTGGATCTGCGCATCATTGACGCCAGCGAACAGTTTTTGAAGGCGCTGGAGGGCGTAACCGACCCGGAGGAAAAGCGCAAGCGCATCGGCCGCGAGTTTGTGCGCGCCTTTGAAAAGGCCGCGCGCGACTGCGGCAATCCCTCCTTCCTGGCTCAGGGCACCATCTATCCCGACGTGGTAGAATCGGGCAGCAAGAACAAATCCGCTGTCATCAAGAGCCACCACAACGTGGGCGGTCTGCCCAAGGACATGAGCTTTGAAGGCGTGGTAGAGCCCCTGCGCGGCCTGTTCAAGGACGAAGTACGCGCGCTGGGCCGCATGCTGGGCCTGCCCAAGACGCTGGTGGAGCGTCAGCCCTTCCCCGGCCCCGGCCTGGCCATCCGCGTAATCGGCGAGGTAACGCGCGAGCGCCTGCACATCCTGCGCGAGGCCGACGCCATCGTGCGCGAGGAAATCCGCCGCAGCCGCGTCAAAGCCGATCAGTACTTCTGCGTGCTGACCAACGTGCGCTCTGTCGGCGTGATGGGCGACTTCCGTACCTATGACTACACCCTGGCCATCCGCGCCGTGCGTACCAATGACTTTATGACCTGCGAGTACGCCCGCCTGCCCCATACCCTGCTGAGCCGTATGTCCACCCGCATCACCAACGAGGTGCAGGGCGTGAACCGCGTGGTGTACGATATCACCGGCAAGCCCCCGGCAACGATTGAGTGGGAATAATCACCAAAACAAACCAGCGCTATCTGCTTTCAATGAAGTCAGATAGCGCTTTTAATATATTTATTATAGATCGTACCTTACGCCATGAGAAAGCAGCACGCCGTCCATCAGCGCAATGCGCAAAATGATGGTATCGGGATCGGCAAAATCACTGTGGCCGTTATCAATCCAGGCAGAAAACGCAGCTTTCAGTTTTTCTGCGATGGCACGGTTTTCGTTTTTACCAAACCAACCCAGGCTCTCCGCATGCCCATGCGCAGTGAACCATTCGCCCGCGATGGCGACGACGGGATTGCGCCTGATCTGCCGCATCTTGTTTGACAGCGCATGCGTGATCACATAAAATGCGCCGTTTTCATAGTGAGCATTGACAAAGCGGACATACGGCGTTGTTCCCTCCAGGGTGGACAGCGCAATCACCGCGTCCCCGCCGAAGCGTTCCAGCATGATTCGTTCAGCTTCCTGATTCATTCTGCATTCCCCCGTATAGAAAAAGCTGGTCTTCTGGCAGCTATTTGCTCACTCCGCAAAGGACTGCCGATAGGCCGGCAGCACGCGCTTCCAGAACGCCAGCCCGCTGATCAGCAGCAGCGCGCCGAAAAGGCACCTGGCTGCCCACTCCGGGCAAATCAGGGCGATGCCGTTCATATCCCCGCCGCCGAACAGGCCGCACAGCACGCTCAGATACAGCGGGTCGATCAGCAGAAGGGCAATCGTGATGTAATACAGCGCTGCGCGCAGCAGCTTGCTCCGGGCGCGGCAGATTCTCCCGGCCAGCGCCGTCAGCAAGCAGCCTGCGCAGAACGTCGCCAGCGCGCCCACCAGGCAGAATACGCCCAGCTGCGCATCCGTCATGCGCTCCGCATAAACGTCAATCTGCACGCCAAGCCCCAGCAGGTTGATTTGCTTAAACACGCCCGTCAGCAGGGCATACAGCAAATGTGCGCCCTCATGAACCAGATAATAGGCGATCACCGCCGCCAGAATACCGATGTATTGCCGCGCTCGCTTTGACATGTTCATTCCCCCATGTTTCGTTATTTTCTGCCCAGGTAGCGGAACACATGGCGGCAATACTCCTGATAGGGCGCGCCGAAGGTATCCGCAAGATAGCGTTCCTCCTGCAATATCTGCAGGTGAAGCATGATGATGGCAAAAGCGGAAAAGCCCAGCGTCAGCAGGTTGCCATATATCAGCAGTACGCCGATATACATCAGATCAAAGCCCAGAAAGGCCGGGTTGCGGCTGAAGCGGTAAATGCCATCCGTAACCAGCTCGGTCTTGTCCTTGTCAGGAATGCCTGCCCGCCAGCTATCCCGCATGCACAGGACGGACAGCAGAAAGACGACATCGCCTACCATGCCGATGCAAAAGCCGGTAAACCTTGCGCCTGCGGGAAGATGGTTCCAGCCAAAGGCAATGGACGTCAGCTGCGCGATGGGCGCGCCCAGCGTAGCGACGCTCATCAGCATTTCGACCGTATGAACGTTGGTCTCCTTCCTGCGGCCGATCTGCCGGGTCTGGATACCGCGGTGCTTCTGCGCCAGCATTTTGGCAAAATAAACGCCGTAGAAAAACGCCAGCACCAACAGCGCCAGCGCCGCATACGGCAGCCTGTCCTCCAGCGGGTATTGCATGACTTATCCGTCCTTTCCAATTCTTCGCTTACGCCATGGCCGAAACCGCCGCGATAAACGCCCTCGGATTTTCAATGTGAATTGCGTGCCCGCAGTCAAAGCGAACAATGGCGCAATTGGGGATCAATCCCCATACGTGCTGCAGATCGTCCTCGCTCAATGCCGCCATCAGAAGACCATCCTGGCCGACGGCGGTTTTCGCCTTCAGAAACAGGGTCTTGCAGCGAATGCCGCGCAGCAGCTCCTCGTGCGCGATTCCGGCATGAAAGCTGTCGGTATAAAACTCCTCGCCAAATCGGGGATCATAGCCGTTCATGCCCTGATAAGCCGCCAGCCCTGCCTTGGGCCAGAAGGGCACGCGCAGGTTCTGATCAGGGTGCTTTTTGCGATATTTCGCTGCCGACGCAATCAGCTTGGGCCGCACCTTCCGCCGCGCCTTTTCAGGGAAAAGCTCCCAGATGCGCTGATGGGCAAAGTAATACAGCACAAAGTCCGCTTCCTCGCGCTGATTCAGAAAATCATGGCAGATCGTGGACAAGTCCACATAGTTGAAGGACTGCTTCCGCCGCTCGCCCTGACAGGAAAAGAACGGCGCATCCTCCAGAATCAGACCGCTGCATAGATCGCTGTGGGCGGCGACATAGGCGGCAATCAGCCCGCCGGAGGAATGCCCCAGCAGGCAGACGGGAGCCTTGACCACCTCGCGGATCAGGGCGATCACCGCGTCGCCGATATCCACGATGTTATACCTTGACGCATCGTGCAGGCTGCCGCCGTGGCCGTAACAATCCACCGCATACACATGAAAATGCCGCGCAAGCTGCGGCATAACGCCGAAAAAGCTGGTGCTGTCCACCGCCTGCGCGTGCAGCAGCACCAAGGGCTTTTTATCGTTGGGAATTTCGTAGTATTGAAGGCTGACGTTCCGGCCTTCGTAGTAGTGTTTTGTGCAATTTCTATCGTTTTTCATCGCGTGCTTCCATTCGCCATTCATGCAGAAATCCGGGCAGCGTTCCTGTCCCCCGCTTTGCTTACTTTGATTCGCTCAGCCGCTTCAGATTTTCAAGAACCGACGGATTGTTTGCGGCGATGCTTCCCAGCGTCGGGCAGCCGTCCATCCGTCCGCAGTCCGCGCAGGTATCCAGACCCTTTTCCCGCACGCAGCGGCGGATGGGGCAAAGCCTGTCGCAGAACGGCGTTTTTATGCCCCCGATCCGGCAGCCGGTGCAGTGAATCATTTCCGGCGTGATCGGCACGCCGTTAAGCCTCGTCCACAGGGCGGCGGTTTTTGCGCGCAGGGCGCTGTCGTTTGTCACCGTTGCAATTCTCGCGTCGCATTTTTCGCAGTCCAGTCCGCAGCAGGCAATCAGTTGATTCATGCGTATTTCTCCTTTGCGCAGCCTTCAGGGCGTTTCGTCTTGCCCGGCAGGGCAGAGGGAGAGATTCATCAGATCAAAATCGATCAGCTCCCCGTTGATTTTGAAAAAGCCGGGAAACGTGCACAGCCTGCGAAAGCCGAATTTTTCATACAGCGCAATGGCGCGTTTGTTGTCGCTGCGCACCTCCAGGTTGACCTGCTCCACCCCGGTTTCCCTGGCAAAGGCAAGGATGCGCTCCGTCATGGCGGAGGCCGCGCCGCAGCCCCAATAGGCTTTTTTCAGGCTGACGCCAAATTCCGCGCGATGGCGCATGCGATTAGCCTTGCGATTGAGGCTGGCGGTGCCGATGATCTCGCCGTTTACCTTGGCAAGCAGCTGCAGATGATCACGCGACTGCGCCTGCATATCCAGATAGGCTTGCTCGGCCTCCACATCCAGCAGCACGCCCTCCGCGCCGAAGCTGAGGTTCTGCGTTTCCCCGCCGACGATTTTCAGATATTCCAGCAGCGCGGCAGCATCCTGCCCCTGCGCGCGGACGATTTCAAAGGGTGTATCTTTCATATAGGGCGCTTCCTTTACTGGTTAGCTGAGGGCAGCGTCTGCATTAGCTTGAAGAAATGCTGCGCCTCGCCGGTGCTGAAATACGCATACCAGGCTTCCAGCGTATCGGGCCGAAAAACGCCTAGACGCTCAATGATCTGTTTTGCCCACAGCAAAGCGCCCGCGCCGCTGGCGGTAATCAGGCTTCCATCCGAAACAGAGGGCTGATCCACATAGCAGCTTTGCCCTTTATAGCTGGGGCAGAACATATCCAGGAACCCGGCGCCATTGCTGGTGTGCGGGCGATGATCCAGCAGCCCGGCGTGCGCCAGCGCAGCGGTCGCCCCGCAAATGGCGCATACAGCGGCGTTAACGGACAGCAGCTCAGCCGCTTTCTGCACAATCGCGGCGTGCTTGGGATCATCCCAGGTATTCCCGCCCGGCAGCAGCAAGACGCTCTGAGCATTGACGGCGATATCGTCAATCACGCAGTCGGGCAGGATCGTAAGGCCGCCCATCGTCTTCACCGGCTCCTTTGAAACGCTGACGGTTTTGACCGATACGGCAGGCGCGTCCTTTTTGAAAAAGCGGCCGGAATGCAATTCCGCGGTAACATACCCGATTTCCCAATCCGCCATTGTATCAAATGCATAGACATAGACCGTAAACATACATATCCTCCATTCGCATCGTTGGTTTTGTTCTGACTACAAATGCCGTTTGCAGGCTCCGCTTATCATTTTCTTTGATGCAAGGCTTTATCAAGGAACGCCTCCACCAGCTGCATCGTATCTGCATTGACGCTGCGGCTGCCGGCTTTCCGGATCACCGTCATATGTCCATTGCTCTGTGCATCCTCGATCAGCCGGAAAACAGCAGAATCGCCGGACAGCTCATTCCGGTGCGCGTACAGAGAGCACCCGCCAGGCGTTACCTCCTGATCGGCATTGCCCTGCAGAATCAGCGCCGGTATACCGGCCAGGCCATCGGCGGCGTGCAGATTGCGGGTTTTTCCAAATATGATCCACTGCGCCAGTGCAGCCATGCCGCGAAACAGCTTCCCGCACGGCCCCATTCGCCCAGTCACTTCGGCAATCGCAGCCTTCGGAGAAGCAAACGGCGCATAGGCAACAATCGCCTGTACAGGCTGCCGCCTGCACTGCTGCACCGCACAAACAGCGTATGCCCCCATACTATGTCCCAATAAAATCACGGGGCATGATCCGTCGTCAGCGAAATCAAGCGCATGCTTCAGATCAATCACGGTCTGCGGAAACCCTGAAAACCGCCCGGAGCTTCTCTGATAGCCGCTATACTCGAAGGCAAATACCCGATACCCCTGCGCGGCAAAGTGATGGATTTCCGGCAGGTAATAGGCAATATCCGTCCCCATGCCGTGCGCAAGCACTACAAGCCCCTGCGTTCCTGCTTCGTTCCAGAAGTATCCGGCAAGGCGATTTCTGCCGCTGGGGAAAACCACCCTGCGCCCGTCAACATCTGCTTCCGGCTTTTTCTCCGGCCGAAACAAAGCAGCGTTCACCCAAAAGGCCGCAAGAATTATGACAGCCGGCAAAAGAAGCAGGAATACCATCGCGCGCCCCCTTCGTATTGCTTTTCACTCGTCATGCTGCAGTTCATTTCTGTATTTCTACTTTTGTTCCCCCTTCTGGAAGCGTCCGCATCAGGATCAGGGTGTAAGCAGCCGTGATCAGGATCAGCGCGGCGATATACAGCAGCTGCATCTGCACGGTAAGCCCCGCGTCATTGGCAAACGTGCCCAGCGTATTGATAGCGGAATGCACGAGGATGCAGGGAATCAGGCTGCCGCCGCGATAAAAAACCGTGACCAGCAGGAAGCCCACCGCAACGGCAAAGACGATCTGACACAGGTTGTTTACCAGATTCATGCCGCTGCCGTTGACCAGATTGATGATATGTCCGATGCCGAAGGTAACGCTGGAAATAATGACGGCGGATTTGATATTGTCCCTTGCGATGGCCCTGAACAGAAGGCCCCGGAAGATCACCTCTTCCAGGAAGCCGACGCAAAGCATGCACGCAATGCGGCAGGCCGTTTCCGCAGGCGAGTAATTGACGGCGGCGCCGTTCCACAGGTTCCCCGACGACAGGATCACCAGCGGCACATAGTAAAGGAACCGCCGGGCAGGGACGGACGATCCGCAAAGCCCGTACCGCTTCTGCAGATTGTTCTTTCGGATAAAGGCAAAAAGAACAATGGTCTGCAAAATGCAAAAGCCGGCGCTCGCGGCGTACTGAACCCCGATGATCTCATTGAGCGGGTTCGCCAGCGATTGCAGCACACAGTAAGCCACAATCCATACGATTGCAACGGTCAGCTCGTTTTTCTCATACAGCTTTTTCATCTTTACCCCTCATTCCTCACGCCTGTGATTTTCATTGTCTCCCTTCCTGCTCACGCAGGATCCAGCAGCTGAAATTCCCGATCCAGCAGCCAGTCTCTGCCCTCAAGAAAATCGTATCCAAGCAGCGCTTCTATATCATCCGGCTGGCCATAGATCTGGCCGCAGATATCTGCATCCCGCAGATGAATGACCTGCCCCTGAAACATAATCGGCAAGTCCTTTACATACGGCGTGGATGCATGCTGCACGGAGCCAATGCCGACGTTTTCGGTTTCGTGCCGCTCAATATCGGGAATCCGCGTATGCCACGCCGCGCTGAGAACCGAGCCGGTATGCCCAGTATCTACCCGGGCCTTAAAGGGCCGCCCGGCATACTGCGGAAAAACGACGGGACCCTGCTTGCTATCGGGATCTGAAGCTGCCGTCGCTCCCTGCGATTTTGCGGCAAACAGCGTTTCATTTTGGGCGGAATACTGCCAGCAATACCGGGAAATAACATCCCAGCCCAGCAGCATCCTGGCAGGGAATTTTCTGCCGTTATCATCGCTGAAGGCAAAATCCGCGTCCGCCATCACGATCACCCGAAGGAAATCCAGGCGCACGTCGCCGATCTGCACGCTTGAAATAACAGCGGTCGGAAGCGTGCGGACCAGGCCGTTGTTATTGCCCGCGCTGAGCGCTTCGCTTTTCTGCACGCCATCCAGCGCGTCAAGCAGACTCCGGGCGACCACGCTCATGCCCGCGCCGGTATCAAACAATGCTGTGGCTTCGCGGCCCTGGATCTGAACATCTACAAACAACAGGTTTTCAAATTTTCTGTTTGACAGACAGTTCTTCATGCTCTTCTCCCATTTTCTCTGCTTGCGGCGCATGGCGATAGTCAATCCCCGCCTGGCGCGCCTGCCTGCACAGATCTTTTGTTTGCAGCTTGTACTGCTTGCCATCCTTGATAAAATACGTTCCGCATTGGCGGAACTCAAAATCCACGCCCTTGCGGATGCACTGCTGGCGGATATCCAGCACCCAGTCATAATTCAGCGGCCGCGCGTCCTTATCCGACTCCCCGCCGACGACCACCAGCTCCACGCCGTCCAGATAAGGCTCCAGATTCACGCGCTCGAGCAGCGGCTGCGCGGTGATGCACTTATGCTTGATGGGAAGCGTTTTGAACACCGACAGCCTTTGATCCGCGCTGCGCTGGTTTTCAATTGTGCAGCAGACGGTCACGTTTTCGTATCCATCCGCCCAATCCTCCGAAATGCACGCGGCGAAGCGCTCGATGCGCTTTGTCAGAAAGAGGAACGTGCAGTCAGACCGCTCCCTGATCATGCGCCAGCACGCTGCGCGCCAGGGGTCGGCCTCCTCGATCAGAAAATCGGTCGAAAAGCCCAGATACACCAGCCCCGGCTTCATCTTATAGCCGCCCTTTTTCAGCCGCTCCACCGGCTTATAGAAGTCCTTCGTCTGAACGATCTTGCTGGTGTCCACACCCCGCTTTGCATCGCCCTTATGAATATAGCAATGCGCGCAGCCCTCGCTGCACCTTCTGCATCCGCGCCAGGGATTCCACATCGGCATGGCTTACCTCCAGATTGTGCGGTTTTCCGCAATTATAAAATGCCCGGCAGCGTTGCGACAGCTGCGGTCGCGTCATCACTCTGTGCCGGCTTCGTGTTTTGTTTTATGTTTCAGGTCGGTTCACTTTTTTGAAGAAGATCAGATAGATCAGCAGGCCGTCGATGACCAGATCATAAACGCGCAGATGATCAAAAAGCAGCACGCTAGATAAAACAGAAGCCAGCACAATGCCCGCGCCGATGATCTTAGCCAGCGTGCCGCGCTGCTTTGTCGTCCACGCAAAGCAGGACATAACCGGCGAAAGCAGCGCAAAAGCCGTCCACCCAAGGATAAACGACCAGCTATAAACCCCGCGCGTAATCATCGCCGCAGCATAATAGGTAAGCAGCATGGCGATGCAGAAGGGCAGGATGTTCAGCATCGCGGCCTTGCGGGTAGGGCTGTAAATGGCAATCAGCGTGCCAAGCAGGATCCACACCGCCATCTGCGAGAAGATTTCCCCCAGCGTCTGGCAGTAGATATCAAACAGTCTGGCCGCCGCGCCAAGCACCAGCCCGGCAATCAGCATGGAGAGCGGGTTAACCAGCCTTTTTGTTTTCATTCGCTGCGCTCCCAAAAGCCACTCTGCCCCAAAATGGGCAGGCCGTAGCGCTGGCCGTAGTTCTCCGCAAAGTAAAAATCCGCACGCAGCGCCTGCGGATCATAGACGATGCTCCACATGGTTTTTTCATAGCCGTCGCCGGTTTGCGGATAGTTCTTCTGCGACACGCTTTCCAGCAGCCTGCGTACCTCCTGCGCGCCTGCAGGCCCGGCATAGGCGGCCAGGGTATCATAGCGCAGATGGGACTGTGCCGAACCTATGCCCTCTTTTTCGCAGGCAGACAGATAATGATTGGTAACGATCTTCGTCTCCGTTACCAGCATTTCGTCGTTTACATACTCCACAACCACGCTTTTGCCCGCGGCGTCCGCAATGGACAGATGATGCGAAATGCCGATGGAGGAATGCATATCGTACTGCTTCAGCAGCGCGACGGCTTCGTCCACCGTCGCCGCCCTGTCCAGCAGCAGGCGGATGGCTGTGGTGGTGGTCAGGCTGGGCCTGCCGGTCTGCTGATGGGTCTGCTCGTCGTCCCCAGCCGTCAGATCGGCCACCATCAGGCCCTGATCATTCATGCCGTCCAGCGGCACATAGACGGCCGCGATGCTCTGCATCCGCTCCATCATGGAGCCGTCCGGGTCGTAATCCGCCCCAAAGCCCAGAAAATCCAGGCAGCAGGTGGATATCGACGCATAGCCATTTATGGGCTTTGTATGCACGATCATGGCGCGGCACTGCGCCCAATCGTAATTGCGGCCAAAATAGTAATCGCCATTTGCATCCTGGGTGAAAATGGTGGAGCAGCCAAAGCCGCCGGGCTGCGCGCTGCTTTTGTCTTTATAAAAGCCATGCGATAAAAAGGACACCAGATAGTCCGCCACCTCGCCGTCGCTTTTCGCACCGCCCTGGGCAAGGAAAGCATCAAAGCCGTAATCGCCCGCAAATTCCATGGCGTACAGCCCATCCTCCAGCTTTTCAATGCTGTTTGCAGCCTGAATGAACGTGCCGAACATCCCCCATGCGCCGGCAATGACGACGATCACAACGACCAGCAGAACGCCCAGCCCGGCCCCCGTCCACTTGATCACGCGCTTTGCCCTGCTATTTTTCACAGCGTACTCCTCCTGTCAAGCCAGCTTCTTGCCCATTTCAAGCCTTACCTCATGCCGCTCGGGATCGCTGTTGGAGTAGGCGTACAGATCAAAGCCGATGAGCGAAAACCCATGCTTGCGGTAAAACGCAATCGCAGCCTCGTTGCAGGACTGCGTTTCCAGCACGATCATCCGCGTCCCGAGGGACCGGGCCGCCTTCTCCATTTCCGCCATCAGCAGGCTGCCCACGCCCCTGCTGCGCATTGCCTGATCAAACACGCAGATATTGCTGATTCTGAAGCGGTTGTTCCAGCTTTCCAGCGAGCCCTCGGCATAGCCAATCAGGCGGCCGTTTTCATACGCGCCGAAGGCGGCCGGGTTTTCCAGCCACTCGCCGAAGAACACGTCGTCAAAGCTCCTTTCGACCGCCTCTTCAAAAGGCACATATTGCAATTGATATCCCATATCGCAGGCGCGGATATCATAATAGCCGCTCGTCTTATACCGTGCGGTGAACTTCTTGCCCGCGCAGGCCTCCCGATCCATCTGCCGGATTTCCATTGCGCATTCCTCTCTTTGCATCCATCTGCGGCTGCGCGCCGGCCAATCCCTGAAGGGCCGTATGCGCTCAGTCCGAAGCGCACCATTCAATATGCATCAAGCGATGCGCATTGCGTATTGTACATGGAAAGAAGGCCGCTGTCAATAGAAAGTTGCTTTTGCGCAGAGCCCTCCAAGGCCGGCTCCTCCGTCAAAGCAGGCGGACTCCGTTTTTCATGGAATCCGCCTGTTTTTCCTTTTCCACAGAACGAAGCAACCGTCGTCCCGCTTGAAGCCGCGCTCGTCGCCCGCTTATTCCCAGCGAAAGAAGCGAACCGCCAGCAGCGTGCACAGCAGGGTCAGCGCCGCCATTACGCAGACTGGCAGCAGCAAACCGCCTGCATGAACGCCCAGAAAAGCGTTTTTCATCATCATGACGCCCTGCGTCAGCGGGAAAACGCTTACGAGCTTTTGCATCGCCTGCGGCATGATCTCCAGCGGCAGCGTTGTGCCGGAGAAAACCAGCATGGGAAAATACAGGATGCAGGCGATCACGCTGGCCTGCTTTGTATCCTTTGCAACGCCGCCGACCAGCATGCCGACAGAAAGCGTGGAAATCATCGTGATGGCCCAGCTGCCCAGGAAGGCAAGGAGCGATCCGTGCAGGCGAATCCCCCACAGAAGCCCAGCAAGGGCCAGCGTGGCCAGGGAGACGATGCAGTAAACGATATACATGGCCAGGTCGACGCCCAGGATAAACACCGGGCTGACCGGCGTGACGCGGAAGCGCTTGAGCAGCTTTTTTTCGCGTGCGCCGGCCACGGCCTGCGGCAGGCCCATCAGGCCGCCCGCGCAGATGGCGACGGCGCTGACCGCGCCGAAGGACTGCTCCAGAAACGTGCAGCCCGCGCCCTCATAGGCAGGCTTTGCGCCATAGATCACGCCCAGAATAATGAATATCATCAGCGGCATGACGACGGCGAAAACCGGCATGTTCATATCCCGCAGGCTGAGCTTGAGCTCGGTTTTCAAAAAGGTCGAAAAGCGTTTCATGCGTCCACCTCCTCATTCGACAGCTGCAGATAGGCGTCCTCAAAGCGTTCGCAGCCGCAGCGCGCCTTGGCCTGCTCCACCGTGCCGTAAAAAACCGCAGCGCCCTTTTTCAGAATGCAGATTTCATCGCACAGCGCCTCCACCTCGTCCATAAAATGCGAGGTCAGAAGGATCGTAAGGCCGTTGGCCTTGAGCGTCTCCAGTTTTTTCCACACGCTGCGCCGGGCCTTCGCGTCAAGTCCGGTGGTCAGCTCGTCCAGAAACACCAGCTCCGGCTGGGGAATCAGCGCCAGCACGATGAAAAGCCGCTGACGCTCGCCGCCAGAAAGGCTTTTGACCGCCGCATTCTGCTTATCGCCAATGCCCAGCTGGGCGCACAGGGCGCGCCAGTCGGCAGGATGCCTGTACAGGCAGGCAGTTTCCTCGCACAGCTCCGATACCCTGATTTCCTGCTGGTAATCCCCTTCCTGAAACTGTACGCCGATGCGCTGAAACAGCGCGGAGCGGCGCTGATCCGGGCTTTGTCCAAGCAGCCGCACCGTGCCTGCATCCGGCTGCTTTGTGCCCAGGATGCACTCAATCGTGGTGCTTTTGCCCGCGCCGTTTGCGCCAAGCAGACCAAATACCGTGCCGCGCGGCACAGAGAGATCCAGATGGTCGACCACTGTTTTACCGTTATAGCTTTTGGTAAGCCCCTGTACCCGAATCGCTTCGCTCATTTGGATATCCTCCTGACGGCCCGCAGCTCGATATACCCGCGCTGACCGCGGGGCTCCAGCTGAATGCGCGGGTTGTCATCGTCCCACTGATAGCCGATCACAGCGGGATCATAGCTTTCCATAGCGGCCTGCAGGCTGCGGATGGCCTGGCAGTAATCCTCCTCCCGGAAGGGCCGGCCCTGGAACATCAGGTATTCCGCCTCGGGCAAATGGATCACGTCGAAGCCCTCGGGCACAACGCCCATGTAGTCGGTTTCCACCTCCACGCCCTGCACATAGGTGGAGGTACCGGGCTTTCTGTACTGGGGCGGCAGCCACATGGATACGGGCTCGCCGCACAGGGACTTCATGCTCATCAGCAGGCCCCACACATCGCAGCTTACCTCCTCGCAGTAGGGAAAATAGTCCTCGGCATGGACTGCGCGCCTGATGATGCACAGCCGTTCCGGCTTGCGAACGACCTGGATGAAAACAGGCTCAATGTTGGTCACGTCGATCTGCTCCTTTCTCAGTTCACGATACTTTGCGCCGTAAGGGATAAAGAGCGTGATCGGCACGGGGTTTTTCATGTAATCGCTTGGATTCAGACCAAACTCCCGGTAAAACGCCCGCGTGAAGGTATCCACATTGGAAAAGCCCGCGTCCAGGGCGGCGTCAATGATGCGCACGTTTCCTTCCCGCAGCTGCCGGGCCGCCTGGGTAAGCCGGTATTTGCGGATGTACTCCGTGGGGGTCAGCCCCAGACGCTCCCGGAACAGCCGGTAAGAATACCAGGGAGAAAACAGCGACGCCTGCGCAAGCTCAGACAGGCTGATCTCCTCCGTCCGGTTCTTTTCAATGTAGTCCTGCATTCGCTGAACAGCCAGCACCTGCTCTTTCATGCGCTCAACTCCTTACACGCTGCATTGTAGCAGGCTGAGGGATTTTCTTCTCGACGTTTCTTGCTGTTTTAACGTTTTCGCCTTCTGCCGGGCCCTGGGGCCTGCGCTTTCACCGTGCAGATGCACTCCTGCAGGCGCTGCAGAAAGCGTCCCGCGTGCGCGCCGTCCATCTGCGTGTGGTGGAACTGAAACGACAGCTTCAGCGTGGTTCTGAAAAGCCCTGAATGGTACCTGCCCCAGATGACAAAGGGATTGTTGAAAATGCCGCTGTTCATGCCTACCGCGCCGTCCAGCTCGGTATCCACAATGGCGGAGGTGCCAATAACCATGCTGTCGGGCAAATCATGGTTTTCGCAGCGCTCCGCCGCCTGCCGCGTCAGGCGCAGATAGTCGGCGTTGAACTGCGCAAGGCTGTCCGAAAACGGCACGTCGCAGGAGCTGACCTCGCCGTTCTTGTTCTTCACGATGGTATTGACCGCAATCGTATCGTATCTGAGCAGCTCCCTTCCCACGGGAAGCATGTAAAACTCCTTGATCTCACTGGCGGCCCTGCCGATGCAGAAGCACAGCAGCATATTGAATTTCAGCCCCGTTCTGCGGCTGAGGCGGATCAGCGGCGTGACGTCCAGCGTTTTGAAAAATGTCACCATGGGGTTGGGCGCGTCCATCCAAAGGGCATAAGCCTCCGCGCGGGTAGTCGTTTTCGGGTCGATCACAGTCGGTTTCATTGCGCATTCTCCAATCCCGCAGAATCGCCCGCCTGAACGGTGAAAATGCTGCGGCAGATAGGCATTGCCGGCACACTGCCGACGATGGTCACACCGCCAGGAATCACTGCTTCATAGCTCATCACTTTACTCCTTCATCCTTCCTGCAAAACAGGTGAATGCCCAGCGCGGCATTGAAGCCCGTGGCGGCAAACACGCTGAAGCGCTCCACCACGCCAAAATACTGCGCAGGCACGATTTTCATTCCCATCGCGCCAACAAGCATCATGCCAACCATACCTCGCGCGCCCGCTGCGTTTTGGCGATGGGCGTGGCGATGGCGGCAATCACAATCGCCAGCGCACCGATGCAGCCGACAATGGTAGGCGCGCTCACCAGTTGAAACAGCCCCGGCGCGCAGCTGCCGTCAATGGCCTGCTGAATGGTCTTGTCCAGACCATCCCGCGCCGCCGCGCAGCAGCAAACCGCCAGGCCAAATACCAGCAGGAACAGGCTGCGGCAGCCCCAATGCTGGATGGCGGCACGGTTGGCCGCCGACCAGCCGATATACCCCAGCAGGGCAAGAATCATCAGCGTAGTAACCGTTGTCACGGCATTTTCAAAATAGAGCTTCATCATTCGTCCTTCTTTCTGTATTCGCCTTCAAGCTTGGCAATAAAACGGTCGATATGCGCCTCCAGCAGGGGCGCGACGGCCGACTGATCCGCCGCGCCGTCATAGACGCTGTAAAGGAGATACATCGGCCCATAGAAATTCAGCGCCAGCTGCATGGCGGTCTCGTCGCTATCCGTCAGGGGCCTGAAAATAGCGGCCATATATTTCACCGGGCCGCTTGCCAGATTCTCCTGATACAGCTGCGCAAGCCTGGCGTCGCGATACTGCTCCAGCGTGAGCATCTTGCGGAAGTTGGCTGAAAACTGCTCCCTGGTCCAGTGATCAAACTGCGCCGTGCTGTAGGCGCGGATCCTGTCCAGGGGCGTGTTCAGGTAAGCCTGGGCAAAGCCCTCCGCCGCCGCCCCCGGCATTTCGTAGGCTGCGGCGCGGGCAGCGTCCAGCTCGTTCATCCGCTGCACAATCCGATCCAGAATTTCCTGCTTTCCGGCATAGTGCTTGTACAGAGCGGCCTTGGTAATGCCCAGCCGCGCGGCGATATCGCTCATGGATGTGCCCAGATACCCGCTCTGCGCAAACAGCTCCAGCGCCGTTTCCAGGATTCTTTCCTTCGTTTCCGCGGCCATAAGCATTCTCCTTTCCCAAAGTGACCGATTGGTAACTTGCATTATTATAGTTATCGATCGGTTACTTGTCAATAGAATTCTCTAAAGAGCAATGTCAAAAACCCCCTTCAAAGCCGCAAAGCTCCAAAGGGGGTTCATACTTCTGTCAGTTCATCGCAATCCGCTGAATTTACGCACGCTCCAGCTCCGTCACGCATTCCGTTTTCAGCTTGCCTACAAGGGCCTGCAGCGCATCCACAACATGGGGACGGATATCGCCGCCGACAAGCACCAGCATGATATCGTCGCCAACCGCCAGCTCGCCCTCATTCAGCCAGGCCTTTACATAATAAATGCCCGGCATATGCTTGGCCTCGGCCACGGCGGCTTCCATCCTGGCCGCGTCGTAGGTAAAGTACATGCCCGTCACCGGCTTTGCATCGGTCTCGCCCGCGCGAACCTGTGCCTTCGCCGTCCTGCGCACAACGCCGTTATGCGTAAGATACATGCCGATCTGATCGGCGTTCGGATCCTTTTTCGCCTCGTCCAGCCATGCGTCGATGGAAGGGCGCTGCTTTTTCTGCGCGGGCTTATCCTGCGTCTGCGCGCAATCCGCCGAGCCCTCGGACATGAGCATTTCCATGCCATGCTGAATCGCGTCGATCACGACCAGCACGTTCTCCCTGGCCGCCTTGGGGCTGCCGGGCAGGTTGATGATCAGCGTCCGCCCGCGGATGCCCGCCGCGCTGCGGGACAGGCAGCCGCGCGGGGTAATCTTCATGCTTTCCATGCGCATGGCCTCGGGAATGCCGCGCGTTTCGCGCTCCACCACTGCCAGCGTCGCCTCGGGCGTAACATCGCGCGGGGAAAAGCCCGTGCCGCCCGTGGTAAGCACCAGATTTACATGCAGCTCATCGCTGCATTTGATCAATTCCGCCTGAATCTGATCCTTTTCATCGGGAATGATCGCGGTATAAACCACCTGATACCCATGCTCCGCCGCCAGCTCGCACAGAACCGGGCCGCTCTTATCCTCGCGCTCGCCGCGCGCGCCCTTATCGCTTATGGTCAAAACCGCCGCCGTATAGCTCATGCTTCTGCTTCCTCTCTATGAAAATCGCCATGAACGCCGCCAGTTTTTTCAATCAGGCGAACATCCGTAATCACCATATCCTTCTGCACGGCCTTGCACATATCATAAACCGTCAATGCCGCGGTGGAGGCCGCTGTCAGCGCCTCCATCTCCACGCCCGTCCTGCCGTCGCAGGATACCGTCGCGCGGATATCCACCGCGCAGCGCGCTTCATCCAGCGAAAGCGCCAGATCAATCCCCGTCATCATGATGGGATGGCACATGGGAATCAGCTCCGGCGTGCGCTTGGCCCCCATTACGCCCGCAATCTGCGCCACGGTGAGCACATCGCCCTTTTTCATGCCGCCGCTCTGGATCAGCGCAAAGGTCTCGCGGCTGACCAGCACACGCGCGCCCGCCGTCGCCGTGCGATGGGAAGGCGCTTTATCGCCGACGTTGACCATTCGGGCGCGGCCCTGCGCGTTAAAGTGCGTAAAGTCGCTTTGATTGGGCACGCCTGGGCGCACCGCGTCCAGGGCAGCTTTTTCAAGGATCGCCATGCCTTTTATCCTCCGATCTGGTTCATGTTGCGTCCCGCCTGGCTATGCAGCGTCGCAGACAGCTCCGCATGGCGGAAGGGTTTTTGATAGATCACGCGCTGCATCGTCTCGCGCATCTGCGCAGCATTCAGGCCCTTGAGCGAAATCTCCTCAGCTGCGTGCAGGCAGGGCTTGAGCTTGCCGTCCGCTGTCAGTCGTATGCGGTTGCACGCCGCGCAAAAATGCGCGCTCACCGGGCTGATCAGGCCGATATTGCCCTGCGCGCCCGGCAAACGATACAGCCTGGCGACGCCGCCATCCTGCGGCACAGGCACGGCCTGGGGCAGCTTCTCCAGCACCGCTGCGCAGGGGATAAAGGCTTCCGGGCCAAATTCCGGATGATCCAGCATCGGCATCAGCTCAATAAAGCGCACGTCCGCCGGATAGCGCAGCGTAAGCGCCGCCAGCGTTTCGATTTCGTCATCATTAAAGCCGCCGATGAGCACCGCGTTGATCTTCACCTTGTCAAAGCCCGCGTTCAGCGCCGCCTCCAGCCCGGCCAGCGCACTGCTCAGCGTGCCGATGCGCGTAATCCGCGCGTATTTGTCCGGCTTCAGCGTATCCAGGCTCAGGTTCACGCGGCTCACGCCCACCGCGCGCAGCCCCTTGGCCAGCTTGGGCAAAAGAACGCCGTTGGTGGTGATAGCCACCTCGCGGATGCCCTCCACCTTGGCCGCACGCGCGCAAAGCGTGATGATATTGCGCTTGACCAGCGGCTCGCCGCCCGTGATGCGCAGCTTGGTAATGCCCAGCGATGCAGCCGCCTCCACGGCGGCGATCATCTCGTCCTCGGTCAGCATTTCATCGTGCGTCTTTTTGCAGACGCCTTCCTCGGGCATGCAGTAGCGGCAGCGCAGATTGCACCGATCCGTCACGGACAGGCGCATATAGTTGATTTCTCTGTCGTATTGATCGCGCATAGTTCCGTCCCTGCCAGGCATGCAATGAAAGCGGCGGCAGACCGTTCTGTTCGCCGCACGCCCGGCATTTTCCTTTTTTACAGCAGGAATCCTTTCAGTTTTGTTCCGGCGGGAACCGGGCCGCTGCCTTCCGGCACAATGGCCATTGCGTCGCAGCCGATGGCGCTGGACAGCACCACGTTGCCCTGCTCCGGCTGAAGCCGCATGCGCACCGTGCCGTCGGACAGATCCAGCTTGCCGCGCAGCAGGCGCGTGCGCTTGCTCTTTCTGCCAAAGCTGTCGGCCAGCGTGATTTCGATCTCCCCGGGAATGGGCTCGCTGTACCCCGCCAGCTTTTTCAGCGCGGGCAGGGTGATGGCATAATAATTGGTCAGCGCGCTGGCAGGATTGCCCGAAAGGCCGCACACGAGCTTGCCGTCCTTCATGCCAATGGCGCAGGCCATGCCGGGCTTGAGGGATGCGCCGCGAATCAGCATTTCGCAGCCCGCCTGCTCGATGGCCGCCGGGGTCAGATCATAATCGCCCACGGACACGCCGCCCGTAAGCAGGATCACATCGCAATCAGGCAAGCCTTTTTCAATCAGGCGCGCAATGCCATCCGCGTCGTCCCCGATCATGCCCAGATGCACAGGCAGCATGCCCAGCTGCAGCACGGCCGTTTCCAGCATATAGCGGTTGGAATCGTAAATCTTGCCGGGGCGCAGCGCCTCGTCCAGCGCAATCACCTCGTTGCCGGTGGAAATAATGCCCACCCGCACCCTGCGGTAAACCAGGGGCTGGCTTACGCCCTGCGCGGCCAGCGTGCCGGCCACCCCCGCGTCAATACGCGCGCCCTTGCGCACCAGCAGCGTGCCTTTTTTTACATCCTCGCCCGCCAGGATGATGTTCTCCCCCGCGCTGCCGGGAGCAAACAGCGTAACCGTCTCACGGGTAAACTCCGTGCGCTCATACATGCTCACGCAGTCCGCCCCCTCGGGAATGGGCGCGCCCGTCAGGATCTTGGTCGCCGTGCCGGGCGTCACGCGCCTGGTGGGCACCGCGCCCGCAGGCACCTCTTCCAGGATGGTCAGCGTCACAGGATGCTCGGGGCTGGCCTGCACCGTATCCGCCGCGCGGAAGGCATAGCCGTCAAAGGGCGAGCGGTCAAAGGGCGGAATGTTATCCGCCGCAATCAGATCCTCCGCCAGAATGCGCCCCGCCGCCTCCGACAGGCTGACGCGCTCGGTTTCCACCGGCGTCATCCGATCGGCCAGGTAAGCCCGCGCAGTGATAAAATCCGGTTTCTTCAGCATGCGTATTCCCCTCCAGTGATTGTATTTTGCTGCTTATCCGTAAAAAGGGAGCCGGCGAGCGCCGCTCCCTTTTTCTTTTTTCACAGTACGTTCGCCGTCCCGCGCGTATGCCTCCGGACAGCCGAGAAGCCGTCCTTATTGTAACCATTTTGTGAAATAATGTCAATGTTTTTCCATTTAATAAATGCGATAAAAAAGCGCCTCCCTGCCAACTGCAAAGAGGCGCTTCAGGCTGTCAAAGAAGTCTCGTTAAATCTCCTGGGATGCATGAAGGGGCCGCAGCCCCTTCATTTGTACGCCCCGCGCTACTGCCTTACGGCAAGCGCGGGTTT
>CAKUFG010000010.1 GCA_934647235.1 uncultured Clostridia bacterium
GACGGCACGGCGCTGACGAACGGCACGGTGACGGTGAGCGGCGACGGCTTCGTGGAAGGCGAAGGCGCGAGCTACAACGTAACCGGTAGCCAGACGCTGGTAGGCGAAAGCGATAACGAGTTCACCTACAAGCTGAACGACGGCACGCTGGCAGGCAACTACACGATTACCCCTGAGTATGGCACGCTGACTGTTACCGGCAAGAAGATCAAGCCCGAAAAGACGACTCCGGAAGTTACGAGCAATTATCCGCTGGACGCAGAAATCCCCTTCACCATCACGGTGAAGAACGTGAGCACTGTGACGGTGAAAGACATCATCGTCCGGGATGCTAATGCGGTTCTGCAGCCTGGCAAAGGCTACGAACTGAAGACGGACGATCAGGGCGCGTATGCCTGGATTGAGTCTCTGGCTTCTGGTGCTAAGGTTGAGGTCAATGCAACGCACATCGTGACCTCTGACGACATCCTGGCGGGCAAGGTCGGCAACACGGCGAATGTTTCCTGGCCGGATGGTAATGAGACGGTTACCAGTGATGCTAAGACCGACACCAAGAAGATCGATCCGCCTCAGGTGACGCTGGCAGTGACCAAGGTTTCCGACAAGCAGGGCCAGCAGGTCAAGCTGGGCGATACGATCACCTACACCATCACGGTGAAGAACACCGGCAATGTGCCGTATACCAACGTTGTGGTGAACGATGGACTGACCCACTTGGAGAATTACCCGATCGCCGAGCTTGCGGTTGGCGAGACGGTTACCTTCAGTGTTGCCTCTGTGCCGGCTAACTACACGAAGGAAGCCTGGCAGGCGCTGCTTACCTATACAGTAACGGAAGCCGACATTAGAAATGGCGAGATCACGAATACAGTGACTGCAACCGTGCCTGAAATCGAATACACGAAGTACGACGATCAGGGCAAGGCAGAAAATAAGAAGACGGAGCCTGTAACTGGTACCGCTTCTGTAACCGACAATACGGTTTCTGAGTCGAAGAAGCTGACGATCGTAAAGCAGAGCAGCACGCATGGAGAAAAGCGTTATGCGCTGGGCGAAACGATCGAGTACACCATCACTGTGACCAACGACGGCAACCAGACGATCACCAACATCAGAGTTGCGGATAGTCTTGCGGACGCTGCGATCATTGATGGGGATGGTTACAAGGTAGTCAACAACATTGCCGTTATTGATAGCCTGAAGCCTGGCGAGAGCGTTGTTATCAAGGCAACGTACGAGGTAACGGAGAAGGATATCCTGGCTGGCAAGGTTATCAACAATGTAACCGTAACGGCCGATGAGGATCCCGAAACGCCTACTACTCCTGCTGAGGACCCGACCGAAACGCCCAAGGCTGAACTGAACATCGAAAAGAGCGTTTTGAATGCTCATAAGGACAATACGCCCTTCAAGCTGGGCGAGGAGATCGAGTATCAGCTGACGATCACCACGCCGGAAAACAACAACGTAACGGTGAAGAATGTAAAGGTCACCGATATGCTGCTGACCAAGGCGAACGAGGGCAAGTTTGAGATCACGAGCCTTCCCGAAGGCGCGACGACTGCCTACGACAATGATGGCAATCTGATTATCTCGCTGCCCGATATCACCCCCGACAAGCATGAGCTGGTAATCAAGTACACCTACACCGTGCAGGAGACCGATCTGGGCACTGTGAAGGATGGCAAGGCTACGCTTGGCACTGTGCACAATGCGGCGACGGTAGTTGGCACGACGGATGATCCCAAGGTGATTCCTGGCAGCGAAGACGGAAACGACGTATCTACAGTTGCGAAGCTGACGATCACCGCCAATGATAACAGCCACGTGTACGACGGCGAGCCTCACGGCGCGCGGCTGAACGACAATGGCAAGATCGAGCAGAATGTAAGCTATACGCTGGACGCCGAGCTGCTGGATGGCCACGAGATCGACAGCGTAGAAATCACGTTCACCGCTATCCTGGTGGGCGTGTATGACAGCGAGGAAACTGGCTGGCTGATGCCCCAAAACGCCAAGATCACGGCTAACCGCGAGGATGTAACGTCGAAGTACTACGAGATTACCTACCGCCCCGGCAAGCTGACCATCACCGGCGACCACATGGATGGTGATAAGGAGGTCGAAAACGAGAACGAGGAAACGAAGTATCTGCTCGGCCAGAAGATTCCCTTCACGATCACGGTGAGAAGCGTATCCAAGGATGAGCTTAAAGATGTTACCGTCACCGATCCTACTGCAACCATTCTGCCTGATCGCAACACGGCGAACCCCGCCTACACGGTCAGCGAAGATGAGCATACGGCGACCATCACTAGCCTCGCTCCGGAAGCCGAAGTGATTGTGTACGCCGAGCACGAAGTGACCGAGGATGATATCATCAACCGCTACACGAACGAAGCGACCATCAATTGGGGCAACGATGAGGTGAAGGTTTCCAAGACGCCTAGTATTGAAGAGGAGAATCCTGAAGCTGAGCTGGTCAAGGAAATTGTCCTCCAGGATGGTCAGGACGAGAATCATAAGTTCAAGCTGGGCGAAACCGTATACTTCAAGATCACGGTGACGAACACCGGCAACGTGACGCTGAAGGAATACAAGGTTAACGAAATCCTGCCCGGCGCAACCTTCATCGAGAGCATGGGCAATGAATATAGCCTCAATGACGACAAGACGGTTGCGACCATCGCGGAACTGACTCCTAAGGCGATTAATGAGCAGAATGCTTCCATTATTCTGTACGCCCAGTACACCATCAAGGAAGAGGACCTGGGCAACAAGGAACTGAAGAACATCGTTACGGCGGATAATTCGAAGCCCGGCGAGGTACCCATCCCCGTGGACGAGGCCAAGAGCGTATCCGGCCAGAAGGTCTGGAAGGACGAGGGCAACGCCTTCAATACCAGACCCGCAAGCATCACCCTGACCCTGATGCGCAAGCTGGGCCAGAATGGCGCGGCTGAGCAGTACAGAACCATGCAGCTTGGCTCCAATGGTTCCTGGCGCTACAGCTTCGATCATCTGCCCAAGCATGACGCGCAGGAGAACGAGTACTTCTACTGGGTGGTTGAGGAGCCCGTAACCGGCTACGACACCGCCTATGAGACGAAGGACGAAACCCGCTGCGATATCGTCAACACGCTGCAGAGCTATCAGCTGACGATCCGCTACTGGATCCACACGCTGGGCGAAACCAAGATGGACGTTGCCTTCCCGGATTACACGGCCACCTTGTATTACAACCAGACCTACGACGTTGTATCGCCCGAACGCGAAGGCACCGCGCTGGATGATATCAGCCAGGCCCGCATCACCGGCACCATGCCGCTGCACGATGTGGTCATCGACGTCTACTACCATCGCATTGCCTATCGCCTGACCATTCACTACATCTATCAGGACGGCACTACGGCGCACGAGGACTACACCTGGACCTACTGGTTCAACGACGATTACGAAGTGCCTTCTCCGATTATCCCGGGCTTCACGCCCAGCATCGCTGTGGTTGCCGGCAAGATGCCCTCTCGCGGACTGGAAATCACGGTCGTCTATGTTGGCAACGGCGAGATTGTTATCCCCGACGAGGATACGACCCTTGGCTTCAAGACGTATCTGAACGCTGGCGAATGTTTCGAATAAGCGGATGCGCCTCCGGCACGCAGCAATGCGTGCCGGGGGAGATCCCTGGATGAAAGATTCACAGAGACTTGAAAACATCTGTCCGATACAAGAAAGGAAAAGAACCATGAAAAGATTAATGGCATGTTTTCTTGCACTGGCGCTGGCGTTGTGTTCTGTGGGCGCGATGGCGGCCGGCAGAGAAAACAAGGTGGTAGTTGGCTCCACCACGGCCCTGAGCGGCAACTTCTTCTCCCCGGCGTTTGGCAGCAATACCAGCGATCTGGATGTGCAGACGCTGCTGCATGGCTATCATCTGGTCAAGTGGGACAACGAGCAGGGCGGCTACGTCCTGAACGACCGCGTTGCCTCCGCCCTGGTAAAGACCGAGGACAGCCAGGGCAACCGCACCTACACGCTGACCCTGAACGAGGATCTGCGTTACTCCGACGGCACGCCGATCACGGCGCGCGATTATGCCTTCTCTATCCTGCTTGACGCCTCCGCCCAGATGGCGGAAATCGGCGGCGCTGCCGATGGCGGCGCGTACCTGCTGGGCGCGGCGGATTACAAGGGCGGCGCAAAGGCCCTCAAGGGCGTGCGCGTGCTCAACGATTCTCACCTGGCCATCACGGTCAGCGCAGAGTATCGCCCCTTCTTCTATGAGCTGGGCCTGCTGGATTACGCGCCCTATCCCATCAGCGTGATCGCCCCCGGCTGCCAGCTGAAGGACGACGGCGAGGGCGCGTACATCGACGGCGTCTTCACGGCGGACGTGCTGCGCAGCACCATGCTGGACGCGCAGACGGGCTACATTTCGCATCCCTCTGTGGTCAGCGGCATGTACACCCTGGTGTCCTATGACGGCACGCAGGCCGAGTTTGAGCTCAACCCCAACTACAAGCTGGATCCGCGCGACAACGTGCCCATCAAGCGCATTGTCTTCAAGACTGTCAGCAATGACACTATGATCGACGAGCTGAAAAACGGCACGGTTGATCTGCTGAACAAGGTAACCTCCGCCTCCGCTGTGTCTCAGGGCATCAACCAGCTGCCCTATGACAGCTTCGGCAGAACCACTTATCCCCGCACGGGCCTGAGCATGATCAGCTTCTGCTGCGAAAGCAGCGCGGTCAGCAGCCAGGCGGTTCGCCAGGCGATTGCCTACTGCACCGATCGCAATGCGATTGTCAGCAGCTATGTCGGCACGAACGGCCAGCGCGTGGATGGCTACTATGGCGTGGGCCAGTGGGTCTATCAGCTGGTCAGCGGCGAAATGGCTGCCCCTGTGGAGCGCGTAAGCAATGCCGCCAGCGATGAGGAAAAGGCCGCCTATAACGCCGCCATGGCCGAATGGAACAGCCTGAGCCTGGCCAATGTGGCCACCTATGACCTGAACCTGGACGCCGCCAAGGCGCTGCTGGAGCAGGATGGCTGGACGCTGAACGCCGACGGCATCCGCGAAAAGCAGGTGGATGATCAGACTGTGCAGCTCAAGCTCACGCTGATCTATCCTGAAGGCAATACCATTGCTGATGCGCTGCAGACCAACATGGTGGAAAACCTGAAGCAGGTTGGCATCGAGCTGACCCTGCAGGCCAAGCCCATGGCCGAGCTGCTCAAGCTTTATTACCGCCAGGAAGCGCGCGACTGCGATATGATCTACCTGGCCACCAACTTCGACGTATGCTTTGATCCGTCGGCTACCTTCTCTCCGGACGATGCGGCGCAGGGCGTAAGCAACCGCACTGCCATCGCGGATGAAGAGCTGTACCAGCTGGCCAAGGATATGAGCAGCACCGTCCCCGGCGATCTGCTGGGCTACTGCCGCAAGTGGATTGCCTTCCAGGAGCGCTTCGCCGAAGTGCTGCCGGCCATCCCGGTTTACTCCAACAACTACACCGATTTCTACAGCAGAAGGCTGTACCGCTACAAGGTAAGCGAGTACGTCAGCTGGGCGGAAGCGATTGAAGACGCCTTCCGCGACGACGTACAGGCTTCCATCATCGATTAAGGATTAACAAAAACCGCCGCAGACTGTTGGCCTGCGGCGGTTTTTTGATGCCTGTAATTATTGAATGTCGTCGTGATGCTCGCACTGTCCGCAGTTGGCGTTGATGCGGATGCGGCGGGCGTTTGTCTTTTCCTGCGGCTTGAGCTTGGGCAGGGTGACGTAGAGAATGCCGTTTTTGTGGCTGGCAATGATGTGGCTTTCATCGATGCCTTCCAGGCTGAAGGTGCGGCTGACGTGGCCGCAGCGGCGCTCGCTGTAGCAATTGCGCTCGTCCTGACGCTCGGCGTTCAGGTTGGCGCTGATGGTCATTTCGTGGTCTTCTACCGTCAGGTCGATATCCTTTTCATCCACGCCGGGCAGCTCGGCCTCCAGAAGATAGCTGGCGTCGTTTTCGCGGATATCCACACGGAAGCCCGCGCTGCCCATCCAGTCGCTCATGTCAAACAGGGAGCGGAAAAAGCGATCGTCCAGCGCGGAATCGCCCGCGCGGCGCATTCTGCCGTGAAAGGGAATCATGGTATACATGCCGTTGCCTCCTTGCAATGCTTTGATAGCAGGACTATCGCAAGGTAGTGTTTCCCAAGCACGGCGGATGCATGCATTAACGGTCTGAAAGCTCGTCGGGCTCGGCCACGGCATGCAGAAAAATACGCTTTTCAAACGCGCCGCGCTTGGCAGCCTTTTCCTGCTTGACGGCCTGCAGGGCGGCGGGATCAAAGCCGCGCGCCTTGCAGATGGCCTCGATCACCTCCATCAGGTCGGCCATTTCCTCCATGCAGGGCGTCTGGCGGTATTCGGCGGCCTCTTCCAGCAGCTTTTGCTCCAGCGCGTCCAGATAACGCGCCGTATCCAGCGTTTCGCACTGGGGAATACGGCCGTCCGCGCGGATGATATCGGGAATACGGTCGCGCACCAGTTTATTGTATACCTTCATGCTTTTGCCTCCTTGCAAGGATTCATCTGCATTTTACGTGCTTGCATCCTGCATGTCAAGCGGCTTTAGCGGTTGAATCGATGCAGAACATATGTTATAATATTGGTATCAATTTGGAAAGGACGGTATGATCGGGTGACCAAGGCTGTGATCTTCGATCTGGAGGGCACGCTGCTGACCACGCGCGAATGCCGCATCCGGGCTTGGAGTCAAACGGCAAGAGAACAGGGAATACAATGCGATGAAAAAATGCTGCACAGGATGGCGCACGCGCGTGCGCCCCAGGCGCTTGAAATTATGCTGACCCGCTCGCATCGCGTATATCAGCCGGCCGAAAAGCTGGCGCTGCTTGCCCGGCAGGGAGATCTGCTGGAGGAGGAGCTGGAACAGCACCAGGACGAGCTGCTGCTGCCCGAGGGCCTTGCTTCCCTGCAGGCGTATCAGGCGGAGGGCCTGTCCGCAGCGGCTGTCAGCGCGGTGTCCGATGCGGAATCGCTGCTGCGCAGGCTGAAGCTGCGCAATTTGTTCGATGCGGCCACGGGCGAGCTGTCCGCTGCGGCCAAGCGATTGCATGCGGATTGCGGCGAGTGCCTGTGCGTATCCGCCAATGAAGAAACCCTCCGGGAGGCGCAGCGCCTGGGTATGCAGTGCATGCCTGCGGGCGATGCCGCCGCTCAGCCGGTTTTTATAACATCAAAGGAATAACAGGAGGTAAACATGCTGGATCAAAGAATTGCGCAGGAGGTTATCGACTGCGCGTTGTCTACCGGCGGCGATTTTGCCGAAATTTTCTATGAAGACAGACTGAATAACGGCGTGATGATGCGCTCGGGCAAGGTGGAAAGCATCAACAGCGGCCGCCTGCACGGCGCGGGCGTTCGCGTGTATCTGGGCCTGCGCGGCGTGTATGTGTATACAAACGATACCACCCGCGAGGGCCTGCTGGCCTGCGCCCGCCGCGCCGCAAGCGCGCTGCATGCCGACAGCCGCGTGACCGCGCAGCCGCTGCGCGCGACGGAATATGTCAACTGCCATCCCATCGCCATCCTGCCTTCGCAGGTGAAGACGGCGCGCAAAATTGAAAAAATGCGCGCGGCGCAGGGCGTTCTGGCCCAGTATGACGAGGTTGCGCAGGGCATGATCCGCTATACCGACAGCGAGCAGCGCGTGTGGATCGCCAACAGCGACGGCCTGTACACCAGCGATACCCGCGTGTACACCCGCATGTCCATTTCCGCTATCGCCAGCAACGGCACGGAGAACCAGACCGGCAGCTGCAATCCCGGCGCGCTGCAGGGCTTTGAAATCTTCGACAGCCGCATTGATCCCGAGGCGGTGGCGCATAAGGCGGCCAAGCAGGCCATCACCATGCTGCACGCGCCCGTCTGCCCGGCGGGTATCATGCCCGTGGTCATTGATAACGGCTTTGGCGGCGTCATCTTCCATGAAGCCTGCGGCCACAGCCTGGAGGCCACCAGCGTGGCTGTCGGCGCCAGCGAGTTCGCGGGCAAACTGGGCCAGAAGATCGCGGCGGACTGCGTAACGGCCATTGACGATGGCACCATGCCCAACGAATGGGGCAGCGAGAACATCGACGACGAAGGCACGCCCACCACCAGACTGGTGCTGATTGAAAACGGCGTGCTCAAGAACTATATGATCGACCGCCTGAACGGCCGCCGCATGCAGATGCAGCCCACCGGCAGCGCGCGCCGTCAGGATTATTCCTTCGCGCCCACCTCCCGCATGCGCAATACCTACATTGCTGCTGGCAATGACGATAATGATGAAATCATTGCTACTATGGGGGACGGCCTGTACGCCAAATCCATGGGCGGCGGCTCGGTCAATCCCGCAACGGGCGAGTTCAACTTCGCCGTCAGCGAGGGTTATCTGGTCAAGGGCGGCAAGATCGTCCATCCCGTGCGCGGCGCATCCCTGATTGGCCGCGGCAGCGAGATCCTGACCAAGATCGATCGCGTGGGCAAGGATATGCAGATGGCCCAGGGCATGTGCGGCTCGCTCAGCGGCAGCGTGCCCACCAACGTCGGACAGCCCATGATCCGCGTCAGCTCCATCACCGTGGGCGGCCGCTAAGGAGGAAATGCAAATGGAAAAGAATGTATTTATTGAAAAGCTGCTCAAGGCCGCGCTGGAAGGCGGCATTGAGGCGGCCGAAGTATATACGTCGGATCATGACAGCTTCCGCGCGATGAGCACCACGGGGGAGATCACGGACTATGCCGTCAGCAGCCGCAGCGGCCTTTCTCTGCGCGGCCTGTATCATGGCAAGATGGGCTATGCCTCCACCGAGGCTTATGACGATGATGCGATCGCCATGCTGATCCGCGGCGTTATCGAAAGCGCCGAGCTGGTGGAGGACGACGCGGTGCAGGAAATCTACCATGGCGATGAAAGCTATCCCCAGGTGGACAACTACGCCCCCTCCCTGGACGATGTGACCGAGGAACAGAAGCTCAGGCTCCTGCTGGAAACCGAAAAATGCGCCATGAACTGCGGAGACGCGCGCGTAAAGCAGGTGCAGCGCAACATGATTTCTACCAGCTCCTCCGCCGTGCATATCGTAAACAGCTACGGCATGGACCTGAGCAGCCGCGACAACATGGCTGTTGCGTATATTTCTGTCATTGCCCGCGACGGCGAGCGCGTATCCACCGGCATGGGCTTTGCGTGCGACCGCGATTTCTGCAAGATTTCGCCCAAGAAAATGGCCGATGAAGCGGTGCAGGAGGCGCTGTTCAACCTGGACGCCGCTCCCGTGCCCAGCGGCACCTATCGGCTGATCATCGATAAGCAATGCATGCCAGATCTCCTGTCCACCTTCAGCGATATCTTCTCCGCCGATCAGGCGCAGCAGGGCATGTCCCTGCTGGCGGGCCGCGAGGGCGAGATGATTGCCGCCGAGTGCGTTACCCTGATGGACGATCCGCACCTCAAGGGCGGCCTGGCTTCCTCTCCCTTTGACGCGGAGGGCGTGGCCACTCAGGTGAAGGCTGTGATTGAAAACGGCCGCCTGACCACCCTGCTGCACAACCTCAAAACCGCGCGCAAGGCGGGCGTGCGCAGCACCGGCAACGCCAGCAAGTATGGCTATGCTTCGCCCATCACCGTGGAGCCCAGCAACTTCTACTTCAAGCCCGGCACGCGCACACTGGAGGAAATGATGGCCTCCATCGGCGAGGGCCTGGTCATCACCGAGATGAGCGGCATGCACGCGGGCGCGAACCCGGTCAGCGGCGATTTCTCCCTGCTGTCCAAGGGCTACACCATTGAAAACGGCCGCAAGGGCCGCGCGGTGGAGCAGATTACCGTGGCGGGCAACTTCTACACCATGCTCAGGAATATCCGCGAGGTTGGCAGCGATCTGGAGTTCTTCGGCTCCAGCTACGGCAGCCCCTCCGTGGATGTGGGCGAAATGACGGTGGCGGGCAAGTAATATGTACTATTACGAGCTGCATATGCACACCAGCGATACCAGCCGCTGCGGCAGAAGCCCGGCGGCGGACATGGTGGACGCTTATAAGCAAAAGGGCTTTACGGGCGTGGTTGTAACCGATCATCTGATGAACGTGCAGTCCCATGCCGAGCCAGAGACCGATTGGAACTGCCGCGTGGAAAAGCAGCTGGCTGGCTATTACGCCGCGCTGGAGGCGGGCGAAAAGCTGGGCCTGACGGTTTACTGCGGGTGGGAGCTGACCTATCAGGACAACGCCGAGGATTACCTGACGCTGGGCCTGAGCCCGCAGTTTCTGTACGATCATCCGTGGCTTGAGCGCTACGACATTGAAAAGTACCGCGACGCGGTGCACGCCGCGGGCGGCATTCTGGTGCGTGCACATCCCTATCGCCGCGCCTGGTACATCAAAAAGCCTTATGTGGAGCGCGAGGGCATTGCCGACGCCATTGAGGTATTCAACGGCGGCAATTCCAGCCAGGAGGAAAACGACATGGCCCTGGCCTATGCCCAAAAGCACCATATGCCCATGACGGGCGGCTCGGACGCGCACCATGTGGATGAGACCGCGCGCGGGTATATCGCCCTGGAAAAGAAGGCGGAAAGCTATGCGGAGCTGTGCGAAGCCATCCGCACAGGCAAGGCCATCGTGATGCACAAGTAACCCAAAACAAAAAAAACGGGGGCTGTCTCGTTATGAGACAGCCCCTTTGCATATTGCCCTGCGGCGCGTCATAATACAAACTGAACGATCAATGGCCCTGCAGCTCGCGCAGGCAGTTGGCGCACACCAGCTTGCCCTTGAAGGTGGTTACGTCGCGCGCGTCTCCGCAGAAGATGCAGGCGGGGTGATACTTTTTCAGGATGATTTTATCGTCCTCAACGAAAATCTCCACCGTGTCATGGATGTTCAGGTCCATGGTGCGGCGCAGCTCAATGGGCAGCACAACGCGGCCCAGCTCGTCCAATTTGCGTACAATACCGGTAGATTTCATGGCGGTTTTCCTCCTTTGAAGAAAATGCGGCTTTGAAGAAGATGCGGCGTTTCTTCACGGCGCGATTTTATTTTACAGGCAGATTCAGCCTTCTGTCAATGCAAATTGCCAGTTTATAGAAAGTTTTACAGCACGTTCAAAATCTGTTCATTTATGGCGGTGAAAAGCATGAACGCGGTGTTTTGCATCATGATTGCGGCGGCATTCGGCTACGCGGCGCTGGGGGGAAAACTGGATGGCGCAGCGCGCGCGGCCGTACAGGCGGGCGGGGACGCGCTGCAGACCGTGCTGGGACTGCTGGGCGGCTTTATGCTGTTTGGCGGGGTGATGAAGCTGCTGGAGGAGGCCGGGGCCGTGCGCGCGCTGGTGCGCTGGCTGAAAAGGCCGCTGCGTTTGGCGTTTGGCAGCCAGGCCGGCGAGGACGCCCTGGGCGCGGCGGCGCTGAACCTTTCGGCCAATATGCTGGGCATGGGCAATGCGGCCACGCCCATGGGGCTGCGCGCAGCAAGGCTATTGCAGCCCGCGGGGCAGATTGCCGCCAGCGCGCCGCTGTGCATGCTGCTGGTGATCAATGCAACCTCCGTGCAGCTGTACCCATCCTCGGTGATTGCGCTGCGCTATGCGGCGGGCAGCGCCGCGCCGGAAGCCATCGTCCTGCCTACGCTCATTGCCAGCACGGCGGCCACGGCCGTTGGCATGGCTGTATGCTGGCTGTGCGAAAGGAAGCACCGCCCATGACGGCCTGGCTGCTGCTGATTGCCGTCGTCGCCGCGCTCCTTCGCCGCGTGGATGTATATGCCGCCTTTACCGCCGGAGCGCGTGAGGGCATGGAGACGGCGGCACGCATTCTGCCTGGGCTGGCGGCGATTTTCGTCGCCCTGCACATGCTGGAGGCAAGCGGCCTGATGCATGCGATGTGCGCGGCCTTGTCTCCTGCGGCTGCCTGGCTGGGGCTGCCGGAGGGCGTAATGCCGCTGCTGCTGCTGCGCCCCCTGAGCGGCTCGGCCTCGTTGGGACTGCTGGCGGATATCCTGCGCCAGTATGGCCCGGACAGCCGCACGGGGCTGGTCGCCAGCGCCATGATGGGTTCGGGCGAAACGGTGCTGTATACCTGTGCGCTGTATCTGGCGGCGGCCGGGGTGAAAAAGAGCCGGTATATCATCCCCGCCTCGCTGCTGGGATGGATTGTGGGCTGCGTTGCTGCGGGCTGCTTTTTCCGCGCTTGACAGGCGGGGCGCATTTTACATATAATAAGAATCCGGAATACGAAGGGGGGGATTGCGCGTGCAGAAATACACATTGACCGTGCCGGACAACCTGCCCGACATGACGCTGGACAAGTATCTGGCGCACGCGCTGCCGCTGCTGCCCGAGCGCGCCCGCCGGGCGGCCTTTGCCGTGCGGGATGTAAAAATGAACGGTCAGCGCACCCCGCGGGATGCGCGCGCGCTGCCTGGCGCGCAGGTTGCGGTGTTCACCCCTTATGAAATGCAGATTCCGATCGTTTACGAGGACGGGCATCTGCTGATCCTGGACAAGCCTGCCGGACTGGCGACCGACGCCGACCGCTACAACAGCATGACGGTGACGGATTGGGCGGCGCTGCATGCCCAGGGGGCGTATCAGCCCCGGCTGTGCCATCGGCTGGATTATCAGACGAGCGGGCTGATTGCGTTGGCCAAGGACGACATGGCTGAAAATGCCTTAAAGGAGATGTTTGCCCGCCGCACCGGGCGCAAGGAGTATCAGTGTCTGGTGCTGGGCGCGCCGCAGCCCGCGCAGGCGGACTGCCGTGCCTACCTGATCAAGGACGCCGTTCACGCTATGGTGCATGTGTCCGCCAAGGCGCTGCCGCAGGCCAAGCCCATCGAAACGGAATATGAAACCATCCAGGCGGGCGGCGTTTCGCGCCTGCGCGTGATCCTGCATACCGGGCGCACGCATCAGATCCGCGCGCATCTGAGCTTTCTTGGCCATCCTATCATCGGGGACGATCTGTACGGTGATCGTGCGGCCAACCGGCAATACGGCAAGGGCCGCCTGATGCTGTGCGCCACGCGGCTGTTGATCGATACGCAGGGCGCAATGCCCGGGCTTGACGGGCTGGATATATGCATCGATCCGCCGTTTTAAGCCCATGAGCCAAGGATAAAGGAGAAGAATATGCCTGATATACGATTGATTGCTGCCGATATGGACGGAACGCTGCTCAATGAGCAGGGAAAAATCAGCCCGCGCACGCTGCGCGCCATTCAGAAGGCGCAGGAAAAGGGCATCATTTTCAGCATGTGCACGGGCCGCTTCCCGGAGCATTGCCTGGCCTTTGCCCGCGAAGCCGGGCTGAAATGCTCGGTGATTTCGTCAAACGGCAGCGTGGCCTACGATGGGCAATCGGGCCGCATCATTGCCCAGCACCTGATGCCTGCGGCATCTGCCTGGCAGGTCTGGCAGCTTGTGCGCCGCTATCCGCTCAAATGCCGCGTTACCATGCCCGGTTGCTATGTGGATCGTTATCAGGAGCCGCTTGATTTTACATCGCACTTCAACTATATCAGCCAGATCATGAACCGCGATTATGACGTGGCATACGAGACGGGCGAGGAAGCGATGGAGCGGCGCATGCGTCAGCCGATCTATAAGACCTATATCTATCCCTTTGACAGCCCGGAGGCGCGCGAGAGGATGCGCCATGAGCTGGAGCAGATTCCCGGCATCAGCGTCACCTCCTCCGGCCCGCGCAATGTTGAAACCATGCCGGTGGGCGTGGATAAGGGCACGGGCCTGGCAGAGCTTGCGGCGTTTTATGGCATTCCGCTGGAAAATGTGATGGCGTTCGGCGACTATGACAACGACCTGCCCATGCTCCGGCGCGCTGGGTATCCGGTGGCCATGGGCAACGCCAAGGAGGACGTCAAGCGCGCTGCCTGGCGGGTGACGGCCCCCAACACCGAGGACGGACTGGCGCAGGCCATTGAAAAATACGTATTATCATGATTGAACGCCTGCTGCGCGGCAGCCTGGCAAATCGGGATTTGAGAAGACGATGAAAATGAAATGCGCGCTTGCGGCCCTTGGGTTTATCAATAAAGACATTGCGCATAACAAGGCGGTTCTTGCCGATACGCTTCAGAAATGCGCAGGCAAGGCGGATGCTGTGATCTTTGGCGAGGCCTTTCTTCAAGGCTTTAACGGCATCAGTTTTGCGGCTGAGCATGACGCGGCGGCAGCTGCTTCCAGGGAGGATCGCATTATTCACGAGATATGCGGCATGGCAAGGGAACACGCCGTTGCGGTTTCCTTTGGCTTCATCGAGAAGGACTGCGGCGCGTTCTATAGCTCGCAGATGACCATCGATCAGAACGGCCGGATTGCCGATTTATACCGCAGGGTCTCTCCGGGCTGGAAAGAACCGTATGCGGGCAGGGAATACTGCGAGGGCAGCGGGTTCCATACATTCAGCTTTCTTGGAAAAAAAGTCGCCGTTGGGCTGTGCGGAGACCTGTGGTATGAAGAAAACATCGCCCGCCTGAACGAATTGGAACCGGATGTCGTCTGGTGGCCCGTCTATACGGATTACAGCGCTTCGGAATGGAACAGCACGGCGAAGCTTGAATATGCCAAACAGGCAGGGAAAATAAACGCGCCTGTTCTTTACGTCAATTCTGTATGCATGGATCAATCCGACGGCCGCGAAATGGCCCAGGGCGGTGCGGCCCTGTTTGACAAAGGAGCCATCAGGACGGAGCTGCCTGCAGGAAAAGCAGGAATTCTGATCGTTGAAGCCTAGCCAATACGCCCAGCCATCTGTGCGTGATATAAACAGCGCCCCGCGGACAAATCGACTTGTCTGCGGGGCGCATTTGCGTGGGTTATATTTCAGGCTTCCGGCCAGGGATAGAACAGCTCGTCCGTGGGCAGAAAATCGATCTTGCCGTCGGACAGAGCGGTGATCTGCTGCGTTACGCGCTCAAGATCGTTGGCGCGGATCAGCAGCGTTGCATCCACGGAGGATTGAAACTCGCTGCGCTCCAATATGCAGGGCAGCGATTGCAGGGCGTAGCTGAATTTATCCCACAGCGGGTAGGGCACGTCGAACAGCACGCGCTGCGTCAGCTCCATGACGGATACCTGCGCCGCATCCAGCGCCAGCGCGCAGCTGTGCGAATAGGCGCGCACCAGCCCGCCTGCGCCCAGCAGGATACCGCCGAAATAGCGCGTAACCACCACACACAGGTTGACCACGCCACGGGCCTTGAGCACCTCCATCATGGGCAGACCCGCCGTGCCGCCCGGTTCGCCGTCATCGCTGTAGCGCATGATGCCAGCATTTTCGCCGATGACATAGGCATAGCAATTGTGCGTAGCGTCGCGGTATTCCTCGCGGATGCGCTTCAAAAAGGCCAGCGCCTGCTCCTCTGTCTGGCAGGGGCAGGCATGGCCGATAAAGCGGCTTTTGTTGATCACATATTCCTCACGCGCGGGATGCTTGATGGTTTTGTAGCTGTTCATGAGGGAGGCTTAGATCAGCACCAGGCGGCAGTAGCTCTTCTTGCCCTTGCGCAGCAGCAGGCCGTCGGAGCCGATCATATCCGCCGTGATGACGAAATCGATATCCGTTACCTTGCTGTCGCCCACCGTAGCGCCGCCCTGCTGCACGAGCTTGCGGGCCTCGCCGCGGCTGGTGCACAGGCCGCAGCTGTTGAGCAGCGTGGTCAGGCGGCCGTCGGCAGACAGCAGATCGCGGGTGATATTGAAGGTGGGCACATCCTGGGAGGCAGCGCCGCCGCCAAACAGCGCGCTGGCCGCCTGCTGGGCCTTGGTGGCTTCTTCCTCGCCATGGACAAGCTTGGTGCACTCAAAGGCCAGCACCTTCTTGGCCTCGTTGATTTCCTGACCGGGCAGGGCGCTGAGACGGCGCACTTCGTCCATAGGCAGGAAGGTGAGCAGCGCCAGGCACTTGCTTACATCCTGGTCGGCGATGTTGCGCCAGTACTGATAGAACTCGTAGGGGGAGCACAGGTTGGCGTCCAGCCACAGCGCGCCCTTTTCGGTCTTGCCCATCTTTTTGCCTTCGTGGTTCATCAGGAGTTTGAAGGTGCATGCGTAAGCGTCCTCATGCTCCTTGCGGCGGATCAGATCCGCGCCGGCCAGCATGTTGCTCCACTGGTCGTCGCCGCCCATTTCCAGACGGCAGCCGTAGTGCTTGAAGAGCTGCAGGAAGTCGTAGCTCTGCATCAGCATGTAGTTGAACTCCAGGAAGGTCAGGCCGCGCTCCAGACGCTGCTTGTAGCACTCGGCCGTCAGCATGCGGTTGACGGAGAACAGCGAGCCGATATCGCGGATGAAATCGATATAGCCCAGGCCGCGCAGCCAGTCGGCGTTGTTGACGATCAGCGCCTTGTCGTCGCCAAACTCGATAAAGCGGGACAGCTGGGACTTGATGCAGGCCACGTTGTGATCGATGGTTTCTACGGTCATCATCTTACGCATATCGGTTTTGCCGCTGGGGTCGCCGATCATGGCCGTAGCGCCGCCCACCAGGGCGATGGGCTTGTGGCCCGCGCGCTGCATGTGCGCCATGGCGATGATGGGGATGAAGTGGCCGAAGTGCAGGCTGGTGGCGGTGGGGTCAAAGCCTACGTAGAAGGGGGTGGATTCGCGCTCCAGCTGCTTGTACAGATCATCTTCAAAAGTTACCTGGGCGATGAATCCGCGTTCCTTCAGGGTGTCAAGAATATGCATGTGATGTTCCTCCTGATCGTGTGATGTATTGTGATTTTTATTTCAGACAGTCGTTGAGCAGCGCCATGCCGCGCTTGATGGTGGGAATATCGGCGTTGGAGAAATTGAGCCGCAGGGTGTTCTCGTGCCCGCCGTCGGGATAGAAATACGTACCCGGAACGTAGGCCACGCCGTGGTCCACAGCCTTCATCAGCATTTCGGTGGCGTTCACATTGTCCTTCAGATAGGCAAAGACGAACAGACCGCCCTCCGGCCGGGTAAAGCGCTGCACGCCCTGCATGCCTTCCAGCGCGCTGAGCATGCAGTTCAGCTGTGCGCCGTAGCGGGCGCAGACCTCCTGCACGTGGGGACGCAGCAGATCGCGGCGCAGATAAGCGTCCACGACGGCCTGGTTCAGGTTAGCTGTGTGCAGATCGTCCGACTGCTTGCAGATAACGCACTTGCGAAGAAGTTTGGGCTCGCATACCAGGAAGCCCACGCGCAGGCCGGGGGAGATCACCTTGGAAAAGCTGCCCATCAGCGCCACATGACCGTCTGTGTCAAAGGCCTTGATGGCCGGCAGGTTTTCGCCCGTATAGCGCAGGGAGTGATAGGGGTCATCTTCCGCCACCAGGATATCATACTGCGCGGCCAGCGCGGCAATGCGCTTGCGGCGCTCCAGCGGCATGGTCACGCCCGTGGGGTTCTGGAAGGTGGGAATGGTATACAGCATGCGCGGCCGATGGCGGCAAATGGCCTCCTCCAGCGCGTTTATACGCAGTCCATACTCGTCGCTGTCCACCGGAATGACGCGCAGCTGATGCAGATGCATGGCCTGCGTGGCGCCAAGGAAGGTGGGATTCTCGGTCAGTATCACATCGCCCGGATCGGTATAAGCATCCAGCAGCAGATTGAAGGCCTGCGTGGAGCCGGTTACGGGCAGGATGCAGCCCGCGTCGGTGGTTACGCCGAATTCGCTTTGCAGATAGCCCGTCAGGCTTTCGCGCAGGGCGGGCAGTCCCTCGGTCATGCCGTACTGCAGCAGCACCTTGCCGTTGGTAGCCACCAGCTCGCGGCAGATATCGGCCACAATTTCATCCGGCAGCGCGGCGGGGGACGGGTTGCCGCCGCCGAAGGAGATGACGCCCGGCCGGGAGGTCAACTTGAACAGCTCGCGGATGGCGCTGCCGCTGACGCCCTCTACGCGGGCGGCGAAACGTTCGGATTCCTGCATGGTTGGATGGATGCTCCTTTCAGATTTGCGGGATAAGAAAACGCCCTCCGGCATATGCCGGAAGGCGATGAACACATCACGGTACCACTTCCGTTTGGAAAAGGCTTGCGCCGTTTTCCCTTAGCGGGAACATTAAATTCCCCTGCGCTGTAACCGGCGCGCCGGCGTTCCCTACACAGTTGCCCTTCAGGTTCGCGCTCCCGGGCGTATTCACACCGCCGCCCCTGCCCGCTTGCACCGTCCGCGGACTCTCTGAAAGGGGAAATGGCGGGGCTACTTGTCCCGATCCCTGCGTTGTTTCATTATAGGAAATATTATCTGGGATGTCAAGCCCCAACTGTGCCGTCCTGCGATTTTACCGCCGCCGTTACGTCGCTCAGCCCATTCTCCGTCAGGCGCAGCACGCGGCCGGGCCACTGCTGCATCAGCAGGCGGTCATGGGTGACGGCCAGGATGGCGCCGGGAAAATCCAGCAGCAGCGCGCGGATGACAGGGGCGGACAGGGGCGACAGGTTGCGGGTGGGCTCGTCCAGAAGCAGCACGTTTGCGTCCTCCAGGATCATCCTGAGGAAAAACAGCTTGGCCTTTTGCCCGCCCGAAAGCGAGCGGATGGGAAGCTCCATCTCCTCGGTGGAAAACCTGAACGCGCCCAGATATGTGCGCAGACGGGTCAGCTGCTCCTTGTCGCCGCGCGTGTGCAGATAGGCAATGGCACTTTGGTCTTCATCCAGCGTTTCCTCATAGCGCTGGGGCATATAGGCGGCGCGGATATCATCGCGCGCCAGCAGATTCTGCGCAAGCCTGCGCAGCAGCGTCGTCTTGCCGCAGCCGTTATCGCCGATCAGCAGCACCTTGTCCGTGCCCTGCATGCGCAGGGTGATGTTGCGGCTGAGCATGCGGCCATCCACGCAAAGCGCAGGCAGAGAGATATCCAGCGCCACCTTGCCTGCGGGCAGGGCATGACTGCCCACGAAGGAAGCGTCGATAGCGTATTCGGTGTTGGGCCGCTGCGTCTGATTCTCGCGTTCGCGCTCGTAGCGGCGCTCCAGCGATTTGACGGCGTGCATCTTCTTCTTTAGCAGCCGTGCGCCATGCGGATCCTTGCGTGAGATGGTCGCTTGCACGTGATCGACGGCATTGAGGATGCGCTCGAATTTCTCCTGTCGGATGCGCTCCTGACGCTTTTCCAGCTGCGCCCGGCTTTCCTGCAGGGACAGCTGCTGCGCTCGGCGGGACATGTATTCATCGTAGGGCACGTTGGCCAGCGTCCAGCGCGGCTCCTTTTTATGATGCGTAAGCTCCAGGTGCAGCACGCGCGTGGCGGTGCGGGACAGCAGCGTTTCATCGTGGGAGATGTAGATTACCGGCAGGCCGCAGGTGCAGATGAAGCGCTCCAGGAAGTCCAGCGCGCTCAGATCCAGATCGTTGCTGGGTTCGTCCAGCAGCAGCATGCTTGGGTGCGCACACAGAAGCAGCAGCAATTGCAGCTTGATTTTTTCGCCGCCCGAAAGCGATTTCATCGGGCATTCGGCGTAGCACAGATCGACGGGCAGCCGAAGCTGGGCGCACAAGGCGTGCAGCTCGCGCGGTGGGGCTTCCAGGAAGGCCTCGCACTGCGCGCAGAAGGCGTATACCGGCAGCTCGCGGCACGCCTCGGGCAGCTCCTGGGGCAGATAGGCCAGCCGTTCGCCCGAACGGTCGACCTGGCCGCTGAAGAGCACGTAGTCTTCTACCAACGTGGGCTGATATAGTATTTTAAGCACCGTGGATTTGCCGTTGCCCTCCTCGCCGATGATGGCCAGGCGATCCTGCCCGGATACGGTGAAGGACAGATCATCGACCAGCGGGCGCAGATCCTGCCGGTGCTGAATGGACAGATGACGGACTGACAACATAAAAACCTCCGTTTCCCCGCAGCGCGGGCCAAAACGGAGGCAAACAGCAGCACGCAAAAAGCACGCCGCCTATATACGCCGCTATTCCGTTTTGACACACGCAAACAACGCTCCGCACTGCGGATAGCCATTGTTATCGTTTTGTCAAAGCCGGATTAGTTGCGCATTTTTTCATCCCTTTCTGTCTATGGTAACTTTATCATAGCAAACGAAGGGGCGGTTGTCAAGCTTAAAAAGCGTCCGCCGAGGGGATTTCAAAGGGCGTGGGCAGGAAAGACTTGAGCATGGGCGAAGCCTCCATCAGCGCCGAATAGGGGGAGAAGAAGAACTCCGCCGCGCGCTGCTGGGTAAAGCACAGATCGGGCGTTTCCTGCGTGTCGCGCACAACCACCTCATGATCGCGCACCTGGATGAGATAGCGGCCGCCGTCTTCTACCTCAAATACAAATCGTCCGTCGCACAGCGGCTGATAGCCTGCCTTGAAGGTCAGCAGCGTTTCCAGCGCGTGCCGCCAGTTGATCACGCGCAGCATGTGCGCGTCGGTTACAGTGTAGTTTTCAGCAATGCTCTTAAGATAGCTTGCACGCACGCGCTGATACATGGGCACGGTGATGCCTGCCCTGGTGCGGCCGCGCATCCAGGCCTTGAGCGTCTCTGCCAGGCGGCGCTCGTCCAGCAGCGCCAGCTCGCAGATCTGATCGCCCGAGGCGTTCAGATACCCCAGGAACGCGCCGTCCTGCCGCGCGTCCTCCAGCACATACAGGGCGTTATGCCAGGAATGAAAGATATCCAGCAGGCGTTCACGGCCGCGCTCGCAGGTAAGCATCTGGCGGCGGCTCAGCTGCCATATGTCGTCCAGCACCGCGTCCTGAGCGTCCGTTACCTCGCGGATGCGCACGGCTTCGCCATCCACGTCCGCCATGGCGTGGCGCACGTTATCGCTGTTGAGGGAAAAGGTCAGCCGCTCGCCGCCCTTTTCAAAGCCGAAATAGGCATAGCGCTGCCGCCGCCCACCCAGAGCCAGCAGGTCGTAGCCCTGCGCCTCCGCATCGGTCAGGGCCATGTGCATCAGCGCCTTCATGTGGCCTGCGCCGCGCGCATAGGGATGCACCGCAACCGAGCCGATATAGCCCGCCTTGAGGGCGCAGTTTTCCTCCACCCGCAGCGTCAGGGGCAGCAGCGCCACCGTGCCGCGGATATGGCCGTCCTCCACCGCCACATAATGATAGCGGGCAAAGCCAGGATGGGCGTACACCTTGGGCAGCAGCGAGGCAAAATCATGCGGCTGCGAGTGCATGCTGAAAACCATATTGATAAAATCCAGTACGTCCGCTTCCTCCTGCGGCCTGGCAAGGCGGTATTCGGTCATGGTAAAAAACCTCTCCTTTGCATGCGCACAATAAACACCATGATAGGATACCGCGAAAAGTTTGCAATTGCAAGCCTCTTTTTGCCTTTACAGGGGCGAATATTCATTGTATGATGATATTCGGCCCCGAACCAGGCGATCCGGGGCGAATATTCACAAAAATTTACGATGCCGGGGGGTGACAGCCCATGTCGAAACGTAGTATAATACGAAAGCGCACAGTATGCTTTGCCTGCGCGGCCCTGCTGCTTGCGGGGGCGCTGCTGGCCTGGATTTTATGGCCGCGCGCTGCGGCGCAGACCCGCGCTCAGGCATATCGGGATGGGCTGGATACTTACCGGTATGATCTGGTCTTCCGTCCCGAGCAAAGCACGCTGGCCGTCACGCTGACGCTGGATTATACCAACCGCACGGGCGATACGCTCCAGGAGCTTGTGCTGCGCACCTGGGCGGGCGCGTATGCCAGCGAGGATACCAGCCCCGCAGCCATTGAGGAAGTTTACGATGCTTGCTACCCCAACGGCTTTTCAGCAGGCAGCCTTCTGCTGGAGGGCGTGTGGTGGAACGATCAGATCGTTCAGGCGGAGTTTGCCGATGCGGCCCAGACGGTGTTGCGCGTGCCGGTAGGAAGTCTTGCGCCGGAGGCGGGCGGACAGCTGCTGCTGCGGTGCAGGCTGATCATTCCGGAATGCGCGCATCGCTTCGGCACGGACGGCACGGTGTGGCAGTTTGGCAATGCGCTGCCGGTTTTGTCCGTATGGGAAAACGGCGCGTGGCGCACGGATGAGTACTGCGCCGTCGGCGATCCCTTTGTCAGCGACTGCGCAAACTATGAGGTCATACTGGCTGCACCGGCTGGCTATGCCTGCGCGGCCAGCGCCAGGCCCGTCATGGAAACGATGGCGGACGGCAGCGTGCGCTATACCATGCAGGGCGACGCCATGCGCGATTTTGCCTTTGCGCTGAGCGCCGATTGGCAGACGGCGCAAAAAAGCGTGAACGGCGTAACGGTTACGGCCTATGCGGGCGATCAAAAGGCCGCCGGTCGTGCGGCTGGCTATGCGGCGGAAGCGCTTAAAACCTACGCGCGTCTGTACGGCGCGTATGCCTACGATCAGCTAACGGTGTGCGAAGCGGATTTTCCGCTGGGCGGCATGGAATATCCGGGGCTGATCTTCATCGGCCGCGATTGGATGGCCGAAAGCCAGGCTGATTCGCTGGAGCTGATGCTGGCCCACGAAACGGCGCATCAGTGGTTCTATGCCCTGGTGGGCAGCGATCAGGTGACGGACGCATGGCAGGATGAAGCGCTGTGCGAGTACGCCATGCTGCGCTATGTCCGCAAAAAGTACGGCGCGAACGCCTATGAAAACCTGCGCATCCTGCGTGTGGACGCGCCCATGCGCGAAAAAATCAATCAGACGGTTACGCCCGGCTCGCCCATATCCTATTTTGGCTCGCTGCAAACCTACGCCACGGTAGTATATGGTCGCGGCGCGGCTTTGCCGCTGGCGCTGGATGAGATGACCGGCGGGCAGATGGACAAGCTGCTGCACGAATACTGCGATGCATTCGCCTTCAGGCGCGCCAGCCGCGCGGACTTTGAACAGCTGATAACAGACCGCAGCGGTCTGGATATCGCCCCGCTGATGCGGGACTATCTGGATACCTACGGCTACTAATATAAGTATAGGAGAAACACAAAATGAAGCTTTCTACCCGGATTTTGCTGTGCGCCATAGCGGCGCTGATGATCCTGGCCCTGCCCTTTGCCGTGCCCTCTGGCAGCATGCTGGAGGAATATCAGGATACCTGGGCGGATGAGGCCTGGGACAGCGGCCTGCTGCGCTGGCTTGCGCCCACTGCCAATGCGGAGGAAGCGCAGGTCGATGCTTCCGACGCGCTGCCGATTGACTTTTCCGCCGGTATGCAGCCCAATCCTGACGCTTATACCGAGGACGGCTATCAGGATGACTCGCTGACCATCCGCATGGAAACCCGCGAGGAGGACGGCGTAGTCTGGCGCATCGGCTATGTGCAGATCAAGGATGCTTCCCAGCTGCGCACGGGCATCGCAGGCTCCAAGGTAACCAGCAACCGTTCTACCTATATCAGCGCCATGGCCAAGGAGTATAACGCGGTGCTGGCCATCAACGGCGATTATTATGCCGATCAGGAAACCAAGAAGACCTACGAGGTGCGCATGGGTCAAACCCGCAAGGCCAAAACCAACAAGATCAAGGACATCCTCTTTATCGATGAAAACGGCGATTTTCATCTGTTCATCAAATCCGACAAGGCGGAGATGGACGCCTTCAAAAAGACGGGCCTGCAGGTAATCAACGCCTTCACCTTTGGCCCGGCGCTCGTCAAGGATGGGCAGCTGCTGACGGTGGATAAGAATTACGGCTACAACCCCAACGGCAAGGAGCCCCGCATGGCCATCGGCCAGGTGGATACGCTGACCTATGTGGTGGCGCTGGCCGAGGGCCGCAGCAGCAGCTCCAACGGCGTGACCCAGCAGGCGCTGGCGGACTTTATGTTCAATGAGCTGCACTGCACCCAGGCCTACAACCTGGACGGCGGCAACTCCGCCACCATGATCTTCAACGGCGAATACTATCAGACTGGCCGTACCATCAAAAACGAGCGCCAGCAGAGCGATTTTATCTACTTTGCCACCGCTGTTGATCCTGAAACCTGGAGCAAATAATCATGCTGGATGAAGCCGCTTATTTCCTGCTTGGAAATATCAAGATTTACTATTACGGGCTGCATATCGCCCTGGGCGCCCTGGCGGCGGTGATCGTGCTGGCGCTGTGCTGCCGCGCGCGGCGCATGCCTGCGGGCACGGCTCCGCTGTATGCGGTGCTGGCCATGCCGCTGGGCGTTGCCTGCTCGCGCGTGCTGTTCTGCCTGCTGGACGGGCGCTTTCGCGGCATTTTTTCGCTGCGGGCGATGCTGTGCTTCTGGGGCGGCGGCCACTCGATGGTGGGCGCGCTGCTGGGCGCGGCGCTGGCGGCGGTGATTGCGGCCAAAATTCTTGCGGTTCCCGCACGGCGCATGCTGGATATGATGGTGCCGGCGCTGCTGATGTTTATCGCCTTTGCCCGTGTCGGCGAGCAGTACACCGAAATGCTGGGCCGCAGCCGCGCGCTGGTCAGCGAGGTATGGCGGCAGGGATGGCTGGTTGCGGGCGATGAATACGCCCTGTATCTGAAAACCTATGTACTGGAAGCGCTGTGCGCGCTGATCCTGGCAGCAGCGCTGCTGCCTGGCCTGCTGCGCGGCGGGCGCGACGGCGATACCCTGCTTTCGGCCATGCTGCTGCTTGGCTGCACGCAGGTGCTGTGGGAAAGCCTGCGCTTTGACGCGCATATGCGCGAGTCCTTTGTCAGCCTGCAGATGCTGCTGTATGCAGTGATGTTCGCAGCGGCTCTGCTGGTTTTCGCTTGCCGTTATGCCAGACGGCTGCGGCATGGCTGGCCGGTGTGGCTGGCGCTGGGTGTGATCGCCCTGACGGCGGGCGGCGTGATCGGGCTGGAGTTTATGATCGATCGTTCGGGCGTCAGCCGTTTTGTGCTGTATGCGCCCTATGTGCTGCTGCTGGCGCTGCCGGCGGTGTGCGGATTCGTGTTTAAGAAAAGGAGCAATCTCGCATGACCAAGGAACAGATTGCGCGCATTAACGAGCTGGCGCGCAAAAAAAAGACCGTCGGGCTGACCGAGGGCGAATTGAAGGAACAGGCCGAGCTGCGCGCGGAGTACCTGAAGGACTTCCGCGAGGGCTTTAAGCAGCAGCTGAATAACACCTATATTCAGTATGAGGACGGCCATCGGGAAAAGCTGACCGAGCGCCCGCCAAAGCAGTGAGGCGCCTGCCATGATGAAGCTATCAACCCTGTGCTATATCGAGCGCGGCGGCTGCTATCTGATGCTGCACCGCGTAAAAAAGCAGCATGACGTGAACGAGGGCAAGTGGATCGGCGTGGGCGGCAAGCTTGAAACGGATGAATCGCCCGAGGAGTGCATTGCCCGCGAGGTGATGGAGGAAACGGGGCTTAGCCTGGTGCGTCCGCGCATGCGCGGCCTGCTTACCTTTATCAGCCCCGGCTGGGACAGCGAGTATATTTTCCTTTATACCGCGCAGGCCCAGGGCGAATTGACGCAGGACTGCAATGAGGGGGATCTGCGCTGGGTGCCCCTGGACGAGGTGCCGCACCTGAACCTGTGGCAGGGCGACCGCATCTTTCTGGATTTGCTGCTCAAAACGAACGAATTCTTCTCGCTCAAGTTTATCTATGACGGCGACAACATGGTTTATTGCGCCTTGAACGGCGAGGATATTACCACAAAAGCATTGGGAGAGACCAGATGAAAAGAATCCTGTGCCTAGCGCTGGTGCTGGCGCTGCTGACGATCGCATTGCCCGTGCAGGCTGAAAAGCTGACGGCGCGCTGGACGGCCAAGGGCAAGATCAGCGCCCCGATTTACAGCGAACCCAGCACGCAAAGCAAAATGCTTGGCCGCGTCTATCAGGGCTCAAGCGTCAATGTGTATTCCTTTGATCCGGACTGGGCGTATATCAACAGCAGCGGTGTGGTCGGCTATGTGCTGCGCCGCCATCTGGAATCAGGCAAGGCCATCGATTCCAGCACCACGCCGCCCTTTGGCGTGGAAATGTACGGGTATGTAGGCACGGTGGGTGCGAACGGCGCGAGTGTGCGCACGGCGGCGGATGAGAGTGCGGACGTGCTGATTTCTCTGACGGCGGGCACACGCATTTCCATTATCGGCGTCGTGAACGGCTGGGCCTATCTGGCCTATTATCGCCAGTACGGCTATGTGAACACCAATGAGCTGAGCGAGCTGCTGCCCGTTTGTCCGGAGGACGACGCGGGCACGGACGAAGCGCCCATCGCCACCTTCACCACCTATTATGTGACGGGCTCGGACGATGTGAGCAAGCATGGCAAAGAGGTCAATATTGGCGTAAACTGTGATTATATCAACAATGAGATTCTGCAAAGCGGCAAGAGCATTGACTACAACAATCATTACGGCCCCTTTTATCCCAGTAAGGGCTACGTGAAGGGCCCCGTGCTGATTGAAACCGGCTGGGGCCTGGGCCCTGGCGGCGGCGTGTGCCAGGTATCCAGCACCATGTATAACCTGCTGCTGCAATTGCCGGGAATTACCATCACCCTGCGCCGTTCCCATGGCCCTGGCAGCGCGGAATACCTGCCTGCCGATATGGACGCGGCCGTTGGCAACGAGACCAAGGGCATCAATTTCATTTTCCGCAACGATTATGATTTCCCCATCCGCTTTGAAGCGCAGGCGCAGGATGGCGCGCTGTTTCTGGCCATATACAAGGCTACGGAATAATGCGCACCGTATCGCCCTCGCGCGCCATGGCAAAAAGCACAGCCATGTCCGCGTCGCTCAGGGCGATGCAGCCCGCCGTCCAATCCGGCGCGTTTCCGCCGCCATGAATGTAGATTTCGCCGCCCAGGGAGGTTCCCCAGGGCGGCCTTTTTTGCGCCGACTGAGCCGCTTCAAACAGGGGCAGAAGGTCGGCAGGTAAACGACCGTCTTGCACGGCCTGCCGTGCATCCAATGCGGAGGGGTAGCTGATACCCAGCGCGCAGCCGAATTTGCCTGTTTCGCGCTTGAGACAGATATAATACTCGCCCTCGGGCGTTTTGCCGTCGCCCTCGCATTGCTTATGGCCGACAGGGTGTCTTCCCAGCGCCACGCGGCAGCAAAAGCGCTGGCCTTCGTGCCCGGCGATCAGCCTGCGCGCGGCTTTTTCAATCAGGATCGTCATGCATGACCTCCGGGAGGCTTGATAAGCATAGGATAACGCCCGCGCCCAAATGCGTCAAGGGTTTTTTAAGATCGACGCGCATTTAAAAGGGCGAACCGCGCCGCCTGCGTGATTCGCCCGGGAAAAACCAATAAGTGCTGTTCAGGAAAGAAAAGCTATGCGATTTCAACCAGCTTCAGCAGGAGCCTGAGCGCGCCTTCCATATCGCGCATATCGATGACCTCGGCAGGGGAGTGGACATAGCGGCAGGGGATGGACAGGGTACCGGTGGGCACGCCCGCGCGGGAGCGCTGAATGGAGCCGCCGTCCGTGCCGCCGAAGGGCAGCACCTCACGCTGGGCGGCGACGCCGGCCTCGTCGGCTGCGCGCAGCATCAAATCGCGCACGGCGGGGGTGGCGATCATATTGCTGTCGATAAACTTGACAGCGGGGCCCTTGCCCAGCCTGACGGCGGGCAGCTTGACCTCGGGCGTATCGCCCCAGGCGGTCACATCCAGCGCCACACCCATATCGGGGCGCACGCTGTAGGCGGCGGTCATTGCGCCGCGGCAGCCCACTTCCTCCTGGGTGCTGAAGACGGCCACCACGGTGTTGGGCGTTTCGTCCAGGTACATCAGCATTTCGCACAGCAGGGCGCAGGCGCAGCGATCGTCCATGGCGGGGGAAGCCACGCGGTTTTCGCCCAGCTCAAAGAAATCAGGCGCGTACACGGCCATATCGCCCACCTGCACGCTGCGCTCCGCGTCGGCGCGATCCTCCGCGCCGATATCGATGAACAGATACTTCATCGCCGGGTTTTCGCCCTTGAGCGGCTGGCAGTAGATCACGCCTTCCACGCCGTTTTCAAACACTACATGGCGGGCGTTGGAGATTACAGGGTTTACGCCGCCCACGTTATGTACGCGCAGAAAGCCGTTTTCGTCGATATCGGTGACGACGAAGCCGATATGATCCATATGGGCGGAAAACATGATGCGCTTGCCGTTTTCATCTGTGCCCAGCTTTTCAACGATCAGGTTGCCCATCGCATCCACGCGCATGCTGTCCACGTGCGAGGCGATCAGGCCCTTTACGGTTTCGGCCACGGTATGCTCGTTGCCGCTGGGACCGTAGGCGGCAAGCAGGGTTTTGAGCGTATCTCGAAGCATGATTGTTACCTCCTTATCGTCAGGCGTGCATCAAAAAGGCGCGCACAAGCTCGTATTGCGATTGAATATCCTCCAGACAGGCCACCGACGCGCCGCTGTGGATATAGCGGCAGGGCACGGACAGCACGCAGGTAAGGCAGCCGGCTGCGGCGCGCTGATAGGCGGCTGCGTCGTTGCTGCCCGTTACGCCGCGCTTGATCTGATGCGGAATATGCTCGCGCTCAGCCAGATCCAGAATCTCCTTAAACAGCTTGCGCTGGCCGATGCTGCTGCCGTCCATAAAGCTGACGGCTACGCCCTGGGTGGGACGGCAGACCTTGAACTGATCGTCCACGCAGCCCAGATCATTGGCCGCCGTGCCTTCAAGATTGAGCACGATATCGGGCTGCACGCCGTAGGCCGCGCCATGGGAGCCGCGGCAGCCGACCTCCTCCTGCACGGCGAACACAAAGGTGACGTCGCAGGGATAGGTTTCGCGCATCAATTCCAGAATGGTATAGCAGCCCACGCGGTCGTCCAGCGCCTTGGCGCACACAAAGCCGTCGCCAAAGGGCTGATAGGGGGTATCGAAATAGGCGTAGGTGCCCACAGGGCACTTGGCCAGGGCCTCGGCCTTATCCTTTGCGCCGATATCGATGTACAGGCCGTCAAAGCCCAGCACGCGGCTGCGGTCGGCGGCGGACTGCAGGTGGATGGCCATCGCGCCGATTACGCCGGGCAGCAGATCATGGCCCACCAGCACGCGCTTGGATACTACAACGCGCGGATCGATACCGCCGATGGGGTGGAAGCGCAGCAGACCATCCTCCGTGGCGGCCTCGATGATGAAGCCTACTTCATCCATATGGGCCGATACGCACACATGCGGCTTGCCGGGCTGGGTGCCCTTGCGGGTGCATATCACGTTGCCGGAGCGATCAATGCGCGCGTTTTCCGCGCCGCACAGGCGCTTACCCTCCTCCAGCAGCAGCTTGCGCAGCTGTCCTTCATCGCCCGAGGGGGCATGGATTTCACACAGTTGCTTTAATTCCACAGTTCATCCCTCCAGCTGTCGTCAATGGCGGCGCAGTAGGCCGTCAGCAGGCGCGCGCACTCGGTCAGCGCGTGCATATCAAAGGTTTCCACCGAGGTGTGCATGTACTTGAGCGGCAGCTCCAACAGCACCGATGGCACGCCGTCGCGGGCCAGGCCGATATCGTCCGCATCGGTATAGGTGTAGCGCGGGGCAACGGCGGATTGCAGGGTGATGTTGTTTTCCTTGGCGATTTCGCCGAGCTTTCTGCGCAGCATGGGGTTGATATAGGGCCCCATGGTGGCCAGCGGACTGCCCAGATCAAAGGTTTCAAGGTCGGGCGAGCCGGGCGTTTTGGCATGGTTTACATCCAGCGCCACGGCGAAATCCGGATAGATGCCGTAGGCGGCGGTCATTGCGCCGATGGAACCGACTTCCTCCTGGCAGGAGGCGACAAAATAGAGATCAGCCTGGGTATCGATGCGCTGCAGCGCCTCCATGGCGCGCAGCAAAACGGCCACGCAGCCGCGATCATCAATGGTTTTGCTGGCGTAGCGATCATTGAGCAGCCTGGTAAAGCCGCCCTCCAACGCCACGCAGTCGCCGATATGCACAAGCTCGCGCACGCGCTGGGCGCTCATGCCAAGGTCGATATACAGATCCTCGCGGGCGTAGATCTTTTCGCGCTCGGCGGCAGACAAAAGGTGCGGGGCCTTGGCGCCGATGACGCCCATCAGCTTTTCGCGGCCATAGACCGTTACGCGCATGCCGGGCAGGATGCGCGGATCCACGCCGCCCACGTTGCGCATGCGTAGCGAGCCGTCCTTTTCAATATCGGATACCATCAGGCCGATTTCATCCAGATGCGCGCACAGCATTACCCTGGGGCCGCTGCCCTTGATATGGCCGATGACGCTATTCAGCGGATCGATCCTGACCTCGTCGCAATAGGGGCGAAAGGCTTCGGCGATAAAGCGCGCCGCTTCGCCTTCGTTGCCCGAAAGGCCGGGAAGAACCGTGACCTGGCGCAGAAAATCCTCTGTTCGCATTGCTTTCCATCCTTTCTGTACAGCAAGTGCTGTCATTCTACATCATTTGCCCGCGATAGGAAAGGAGGCGGGCTATTTGATTTGGTTTATTTTTCGTATTTCCGCTTCGGAAACGGTGATGATCAGCGTTTTCTGCCGGGTATAGCTGACGAAGCCTGCCGGGGTGCCGGAGGGCTTTTTGACGAACTTGCGCAGCGTATAATCCACCGGCACGGCCACGCCGTGCGCCTTACTGTAAAAGGCGGCGAGCCTGGCGGCGGTCAGCAGGGTATCGTCGCTGACCTCGCGGCCCTCGGCGCGGATAATCACATGCGAGCCGGGCATATCTTTGGCGTGCAGCCAGATATCCTCGCCGCGTGCGGACAGGGTAAGCCGCTCGTTCTGCAGGGCGTTTTTGCCCACAGCGATTTCCGTGCCGTCGGCTGCGTTAAACCGCATAGGCGCGGACTGCCGTTGGTTCTTGGGCTGCTTTTTGCGCTCCGCCGCCGTATTTTTGATCACGCCAGCCTCGGTCAGCATGCGGCGCACGTCGCCCAGATCGTCCTCGTTTTCGCTGCTTTCAAGGCCGACCAGCGCTTCCTCAAGCAAACGGATTTCAGTCAGCGTTTTTTCCTTCTGTTCGGCAGCCAGGCGGGCTGCGGCGCGCGCCTTCTGGTAGCGCTTGAAATAGCGCTGCGCGTTCTGCGCGGGCGACAGGCGCACGTCCAGGGGAATATCCAGCGTGCCGCCGGTGTAATAATCGGGCAGCGTTACCTGCTGCGCGCCGCGCGGCACCAGATGCAGCTGCGCGGTGAGCAATTCGCCCATCACTCGGTAATCCTCCATCCTGTCGGCGTTGAGCAGCTCTTCCTCCTGCAGGGCCAGCTTTTTCTCGCACCGTTCCAGATGCGTTTTGACCAGCCTGCGCAGGCTGGCGGAGCGCTGCTGCACGCGGTCGCGGCGGTCGCGGCCGTCGTAGTATTCCTCCAGCGCGGCGGACAGGCTGCCTGCCGCCCGCTGACGATCTGCCGGATAGGACAGGTACAGGAAGGGAAACACATCGGCGGGCAGACCGTTTTCATCCAGCAGCAGCATCGGCGGGCCCATCTGGGGCAGGCGCGATAGGAAGCCGCTCAGCCGCGCGCAAAGCTCAGGCATCTGAACGGAGGCAAGCTCGGCCTGCTCCGCGCCCGTCAGGCGGAAGCTGAGCTCGCGCGCCGCGATGGCGGACAAACCCGATATGCACCCGGACAATGCCTTATCCAGCCGCCCGGTGCAGCCGGACAGGCGCGCCAAGAGCGCCGCTTCCGCTGCGCATTCGGGCGGCAGCTTATCCTGCGCGGGCGGCAGGGTAAAGGGGAGGCCGGGCAGCGCCTGGCGCACGCGGCTCATATCGTCGGTCACGTGGCGGATCGCGTCGATAATGCGCCCGTCCCGCACCAGCGTCAGGTTGCTGTGCCTGCCCATGGCTTCCAGATACATCTCATACGGATGCATCACGCCCAGCTCGTCCTGGGCCTCAAAGCGCAGCAGCAGCACGCGGTCGCCGTTTAGCTGGGAGATTTCCATCAGCCGGCCGCCGGAGAGATGCTTGCGCATCAGCATGCAGAACATCGGCGCGTCGATGGGATTGATAAATTGCCCCTTTGTCAGATGCGCGCGCGCAAAGCTGGGGCTGGCGGAAAGAATCAGCTTATAATTCTGGCCGTTATTGCGCAGCGCCAGCAGCAGCATATCCTTTTCCGGCTGCGTCACGCGCTCCACGCGCGCGCCGGCCAGCGTCTGCTGCAGCTCGCGCGCAATAAAACCAAGCGTCAGGCCATCCAATGGCATAAAGCATCACCCATAGCAATCATAGCACAAAAATCTGGCGCATACAATGCCCTACAAGCATGAGACAAGGGGTGAAACAGGTGAAACTGAAATGGAAAATCACGCGGGCGGATGTGGAGAGAATGCTGATCCTGGTATCGGCGGCGCTGGTGGTGGCGCTGGCGCTGCGCGGGGACGAAACGGCCATGAGCCGCTATGAGCAGGGACAGCTGTCGCAGAACGCCGCGGTGAACGTGACCGAAACCGCGGCGCAGAGCGCGCAGGATATGCAGAGCGTTACCGTCTATTATCAGGATGGCGAGGGGTATCTGGTGCCCGTTACCACGCGCGTGGCCAAGACCGACGGCATTGCCAAGGCGGCCCTGAGCCGTTTGGTGCAAAGCCCGGAGAACGATCTGGCCGCAGCCAGGATGGGCCTGAAAACCGTGGTGCCCGAGGGCACGACCTTTGATCTTGACATCGCGGACGGCCGCGCCCGGGTGGATCTGGGCAAGGCGGCGCTATCCTGCGGCAGCGCCGAGGCCGAAAGCCTGATGGTAGGCGCAGTGGCGCAGACGCTGACGGCCTTTTCAAGCGTCAAGGAGGTTACGTTCCTGTTTGACGGCCAGGCGCGCTCCAGGCTGACGCATGGCACCAATGTTTCGGGCGTGTTTACCGACAAGGATCTGAACATGGAAACCGTGGCCACCTTCGATGCGGGCGACAAGAGCGCCAGCCTGCTGCGGCTGTACTTCCCCTCTGCGACGGGGCGCATGCTGGTGCCCGTTACGCGCGTGGTATATTCGGATGCAGATATCACCACCGCCATGGTGGAATTGTGCCACGGCCCCAAGGCGGATAGCGGCCTGGAGCGCGCCATGCCCGAGGGCTGCGCGGTAAAAAACGTATCGATGAAAAACGGCGTGGTGACGATTAACCTGACCAAGGAGTTTGCGCCCGAGAATGGGCAGGATCAGGTGCAGATGCTGCGCGCCATCGTATACACCGCCTCGCAGTTCCCCGGCGTAAAGGAGGTAAAGCTGCAGGTGGAGGGCGCTCCCTACGAGCTGCCCGAGGAGGCGCGCCGCACGGCGATCAATCTGGATACCGAGGTGATGAGCTATTATCCCGGCGTAATCGAGATCGATTGAAAGCGGCAGATCAGCCTGTAGAAAAACGGACAGCATGCGGCTTTGGCTGGATGCTGCCCGTTTTTGTGCAACAGATCGCACAGGATGATTGAAAAGCGGCTTGCTTCTGTGCTATCATAAGGGGCATACTCCGGAGAATGATTGCAGAAGAGGAGCCTTTGAAATATGCCTGATAAAAACGAAGCATTAGAAGAAATTCACCAGATACGCCGGGCGGCTGATCAGGGAGACTGCGACGCGCGCTATACCCTTGCTGCGTACTATGAGCATGCCGCCGGCGGACGTCAGGATTTGGAGCAGGCTGCTTATTGGTATCGTCAGGCAGCGCTGCAAGGTCATAAAGCTGCGATTGAAAAATGCGGCAATATGGACATTGATCTGAATGCGCCCAGGATTGAACGCGAATTGATGCGCAGGGAATTGCAATGCAGGATTTTTCCGATTGGTTTTCTTGAACGATACAAATATACGGTAATCTGCGCTGCTTATCAGGGAAAATGGCTCCTTTCAAGGCACAGGCAGCGCAGCACCTGGGAAACGCAGGGCGGGCATATTGAAGCGGGCGAAACGCCGCTTGCATGCGCAAAGCGCGAGCTTTTTGAGGAAAGCGGCGTCAGGGACGCGGAGATTTATCCCGTGTGCGACTATTGGGGCTTTGACCGTTATGGATGCTCAAACGGCATGGTTTTTCTTGCCGTCGTTCATGCGCTGGGAGAGCTGCCTGAAAGCGAAATGAAGGAGATCAGGGCGTTTGATGTCCTGCCTGCGGAGCTTACCTATCCGGAGACTACGCCAAAGCTCTTGACAGAAGCGGCAAAAATGCTGGAGGCTTTGACTGCCCAAACAGCCAAATAAAAGCAAAACAGGCACGATTGAAATCATGCCTGTTTTTTGTTGGGTGTTCAGTTATTTCAGGTATTCCGCCGGTACGCTCTCGGCCATGCGCTGCGCGCCCTCCAGGCTGGGATGCAGATGGTCGCCGCTGTCGCAGTCCGGGCGGCGCAGGTCGGGATCGGCCGTCTCGCGCGTGACCGCGTCGAAATCCACCACGCCGTCGGCCTCCGTCTGGGTGCGGATCCAGGCGTTCACCGCATGGCGGATTTCCTCACGCTGGACATTGTAGGTATGCCAGCCCTTGATGCTCAGGATGGTGGCCAGGTAGACCTTCAGGCCAAGATCATGGCCGCGCTGCACATAATAGCGCAGGCCGTCGATCAATTCCTGCGCCGTGGGCAGATCGCTCCACGGGAGGAACAGGCTGCCGTCGGGATGAATCAGATCGTTTACGCCGTGCAGGACGATCACCCGGTCGGCTCCGGCGGAGGCGGCCTCGCGCTCAAAGCGATCCGCGCCCTTTTGCCCATAATGGCGGATCAGCACATGCTGATAGGAACGCAGCACGCGGCTGCCGCCGATGCCGCGGCGAATGACTGAAAGGTTTTCGGGGCCGTCGCGCAGCACGCGCAGCATCAGGTAATCGGGCCAGGATTGAGCGGTAATGCTGTCGCCAAAGCACACCAGCGCATGGCAATCCTCGCTGCACAGCGCGTCCACGCCCGTAAGGAAATAGAAGATATTCAGCGGCGCGGTGTAAAAGGGATCCAGCTGAGAGCAGGCGGCAAAATCGCCCTCGGCAAAGAAGGCGCGGCACAGCGGGCCCGCATCCTTGGTGCCAGAGGCCAGCAGCGTCATATCGCCCAGGTACAGGCTGACGGCGTAATCCTGCCCGCGCTTGAGCGGCAGCTCGATGATGTCGCTTTCAACGCTCTCGCCTGCGGCCATTCTGCAGGCAAAATCCCCGCCGAAGGTGACGGGCAGCATGCGCGATTCATCGGTGTCGCTGCCCTGCGTGACGGGGGCAACGTATACGCTGGGGATCACAACGTCCTCGTGCCCGCCCAGATTGCTCAGGTGCAGGCGCAGCTTTTCGCCGTCCAGCATGGCGCGCAGCACATAGCGCAGCGTGATATCCTTGGCGTAACGCGCCGGGTGCGGCTCGGCAATAGAGGGGGAGGATCCCCAGATGGCAACCCACTTTTGTGCGTTCATGGCAGTTATGAAAGGCTCCTTTCGGCAAACGTTTGATTACCCGGTGATTATAGCATGCCCTGCGGCGGTTGACAAGAAGCGGCGGGGCTGATATGATGAAAACATCAAAATGTACAGGAGCGCGTTGACATGGCCATGATTGAAATCAAAAACGAAAGCCTGACCGCTGTGTTTTCTGCCCATGGGGCCGAGCTGCAGTCCCTGCGCGATCAGAACGGCGTGGAGCGCATCTGGCAGGGCGATCCCGCTTTCTGGACGGGGCATGCGCCGGTGCTGTTCCCGGTGGCTGGCGCGCTGCGCGGCGACGCCTATACGCTGGACAGCGTGCGCTATACCATGCCCAAGCACGGCTTTTCCAGCGGCATGGACTGGCAGGTGGAGAAGCAGACGGCGGACAGCGTGACGTTCCTGCTGACGCAGCCGCATCCGGGCTTCCCGTTCCAATATGAATTGCGCGCGCGGTATGTGCTATGCGAAAATCAGTTGCAGGTAGAATATGCGGTACGCAATCTGGATACGCGGGACTTTTGCTTTTCCCTGGGCGCGCACGAGGCTTACGCCGCGCCGGAGGGCATCGAGGCCTACGAGTTGGTGTTTGATCAGGCTGAGAGCTTTGACAACAGCCTGCTGGAGGGCTCGCTGATTACGCATCGCACGGTATCGCTTGGACAGCATACGCGCGTGTTTCAACTGCGCCGCGCGGACTTTGAAGCGTATGATTCGCTGGTGTTTCTGAACCTTGCCAGCCGGGGCGTTACCCTGCAAAGCCCGCTGCATGGGCGCAGAATCCATGTGGCGTATCCGGACTTTGACGTGCTGCTTTTGTGGACGGTGCCGGGCGCAGGGTATATCTGCATAGAGCCTTGGCGCAACGCCCCGGATTATGCCGACGCGGACGGCGATATCCGCCATAAGCCGGGCATGATCGCCCTGCGCCCCGCCCAGGAGCGCAGCCTGCGCCATACGCTGACGATTGAATAATTGTTACATCCCGCGCATTGACAAGGAGCGCGCTGAAAAACTATAATGAGCCGGTACGAATGCGACAAAAGGAGCTGAAACTGTGAAAAAAAGCCTGCTTGCCCGCGCATTGTGCGCGGCTTTATGCCTGATGCTGCTGCCTGCCTGTGCGCTGGGAGAGCAGCTGACGCTTTCCTTTATCGGCGACTGCAGCATTGGCGAGGCCATCCAGAACCGCGGCAAGGCCGATACCTATACCACGGTGCTGGATGAAAAGGGCATGGACTGGCCTTTTTCCCTGGTGCGCGAATACCTGGAGCAGGATGATTTCACCTTCGCCAATCTGGAGGTTGTTTTCACCGAACGCACCCAGCATGCCGATAAGGTGTTTCCGCTGGTGGGCCAGCCCAAATACGCGCAGGTGCTGCTCAATTCCGGTGTGGATGCGGTCAATACGGTGAACAACCACTGCTTTGACTATTATCTTGAAGGCTATCAGGATACCATGCAGACGCTGGACGAAATGAGTTTCAGGCACTTTGGCAGCACGTATCTGGACAGCAAAACCCGCAGGCAGGATGTGGTGATGACCGCCGAGGTCAAGGGCGTCAAGATCGGCGCCATCGGCTTTTCCATCCCGCAGGATAAGGATCTGCCCGCCATGAAGGAGCGCATCGAGCAGCTGCGCGCCGACGGATGCGGCCTGGTGATCGTATCCCTGCATTGGGGCAGGGAAACCAAGGCGATCCCTGAAAGCTGGCAGTTCAAGTACGCCCGCAAGGTGATCGATCTGGGCGCGGACGTGCTCTTCGGCCATGGCCCGCATGTGCTGCAGCCCGTGCAGTTTTATAATGGCGGCGTGATCCTGTATTCTACGGGCAATTTTACCTTTGGCACCATGTCCTCCAAGGTGGACCGGGATACCGGCATTTTCCAGGTGACGTATGATCTGACGGAGGATGGCCAGCCTGCGCTCAGCGCGTTCAGGCTCATTCCCTGCACCACCACGGGCGCGGGCGATTATCGCCCCTATGAGCTGACCGAGCAGGCCGAGCGCGAGCGGGCGTTCAAAAAGCTGATCTATACCCGCGAAGTAACCAATATGCAGAACCTGCCCCAAAGCTTTATCCAGACCGGCGAAGTGAAGATTGAAAACGGCATGCCCGTCGAGTAATCGCGTCATGCCTGAACCCGCCCATGCATATCCTTCCGTGAAGGGGGGATGCGCGTGCGGCGGGCTTTTTTATTGCTTGCTTTTGCGCTGGCGCTTTGGAGCGCTGCGCTTGCGCGCGAGGCGCTGCCTGCGAGCGCCCCCTCTGCCGCGCCGCAGAAAAAGTGGATACTGATCGAGCTGGATTTGAAACGCCTGACCCTTTATCAGGGCACAACCGTGCTAAAATGCTATCCCATCGCCTCCGGGGCGTGGAGCACGCCCTCGCCCATCGGCGCGTTTACCGTCGTCGGACGCTTCAAAACGGAGATGTCGGGCTTTGGCACGCGCTTTCTCAGGCTCAATGTGCCCTGGGGCGTTTACGGCATTCATGGCACCAACCGGCCTGATTCCATTGGCGCAAACGCTTCGCACGGCTGCATACGTCTGCGCGTGGCCGATGCGGAAGCGCTGTACGCCATGGTGCCCAACGGTACGCGAGTTTATCTGGAGGGCGGGCCCTATGGGCCGCTGGGCGACAGCCTGCGCACCCTGCGGCCAGGCGATCGCGGCAGCCATGTGCGCGAGGTGCAGCTTCGCCTGCGCCAGCAGGGCTTTCTGCATGGATCGGCCGACGGCGTGTACGGAGAGGCCACCAGCCGCGCGGTGCTGGCGGCGCGAAGAAGCTATCATCTGAGCAATGAGGATATCGTGGACGGCGCGCTGTATACATGTCTGGGCATTCTGCTCTTTGAGTAATACCCGCCGCGCGGCGCGCATATGGTAGGGCATGGAGCTGATGAACGCTTTGCCCGCAGCCATCCGGGAAGAATTACGCGGGCTGGATATGAGCCGGGCATGCGATATTCGCTTGCTGGCCGGCAGACCCTGCGCGGTAACAACGATGGATGGTGAAATACGGACCCGCGCCTGCGTAAGCCAGCAGGAAATCTACGATGCGGCGCAGGCGCTGAGCCGCCGGACGCTGCGCATGTCGTCCGCCAGCACGGGCGCGGGCTTTCTGACGCTGCGCGGCGGGCACCGCATGGGACTTTGCGGGCGCGTGACCTGCGAGCGGGACGGGCTTGCGCTGCGCGAAATCGGCAGCCTGTGCCTGCGCATTGCGCACGAGGTAAAGGGCTGCGGGGCGGATACGGCGAGGAAGCTCCGTGGAGGCGGCGCACTGATCGCAGGCCCGCCGGGAAGCGGCAAAACGACGCTGCTGCGCGATATTGTGCGCATTCTTTCGGACGAAGGTACGGCGGTTGGTCTGTGCGACGAGCGCGGGGAAATCGCCGCCTGCGTGGAGGGGGTGCCGCAGCTGGATGTGGGCGCGCGCACGCATGTGCTGGATGGCTGCGCCAAGGCGTCCGGGCTTCGCTGGCTGTTGCGGGCCATGTGCCCAGGGCTGCTGGCCATGGATGAGCTGTACGGCGGCGACGAGTGCCTGGCGGTTCGGGAGGCGGCGGCCTGCGGCGTGCCGGTGCTGACGACGCTGCATGCGGCCACGGCGCGCGAGGTTTGCCTGCGCGCGGGCGTTAAGGGCTTGTTGGTCGACGGCGTTTTTGAGCAGGTGATTTTTGTGCGGGAGCGGCGCGCCGCGTGCGTCCTTCCCGCTGCGGAGGTATTGAAACAGGGATGCTGCGGGCAATAGGCGCGGCGGCGGTCTGCCTGGTAACGGGAGCCGGGTGCGCGGCAAGGCTGTATCGCAGGGCGGCGGTGCTGCGGGATATGCAGGCGCGCCTGTATGCCATGCGCGCGGCGGCGCTGTATGTGCGGGCAGACTGCGGGGCAATCCTGCGCGCAGGCGGCTTTGACGATTTAGCCCAGGCGGCCGAAAGCGCAGGCGCGGACGCGGGACTGCTGTACCAGCAGGGCGCGGCGGATACGCTGCTGCGCCAGGAGGAACGCGCGGTGGTGATTCATGCCTTGCACGCGGTGTGCAACGGCAGCGCGGAGGAGCAGGAGGCGGCCTTTGATTATGCTCTGGAGCGCATGGCGGAGCTTTGCCGCCGGGCCGAGCAGAAGCGCGACGCGCAGTCGCGCCTGTTTGCCAGCCTGGGCGCGTTGAGCGGGGTGTGCGCGCTGATGATTTTATGGTAACGGGAGGATGAAAGCATGCAGGTGCAGCAGCTGCTTCGCATTGCGGGCGTAGGGGTGCTGGTGACGGTAATCTCGCAGATTCTGACCCGCGCTGGGCGGGAGGACATCGCCACGATGACCACTATCGCCGGGCTTGTGATTGTGCTGATGATGGTGGTAACGCTGGTGGCCGAGCTGCTGTCAAATGTGCAGAGCATTTTCGGGCTGTACTGACATGGCGGATTTCTGGCGGATGACCGGGCTGGCAGTGCTGGGCGCGCTTGCGGCCGTTATGCTTAAGCGTCAGCATCAGGCGCTGGGCTGGGCGGCGGCGGCCTTTGCGGGCGCGGCGGTGCTGCTGCTGGCGCTGGACAAGCTGGGCGAGGCGGCCGATGTGCTGCGGGAGCTGGCGCAGTGCGCCCAGCTTCAGGAGGGACAGCTGGCGCTGATCCTTAGAATTCTGGGCGTGGCCCTGGTATCGGAGCTGGCGGCCCAGGCCTGCCGCGATGCCGGCGAGGAAGGGCTGGCGCTGCATGTGGAAACGGGGGCGAAGGTGACGCTTCTGCTGCTCAGCGCTCCGCTTCTGCGGCAGCTTGCCGGGCTGGTGATGGAGCTGACGGCATGAAACGGCTGATGGCGCTGGTGATGCTGATGCTGCTGCTTCCTGCGCTTGCCAGTGCACAGGGGTTGGATGCGGGCCTGGAGCAGGCGCTTGGACAGGTGGATTTAGCGCCGCTTGAAACGGCTGCGCGTGAGGACAACCTGCGGGTGTATCTGCTGCGGCTGGCCAAGGGCGAGATGATATGGGACGCGCGGCAGGTGCTGGATACCCTGCTGCGGCGCTTGCTGGGCGAGGCGCGCAGCAGCTTTTCCAGGATGATGGGGCTGCTTGCTCCGGCGCTGCTGGCAAGCGCGGCAGGGTTGCTGGGCGGCAAGCGAAAGGACGTAATCAGGATCGCTGAGAGCGCGTGCTTCCTGGCGCTGGCCGCGACGATTGCCGCCGATATGCAGCTTTACCTGCGCGAGGCAGAGCAGGCGGTATCCCGGATGGCCGAGATGATGCAGGCGCTGTTTCCGATTCTTCTGACGCTGCTTGCAGCCGTTGGGGGCAGCCATGGCGCAGCTCTGCTGGAGCCTGCGGTCAGCGCGGCCAGCGGCATTGTGACGGCGCTGGTGCGCGGGGTATCGCTGCGGCTGAGCACCGGGGTGGCGGTTGTGACGCTGCTGGATCATCTGTCCCCGCGCATGCGGCTGTCACGGCTGGCCGGGCTGCTGCGCACGGCCTCCAACTGGCTGCTGGGCGTGGCCTTTACGGTATTTCTGGGGGTAACGTCGCTGCAGGGGCTGACGGCCTCGGCGGCGGACGGCGTAAGCATCCGCGCAGCCAAATACGCGGTGGACAACTTTGTGCCGGTCGTGGGCGGCATGTTTGCCGATACTATGGATACGCTGGTGGGCTGCTCGCTGCTGATTAAAAACGCGGTGGGCGTGACTGGGCTGGCGCTGCTGCTTTCAGCTGCGGCGGTGCCCATGATCCGCACGCTGTGCGCGGTGATGACCTATCGGCTCTGCGCTGCGCTTCTGCAGCCTGTTTCGCCGTCCAGGGCGGCCGATCTTTTGCAGGGCTTTTCGGATGCGCTGATGCTGCTGTTTATCATTCAGCTGTCGGTCAGCGCCATGTTTGTGCTGCTGGTGGCGCAAGTGCTGGCGGTGGGCAACGGCACGGTGGGGCTAAGATGAAATGATGTATGCTTTTCTGCGGAGGCTGGCTATGATCGCGCTTCTGCGCATGGCGGGAGAAATGCTGCTGCCCGAGGGCAGGCTGCGCGATTTATGCGGCGCGCTGCTGGGGCTGACGGCGATGATCTGCATGCTGTCGGCCCTGAAAGGATGCTTGAGCGTGGGATGATGGAGAGGATCAGACAGACCCTGAAAAAGCCGCCGCTGCGCGCAAGGCTGCTGATGGCGCTGGCAGCCCTGGCAGCCTGCGCGCTGCTGCTGGGCGCGCAGGGGGACCAGGGCGGCATGACCAGCGAGGAAAAACGCCTGTCCCGCGCGCTGTCCAGTGTGAGCGGGGCGGGCAATGTGCGCGTGACGCTGTATTATGCGCCCAAGGAGGGCGCGTTTTCCAGCGCGGCGCAGCGGCCGGTGGGCGCGGTGGCGGTGGCGCAGGGGGCGGGGGATATCGCCGTGCGGCTGAACCTGACGCAGGCGCTGATGCGGCTGCTGGACCTGGACGCGCAGAGCGTACTGGTGCTGACGATGGAGGAGGGAATGCGATGAAGAGGCGAACGCTTGCCCTGGCGCTTCTGCTGTGCGCGGTGGCGGGGACGTATTTTCTGCGCCTGTACGCGCAGCCTGCCGCGTCTTCGCTGCCGCTGACGCAGGTGTTTGCCTATGCCGCGCCCACGCAGACCCCTGCTGCGCAAAGCTATCGGGAGCGCCGCGACGCGCAGCGCGCGCAGGAAATGGCCGCGCTTGAAAAAATTTCGCAGGAAAATTCTGAGGCGGGCGAGGAGCTTTTGCGTCTGGTTGAGCGGCAGGAGAAGGAGCTGGCCATCGAATCCGCGCTTGCCGCCCGGTGCGAAGGGGCGGTTGTTTGTGCTTTGCGGGAGGATATCGCCCTGATCTGTACGCAGCAAAGGCTTTCGCAGGAGGATGCCGGCGCGATCATCTCGCTTTGCGCGAGTATCGCGGATGTAACCGTTGAAAATGTCGTGATACTGGACGAATGCGGGTATTTATGATATAATACCCGGGAATACTGCTGTTAACGATGTGAGGAGCGCTGCATGGTAAGAACCGGTATTGTGAAATCAAAAAAGGGCGACATGCTTCGCGTGTGCTTTGAAACGCCCGAGCATTGCGCCGGCTGCCGTGGCTGCTCGCGCGGCTTTTTGCCCAAGCACGAGCTGCTGACGGTGTTCGGCCAGGCTGAGGTGGGCGATACGGTGGAGGTAGAGGTGCGCGAGGCGCAGGCCTTCAAGGCCACGCTGCTTGCCTACGCGCTACCGCTGTGCACGCTGCTGCTGGGCCTGCTGGCAGGCTCGGCGCTGGGCCTGTCCGACGGGCTGACGCTTCTGACAGCTCTGGCTGGGCTGGCGGTCGGCTATCTGGCGGCCAGGCTGGCGGAAAAAAGCCTTCGCCGCAGTCCCAAATGGCGGCCTGCAGTGATTGCCGCGCATCGTTCCAATACGGAAAGGAATGAACAATAATCTATGAGCGAAAAAAAGTTTACCACGGCCAATTTTGAAGCTGAAGTGCTGGCCAGTGAAAAGCCTGTGCTGGTGGATTTCTGGGCGACCTGGTGCATGCCCTGCCGCATGCTGGCCCCCACGGTAGAAGAGGTGGCCGACGAGACCGAGGGCCGCGCCGTTGTGGGCAAGGTCAACGTGGATGAGGAAGGCGATTTGGCGCGCCGCTATCGCGTGGCGTCTATTCCTACGCTGATTGTATTTGAAAACGGCGCCGAGGTGCGCCGCAGCGTGGGCGTTGTTGAAAAAGAGGATATTTACGACCTGCTGGGCCTGCCCATGCAGGAATAATGAGTGCGCATTCACAAGAAAACAAAGCCTAAATTCGTCACTTTTGATATAGCATTCCACCATATTTTGTGGTATGCTTTGTTTAGAATTGATCAGCTTGTGTGGTTAAGCTGAACTTTATAGATGATTTACTGCTGAGAACGGTGAAAAGGGGGAAGGTTCGTTTCCGCCTTCCGTTCTGAATGAAGAAAGAGGGAAGCTATGGCAAATACTCCAAAACTGAGGATCATTCCGCTTGGAGGCGTGGACGAGATCGGCAAGAATATGACGGTCTTTGAATATGACCGGGATATCATCGTCGTCGATTGCGGCTCCATGTTCCCCAAGGACGATATGCTGGGCATCGATCTGGTAATCCCCGACGCCAGCTATCTGGTTGCAAACAAAGAACGTGTCCGCGGCTATGTGTTTACCCATGGCCATGAGGATCATATCGGCGCGGTGCCCTATGTGGTATCGCAGGTGCCCGCGCCCCTGTATGGCTCTCGCCTGACGCTGGCGCTGATTGAAAACAAGCTGCGCGAGCATCACGTCAGCGGCGTGCCGCTGAACACCGTAGAGGCGCGGCAGGTGATTCAGCTGGGCTGCTTCACCGTCCGCTTCATCAAGGTCAACCACTCCATTCCCGGCGCGTTCGCGCTGGCCATCACCTGCCCCATCGGCACGGTGGTGTGCTCGGGCGACTTCAAGGTGGATTACACGCCCATCGACGGCGAAGTAACCGACCTGACCACCCTGGCCGCCATCGGCAGCAAGGGCGTGCTGGCCCTTCTGTGCGAGAGCACCAACATCGAGCGCCCCGGCTATACCATGAGCGAGCGCAAGGTGGGCGAAACCTTCTACGAGCAGATCAACAACGCCCGCGGCCGCGTGATCATCGCCATGTTCTCCAGCAACGTCTCCCGCCTGCAGCAGGTGGTGGAGTGCGCGGTGCATTATCACCGCAAGGTGTGCTTTGTGGGCCGCAGCATGGTCAATGTAACCGCCGTGGCCATGGAGCTGGGCGAGCTGCGCGTGCCCGAAGGCTCGCTGATTGATATCGACGATCTGGATAAGTATCGCGACGACGAACTGGTGGTGCTGACCACTGGCAGCCAGGGCGAACCCATGAGCGGCCTGACCCGCATGGCCTTCTCCGAGCACCGCAAGCTGCAGATCAAGCAGTCCGATAAGATCATCATCAGCGCTTCGCCCATTCCGGGCAACGAGGTGTTCGTCTCCCGCGTGATCAACCAGCTGTATCGCTGCGGCGCGGAGGTCATCTACGACGCCATGGCCGAGGTGCACGTTTCCGGCCATGCCTGCCAGGAAGAAATCAAGCTGATGCACACCCTGGTAAAGCCCAAGTATCTGATTCCCGTGCACGGCGAATACCGCATGCTGTGGCAGCACGGCGAGCTGGCCGAGTCCATGGGTATGCCCCGTCAGAACATCATCCTGCCCGAAATCGGCCAGGTGATCGAGCTGGGCGCTTCGGGCGTAAGCATCGCGGGCGAGGTGCCCACGGGCACCGTGCTGGTGGACGGCCTGGGCATCGGCGATGTGGGCAACGTGGTGCTGCGCGACCGCAAGCATCTGTCCCAGGACGGCCTGATTATCGTAGCCATGGCCTTTGACCGCACCAACTGCATGCTGGTGTCCGGCCCGGACGTCATCAGCCGCGGCTTCGTCTATGTGCGCGAAAACGAGGATATCATCGAGGGTATCCGCAACACCGTGCGTAACATCATTGCCAGCTACGGCCGCATCGAGGGCAGCGACTGGCCCAGCATCAAGAACCGCATCAAGGATGAGCTGCATCGCTACATCTACGACAAGATCAAGCGCAATCCCATGATTTTGCCCATCATTGTGGACTTGGGCTGACGGCATGTGTTATAATACCGGCGGGGAGAGTTTTCTCCGCCGGTATTTGCTTTATAATCGGCGCGCGCATGCGGCGCGCGGAAAGGGGATACAATGCAGATATACGATGAAGCCAACGCGCTGGCCCGCGCGATCCGCGAAAGCGAGGATTGCCGCGCCTATCGCCAGCTGCGGCAGGAAATAGAAAGCGATGAAACCGCCCGCGCGCTGCTGCGCGAATATAAAAAGCTGCAGATGCAGCTGCAGCTGGCCGCCGTGGCGGGGGCAGAGGTAAACAATGACGACACGCAGCGCTTCCAGCAAATCGGCGCGCTGCTGTTTGCGGGGGAGAATACGTCGCGCTTCCTGCTGCTGGAAATGCGCCTGCAGCAGACGATGGCCGATGTGTTCAAAACCCTGAGCGATGCGGCCGGGCTGGATATGCCCGGCATGTAAGCGGGAGGACAGCTTGAAAAAGAGACAGCGGCGGCAGGAGCCGCAGGAAGAGTACAGCTATGAGCAGCTGCGCGAAGAGCGCGAATACGGGCTGTTCTGGTATAGCTGGCTGTGGAATATCCTTCGTCCCATTCTGGTGATTTTGTGCGTTGCGGTCATCGTGGCAGGCATCTTCGCCACGGGCTGGCATTATATCAGCGCGCGCTATGTGGACCCAGTGGATGCGTCCAGCACGGCCGCCGTTACCTTTGAGGTAAAAAGCGGCAGCTCGCTGACCCGCGTGGCCAACAATCTGGAGGCCGCAGGGCTTGTGCGCAACCGCTCGGTGTTCAAGTATTACGCCGATTTTCTGGGCTACGGGCAAAAAATACAGGCGGGCACCTACACCCTGTCGCCGTCCATGACCCTGCGCGAGATTGCCGAGCAGCTGACGCGCGGCGACGGCACGCCCCTGGTGCGCAGGATCACCATCATCGAGGGCTGGACGGCGCAGAGCATTGCCGCCTATCTCAAGCGCGAGGGCGTAATCAGCGATGAGGAGCAGTTCCTCAGCCTATGCCGCACGGGCGAGCAGTTTTCGGCCTACTATTACATTGCCGATGTGCGCGCGTCGGCCAATTTCAGCCAGCGCATTTATGCGCTGGAAGGCTATTTGTCGCCCAATACCTATGAAATCTATACTTCGGCCACGCCGGAGGAGATTATCAAAAAGCTGCTTTCGCAGACCGAGGCCGTGTTCCGGGATGAGTGGCACGACCGTGCGGACGAGCTGGGCATGACCATGGATCAGGTGATCACCCTGGCTTCGCTGATTGAGAAGGAAGCCAAGCAGGCGGATTTTGCCCGCGTGTCGGCTGTCTTCCACAACAGGCTCAAGATCAATATGGCGCTTGGCAGCGATGTGACCATCAAATATATTACCGGCACCGAGCGCATGAGCCTGAACAACAGCGATCTGGCTGTTGATTCGCCCTATAACACCTATCGCAATAAGGGTCTGCCGCCCGGACCGATCTGCAATCCCTCGGCTGCGGCAATTGAGGCCGCGCTGTATCCGGACGAAACCTTTACGGCGCAAAACTACCTCTATTTCTGCTCCAAGGATCCTGCGACGGGCGAACTGTATTTCTCCCGCACGCTTGAGGAGCATGAGGCGGCGGTAAAGATTTATGCGCCGCTGTGGCAGGCATACGATGAAAAGACGGGAGCGAAATAACCAATGATGGAACTGCTGTCGCCTGCGGGCGGCATGGAGCAGCTGCGCGCCGCCGCGCGCTTTGGCGCGGACGCGGTATATGGCGGGCTGAAGAAATTCGGCCTGCGCGCCGCTGCGGGCAATTTTGACTGGGATGAATTGCAGACGGCACTGGATTTGCTGCATGGGCAGGGCAAAAAATTCTACCTGACGCTGAATGTCCTGCCCTACGACGACGAGCTGGCCGAGCTGGGACAATCCGCCCGCCGCGCGGCGCAGCTGGGCGTGGACGCGGCCATCGTCAGCGATCTGGGCGCGTTTGCCTATCTTCGCCGCGAGGCGCCCGAGCTTGCGCTGCATGTAAGCACGCAGGCGAATGTGATGAACGCGGAAGCGGCTAACCTGTTTGCGCAGCTTGGCGCGGAGCGCATTGTATTGTCCCGCGAGCTGTCGCTGGCGCGCATCGCCCGTCTGCGTGAGCGGCTGGATCCCAGGGTGGAGCTGGAAGCCTTTGTGCATGGGGCCATGTGCATGGCGCACTCGGGCCGGTGCATGATGAGCGATCATCTGGCCGGGCGCGGGGGCAATCGCGGAGCCTGCGCGCAGCCCTGCCGCTGGCAGTATACGGTGACGGAGCTCAAGCGTCCGGACGAGCCCATGCCCGTGCTTGAGGACGAGCGCGGCACGTACATCTTTTCTGCCTACGATCTCAATATGCTGTCGCACCTGCCCGAAATACGGGAGGCGGGCATTGCGTCGCTAAAAATCGAGGGCCGCATGAAAACGGCCTATTACGTGGCCTCGGTTACGCAGGTATACCGCCGCGCGCTGGATATGCTGGCGCAGGACGAGGCCGCCTATCGCGCCGCCCTGCCTGAACTGCAGAACGAGCTGCTCAAGGTGAGCCATCGCAGCAGCAATACCGGCTTTTACTTTGGCGCGCCGCAGCCTGCCTCGGGCGCGGAGGGCTTTTCGCAAACGCGGGAGTTTGTCGGCCGCGTGCTTGGCATGCGGGACGGCTGCATGCTGGCCGAGGTAAAGAACCGCTTCCATGTGGGCGATATGATCGAGGCGCTTACGCCTGCGGGCGCAAAACCCTTTGCGGTGACGGAAATCCGCAGCGCTGCCGACGGCGCGCGGCTGGATTTTGTGTCGGTTGCCGGTCAGCAGGTGCTGCTGCCTGTTGATTTCATCGCGGAGGACGGCGATTATCTGCGCGGCCCCAACCGCAATCATCGGATGGCGCAGTGATATTGCCTCTGCTTTGCCGCATACCCTGGGCAGGGGGTGTGGCACATGCTGGGATTGTTGTGGAGTCTGATTCGCGGCGCGCTGCTGCTGCTGGGGCATTTATCGGGCGGCGGCAGCTTTCCAAAGCCCTTGTCGCGCCAGGAGGAGGCGCAGGCGCTTGCCGCCATGCAGGCGGGGGATGAGAGCGCCCGCGCGCGGCTGATCGAGCATAATCTGCGTCTGGTTGCCCATGTGGTGCGCAAATATACCGTGCCGGGGCTGACGCAGGACGATCTGGTATCGGTGGGCACGCTGGGGCTGATCAAGGCGGTGAATACCTATAAGCCCGACGCAAAAACGCCGCTGTCCACCTATGCCGCCCGCTGCATTGAAAACGAAGTGCTCATGCAGCTGCGCGCGGCCAGGAAGCGCCGGAACGACGTATCCCTGACCGATCCCATCGGCATGGACGGCGAGGGCAACGATATCTCCTTTCAGGATATCCTGGGCACGCCGGGGGATATGGTGGAGGATGCGGCCATTCGCCGCATGAATATGCAGCAGGTGCGCGCGGCGCTGAAAAAGCTGCCGCAGCGCGAGCGGGCCGTGCTGGAAATGCGCTATGGGCTGCTGGGCGGCCGTCCGCTTCTGCAGCATGAGGTGGCAAGCAAAATGGGCATTTCCCGATCCTATATTTCCCGTATCGAAACGCATGCGATTGCGCTGATACGCGATGAGATTATGCATCCTAAACCATAGCATACAAAAGGAGGGCGTTTATGCTGCTGAGCCGCGCGACCGAGATTCTATCCATTCTGGCGGACGGAATTGATCCTGTTACCGGAGAACTGCTGCCGGAGGACAGCGTATGCAGCGAACCGGAGGTCATCCGCGCGTTTTATTGTATTCTCCAGAATCTGGAAAGTGCATCGAAAAAGAAACGCGAAAACGCACGACCAGAAAACAGCGGCAAGCCCTGGCTGCCCGAGGACGACGCGGAGCTGCGCGAAATGTATGCCGGCGGCTGCGAGCGGGACAGGATATGCGCGCATTTGGGCCGCAGCGAAAGCAGCATTGCCGCGCGCCTGGTGCGCCTGGGCGTGATTGCGCGGCGCGATGAATTCAGAAATCGAGATTGATTTACGATACTACGGAGGAAAACATCATGCGATTTGGACCGGCGTGCAATGCCGAGCGCTTTTATGCCGAAGGCCTCAAGGCCAGCGTCCAGGCCCCGGAATGGCTGGCCGCGCAGGGCTTGACGGCCTATGAATACCCCTTTGGCCGGGGCGTGTCGCTGTCGGATGATACGGCGGCGGCCATTCGTGCCCAGGCCGAAAAGTGGGGAATCGCTGTCAGCGTGCACGCGCCCTATTTTATCAATCTGGCCAATCCTGACACTGAAAAGCGCGAGGCCAGCTATCGCTATATCCTGGACGCGGCGCAGAAGGCTGCGGCACTGGGCGGGCGGCGCGTGGTTGTGCATGTGGGCGCGGCCATGAAGATGGAACGCTCGGAAGCGCTGGCCAATTGCCGGGCGGGCCTGATTGAAGCCTATCGCAGGCTGGATGATATCGGGCTGGAGCAAACCATCCTTTGCCCCGAAACCATGGGCAAGTACAGCCAGATCGGCGATTTGCACGAAACGCTGGATTTCTGCCTGCTGGACGACCGCATGCTGCCCTGCGTGGATTTTGCACATCTGCATGCGCTGGGCGGCGGCGCGCTGAACACGCCGGCGGACTTCGCGGCGGTGCTGGATACCATCGAAGCTGTGCTGGGCCTGGAGCGCGCGCGAAAAATGCACATGCATTTTTCTACCATCGAGTATACGGCGGCGGGCGAAAAGCGCCACCATACCTTTGCAGAGGAAAAGTACGGCCCGCGCTTTGAAAACCTGGCTCCGCTGCTGCATGCGCGCGGCTATGACGGCACGGTGATCTGCGAGTGCAAGGGCACGCAGGCGGACGACGCAATGGCCATGCAGCGCATCTGGCAGGCGGAGGCGTGAACGGGAAATGCGGCATATGAAAAAGCTCCCTGATGGGCACACGGCCTGTAAGGGAGCTTTTTATGCTTAGATTTCCTGACTGACGATGCGCTCAATCAGCGCCAGCGCTTTATCCGGGTGCGTTTTCAGCCCCTTGATATACTGGCAAACATTGGGGTACTGCGAAAGCATCACCAGGTTCCAATAATTGCGGATGACGCTGCGCTCCGTTTCGTTCAGCGTGTAATGCGCCAGAATTTCGCGCAGATTGCAGCGGGAGGTCTCCTGCATGCGGTCGAAAATCTCTGCTGCAGAATAATCCTCAAAATCCTCTTCCTGCATGCCGTCGTTTGTTTCACAGCAGAAATGATTGATGTTGACCTCTGTGCCCGCCATATTGAAATCGATGATTCCGGCGAACTGGCCGTTCTCTATCAGAATATTGCCGCCGTTCAGATCACCCTGGATAACGCAGCGGGGAAGATCGGAAAACACCTGCCTGATCTTTGCGCGGTTGGCTTCGTTAAAGGCGATAGCGCGCCGGGCGGTTTCGTCAGCGCCCGCATCGCGCAGCGCCTGAACCAGGAGGTTCAGGTTATCCTGCTTTTCGTCGATCTCCACATCCAGCGGCGCAAGGTCGATGATCGACCACATGGAGAAAACGGGCTGCAGATCAACATCCGAATAGGCCTGCGACAAGCGTCCGATGGAGGCCAATACGCTTTGCCTGACGGCGGCCTGCTGGGCGGCGGTAAGCTGATCCTGCATCTCCCAAAGCGTTGGATAATCCAGGTATTCGGAAAGATAGCACACATGGTTGTCGGCCTTCGTCAGGTACAGGCCGTCGGCGGTTTGAAACAGCCGAGGCGCTTTTACGCCGATTTGGCGGTAGCGCCCGGCCAGACGGTCAATTGCTCCCAGGCGCTCCTCTGTGATCACCGGATCGTTGATGCGCAGCACATAGCGCCGGTCGATGATGATGTTCAGGCGATAATCGTTTGGCTTGGAGGAGTCGATAATACGAAAGTCCTCAAACTGATTAACGCCGTAAGGGCTCAAAAGCGCGGCAAGCTGGGTTCGATCCATGGGAGCTCCTTTCGTTTGCGGCTGCGCGCGTCAGGGCTTTTGCGCATAAAAGGCGCGCATTTGCTGATAGCGCGCGTACAGCGGGGCATAGCGCGCATGGTTTTCCATATTGGGCTGATAATGGATAAACTGCTTTGTCGACAGCTGCGCCATTGTGTCCTGCAGGGTGGGATACAGCCCGGCTGCGGCTGCGGCGGTGATGGCCGCGCCTGCGGCGGCGCTGTTGGGCAGGGTGGATACGGCCAGCTCGCGGCCCAGAATATCGGCGTAGCACTGCACCAGCAGCGGGTTTTTACCCGCGATGCCGCCGCACACGCAGATGCGGTTCACCTTTACGCCGCAGGCTTCGCCGTGCTCCAGCAGCGTGCGGGTGCCGAAAGCTGCGGCTTCAATCAGCGCGCGGTAAATCTGCTCGGGGGTGGAGGCAAGCGTCAGGCCGCTGAGCGCGCCGGTCAGCGTTTGATCGACGATGACGCAGCGGCTGCCGTTCCACCAATCCAGCGCTACAATGTCGTTTTCACGCACGGGCTGGGCAAAGCCCAGACGGGACAGCAGGGTGTGCACCGAAACGCCCTGCGCCGCAGCTTCCTTTTCATAGCGGGCGGGCACGCAATTGCTTACAAACCAGCCGAACATGTCGCCCACGCCGCTTTGGCAGAAATCATAGCCGTACAGGCCGGGGATTAGGCTGTCGCGGGCCTGGCCGCAGATGCCGCTGACGGGATGCCATTCATCGGATACCACGGACAAAACGCCCGAGGTGCCGATGGTCAGCATCGCGTCGCCGCTGTGGTGCAGGCCCAGCGCAACCATGGAAATCGGGCCGTCGATGACGCCCGCGCCCACGGCAATGCCGGCGGGCAGGCCCAGGCGCTCCGCCCAGGCGGAGGTAAGGGTTCCCGCGCATGCGCCCCAGGGCAGAGCCTTGCCGCGCAGCTTATCGGGCGTGGAGGCCAGGGCGGGATGCAGCCGCGCAAAGAACTGCGCGTCGGGCAGGGTATTGCCGTCCGGGCAATAATTCTTCAGCCCCAGGCTGCCCGTGCTGCGCGTGAGCGCGCCGGTCAGCTGCCAGGTTAGAAATTCGTTGAGATCCAGATAAGCGCTGGTCGCCTCATACAGCTCGGGGCAGGCGTGCAGCGTTTCCAGCATCTTGGGGTAAATGCCCTCGCTGGACGGATGCCCGCCGCAGGCCGTCAAAAAGGGCTGATTCTCCGCCCGCGCAGCCGCGCCGATTTCCTCGGCTTCGCGCGTGGCGGTATAGGATTTCCACAGGCGAATATAGGCCTGCGGCTCGTTTTTCCATTTGTCCTGAAAGCACATAGGCTGGCCGTTTTCATCGCAGGGAATCACGCTCATGGAGGTAGCGTCGATGGCGATGCCGGCCACCTCCTGCGCGTCGACGCCGGACTGTGAAAGCGCCCCGCGCACGGCGGCGGTCAGCGCCTGCAGATACTCGGCAGGGTCGGCCAGGGCGGCGCGTTCGGGCAGCTTTGCGCCGCAGGGAAGGGCTTGATCATATACATGATAGCCGCACTCGCCCATGCCCAGCGTCTCGCCGGTATGCGCATCCAGCACCAGAGCACGGCAGGAAAGCGTGCCAAAGTCAACACCGATAGTGAAACGTTTCAAAATTTTTGCCGTCCTTTCCGCTCAAACCATTGAAAAGCAAAACATTCTGTATTATTATATCGGTGAGATCTGTATGCGTCAATGCATTTTGGCGGTTTAGGAGGATTTTATGAAGATCAAGTATTACGGCACCGGCACCAGCGGCGCGATTCCGGAGATGTTTTGCTCCTGCCGCGTTTGCGAGTATGCGCGCAGCCACGGCGGCAAGGATATCCGCAGCCGCTCCCAGGCGACGGTGGGGGATTTGATGATCGATTTTTCGCACGACGCTTTCATGCACACCGTGTACGGCGGGCTGGATATGCGCAATTATAAGCATGTGCTGATTACCCATGGGCATTTTGATCATTACGCTCGTGAGCAGCTGACCGGCCGCTATGTGACCGATGAAAACTGGACGTTCTATCTGCCCCCGCAAACGGCTGCGCCCGAGCGTGAGCGCCTGCAGAAAAGCCTGCAGGGGGCCAAGGGCAATCCGCCGCGCCGCGCGCCCGGAATTGCCGATGCAGTGCCCTTCGTGCCCATGGATATCATGGGGTATCGCGTAACGCCGCTGCCTGCGCGCCACGCGCCCAGCATCGGCTCGGTGATCTATCTGATTGAAAAGGATGGCAAGGCGGTGCTGTGGGATCATGACAGCGGGCTGATGCTGCCTGAGACCATTGAATACCTGCGCGGACTGGACGTGCATCTGGACTTTGTATCGCTGGACTGCAACCTGGCGCGCGGGCAGAACATTTCGCCCTATCACATGGACATTCTGCAGGCCAGCGAGACGGCGCAGCTGCTGCGCCGGATGGGCCGCGCGGATGAGCGCACGCGCTTTTTCATCAGCCATTTCAGTCATTTGCTGGATCGCACGCACGCGGAGCTGTGCGAGGAGGCCAAGGAGTTTGGCTTTGAGGCAGCCTACGACGGAATGAAAATTGATATCTGAAGCTGCTGCAGGACAGGGAGCCGGTGAAGAAACCGGCTCTTTTCTTTTGCCTTGCTTTGCACGCGAATTAAAGAAAATGTCCGTGATGTGCGGACAATATGAATTTAATCCCTGCATCACGACCATTTAACTTGCAAAAATGTTTATCTTTTGTATTTGAATGCAATTTTGCGAATTTGGACTTGCAAAATGCAATGCGCATGCGTATAATGACAGCAATTCTTTTCTTAGGAGATGAGGGCAATGAAGAAATTGCTGGCGATCCTGTTGGTACTGTGCATGGTCATCCCTGCTGCGGCGCTGGGCGAGGAAGTCGTCAAGATCGGCGTTTATGAGCCGGCCACTGGCGACAGCGGCGCGGGCGGCAAGCAGGAAATGCTGGGCATGCAGTATGCCAACGAGTTGTTCCCTACCGTGAAAATCGGCGACACGGAATATAAAGTGGAACTTGTTTATGCCGATAACGGTTCTTCCTCTGATAAGGCGCCTTCCGCCGCGCAGAAGCTGGTAAGCGAAAACGTGTCGGTGGTGCTGGGCTCCTACGGCTCCAGCGTGTCCAACGCCGGCAAGCCCTACTTTGGCGAGGCGGGTATCCCCGCCATCGGCGTTACCTGCACCAACCCCAGCGTCACGGCGGGCAACACCCACTATTTCCGCATTTGCTTCCTGGATCCCTTCCAGGGCACGGTGCTGGCCAATTACGCCACCGAAAAGCTGGGCGCGAGCATTGCCTACTGCCTGGGCGAGCTTGGCAACGACTATGACACCGGCCTGATCTACAACTTTAAGCAGGCTTTTGAAAAGAACGGCGGCATGGTGGTGGATGAGTACTTCCAGACCGGCAACACGGACTTTACCTCCTACCTGACGAACGCTTCCATGTATGGCGCGCAGGTCATCTTTGCTCCCTGCTCTCTGGCGTATGCCGCGCTGATCTGCAGCGCTGCGGGCGCGCAGGGCGTAACCACCCCGATCCTCGGTTCCGATACCTGGGATTCCAACGTGGTGGTAGACGCTGCCGCTGGCCAGAATATCACCCTTTATGTGTCCACCTTCTATCAGGAGGGCGGCAGCCCCGAGTTTGACGCGGGCTTCAAGGCCTGGATCAACAGCGATTCTGTGCATCTGGCCAACAACAACGGCAACGACATGATCTCCGCCGTTTCCGCCATGGGCTACGATGCCTATATGGTGGCGCTGGAAGCGCTCAGGGCCGCGGGCTCCAAGGATCCAAAGGCTGTCAACGCGGCGCTGTGGGATGTGAAATACGACGGCGTTACCGGTGCGATTGCCTTTGACGAAACGGGCGACGCGATCCGCGACGTGGCGTTCATCAAGCACCTGGATACCGCCAACAGCGCCTGGGAGCTGGCGGCTGTGCAGGGCAAGGATTAACGGCGGCGCGTCCACAACCGATATACGGCGTATGGGCACGGCGGGGATTGCAGGGTCAGTCCCCGCCGTCCTGTGCGTCATCCGGCGCGGCATACGCTGCGCAGGCCAAAGGAGGGCTTTTGCTTGAAAACCGTGCTTCCCTATCTGTTGTCCGGCATTTCGGTGGGCGGGCAGTACGCGCTGATTGCCATTGGCTATACGATGGTTTACGGCATTCTGCGCCTGATCAACTTTGCCCACGGCGATGTGTTTATGGTGTCGGGCATTCTGATGGTGTATCTGACGGCGACCGGCCTGCCGCTGTATGCGGTTATTCCAATCGTGCTGCTTTTGACGGTGCTGATCGGCTTTGCCATCGAACGCATTGCCTATAAGCCCCTGCGCACCGCGCCGCGTATGTCCATCATGATATCGGCCATCGGCGTAAGCTATTTTCTGCAGAACCTGGTGCTCTACATCACCGGCGGCCTGAGCAAGGTCTATCCGGCGATTCCGTTTATTTCGCAGTCTGTCACGCTGACGCTCTTTGGCGTAACGCTGCCCACCACCAAGGTGGCGACGCTGATTACCCCGCCGCTGACGATCCTGCTGGTGATCGGCCTGGTGCTGCTGATCAATCACACCAAAATCGGCATGGCCATGCGCGCCGTATCCAAGGATTTTGAAACCAGCCAGCTGATGGGCATCAGGATCAACCGCGTGATCAGCGCCACGTTTGTCATCGGCTCCTTCCTGGCGGCCATCGGCTCGATGCTCTACTTTACCAATTATCCCTCCGTTGTGGCCACCAGCGGTTCCATGCCGGGCCTGAAGGCCTTTGTAGCGGCGGTGTTCGGGGGTATCGGCTCCATCCCCGGCGCAGTCATCGGCGCGTTTATCATCGGCATTTGCGAAAACATCATCAAGGGCCTGGATCTGATTCTGTTCAAGGCCGGCATCACCCATAAGATGCTGGGCCTGACCACCTTTTCCGATGCGTTTACGTTTGTGCTGCTGATTGTCATTCTGATTATCAAGCCCACGGGCCTGTTTGGCGAAAAAACCACGGATAAGGTGTAAGGAGGGGAAAGTATGCAATCGATTGCGACGCGCAAAAAGCCGAGCCGGGCGCATATCCTCACGGCGGTGATCATCGCGGCTGTATACGTCCTGGTGTTTGCGGCTGAGCAGCTGCTGCCTGCCAGCTCCATGCTCTTTATCGTGCTGAAAAAGGGCGCTACCTATGCGCTGGTTGCGGTGTCCATGAACCTGCTCAACGGCTTTACGGGCATTTTCTCCCTGGGGCAGGCGGGCTTTATGCTGCTGGGCGCGTATACCTTCGCCATCTTTACCATCCCGGAGGAGAGCCGCGAGATCGTCTATCAGTATTACAACGGCGGTCTGATCCGCTTTGCCCTGCCGGTAATTCCGGCGCTGGTGCTGTCCGGCCTGGTGGCGGCGCTGTTCGCCTTCCTGGTTGGCTTGCCGGTGCTGAAGCTGAAAAGCGACTATCTGGCCATCGCCACCCTGGGCTTTGCCGAAATCATCCGCGCTATCTTCCAGTGGGATAAGCTGGGCGCGATTACCAACGGCTCCAACATGCTGCATCAGTTCCCGTCCTTTTCCAGCTTTAATATCCGCAATGCCCAGGGTGAGGTGGTGGTGTATCTGTCCACGCTCGTGCCCTTTGTGATTGCGGGCGTGTGCATCGCGCTGATTGTGCTGCTGATCAACTCCACCTATGGGCGCGCGCTCAAGGCCATCCGCGATGATGAAACGGCGGCCGAGGCCATGGGCGTGAACCTGTTCCATCATAAGCAGCTGGCGTTTTGCATTTCCTCCTTCTTTGCGGGCATTGGCGGGGCGATGCTGGCCATGTATGCCTGCACGGTCCAGGCCAAGTCCTTTACCAGCGCCATGACGTATGAAATCCTGCTGATTGTGGTGCTGGGCGGCGTGGGCTCCATCACCGGCAGCTGCCTGAGCGCTTTCCTGTTTGTCGCCTGCTCGGAGTGGTGGCTGCGCTTCCTGGACAATACCTACACCATCGGGTCCTTCCAGGTGCCGCTGCTGCGCAACGGCTTCCGCCTGGTGGTGTTCTCGGTGATCATCATGGTGGTGGTGCTGTTCTTCCGCAAGGGCATCATGGGCGAGCGTGAGCTTCCCGATCTTCTGCGCGGACGCAAGGGGAAGGAGGCCGCAAAATGAGCGGGAACGTGCTGAAAATCAACCACCTGACCATGCAGTTTGGCGGTGTGGTGGCGGTAAACGATCTGTGCATGGAAATCAGCCGCGGCGAGATCGTGGCGCTGATCGGCCCCAATGGCGCGGGCAAAACCACGGCCTTCAACTGCGTGACGGGCGTGTATGAGCCTACCAACGGCGAAATCCTGTTTGAAGGCAAGCCCATTGCGCGCAACCATCCCACCGGCCGCATGCGCAAGCTATATGCCGGCACGATGGGAGACGCCTATCGTGGGCGCATCATCCGCAGCACGCCGGATCAGATCACCCGCCGGGGCATTGCGCGAACCTTTCAGAACATCCGGCTTTTCGGCTCCATGACGGTGTTTGAAAACGTGCTGCTGGCGCGCCATCTGCGCCGCAGCAGCAATGTGCTGACGGCCATGCTGCGCATCAACCGCCGCGAGGAAAAGCGCATGCGCGAGGAGGCGATGCAGCTGCTGCGCGTGGTGGGATTGGAGGATGAGCGCGACGAGCGCGCGACCTCGCTGCCCTATGGCAAGCAGCGGCTGCTGGAAATTGCCCGCGCGCTGGCGACTGAGCCGAGCCTGCTGCTGCTGGACGAACCGGCTGCGGGCATGAACCCGCAGGAAACCGAGGAGCTGGGCGCGTTTATCCAGCGCATCAAAAAGCAGTTTAACCTGACGATTCTGATCATCGAGCATCATATGAACCTGATCATGGATATTTCCGACCGCATTTATGTGGTGGATTTCGGCCGCTTGATTGCGCAGGGAACGCCCGATGAGATTCAGAACAACGACGCGGTGATCGCCGCTTATCTGGGAGGTGACGAGGCATGAGCCTGCTGGAAATCAAGGATCTGCGCGTATCCTACGGCGGCATCGAGGCGCTCAAGGGCATTTCCTTCCATGTGGAAGAAGGCCAGATCGTTACCCTGATCGGCGCGAACGGCGCAGGCAAATCCACCACGCTGCGGGCCATCAGCGGCCTGGCGCCTGTTAAAAGCGGAACCATCCTGTATGATGGCCAGCCAATCAACGGCCTTAATCCCCAAAAGATCGTTTCCATGGGCGTGGGCATGGTGCCCGAGGGCCGGCGCGTTTTTCCCAACCTTACGGTGCTTGAAAACCTGAAAATCGGCGCTTATCTGCGCCGCGATGATCTGAAGCACGATATTGAATATGTATACTCCCTTTTCCCACGACTCAGGGAGCGCTCCTGGCAGATGGCCGGAACGCTCTCGGGCGGCGAGCAGCAGATGCTGGCCGTGGGGCGTGCGCTGATGATGAAGCCGCGCATTCTCATGATGGACGAACCCTCTCTGGGCCTGGCCCCCCTGGTCATCCGCGATATCTTTGAAATTATTAAAACGCTGCATGCCCAGGGAATGACCATCCTGCTGGTAGAGCAGAACGCGAACGCCGCCCTGAAGGTGGCCGATTATGCCTTTGTGCTGCAAACGGGCATGATGGGCGTGCAGGGCACGGGCGCGGAGCTGCTGGATAATCCGGAGGTAAAGGCCGCGTATCTGGGCAAATCCAGAAAATAAACAGGGAGATTTTATGACAAACCAAGCCGTGATTTTAATCGTTATGGCGGGCTACATGCTCATGATTATTGCCATCGGCGCGCTGTTTGCACGCCGATCCAACAAAAACGCCGAAAGCTATTTCCTGGGCGGGCGCACGCTGGGCCCGTGGGTATCCGCCATGAGCGCCGAGGCTTCGGATATGAGCGGATATCTGCTCATGGGCGTGCCTGGCCTGGCCTACTGGTGCGGCCTGGCGGATGCTGGCTGGACGGCGATTGGCCTGGCGCTGGGCACGTACTTGAACTGGCTGCTGGTATCGCGCCGCCTGCGCAGTTATTCCGTGGCCGCAGGCAACGCCATTACCGTGCCGGATTTCCTCAGCAATCGTTTTCATGAAAAAAAGAAGGTCATCCTGGGCGTATCGGCCGTATTTATCCTGATTTTCTTTACCGTGTACGCCGCCAGCTGCTTTGTCACCTGCGGCAAGCTCTTTGCCGGGCTGTTTGATATGTCCTACCACAGCATGATGCTGGTGGGCGCGGCCTTTGTGCTGCTGTATACCATGCTGGGCGGCTTCCTGGCCGAGAGCGTATCCGATTTCATTCAGGCCATGGTGATGGTGGCGGCGCTGCTGTGCGTGCTGATTGTAGGCACGCGCCACGCGGGCGGCATCGGCGCAGTGATAGAAAACGCGCGGGCGATTCCCGGGTATCTGTCGCTGACACAGCTGGCTTCGCCTGTGGTGGACGCCTCCGGCGTGCAGCAGAGCGCGGGCGGCGCGCCCCTTTTTGGCGTGCCGGAAAGCTACGGCTTCCTGAAAATCCTTTCCACCCTCAGCTGGGGCCTGGGCTACTTTGGCATGCCGCAGGTGCTGCTGCGCTTTATGGCCATCCGCCGCGGGGAGGAGCTGACGCGCTCTCGCCGCATTGCCAGCGTGTGGGTGGTTATCTCGCTGACGGCCGCCGTGGCCATCGGCGTGATGGGCCGCGCGCTGCTGCCTGCCGAGCCCTCGCTTGCCACGCAGAGCGGCGCGGAAAACCTGTTTGCCCATGCAGCGCAGCTTTTGTTCCATCCTGTGCTGGCCGGCCTTGTAACGGCGGGCATATTGGCGGCTACGATCAGCTCGTCCGATTCCTACCTGCTGATTGCCTCCTCCGCTGTATCGCAGAATCTGTTTGCGGGCATCATCAAAAAGGATGCAACCGATAAGCAGGTTATGCGGCTGTCGCGCCTGGTGATCCTGCTGATTACGGCGCTGGGCCTTGTGATTGCCTGGGATGAAAACAGCGTGATTTTCCAGGTGGTATCCTTTGCCTGGGCGGGCTTTGGCGCAACGTTCGGGCCGATTATGCTCTTCTCCCTCTTCTGGAAGCGCACCACGCGCGCAGGCGCAATCGCCGGTATGATTGGCGGCGGCGCGATGGTGTTTATCTGGAAGCTGCTGATTAAGCCCATGGGCGGGCTGCTTGGCATCTATGAGCTGCTGCCGGCCTTCCTGTTCTCGGCCATCCTGATCGTCGTCGTATCGCTGATGACCGCACCGCCGGATGCGGAAATCCTGGAGGAGTTTGAAAAATCGAAAAATGCATAAAAAACGGGCTGTCTCGAGGATGAGGCAGCCCGCGTTTTATTTTATATGTATGATTCAATCAGCCAACCGCTTTTTCGGCAGCTTCTGCGGCGGCGGAGCGCACATGATAGCCCCTTACGCCTGAAATGGTTTCGCCGTCGATCTGCAGTGCGGTGGGGCGGTCGAATTCCACCCGGATATCATGACCGGTCAGCACGGTTACCATCTCGTCATGCTTTACATGCTCGCCTTTGAAGATGCTGGGGAAAACGGCCAGCGTTTTGAGCTTGCTGGCGCAGTGCATCACCACCACCGAAACCGTGCGGTCAGGGTTCAGACGATCCTGCGCAGGCGCTACCTCCATGCCGCCGCCGTAATAACGGCCATTCATGGCGGGAGAGAGCCATACATGCCTGAAGCGCTGCGTTTTGCCGTCCACCGTGACGGCTGCACGGACGGGATGATAGCCAAACAGCAGGCCCTTGATGGCGATGGCGGTGTAGTTTACGTTTTTCTTGCCCTCGGAGCGCTGGATATCGCCCACCTCGCAGCAATAGCCGTCGATGCCGTAGCCCACGCCGTTGACAAAATAATAGCGCTTGCTGCTGATTTCTACCGTGGGCAAATCGGCAAGATATCGATTGAGCGGCACCATGGTGCTGTTGTCCTTGGCCGATACGTCGTGCATAAAATCGTTGCCCGAGCCTGCGGGATAATACAGCACGCCCTGGCGCGGCGGCTGCCCGCCCAGCGCGTTGATAAAATGATTGATGGTGCCGTCGCCGCCCGAGAGCACCACTTCGTCCCCAAGCGGCAGCTTTTTCATAAAGGCCGCCGTATCCAGCGTGGTGATATCCAGGATTTCGGTTTCTCGTGGGGCAAGCAGCGCTGCAGCCTCGCGCGCCTTTTCCTCGCTGCGGCCGCTGCCCGCAAGGGGATTGTAAAGAATATGAATCATGAGATGGTGAGCCCTTTCTTTTGTGTTGTGGCGGTGCAGCGCGCAAAGGCGGCTTATCACATCCATCCTGTATTGTACAGGATGAGCAAGGGCTTTGAAAACTGACAAAAACCCGGCAGTGTCCAAAGATTGGGCAATACCGGGCGTTTGTCTGGAAATTGTTTGGAATTTTAATTACAGCAGCGGGATGATGCGCGGCCGGCCGCTGCCCTGGCGCTCCACCTGGTAAAAGCCAATCAGGTTGCTGGGGCGCGTCTGGTTGTATACGGTCAGCACCCTGGCCGTATCCTGCGGGTCAAAGCGCACGCTCAGCCCGCAGCCAACCGATACGTCGCGCGGGGTGGATATCACCTGTCCGCGAACGCCTGCGCGGCGCAGCGCCGCGTCAAAGCGCATCACCTGCTGGCGCGATCGAAACGATGCGATGCCAAATATCTCCTGCATATGCATGCCCTCCTGTCTGCGCTCATAGCATACTATGAAGCGCGGCACATCCGCGTGCAGGGAGGGAAAACGCATGATTTATCTGGATAATGCCGCTACCAGCTGGCCCAAGCCCCCCGAGGTGCTGCGCGCCGTAAACGGGGTGATGAGCCGCCCCTTCGGCAATCCTGGGCGCGGCGGGCATCGCGCGTCCCTGTGCGCCGGGCGGGTGGTATACGCCTGCCGCGAGGCGGCGGCCAGGTATCTTGGCTGCGCGCCTGAGCGCGTGATCTTTACCCTCAACTGCACGGATGCGCTGAATATGGCCATTCGCGGCTGCCTGCACCGGGGCGATCATGTGCTGGCTACGCACGATGCGCACAACGCTGTGATGCGTCCGCTGGCAGGCATGGAACAGCGCGGGGAGATATCGCTGAGCATTCTGCGCGCTGGCGAGGGCGGCGTGCTGGATGCTTCGGCCATCGACGAGGCCGTAACGCCGCAGACACGGCTGTGCATCCTGACCCATGCCAGCAATGTGACGGGCACGCTGCAGCCCGTGCGTGAGCTGATTGCCGCCGCGCATCGCTATGGCCTGCTGGTGCTGCTGGATGCGGCCCAGACGGCGGGCACGCTGCCGCTTGACGATACGGGCGCGGATATGATCGCCATGCCCGGACACAAGGGCCTGCTTGGCCCTATGGGCACGGGCATTCTGTATGTGGGCGAGCATGCGGCGCTGCGCCCCCTGCGCGAAGGCGGCACGGGCTCGGCCAGCGAAAGCGTGCATCAGCCCCTGATGCTGCCCGACCGCTATGAAAGCGGCACGCTGCAGCTGCCGGGCATTGCGGGGCTTCTGCAGGGCATTCGTTTTGCATCGGCCAATCAGGCGGCTATTCATCAATACGAATGCGAGCTGATTGACGAGCTGCGCGCACAGCTGAGCGCCATCGACGGGGTGACGGTTTACGGCCGCGCAGAGGATGCGCACGTGGGCGTGCTCAGCTTTAATCTATCGGGCATGGACAGCTCGGAGCTGGCAGACGCGCTGGACGCGCGCGGCCTGTGCCTGCGCGGCGGGCTGCACTGCGCGCCGTGTATGCATCGGTATCTGGGCACGCAGGGCACGGTACGCGCCAGCGTAGGGCCGTATTCCACGCTGGAAGAAATGGACATTCTGGCTGCCGAGGTGCGGGCAATCCGGGATAAAACGTAAAATGTTGCCCAAAATCCCGAACTGCCGAAAGATGGTACTTGCAATTCTATAACAATTTCATTACAATATAATAACGCACTGGTTACAGTACGTCAGAATTGTGAGGTGTACCGCATGAAGCGAGGATTGCTGCTGGCATTGCTGGCGCTGCTGATATGCTGCACGGCGGCCTATGCCGAGAATACGGCAGGGCTGCAGTTCGGCGATACGGGCGATGAGGTGCTTCGCCTGCAAACGCGCCTGAAGGAATTGGAATACTATAACGGCCCGCTCAGCGGCACCTTTGCCGAGGTTACGCGCAAAGCCGTCAAGGCTGTGCAGGCTGCCTACGATCTGGAGCAGACCGGCATTGCCGACGCGGCCACGCAGGCGGTTATCTATGGCGAGTGCTACCGTCCGCTGGAATACGGCATGACCGGCGCGGGCGTGCAGCGCCTGCAGGAGGCGCTGAAGGCTTACGGCTATTATCAGGATAAGCTGAGTGAAAAGTACCTGAAAAATACCCGCGCGGCTGTAGCGGCTTTCCAGAGCGATAACGGCCTGGAGGCTACGGGCAAGGCTGATGTGAAAACGCTGGAGCTGCTTTATTCCGGCACGGTCGCCCTGCCTACGCCCACGCCCAGCCCTACGCCTACTGCCGTGCCTACGCCAACCCCAACGCCCAATATCACCTATACGGGCAAGCTGCAGCGCGGCGATACGGGCGAGCGCGTCAAGCAGGTGCAGGAGCGGCTGCTGGAGCTGGGTTTTTATGAGGGCAAGGTGACTACGGGCTTTTATGACCGCACCAAGACGGCTGTGACCAAGTTCCAGCGCTACAACGGCCTGAAGGAGGATGGCATTGTGGGCGAACAGACGTGGAACGCGCTGTTTTCGCCCGCTGCGGTGCCTGCCTCCGCCACACCCATGCCCACGCCCGAGCCGACCCCGCCGCCTTACTTTATCGAGGTGGACGTGGCCAACCAGGTAACGAAAATCTTTACCCGCGATGCGCAGGGCGAGTTTACCGTGCTGTATAAAGCCTTTATCTGCTCCACCGGCACCAAGGCGTATCCCAGCACCCTGGGTACGTTTACGCTGACCAAGCGCCGTGCGCTGTGGTGTACCTTCCCCAAGTGGGGCGGCGGTACGGCGCAGTACTGGACAAAAATCAACGAGGAGATCGCCTTCCATTCGGTGATGTACCGCAACTACGATCCGCAGGATCTGGTGGAATCCTCCTACAAGAACCTGGGCAAGCGCGCCTCGCACGGCTGCATTCGCCTGACGGTGCCCGATGCAAAGTGGATATACACCAACTGCGGCGAGGGCACACAGGTATGGATTCATGACGATGCCAAGGCCGATCCCGAGCTGACCATGGCTGTCAAGCCGGGCAATATCAATCCTAATACCAAGATGAATTACGTTACGCCCACGCCTACCGTAAAGCCGGCCTACGACAGTCACAATCCGCCTGAAACCGTGCGGCAGATGAACGTGGGCAGCCATGGCGAGGATGTATACTGGGTGCAGATGCGCCTGACCGAGCTGGGCTATTACACCGGCACCGTGACAGGCACCTATCGCGGCGGCACGCAGGCAGCCGTGAAGGCCTATCAGATTGCGCGCGGTCTGGGCTCGGATGGCGTAGCGGGCCGTAAAACGCTCACTTATATGTATGATGAGGCGCGCAATGAGCCTACCGCCACGCCCATGCCTACGCAAACGCCCACTGTAACGCCTGTGCCGACAGGCACGCCGACGGCAGCGCCTACCCAAACGCCGCCGCCCGCAAGCATGAATCAGACGGCAGCGCCAGTGGCGAGCGAACAGCCGCAGGGGTAAAAATCGATAATGAAACGCCGCCGGTCATGATGCTCCGGCGGCGCTTGCTGTTTCTGATTCAGTGTTATTCCAGGCAGAAGCGGTCCGCATCCGTGAGGCCCAGATCCTCTACCACTTCGGGCAGCACCTCGACGATGCGCAGCATCTTTTCCTGCATATGCGCGTCAGAGCCCAGGTAGAATTTGCAGCCGGCCTGCTTGGCGATGCGGTACAGGCACAGCTCCTCCTCCTTGTGCTCCTGCCAGGTGGGGCCAAAGCATGCGCCGTTCAGCTCGATGCCCGCGCCGTTCCTGGCAAAGGCACGCATGGCCTCAAAGAAACGATCCTGATTGATAGCGTTGATGACGTCGTATTTGTTTTTGCCGCGGTTGATCAGCCCCGTGGTCAGGTGCGCGATGCCGACTTTATGGAAGGGGATAGGCAGGCGCGCGATTTCCTCCAGGCGCTCCACCAGCAGATTGGCGATCTGATCAGGCTCCGAAATGCTTTCGGGGCGGACAAAATTGACCATGTGGAAATGGTCGGGCGGGATGATCACAAAGCTGAATTCATCAAAGTGATCGGGGCGCAGGCCCAGCTTGCCGCCGCCGCAGAAATCCGTCTCGCAGCCAAAGAGAAAGCGCACGCTGTCGCTCTTGGGCAGGGGCAGGGACTGCTTTACATGCGCGATATCCTGGGGCTGATACCATTCGCTGGCGCTGGGCACGGCATTATCCCACAGGTGGTCGGTGATGCACAGGGTGCTGTAGCCATGGGCCTCGGCCACAGCCAGCATGTTGGCAGGGGTCTGCCGCTCGTCATGGCAGCAGGCGGACAGAATCGTGTGGCAGTGGAGATCGTGATCGCACAAAAATTTTCCCATCGTCTTTGGTCCTTTCACGGCTAAATAAAGCGGATGCATATTACAATAGCTATTCTACTTCCCGCTGCGGCGGCCGTCAAGAGACAGGACGCGAAAGCAGCGTAAAAATATTTATGCTGCCATGCTTTAGCAGCGGGAAAAGCAGCCCAGCGAAAATTCAGGCGGCATTGACTGTGCAAAGTGATTATGATATATTGAAGCGGATTCTTTTGCTTTTGTGAGGGCGATTGCTATGATATTGCTGGAGCCTTTTTGCGATCAGTATACGGAAGTGCTGCTGCCTTTCGTTGCGGATTTCTGGAATGTGCATCATGCCGAATTCAGCCTGGAAGCATGCCGCAGCATCCTGCGGGACTGGATGAAGGAAGAAAGCCAATTATTTGTGATTGTGCGCGATGACGCGGCGGTTGGCTTCCTGCGCACGCACAATTCAAGCCCGACGGTGTGCTGGATTGATGATATTTATGTGGATGCGTCTCAGCGCGGACAGGGCATTGCCAGCGAGGCGATCCGGCAGCTGGAAAAGCGGCTGCTCACCGATGGCTGCCGCAGCTTTTGCATGGAGGTAGTGCCGGATAACCTGCCCGCGATGCGGCTGTATCATCGGCTGGGATATGACCGGCTGAGCGTGATCACCATGCGCAAGGATTATGATGCGTTTGAAACGGAGCGAGTGGAGCATATTGCGGGGCTGCCGATGCGCGTGCGGCACTTTGATTGACGTGGCAAAAGCATAATCAGAAAGGAGACATGAACATGTTTATTCCAGAAAGATGTCCCCGCTGCCATCGTGCGGATGGATGGCATGAGGTCTTTCGTCTCTTTGCTGCCAGTGTTCCGCTTGGCGAGGATATTCGTTTTCGCTTAAGCGGGGTGCGTAACGGATGGGGCAACGAGAAAATGAAAAAGTATCGCTGCGATTACTGCGGATATGAAAATGAGTATAGTGATCGCCCGGAAAGGCTGGGCAGATAATAATATAGAAACAAGTATGATACTGCAAAAATTAAGCTGAATTAAAACAAGATATATGCAAGAATAATAGAATGCAGTTTATAATAACGGAACCCGAGAATCTGATTTTTCGGAATTTGTACATTTGAGCTGTACCTGTATCGGCATCATCAGCAAATCCTTCGCCAAGGCGTCTGCATGCAGCCAGGCATGGCAGTATTCCGCATTGGGCAGCAGGCAAGGCATGCGCGGGTGAACGGGCGATACCGCGTCGTTGGCTTCGCGGGTGAGAATGACAAAGCGCTCCTGACCGTCGGTATCCTGGGTGTAAAGCCCCGCCAGGTAAAGCGGGGCGCCCTCTGCGGCGCTTTCAAATAGAAACGCCTGCTTTTGCGCGTTCCATTCGTAAAAGGCGGAGGCGGCAATCACGCAGCGCGTTTGCCGCAGGGCATTAGAAAAGGTGGGCTTGTCCGCCGCAGTTTCGGCGCGGGCGTTGATCAGCAGCCCTTTGCCTGCGCGTCCGGCGAAGCCCCAGCGCATATCGCGCACGCCCTCGCGCGTCTGTACGGGTGCAAGCTGGGATGGATACACATCCCTTGGCTGAATGTCCGCTGCATCCAGCAGGCGATATCTACTGCACATGCTCCTTTTCCTCCACAAACCAGCGCTGATGCTCATCCTGAAATAGATATGTTTGCTGCTCGCCGATGCGGATGGTATAGCGCATGCCCTGCCCGCCTGCCTTGGTGGCAAAGGCGTAGCGCTTGCCCAGCACCCGATCGATGGCATAGGTGCGTCCGCGCAGCTGCAGGGACATGGGCGATATATCGCCGCTTTCGTCGAAGATGGCAAATACCCTTACATAGGTTCGATGCGCCATGAAAAACTCCTTTATACGTGGCCATGGATGGCGGACATATTGGCTGCCGAGAGGCCCTGGCAGGTGTCTGCATGGACGGTCTTGCTGCTGCTGAGCATTACGCAACGGCGCAGCGAGGCGCGGCCAAAACGGGCGTGGATGCCGTCGATGGCCGTTTCAAGCGCAGCCTGGCGTAGGGCGCGCCTGTCCGGCAGGGCGGTCAGCTGCGTATCTGCGCGGGAGGAAACCAGATCGCATCCCCGCACGCCCAGCGAGCGCAGCGGGCGGCGCATATCCCAGCCCTGGCGGAGCAGGCAAAGCGATGCATGCACCAGCTCGGCTGCCAGATCGGATGCGGCAGGCAGCTGGGTTTGCCGCTCCCAGGATACCAGATTGGTATCGCGGATCCACACGGCCACCGTGCGGCAGCGCAGCTCCTGCTCGCGCATGCGCTCGGCCACGCTGTCGCAAAGCAGATACAGGATGCGCCGCGCGTCGGTTTCATCGGTGATGTCAAATGCGGGTGTGGTGCTGTTGCTGATGGACTTGATATCGCTTTCCCGCAGCAGAGGCAGCACCGGCGCGTTGTCGCGCCCCGAGGCGTATTGATACAGCATATCGCCGTTTTTGCCCAGCAGCGTATGCAGCGCGTCCGGGCCGCTGCGGGCGATATCGCCGATGGTGTGCAGCCCGTATTCGTGCAGGCGGCGCGCGGTGGAGCGGCCGATGAACAGCAGCTCCTCCGCCGGCAGCGGCCAGATTTTTTTCTGATAGTTCTGCGGGGTGATCAGGGTGGTGGCGTCCGGCTTGTGCAGATCGCTGCCCAGCTTGGCAAACACCTTGTTGAAGCTTACGCCCACGGAAATGGTGATGCCCAGCTCCTCGCGGGCGCGGCGGCGCAGCTCGGATGCAATCTGCATGCCCGAGCGAGGATGATCGCTTACATCCAGCCAGCTTTCATCCAGGCCGAAGGGTTCTACCTGGCTGGTATACTCGGCGTACATGGCGCGCATGCGGCGCGAATAGTATACGTATTTTTCGCCGTCCGGCGGCAGCAGAATCAGGCCGGGGCACTTTTCAAGCGCGCTGCCGATGGTTTCGCCCGTGCGCACGCCGCATTTCTTGGCCGGGTCGCTTTTGGCCAGGATGATGCCGTGGCGCTCCTTGGGATCGCCGCATACCGCCACGGCCTTGCCGCGCAGGCTGGGATCGCTGGCGCACTCCACCGAGGCATAAAAGCTGTTGCAGTCGCTGTGCAGGATCGTTCGCATAATTCCCTCACGCTCAGAACGTTTGTTCGCATTCATTATAACTGAACATGACTGGAAATGCAACTGGAAAATACGAACAAATATTCTCATTTCTGCACAAGACTGCGAAGCAGCGCCAGCGGCTGCTCCATCAGGGCGGCCAGCAGCGCTTCTTCATCCAATGTGCCCAGGCGGCGGCTGGCGTCCAGCGGATCGAGCACCTCCACCAGATGATACGCGCTGCCATGCAGATGCGAAAGCAGCGCGCTTACGGTGATATCGCCGCTGGCGCACAGGTGCTGCACCGCCAGCGCGCCGGATTTCTCCACACGGCGCCGGTTGGATAGATAGGCGGCCAGATAACGCGATACGCCCGTGCTCTCCTCCAGGGCGGACGCATACAGCAAATAGCATGCCAGCGTAAGGCGCAGCATGGCGCTTTCACCCCGCAGCGCGCGCAGCAGCGCGTCAAAGAGCAGCAGGGCGCAAAACGCGCGGCCCAGCATCAGCAGCGCCCGGAAGGCTGCGGCGCGATCCAGGCGCTTGGCAAGCACGGCCAGCAGCATGCGCCCGCCGTCCAGCGGCAGCACAGGCAGCAGGTTCAAAACGAGCATCCAAAGGTTGACGGTAAGACCCAGCAGGCAGCTCAGGCTCCCCGTGCGGATCAATAATGCAGTCAGCGGAGGCAGCAGCAGCGCGTTTACGCATACGCCGCCGGCTGACAGCGCCAGGGCCTGACGCGCGGGCAGCGTTTCAGACTCGTCTATCTGCATAGAGCCGCCAAAGGGGGTAAGCTCCAGGCGGCGGACGCTGAGTCCGAGACGGCAGGCCATCAGAATATGGCCGCATTCATGGCAAAGCAGCGTGAGCAGATAAATCAGCAGGATTCTTCCCTGTCCGCCCAGCAGATATGTCAGGCAGATTGCAGGAAACAGCGGATGCACATGCAGAGAGGTCCTGCGAAAATGACCGATTCGCATGGCTTATTGAACGCGCGGGCTCAGCTGCGAGGCGCAGTTCACCGCTTTGCCCGCCCGATATAGCTGAAAGGCAAAATCCTGCGCGGCGCGCCCTAGGCAGGTTTGCGCGTCAACCTCGCTGCCCTCCTGCACGTCACAGCGCGTAAGGCCGTAGTATACGCCCTCCAGCTGGCCGCCGTCGTGCAGAATGCGCACGATATATCGCCCTGCGTCGTCATGTGCGATTGCGCTGACTTCTCCGGTGCAGACGGCGTAGATATCGCGTGCGTCCGAATAGCGCAGATATGGTTCGCCTGCTGAAAAGGCGTTTACCGGCTGCGCGCTGGTTGGGCTGATCAGCTCTACTGCTCCCGCCTGCCCGGAGAACACCTGCACGCTTTCGCCGATGCTGCGGCTGACATAGCTGAGCCGCCCCAGATTTTCATCCCATTCGCTCTGAACGGCGTTTTGCAGCGAGGTCAGCAGTGATTCGCCGCCGGGCATGGCCGCCGTGCGAATGCCGACCACCGTCAGCAGAATCAGCGTGGCTGCGGCCATATTGCGCGTCAGGCGCTCGGCAGCTGGCTTTCTGATGCGCGCGGGCGGGTTGACGCCCTCTGATGCTGCGGGCGCGACCTTTTTGATATTGCTGGACATAAAAAACACCCCCATCTGCGGCAGCATATGCGCAGGTGGGGGCGAAATATACGTATCTCAGATGCAGCCGTTCGCTTGCAGATATTCCAGCACGCGCATCAGCGCGAGCTTGCCATGCTCGTAGGTAAGCGCGCCCTGCATATAGGCGATATAGGGCGCGCGCATGGGTGCGTCTGTGCTCAGCTCGATGGACGCGCCGCCCACAAAGGTGCCGGCAGCCATGATCACAGGATCGGCGTAGCCGGGCATCTCGGAGGGCTCGGGCACGACAAAGCTGTCAATGGGAGATGCGGCCTGGATGCCGCGGCACAGGGCGATCAGACGCTCGGGCGTGCCCATTTCAACGGCCTGGATGATATCTGCGCGCGGCGCGTCATAGGCAGGTGAGGTCTTCATGCCCAGCTTTTCAAAGATGCGCGAGGCCAGCACGGCGGTTTTGAGCGCCTGTGCCACGGTGTGCGGGGCCATAAACAGGCCCTGATAGAAGGGCTGGTAGGATGCGGCGTAGCTGCCTGCCTCGCGTCCGATGCCGGGGGCGGTCAGACGCGCCTCAATGCGGCCGATGGCACGATCCGTGCCCACAATGTATCCGCCGGTGGGGGCCAGGCCGCCGCCCAGGTTTTTGATCAGGCTGCCCACGCACACGTCCGCGCCCAGATGCGTCGGTTCCTGATCGCACACAAACGCGCCGTAGCAGTTATCTACCATAATAAAGATGTCGGGGCGGACAGCGCGCACAGCGTCCATCAGCGGCTTCATCTTTTCGGGGGCGATGGCGTCGCGCCAGGCATAGCCGCGGCTGCGCTGGAGGGCTACGACCGTGGTGTTGGGGCGAATGGCCGCCAGCACGGCGGGCACGTTGATTTCGCCGTTATCCAGCAGGGGGACCGCATCAAAGGATACGCCCATTTCGGAAAGCGAGCCCTCGGGCTTGCCATCCTGGCCGATTACGCCCGCAAGCGTATCATAGGGCATGCCGCTGCCTGCCAGCAGATGATCGCCGGGCTTGAGCAGGCCGAACAGACACATGGACAGCGCATGCGTGCCCGAAGCAATCTGCGGACGCACGATGGCGCTGGAGGCGCCAAATAGCTCAGCTACCACGGCTTCCAGCGTGTCGCGGCCGATATCGTCATAGCCGTAGCCCGTGGTAGGGGCGAAATGGCGCGCGGCCACATGGTGCTGGGCGAAAGCGTCCAGCACGCGGCGCGTGCCGCGCAGGGACTGCGCGTCGATCTGGGCAAAGCGCGCGGCGCAATCCTGCTCGCACTGCGCGATAAAGGCTTCAAAATTCATCGGATGTGTTCCTCCCAATCCTGAATAATACGTTCTTTTGCGTGGCTTAGCTCGACGCTTGGAAGCCAGCGGATGCGCGCATCGCGCCGGAACCAGATCAGCTGCCGCCGGGCGTAATTGCGCGTGCCAACCTTGATGGCCTCGGCAGCCTGGGCAGGCGATATATCGCCGTGCAGGCAGGGCAGCAGCTCTTTATAGCCAAGCCCCTGCATGCTCTGCGCATCCTCAGGCACGCCGCTGTCAAGCAGGGCCTGCACCTCCTGCATAAGGCCGCTTGCAAGCATTTGATCCACGCGCTGATTGATGCGCGCATGCAGCTCGGCCCGCGGCCAATCAACGGCATACAGGCTGAAATCATAGGGCGCGTCCGCCTGGGCGGGCGTGCGGTGCTGCGACATGGGGATGCCCGTCAGCTCGTAGATTTCCAGCGCGCGGATGACGCGGCGCTGGTCGTTTGGATGCAGGCGGGCGGCGGCGGGCGGATCGACGGCGGCCAGACGGGCGTGCATGCCTGCCGCGCCTTCGCGCTCGGCCTGCTCGGTCAGCCGTTTCCGGACGGCAGGGTCGCTGGGCAGTCCGCCGTAATCCATGGGCAGGGTCAGCCCCTGCAGATACAGCCCCGTACCGCCTACCAGCATGGGAACGCGGCCGCGCTGGACGATATCAGCGATGACTGCGCGCGCCTGCTCCACATACTGCGCTACGGAAAACGGCTCGGTCGGCTCTGCAATATCCAGCATATGGTGCGGGATGAGCGCGCGCTCATCGGCGGTTGGCTTGGCTGTGCCGATGTCCATGCGGCGATAAATCTGCATGGAATCCATGCAGACGATCTCACAGTCGAGCGCCTGCGCGAGAGGAAGGGACAACGCGGTCTTGGCGCTGGCGGTTGCGCCCACAATGCCCAATACGCGCGGCTTGCTTTGCGTGGTTGTATTCATAGTCGGTTTTGAATCCTAGTTTTGAATTCTATGGAAGCGTTTCTCCAGCTCGCGCTGGGTTACTTCTATCATCAGCGGCCGTCCGTGCGGGCAGGTGGGCATTACGTTATCCTCCAGCATGCGGCGAACCAGCTCCATCATTGCATCCACCGGGATTTTTTCGCCGCCCTTGACGGCATGCTTGCAGGCCATCTGGATGATGCGGTCGGTACGCTTCTGCGTGCTGATCTGCCCGCTTTCGGACAGATCGTCCAGCGCGTCGCACAGGCATTCGGCTGTACGGGCCACGCCCAGCACCATGGGCACCGCGCGCAGCTGCACGGTTAAATCGCCAAAGTCTGCCGCGTCAAAGCCTGCGGCGCGCAGCGCTTCGCCGTTTTCGAGAAAGGCTTCGTATTCGCGGTGCGTCAGGCGCACAAGCACGGGGGTCAGCAGCCCTTGCGCTGCGGTATCTCCGGCACAGGCCTTCATCATGCGCTCATAGAGCAGCCGCTCGTGCACGGCGTGCTGATCGCACAGCAGCATGCGATCCTGATATTCCAGGATGATATAGGTATCGAAAACGATGCCGATCAGGCGAAGCGGCAGGCGGGTGAACTTTTCATCAACCGGCGCGGCTTCAAGCTGCTCCGCTGCGGGCTCGACAGGAGCGGGCTGCGGCGGAATTGGCAGTGCCTGCTGCTCCTGCTGGATGACGGGAGGCGGGGACGGAAGCTCTTCCTTGGGGCTTTCGGCAAGCGTCTTTTCTGGCGCGGGAACGGGCACGGGAACGATGAAGGGGGTGTCCTGCTTCTGGATAGGCGCAGGTGCAGCGGGACGATCCCAATCGTTTCTTCGCGGCGTAACGGCCTCGGGCTTGTAAGCAGCAGGCGGCAAAATGCCATTGGAGCTGTGCGCGGTCAGCGGCGCAGAAGCCGTGCTGAATCCTGAACTTATGACTGAAGTATCTGGAATTATCTTTTCTTCTTTTTGAATATCGGTATTTGAAAAAATATAATCTGGTTTATTTTTTACAGAATCATCTTTTTTAATAGATGAAATATCGTCTGCTTTTTGCGGATCAATTCGCTTTACGACGGTAGGCGCTCGGTCAATGGGCTCGTCAAATAGCTTTGCGGCGGCATTCAGCGGGCTGCTTTCCTGAAGCGCCTCATTTACCAGCGTGCATACAGCTTCGCGCACGCCAGACTCGTTTTGAAAGCGCACCTCCCATTTGTTGGGGTGGACGTTGACGTCTACTGCTTCAAACGGCATGGTCAGATGCAGGATGCACATGGGGAAGCGGCCGATCATCACGCGCTGCTTGCAGGCTTCCTCCAGCGCGGCGGTAAGCAGATTGCTTTTGATCAGGCGGCCGTTGAGAATGAAGGACTCATGTGCGCGGTTGCCGCGAGAAAGATCGCCAACGCCTACAAAGCCGTCCAGCACAATGCCGTTCATATTGCCGGAAACATGCTTGAGTTTTTCCAGCGCGGACAGGCCGTAGATGCTCATCACTGCGCTTTCCAGCTTGCCGTCGCCGGGGCTGAAATACACTGTTTTTCCATCGGCGATATAGCGGAAGGAAATCTGCGGATGCGACAGAATGAAGCGCAGCATCAGATCCGAAACATAGCCCGTTTCGGTAGAGGGCTTTTTCAGAAATTTGCGACGCACAGGCGCATTGAAGAAAAGGTCCTTTACCAGAAAGCTGGTGCCCTCCGGGCAGGGGGCCTCGCGCAGCTCGCTGATTTCGCCGCCGTTATTCTGCACGCTCAGGCCGCAGTCCGCCCCGCGCACGCGGGTAGTGCAGGTGACCTTGGCCACGGCTGCGATGGAGGCCAGCGCCTCGCCGCGGAAGCCCAGCGTCTGCACGCCCACCAGATCGCCTGCCTGGCTGATTTTGCTGGTGGCATGGCGCGCGAAAGCCAGGCGGATATCGCTGGGCTGAATGCCCGAGCCGTTGTCTACCACGCGGAAGGAGGTCAGCCCGCCGTCGCGGATTTCTACCGCGATGGAGGTTGCGCCTGCATCCATGCTGTTTTCTACCAGCTCCTTAATGGCGGCGGAGGGACGCTCCACCACCTCGCCCGCAGCGATCTGCCCGACCACCTCGGAGGAAAGAAGCTTAATGTGCGTTGCCATTGGTGTTTCTCCTTTACAGCTTGCGCGCCTTTTCGCGCAGCAGGAAGAGCTTGTTCAGCGCATCCATGGGCGACATGGACAGTACGTCCGTGTTGGCCAGCTCCTCAATCAGCTCGGTACGGCCGTATTCAAACATATCCTGCTGCTGATTCTTGCGCTTGCCCTTTTCCAGAATGTTCTTGCCGATGGTGTTCTGATTGATGTTGTTGGCCTCCAGGCGCGCCTCGATTTCCTGCGCGCGGGCGACCACGGCATGGGGAACGCCGGCCAGGCGCGCAACGTATACGCCGAAGCTCTTATCCGCTCCGCCGCGCACGATCTTGCGCAGAAAGATGACCTCCTCGCCGTGCTCCTTGACCGAAATCTGATAGTTGGATACGCCCTCCAGCACGCCTTCCAGCTCCGAAAGCTCGTGATAGTGGGTGGCGAACAGCGTTTTTGCGCCGCATTTTTTCTGGTCGCACAGGTATTCCACCGTGGCCCAGGCGATGCTCAGACCGTCAAAGGTGCTGGTGCCGCGGCCGATTTCATCCAGGATGACCAGCGAACGGGCGGTGGCGTTGCGCAGGATATAGGCCGTTTCACTCATCTCTACCATGAAGGTGGATTGGCCGCCTGCCAGGTCGTCGGATGCACCCACGCGGGTGTATACGTTATCAACCAGCGAAATGGCGGCCTCGCGCGCGGGAACAAAGGAGCCTATGTGCGCCATCAGCACAATCAGCGCCACCTGGCGCATGTAGGTGCTTTTACCGGCCATGTTGGGGCCGGTAATGATCTGCATGCGCAGGTCGCCGTCGTTCATCTCGGTATCGTTGGGGACAAACAGATTATCCGACAGCATGCGCTCCACCACCGGATGGCGGCCGTCGCGGATGGTCAGCGTGCCGTCATCGGTAAGCGTGGGGCGGACATAATTGTTTTCCCGTGCAACACGCGCCAAAGACAGCAGCGCGTCCAGCGTTTTGAGCGCGTTGGCTGTGCCTTGAAGGCGGGGCATGGCGGCGGCGATTTCACTGCGGATGGCGTAGAACAGCTCCAGCTCCAGGCGGGTGCTCTGCTCCTGTGCGCCGGTGATTTTGCTTTCGATCTGACGCAGCTCGTCCGTGGTAAAGCGCTCGCTGGACGCAAGCGTCTGCCTGCGCTGATAGCGCAGCGGCACCAGATTGTAGTAGGACTTGGTGACTTCGATATAGTAGCCGAACACCCGGTTGTACTGGATGCGCAGCGTCTTGATGCCGGTTTCCTCGCGCTCCTTGGCTTCCAGATCGCTGAGCCATTGCTTGCCCTGCGTGGTGGCCTGGCGCAATTCGTCCAGCTGCGCGTTATACCCCTCGCGGATCACCGCGCCCTCGGTAATCTGCAGCGGCGCGTCGGGGTTGATTGCATTTTCAAGCAGCTGCGCAAGGCCGGAGAGGGGATCGAGCTCTCCCAGCGCGGCGCAGACGGGCGCGCACGCCTCGTCCGCCAGCAGCGCCTGCAGCGGCGGCACCTGCTTGAGCGAGCGCAGCAGCGCCAGGCAGTCGCGGGCGTTGAGCGTATTATAGGATACCTTGGACAGGATGCGCTCCATATCATATACGTTGCGAAGAATATCATACAGGCGCTCGGAAAGCACATGGTTGTCATACAGCGCGGATACGGCGTTCAGGCGCAGCTCGATGGCGGCGCGGGCCAGCAGGGGCTGCTCCACCCAGCGGCGCAGCAGGCGGCCGCCCATGGCCGTGGCGGTCTTATCCAGCAGCCACAGCAGGCTTCCGCGTGTAGTACGGCTGTGCAGCCCCTCGGTCAGTTCCAGGTTGCGGCGGGTGGCTGCGTCCAGGGGCATGGTTTGGTTTTCGCTCAGGATGCGCAGCGCCGTGATGTGCGTCATGGCGTTTTTCTGCGTTTCGGACAGATAGCGCATCAGCGCGCCCGCAGCGTGCGCGGCAGGCAGAAGCGTCGCATCCAGGCCCAGCGCAGTCAGCGAGTTTACCCCGAAATGCTCGCAGAGCATATCGCTGGCGTTTGCGCCGTGGAAGGCCGTCTGCGGGCAGGAGCCGATGGAGGCCTCGGACAGCGGATGGACGGTATCGGGGGCGTTGGTGATGATCTCGCGCGGGGCGATGGCCGCCAGCGCGCCGCGAAGCTCACGTTCCTCGTTGGAAAGCTGGCGCACGTAAAACTCGCCCGTCGTTACGTCCGTATAGGCAAGGCCTGCGCGCTTGCCCTCGATGCATACGCTGGCAAGGAAGCTGTTCTGCCGCTCGGACAGGGCGGATTGATCCGTCACGGTACCGGGGGTGACGATGCGCGTGATTTCGCGCTTGACAAGCCCCTTGGCCAGGGCGGGATCCTCCATCTGCTCGCAGATGGCCACGCGATAGCCCTTTTCAATCAGGCGGGTGATATAGGTATCCACCGCGTGATAGGGCACGCCGCACATGGGCGCGCGCTCCGGCAGGCCGCAGTCGCGCCCTGTAAGGGTCAGCTCCAGCTCGCGGCTGGCGGTCAGCGCGTCGTCAAAGAACATTTCATAAAAATCGCCCAGGCGGTAGAAAAGCAGCTCGTCGGGGTGCTGCTCCTTAATGGCCAGGTATTGCTGCATCATGGGCGTAACGCTGCCAACGGGCGGTCTTGCCATGCATGATCACTCCTTTTGTACAGATGGATGAGCGCGCGCTTCAGGCTTAATGCCCGCCGCAGCCCTGACAGCGGGAGCAATCGCCGCCGCAGGCAGCCGTTTCGGCGTCGGGGAACATGACGGACTGCAGCACTTCGTTGACGGCGGCCATCATGGCGTTGAAATCGCTGCGCGCATCCAGAATGCGCTTGTAGGCGGGGAGCACCTTCATTTTGTCGTTTTCCTCGTCGATCTCGCGGGTCAGCGCGCCGATCAGGTCAAAATCCTTTTCATCCTTCATGGTTTCGTTTTCAAGCTGCTGGCGCTTTTCGATGAAAGCGGCCACGCAGGTGGAAAGCTCGGGATCCTTTTCGCCCGCGTCCTCGGCAGCCTGCAGCTCGGTATATTCATTGCTCTGGGCCAGCAGCTTTGCCAGCTCCTCAACTTTTTCATACACATTGTAATGCAGCTTGAACATAGGGCTTATTCCTCCACTTTTTCGCCGCGCAGGGTATTGCTGCCCGCGCCGGTAATGCGCACGCGCACCATTTTGCCGATATCGTCGGGCGCGCCGTTGAAGTTCACGTTGATATTGCGGCCGGTCTTGCCGGTCAGCTGGTTTTCGCGGCGGCGGGATACGCCCTCTACCAGCGCCTGCACGGTTTCGCCGCGCATGGAGTCAAGCACCTCGCCGGTGATTTTCTCCTGCAGGGCGATCAGCCGCTCGATGCGCTCGGAGGCCGCGTCCGGCGCGATGCGGCCGGGCATTTCCGCCGCGCGCGTTCCCCTGCGCGGGCTGTAAATAAAGGTGTAGGCGCTGTCGTAGCGCACCTGCTCCACCAGCGACAGGGTATCCTCAAATTCCGCTTCGGTTTCGCCGGGGAAGGCCACGATCAGGTCGGTCGTCAGGCCGATGTGAGGAATGGCCGCGCGGAGTTTTTGCACCTTTTCAAGGTATTGCTCGCGCGTATAGCTGCGGTTCATCGCCTGCAGAATGCGGTTAGAGCCCGCCTGAACAGGCAGGTGCAGATGCGGGGCGATGGCGGGATTATGCGCCATTTCGTCAATCAGCGCGTCGGACAGATCCTTGGGATGCGAGGTCATAAAGCGAATGCGCTCTACGCCCGTCTGGCTGACGCGGTGCAGAAGCTGGGCAAAGGATACGCCCTCGTCGCTGTCCAGACCATAGCTGTTTACATTCTGCCCGATCAGCATGATTTCCTTTACGCCGGATTTTACCAGCTCGTCGGCCTCGCGCACGATATCGTCCGCCCGACGGGAACGCTCACGCCCGCGCACATAGGGCACGATGCAGTAGGAGCAGAAATTGTTGCAGCCGTACATCACCGTGATATATGCTTTGATATCGCTTTCACGGTGAATAGGCAGGCCTTCGGCCAGCGTGCTGGCTTCGTTTTCTACGCGGATGACGCGCTCATGGTTGGAAACGGCCTGCCACAGGTATTCGGGCAGACGATAAAGATTGCCCGTACCGAAGGCCACGTCGATAAAGGGATACTGCTTGAGAAGCTTCTGCGCCATTTCCTGCTGCTGAATCATGCAGCCGCACACGCCGATGAGCATGTCCGGGCGCTCTTTTTTTACTTCCTTCAGCCAGGTCACATTGCCCAGCGCCTTGCGCTCGGCATTATCGCGGATGCAGCAGGTGTTGTGCAGCACAAAATCGGCGGCAGTACGCTCCGCCGCAGGCTCCAGCCCCATTTCCTCCAGCATGCCGGCCAGTTTTTCGCTGTCGTGCGCGTTCATCTGGCAGCCGTAGGTGACGATATAATAGGATTTGGGCCGATCGGGATGGCAGCGCACCTGGCGCGCAAAATCGCGCTGGCGCTGCAGCTCTTCCTGGGAGATACGAACGGTTTCCTCACGCATCGGGCGTTTCCTCCTCGGGGGTATCCAGGCGCCCCGTGCCGCAGCAGTAGGGGCAGGGAATATCGGGCAGTTCAGACAGGGGCGACTGCGCGCGGCGGCGGGTTAATTCCATAATGCCAAGGGGGGTGATGTCGATCGCCTCGGCCTTGACGGGATCCTGCCGCAGATGCTCGCGCATTGCGTCCAGCAGGCGGCCGCGCGCCTCCTCGCTGTCCAGATCGATAAAGTCAATCAGCACCATGCCGCCGATACCGAGCAGACGCAGAAGCCTTGCAATCTCTGCGGCGGCCTCCAGGTTGACGCGCTCGGCGGTCTGGGCGATGCCCTTGCCGCCGGGGGCCATGGCGCTGTTTACATCGATGACCGTCATGGCTTCGCACCGATCGACCACCAGCGACGCGCCGCTTTTGAGCAGCACTGTGCGGCGGCGGGATTTTTCCAGCTTATGATCCACGGCGTGCAGCATGAAGGGATGCTCCGCCGTGCGCGCCGGGCAGGGAAGATCAGCGGGCAAAAGCTCGGGCGCGTTGGTGATAACGCCCTCCAGACGGTTGCCTTCCTCGCGCAGCAGCTGGGTGAGCATATCCTCGCCGTCCCATAAAAGACGCGGGGCGGAGCCATGCGCCTGAGCGGACTGCAAAGATTGCCAGCGCTGCAAAAGCGCATCCAGCTCGTCCTTGAGCGTATCCATGTCCGCATCCATCGCGGCGGCGCGCATGACGATTCCCATGCCGTGCGGCTTGAGGGCGCGGCCTGTTTCGCGCAGCGTGCGGCGCAGCGCTGCATCCTCGATGCGGCTGGACACGCCCAGCGAATCGCTGCAAGGCAGCAGGATCAGATATGTGCCGTCCAGGGCGATATCGCGCGTCATAAAGGCTTTCTTGGCGTTGTTGGGCGGGCGCTTGACCTGCACAATCAACCGGTCGCCTGAGGCGGGCGCACGCTGACCGCTTGGGGTAGGCAGAAAGCCGAACTCACCGCCCGGCAGGCGGACGAACACCGCGCCTACGCCCTTGATGGCGCGATCGACGACGGACAGATAAATCTGCCCCTCGCGGACGGCTGCTGCGTCCTGCTGGGCGCGGTAGGCATACAGCCTGCCGTCCTGCATTACGGCGGCGCGCAGACCGGCCTCTTCCTTTTGAAGCAGCAGGGTGCTCATAGCGTTTCCAGCGGCGCAAACTGTTCGCCGTACAGCTGGGTACGGGCGATCAGCGTGCGCGGCTTTTCGGGCAGGCCTGCGTAATCAGCCAGCGCCTGCAGCAAAAGATCGGGCTTGCAGGTGGCTGTTTCGCACAGGGCGAGCACGGCGCGCAGATGGCCCTCGGGCGTAACCAGCAGATTATAGATCATCGGGCGGATGTCGCAGGGGGCTTCGCCCTTCTTGGTTTTGCGCAGGGCGATGATTTCGGACTTCGCCAGAAAGCCGGGCACGGCGGCGCGCATCGCGTCGGCGCTTTCAAGCAGCTCTATGTCGAACTCCGCCGCGCGCAGCAGCGCCATGGGGGCAGGATGCTTATCATCCACCATGCGCACTGAGACGCAGGGCATTTCAGGCGGCAGGGCGCGGGAGAGCTTGTCCATTACTTCCCCGGCCGTTACTTCGCCCTCCAGCGGCACCTCCATCACCTCGCGCAGACCATACATGCCAACCGACAGCGGCGCTGCGAAGGTGAGCTGCAGATGGGGGTTAAAGCCCTTGGAAAAGCAGATGGGCAAATCGCTTTTGCGCAGCGCGCGCTGCATGGCGCGCATCAGATCCAGATGGCCGATGTGACGCAGGCGCGGCTTCTTTTCAAAGGTAATCCAGGCTTTCATCGATCGACACACACTCCTTCAAAACGCTTCAGCCCGCAGCCCTGGCAGCCCTTGCGGCAGTCGGGGGTGACTTCGCCGCGCTGGGCGCGCTGCCACTCGCGCCACAGGAAGGCGCGCGTAACGCCCGCGTCGATAAAATCCCAGGGCAGCAGCTCGTGCTCGCCGCGCCCGCGATTGGCATAGAAGGCAGGAGCCAGCCCGCAGTCGTCAAAGGCCTTGAGCCAGCCCTCGTAATTGAGAAACTCGCTCCACCCGTCCATACGGCAGCCGTTTTTCCAGGCAGCGTACAGGACATCGCCCATACGGCGGTCGCCACGGGCAAAGCAGGCCTCCAGCATGCTCAATTCCGATTCGTGATAATTGAAGTTCACGCCCTTGACCTTGTGCAGGATATCCCGCAGCTTGGTCTGCTTTTCGACGATCTGATCGTGCGTATCCTGGCCGAACCACTGGAAGGGGGTAAAAGGCTTGGGGACAAAGGACGAAGCGCTGCATGTGACGCGCAGGCCACGGGCGCGGACGTTTTTTGGCACGGAGAAATACGCGCCGATTACATCCTGCGCCAGATGGCCGATGCCCTCCAGATCCTCGTCCGTTTCGGTGGGCAGGCCGATCATGAAATAGAGCTTGACCGTGCTCCAGCCGCTTTCAAAGGCGTCGGTTACGGCACGCACCAGGTCGTCCTCGGTAACGCCCTTGTTGATTACATCGCGCAGGCGCTGCGTGCCGGCCTCGGGGGCCAGCGTCAGGCCGGATTTGCGGATCTTCTGCGCCTCCTCAAGCGAGGGCTTTACAATGCTGTCCAGACGCATGGAGGGCAGCGAGACACTGACCTTCTTATCGGCATAGCGCTCGGTCAGCGCGCAGACCAGCTCGGTCAGGTGCGTATAATCGCCGCTGGACAGGGAAGACAGCGAGATTTCCTCATAGCCTGTGCTGCGCTCCAGCGAATCGGCCTGCCTGAGCAGCGTTTCAAGTGAGCGCTCGCGCACGGGGCGATACAGCATGCCCGCCTGGCAGAAACGGCAGCCGCGCGTGCAGCCGCGCATGATTTCAAGCGTAATGCGGTCAAACACCGCTTCGGTATAGGGCACGACGAAGGATTCGGGATAGGCGGCCTTGTCCAGATCCAGCACCACGCGGCGGCGCACCCGGGCGGGAGCAGCGGGATCGGTGGGGGTAAAGGAGGCCAGCGTACCGTCCTCGTTGTAGGTTTCCTGGTAGAAGGCGGGCACGTATACGCCATCCAGCCTGGCCAGGCGGCGCAGCGTTTCCAGGCGGCTGAGGCCTTCGGCCTTGCAGGCGCGCACGCACTCGATAAATTCCACCATCAGCTCCTCGCCGTCGCCGATCTGGAAAGCGTCGATGAAGGGAGCGAGGGGCTCGGGATTGTAGGCGCAGGGGCCGCCGGCCACGATCAGCGGGCCGTCCGTGCGATCCTTGGAGAACACGGGGATATCCGCCAGATCCAGCATTTCCAGGATGTTGGTATAGCACATTTCGTATTGCAGGGTGAAGCCCACAATATCAAACTGGCGCAGGGGCGTGCGGGATTCGATGGAGAACAGCGGCAGGTTTTCGCGCCGCATGCCGTCGGCCATGTCCGGCCAGGGCATGAACACACGCTCGCACAGCGCCCAGGGGCGGCGGTTGATGATATCATATAGAATCTTGATGCCCAGATGGGACATGCCCACCTCGTAGGAATCAGGGAAGCAGAAGGCAAAGGTAACGTCGGCGTCGGAGAAGGGCTTGCACACCGCGTTCATTTCGCCCCCGGTATATCGGGCGGGCTTGAGCACGGCGTCCAGCAGCCGTTCCAGACGGTCCGCAGAAAACTCTTTCACAGCGGTTCCTCCAAGCAGAATACTTCAGTTTCCTATAATACCATAAAATACAGCCTTTGTCCATGAATCGGCGGGCGAATTTTTGCAAATCCAAATCGGGACGTTTTTGCCGCCGATACCACATCTTCTTGTGGAAGACGGTTTTTCTGGGACGAAAAAAATACAGAAAAAATTTAATGTCAAAATATAGTCCAATATTGACATTGTAGAAAATGGGGTGTAGAATATCAGCCGTAACTCGAGGAAACTGGAGGGAAAGATCATGTCTAAGTCTATGCTTTTGGTTCCGGTGCAGGAGGATGAGCTGAGCCAGCCCTTGTATGTGGAGGGCGTGCACAATCCCGACGAGCTGGCGCGTGCCAGCGGCGTGTGGATTGCCGCGGCGGGCTCTGCTATGCTGCCTACCGGTGTATATAACGTGTGCGATACTGAACGCTGGCTGTGGTTTGCCGTGGAAAACGGCCTGGTTCAGCTGGAAAACGACGAAGTGTCCTATACGCTGCGCGGGGGCGACTGCTGCATGCTGCCGCCCGCTACGCGCGGCGTTACCGTGACGGCCTCCCAGGAGGCCCGCGTGCTGTGGATGACGGTAGACGGCGTGCTCAGCTCCGCCTTCCTGCAGCGCATGGGCGCGCTGCCGCATCGCGTGATGAAGCAGGGCGCGCTGCCCTCTCAGCTGAACCTTGGCCGCCATATTGTACAGGCCATTGTGCGCATCGCCGCTGCGCAGGATGCTTCCAGCGCGCAGCTGCAGCAGCTTCTGTGGGCCATGCTGGCTTCTCATTCCGGCCAGCCCGTGGCCATGGACGCCGTGCTTTCGCATGAAATCGCCCGCGTGGTGGACGCCATGCGCAAGAATCAGTACCGCGACAGCTTCTCCCTGGCAGAAATGGCTTCCATCAGCCGCATGCCGGTGGAAACCTTCCGCAAGCGCTTTGTGTCCGAGGTGGGCATGCCGCCGCAGAGCTATCAGCTGTTCTGCAAGATGGAGCGCGCCAAGACCCTGCTCAAGAACGGCTCCACCGTGCGCCAGGCGGGTATCGAAGTGGGCATGAGCGATCCCTATCATTTCTCCAAGACCTTCAAAAACATCGTGGGCATGAGCCCCTCCGCCTACAGCAAGACCGCGCAGAAATAACGGAGAAGCAGAGAGATGCCGCTGATGACCCGGCAGCAGGCGCGCCAGTTGAGCGCCCTGCAGCTTGCCTTTATGGGCGATACCGTGTGCGATCTGCTTACGCGCAGCGAGCTGATGTTTACTACCCTGCCCGTCAAGCAGATGCACCAGAGCGCCACGCAGATTGTCAACGCGCGCGCCCAGGCGGCGCAGCTTCAGGCCGTGCGGCATCTGCTTACCCAGGAAGAGATGGATATCGTCCAGCGCGCGCGCAATGCGCATATCGGGCATCACGCCCCGCAATCCGCCACGCCCGAGGAATATCTGACGGCCACCGGCTTTGAAGCGCTGATGGGGTATCTGTTCCTGACCGGGCAGATGAACCGGGCGCAGATGCTCTTTCGCCTGGGGCGGGTATAAAAAATACAAGAGTTTTGAGAGGTTGCCATGCCGGAAACGCATTTGCATGTGGAATTGATTTCCCACACGCCCCTGCCCGAGCAGGTATGCGCCCTGGGCGCAAAGCTGTGCTATGCCAAAGCCGACGTCAACGCCCTGCGCGATCGGGTATCGTCCCAGGATCAAAGCGCATTTCTGGAAAAAATCATGCAGTCCGGCCATATGTCCGTGCTGGAGCACGCATCCTTTACCTTTGCGGTAGAGGGCGTAAGCCGCGCGCTGCTGGCGCAGCTGACGCGCCACCGCATCGCGTCCTTCAGCGTGCAGAGCCAGCGCTATGTTTCCCTGGCCGAAAACTTTAACTACATCATGCCGCCCGCCATTAAGGCCCTGGGCGAGGAAGCTGCTGCGCGCTACGATGCGCAGATGCGCCAGATGCAGGCATGGTATGCGCAGTGGCAGCAGGAGCTGGGCGCGAAGGGGGAAAGCAGCAACGAGGACGCGCGCTTTGTGCTGCCCAACGCCTGTGAAACCCGCCTGATCGTAACCATGAATACCCGCGAGCTGCTGCACTTCTTTGAGCTGCGCTGCTGCTCCCGCGCGCAGTGGGAGATCCGCGCCCTGGCTACTGAAATGCTGCTCCTATGCCGTGAGGCGGCTCCGGTGCTGTTTGCAGATGCGGGCCCCGGCTGCGTGCGCGGCGCGTGCCCCGAGGGCGCGAAGAGCTGCGGCAAAGCCGCCCAGGTACGTGAGAAATTTGAGCATCTTTGAGCGCTTTAGGCACGCAAAGATAGAAAGGCAAATCAATGGCTTACTTTGATAACATGAACAAAAAGCATATGTCCAAGCAGGAGCATATGCGCCAGGACGCCCGCAAGGCCGACGAGGGCACGGAGTACCGCGGCTTTAAGGCCAGGGGCGGCCGCGACGGACAGAAGATGGACATGTACCGCAAGGATGACCGCGGCGGCTATCACGGCGGCTACAGCAAGCAGAATCGCTCCGGCGATTCCCGTGATTTCGGCTCCCGCAAGCCCTATGGCGACCGCCGCGAAAACGGCAGCCGCGGCAAGGACGAACGCCGTCCCTATCCGCAGCAGCGGCCCGAGCAGCGCCGCGATGATCGCCGCCCCGCGCCCGCGCGTCCGGCTCCTGCGCCTGTCGTGCGTCCTGCGCAGCCTGTGGAAGAAGAACTCAATGAAAATCTGCTGACCGGCCGCAACCCCATCCGCGAGGCGCTCAAGTCCGGCCGCGATATCGAAAAGCTGATGGTGGCCAAGGGCGATCTGTCCGGCACCGCGCGCGAGATCGTCGCCATGGCGCACGAGGCCCATGTGCCCGTGCAGATGGTGGAGCGCGTCCGCCTGGACGAGCTGGCCCGCAATCATCAGGGGATGATCGCTTTTGCGTCCGCATATCAGTATGCCTCCGTGGAGGATATGCTGGAGCTGGCTGCCGGCAGGCAGGAGGATCCCTTCCTGATTATCCTGGACGGCGTGACTGACCCGCATAACCTGGGCGCGGTTATCCGTACCGCTGCGGCGGTTGGCGCGCATGGCGTCATCGTGCCGGAGCGCCGCGCCGTGGGTCTGACCCCTGCGGCCGTCAAGGCTTCCGCCGGCGGCATCGAGCATATTCCCGTTGCGCGCGTGACCAACCTGACCAATGAAATCAAAAAGCTCAAGGCGCGCGGCATCTGGCTGTATGGCGCGGACGCGGAGGGCGAAAACTATCGCCGCGTTAATTTCTCCGGCCCCTGCGCGCTGGTAATCGGCTCTGAGGGCGATGGCATCAGCCGCCTGGTGCGCGAGCAGTGCGATCATATCGTGTCCATCCCGATGCGCAACCCGGCCATGGAGTCGCTGAACGCTTCCGTGGCGGCGGGCATCCTGATGTATGCGGCTGCGGCGGCGCGCGAAGAATAACTTTTGCAAAGAGGAGCAAATCATGCCTGACGGTTATGATGATATCGACAGACAGGATCTGGAAAAATACGAGCAGCTCAGCGACGACGAGGTAGCCCTGCTGGCGCAGGGAGGGGATGGGCAGGCGCTGGTTTACCTGCTGGACAAGTATAAAAACTTCGTCCGCGCCCGCGCGCGCAGCTACTTCCTCATCGGTGCGGATCATGAGGACATCGTCCAGGAAGGGATGATCGGCCTGTACAAGGCCATCCGCGATTATAAGGCGGATAAGCAGACCTCCTTCCGCGCCTTTGCCGAGCTGTGCGTAAAGCGCCAGATTATTACGGCTATCAAAACCGCTACCCGTCAAAAGCACGTGCCGCTCAACAGCTATGTTTCGCTCAATAAGCCGCTCTATGATGAGGAATCCGACCGCACGCTGATGGATGTGATCGAGGGGCGCGTGACCAATCCTGAGGATCTGTTTATCAGCCAGGAGGAGGTCAACCACATCCACGAGCAGATAGACGTGCTGCTTTCCGACCTGGAAAAGCAGGTGCTCGAGGCCTTTATGGACGGCAAAAGCTATCAGGAAATCGCCGTGATGCTGGATCGGCACGTCAAATCCATCGATAACGCTCTGCAGCGCGTAAAGCGCAAATTGATGCATTTCCGCGATGAAAAACGCGACGATGAGTAAATAGTCTTTGCTTAATATGAAAAAACGGCTCCCCGTGCAGATAATTTTTGAAAAGTCCTGCGCGGGGAGTTGACTTTTTACCCGTTTCTGGGTAAAATATGTGTGTTAGGCAAATGCCGGCATTTCCTGCGGGTGTAGTTCAATGGCAGAACTTCAGCTTCCCAAGCTGACCACGTGGGTTCGATTCCCATCACCCGCTCCATTCGCCGGATCATCTGCCGGCAGTAAAGTGTCCAAACAATTGAGGAGGAACACCGAATGGCTAAGCAAAAGTTTGAGCGCAATAAGCCGCATGTAAACATCGGCACGATCGGCCACGTTGACCACGGCAAGAC
>CAKUFG010000011.1 GCA_934647235.1 uncultured Clostridia bacterium
TCTGCGGCCGCGGCCAGCTTTGCCGCCTGGGCAAGGAATCCAACGGCCAGGTGACGTTCTCCCCGGTCAGCCAGACGGAATACAGCCGCTGATAGTGAATATGAAAGCCCCTCCCGGGAAGTCCCGGGAGGGCTTTTGACATGCTTAGAATTTCAGCACACTGGTTAAGGTCAGGATGGTAATGGACGGGGTGTTGAACATGCGCAGCGGGATCGCGTAAGCATCCGATACGCCAAGGCCGGGGCTGATATACTGCGTAACGCCCTGGATGGTGCTCAGCCCCTGGATCAGGTTATCCTGCGGAAACCAGCCGGCCAGGTTGGCGGAAGCCGGCGCTTTGAGCGCGCCGACAAAGGGCACGCGCACCTGGCCGCCGCAGTAGTGCCCGGCCAGCACCAGCGATACGCTGCGCAGAAATGCGCTGTCCTCGTTGCCGGACCACTGCTGCAGGGTTTTGATGGTGGTTTCAGTCAGCGGGTGATGCGTCAGCGCAACCTGCACGTCCGAATCCTGCATCTCCTTGATCGCGGCTTCTATCTTGTCCAGCACAGATAGCTGATAATCGATCACCTGAAGCTGCGCGGCCTGGTCGGGGGCGTTCTGCGCCTGATTGATTAACGCGGCGCTGCGCGCCTGATAGGCGGTCCGGGAGGAAGCAATATCCAGCCCATACATGGATTCCGGGCAGAACCAGACGGCGCTTTTGCCTACGGTCAGCTTTTGCGGGGAATCCAGATAAATCGCACCGTGCTGCTCGGCGGCCAGTACATAATCGGCCTTCACGCGCTCGGGCGCGCCGGGCTGGGCGGCGATGGGCGCGGGGTCCTCATCGCCCGCGACAAAGTATACCGGCACGCGCCCGGCAAATACATCGATCAGCTTGAGAAAAGCGTCGTAACTGCCATCCGGCGCGCATACGTCGCCCGTGATGCACACGGCGTTGTAGCGCGCGGTTTTCAGCATGGTGGAGATGGTGGATTGGTTGGCGCCGTATTCGTTGCCGTGCAGATCGCTGATGTGCAGGATACGGAACTTCTCCAGATCCTTGCTCAGGGACGTGATGGTTACGTCCTCATTCAACAGCTTCACGCGGCCGTTATTGACAAAGTTGAGCGCGATGATCACAGCCAGCAGCAGGATCAGCAGCATGGGATACACCAGCGCGCCGGTGCGGCGGGGCTTGGCGTCGGTAAACAGGGAACGGCTTTTGCGCATGCGTTCAGGCTCCTTCAGTAATACTGTCTCATTATAGCCAATCGCGCGGGGGATGGCAATGGAAAAAAGCGGGCGATCTTGTAAAAACAGCAGGAAAAAGCGGGGGATAAGGCGAATAAGAGCAAAGCTGTAAAAGGAGGCCTTCACAATGCCCAAACCAAAGACTGTTTTCGTCTGCTCTGCTTGTGGGTATGAATCCCCGCGCTGGTATGGCAAATGCCCGTCCTGCGAAAGCTGGAATACGCTGGAGGAAACCGCGCCACAGGCTGTATCGGCTATCGCGCCAAAGCCGCAGAAGCAGCGCGGCGGCACCGGCGCGCAGGCGCAGAAGATCTATGAGATCGAGGCGGGTGCGCAGACGCATGAGCCTACTGGCATCGGCGAGTTTGACCGAGTGCTTGGCGGCGGCATTGTGGAGGGCTCGCTGATGCTGGTGGGCGGCGAGCCGGGCGTGGGCAAAAGCACGCTGCTGCTGCAGGTGTGCGCGCGCATGGCGCGCATGGGCAAGCGCGTGCTGTATGTAACGGGTGAGGAAAGCACGCGGCAGATTCGCCTGCGCGCCGACCGCCTGGGCGTGGGGCACGAGGAGATTCTGGTGCTGGCCGAAAACGCCATGGATGCGATTGAGGAAAAGCTCAATTCCATCCAGCCGGATTTCGCCGTGATCGACTCCATCCAGACCATGTACCGCCCTGACCTTGCCAGCGCGCCGGGCAGCGTCAGCCAGGTGCGTGAAAGCGCGGCGGTACTGATGCGCTATGCCAAGACCAACGGCTGCGCCATCATCCTGGTGGGGCATGTGACCAAGGAGGGCGCGATTGCCGGCCCCCGCGTATTGGAACACATGGTGGATGTGGTGCTGTACTTTGAAGGCGATTATCAGCATGAGTATCGTCTGCTGCGCGCGGTGAAAAACCGCTTCGGCTCAGTCAACGAGCTGGGTATGTTTGAGATGACGGGCGAGGGCATGATGCCCGTTGAAAACGCATCCGAAACGCTGATATCACATCGCGCCTCGGGGGCCAGCGGCTCGGTGGTGTTCTGCTGCATGGAGGGCAGCCGCCCGATGCTGGTGGATCTGCAGGCGCTGGCGGCGCAGTCCTTTTACGCCGTGCCGCGCAGAACGGTCAACGGCGCGGATCAGGCGCGCGTGGCGCTGCTGCTGGCGGTACTGGAAAAGCGCGCGGGCCTGCGCATGTACAATCAGGACGTATATGTCAACGTGGCCGGCGGCCTGTCGCTGTCCGAGCCTGCGGTCGATCTGCCGCTGTGCGTGGCGGTGGCTTCCTCCCTGTCTGACAGCCCGCTGCCCAGCGATCTGGCCGTAATGGGCGAGGTGGGCCTGACGGGTGAGATCCGCGCCATCACGCAGATGGAGCGCCGTATCAATGAGTGCGTGCGGCTGGGATTCCGCCATATCATGTGCCCGGCGGATTCGGTCAAGCGCCTGCATCTGCCCGAGGGCGTGGAGCTGACCCCGGTGAAAACGCTGGCGCAGGCGATTACGCTGCTTGGCCTGAGAAGATAAAAATCAAATTTCCGCCTTCTGTATGCCGTAGTGTCCAATGGGCATACTACGCATACAGGAGGCGGATTGTCTGAATGAAGAAAGCTGTACTACTATCCTTTCTGCTGTGCCTGGCCCTTGCCTGCACAGCCTGTACAGGCGGCGATATGCAGCCTTCGCCCACGCCCGATGCGGCCACGGAAGCGCCGCAGGACGCCAATCTTCCCCAGCTGCCGGAGGATATCCGCGTAGATCAGAACGGCGTGCCCGTGCTGAACGTCTATGTGCAGTCAGAGGATAAGATCGACGAGATGGGCCTGGAGGAGTACCTTTGCGGCGTGCTGGCGGGCGAGATGAAAAACGACTGGCCCGAGGAGGCGCTCAAGGCCCAGGCCGTCCTGGCGCGCACGTTTGTGCTGAAATTTCTGATGGAAAAGAAAAGCATGTACGAGGGCGCGGATATCTCTACCGATATCCGCGAAGCCCAGGCCTATGACGCGGAGGGCGTGAACGAGCGCATCCGCGCGGCGGTCAAGGATACGCGCGGCATGGTGGTATGCTATCAGAATGAGCCGATATACGCCTGGTTCCATGCCCATTCGGGCGGCAAAACCGATACGGCTGAAAACGGGCTGGATTATCAGCAGGACGCGCCCTATACCCAGGTGACGGATGGCAACGAGAGCGAAAGTGCTCCGCAGGATGCGGCGCAGTGGTCGGCGCAGTTTACGGAGGCGGAGGTCATCCAGGCTGCCGCTGACGCGGGGCTGAAGCTGGACGGCGGCATTGAAATGGCGCAGGCCGGGGCCAAGGACGACAGCGGCCGGGTAGGGGAAATCCTGCTGAACGGTCAGGCTGTTTCGGCCAATGAATTCCGTATCGCTATCGGCAGCACCAAGATGAAATCAACGCTGCTGACGCATATTGCCTATTCGGATGGAACGCTTGCGCTGTCCGGCCGCGGCTATGGCCATGGGGTGGGCATGTCCCAGTGGGGCGCCTATGGCATGGCGGAAAATGGCAAAACAGCGCAGGAAATCATCAATCACTATTTCAAAACTGTGGATATTGTGCAAATGTGGAAGTAGCCTGGACAAAAAACCATATAGTGGTTGACAAAATCGCGCTTTTTGTTTACATTGTGCAATGTAGCAAGGGCGTGGTTTTTGTTTTTGGTATTTGAAAGCGCGCGCCCGCATAGAATGAACAGCCTGCTCAGCTGTACAAGAAGGAGGAACGATTATGAAAAAGTTTATCGCTCTGTTGCTCGCACTGCTCCTGGCGCTGCCCGCCGCCGCACCTGCGCTGGCACAGGAGCAGGTATACCACTCCCTGTACAGCGGCGAGGTGACCACGCTGAATTACCTGACCACCACCTCCACCAGTGAATTCGGACTCCTTTCCAATCTGATCGACACCCTGGTTGAATCCGACCGTTTCGGTCAGCGCCAGCCCTGCCTGGCTGAAAGCTGGGAATCCAGCGCCGATGGCCTGACATGGACCTTCCATCTGCGCCAGGGCGTGCAGTGGGTGGACGCGCAGGGCAATGCCGTGGCTGAAGTGACGGCGCATGACTTTGTGACCGCCGCCGAATACATCCTCAACGCCCAGCATGCCTCCGGCAGCGCCAAAACGCTGTATAAGATCATCGTGGGCGCGAAGGAATACTACGATGGCACCGCTACCCCCAAGGAGGGCGAGCAGCCCGCCCCCAGGACCGAATGGGATACCGTGGGCGTAACGGCGCTGGATGATTATACCCTGCAGTATACCCTGAAAAATCCTGTGGCCTATTTTCTTTCGATGGTAGACAATCAGGCTTTCATGCCCGTTTACGGCCCCTTCCTCACGGAGAAGGGCGAGCAGTTTGGCCTGGCCACCGGCAACGATACCCTGCTGTACTGCGGCGCGTACACGCTGACGGAGTTCAAGCCCCAGGAAACCCGTGTGCTGACCAAGAACAGCGCCTATTGGGATCTGGAGCATGTAACGATCGATCAGATTGTCTATCGTTATAACAAAGAAGCTTCGACCATTTCGGCTGATCTGTATCTGAAGGGCGAGGTGGATTCCGCCTCCATCAGCGCCGAGATTGCCAGCCAGTGGCTGGCCGATCCGGTCAAATCCGAGTATATCCGTCCTGACCGTCCCACCAGCTGCTACAGCTATTTCTTCTCCTTCAACTATGATCCGCAGTTTGCGGCCGAGTATGAGCCTGAAAACTGGGCCAAGGCCGTTGTGAACGAGAACTTCCGCAAGTCCTTCTATTATGGCCTGGATCGCTTGAAGGTGAAGACGGCGGCGGATGCGGACAATGCCGAGGCGCTGCTGTTCAACAGCATTACGCCTACCGATTTCCTGATTATCAACGGCGAGGATTATGTAAAGACCGGCGCGCTCAAGGCCATTACCGAGCTGGGCGTGGGTACCTATCAGACTGACAAGGCCATTGAGTATCGCGACAAGGCCGTTGAAGAGCTGACCGCCGCTGGCGTTACCTTCCCCATCAAGGTGTTTATGCCCTACAATGCCAGCGTGAACGGCTGGGCGGACGAGTGTCAGATCATCGAGCAGCAGCTGGAAGAGCTGCTGGGCAAGGATTATATCGATATCATTATCGAGGCGTATCCTTCCTCCGGCTTCCTTGGCAGCACGCGCCGCAGCGGCAACTATGCCTTTATGAAGTGCAACTGGGGCCCGGATTATGATGATCCCGAGACCTTCTCCGAGCCCTTTGCCGCCGGCAACAGCTATAACTTCATCGATAAGTGTGAGGGCATGGATGAGGTTCGCACCGAGCTGTACAGCCTGTTTGATCAGGCGACGGCCATCTATGATGACCAGACGGCGCGCTACGCGGCTTTTGCCCAGGCGGAAGCCTTCATCGTGGATCACGCCATCGTGATTCCCTACGGCTTCAGCACGGGCGGCTACACCGCCAGCCGCATCGATCCCTTCACCCTGCCCTACACGGCCACCGGCATTTCCAAGGAGCGTTTCAAGGGCGCGGTGCTGCTGGATCAGCCCATGAGCACCGATCAGTACTATGACGCCTATGACCAGTGGCTCAGCGACCTGGAAGCGCTGACGGCCAATCCCTGAAATAAAGCTTACACGCAATGCGCGCGGCATGCGGCGGGGGGCGAAACGCCTCCTGCCGCCCTGCTGCATTTACGGCATGTCCGGAAGGAGCGGGCCTTGGGTAAATATTTGCTGAAAAGAATGATATCCTCCGTGCTGACGCTGCTGGTGATTCTGACGGTAGTGTTTGTTTTGCTGCGCCAGATGCCGATTGAGGGATACTTTGATAATTTTGATAAGCTTGACGACAGCATGATCGCTGCGCGCCTGACGCAGCTGGGCCTGGATCAGCCGCTGCATAAGCAGCTGCTCAGCTTCTTTGCCGGCCTGCTGCGCGGCGATCTGGGCACCTCTTCCCGCTACAGCGTGGGCGCGCCCATCAGCGGCATCATTGCGCAGAAAGCGCCCATCTCGATTATCCTGGGTCTGCTTTCCATGGGCGTGGCGCTGGTGCTGGGCATTCCGCTGGGCGCGGCCATGGCGCGTTCGCAGTCCGGCTTCTGGGATCGTTTCGGAACGGCCTTTATCGTGTTTGTCAACGCTGTGCCCGCAGCGGTATATTATATTTATCTGCAGTCCTTTGGCTCCACGGCCCTGCATGTGAGCATGCTCTTCAACCGCGATGATCTGCGCACCTGGATTCTGCCGGTGTTTTCCATGTCGCTTGGCAATATCGCCTATTACGCCATGTGGCTGCGCCGCTATATGGTGGATGAAAACAACAAGGATTATGTAAAGCTTGCGCGCGCCAAGGGCGTAAAGGAAAGCAAAATCACCATGCGCCATGTTTTCCGAAACGCCTTTGTGCCTATGATTCAGTATATTCCAACGTCGCTGATGTATACGGTGTGCGGCTCCATTTATATTGAGTCGCTCTATTCCATTCCCGGCATGGGCGGATTGCTGGTGGATGTGATCAGCCGCCAGGATAACCCCATGGTGCAGGCCATCGTGATGATCTACAGCTGCATCGGCATTGTGGGTCTGATCCTGGGCGACCTGCTGATGGTGCTGGTGGATCCCCGTATCTCCCTGCACGGAAAGGGGGATGCGCGCTGATGGGCATGTTCAGCAAATGGAAAAGCGCGCCGGTGGAGGCGCGCATGAGCGATTCTCTGCGCGAGCGCATGCAGGCGGCGGCCAAGGCTCCCTTTGCGTTTGCGCAGTATCATCCGGGAGAAGGGGAAATGATCGGCTATTCCGATTATTCCTATTGGGGCAGCACCTTCCGCGCCTTCCTTAAAAACAGGGTGGCGCTGACGCTTTTCTGCGTGCTGCTGGCGCTGCTGCTGTTCACCTTTATCCAGCCGATTCTGCCTGGACAGTATCCGGCCAACCTGATTATCAATCACCCGATCACGCAGATTCAGATGAGCAACATCGCTCCATCCCTGACCACGGTGAAGACTCGCGTGGAGGCGGGGATGGAGCTGATCGTCACCCCCTATGAAAACGAACGCTGGAGCGCAGTGAGCAATGTAATTGCCTCCTTGAAGGCGCGCGAGCAGTTTACCGTGCTGGAATACGGCGACGCATACTGCTATGTAGAGATCAACGGCCAGCGCGGCTATGTGAAAAACGACTTTACCACCAAGCTGAAGCTGCCCGAGGACTATACGAAAACGCCCTATACCGCGCGATCCAATTTCCCCATTAAGCTGTACAGCTCCCCGGCGGATTGCACCAACAACGGCGACGCGCTGTTTGTAGAGACAAGGTATCTGGATATGGACGGCGATCATGCCGTCACCAATGCGGCCTGCGCGCTGCGCATTCTGCCCAGCACCGCGCCGTTTCTGTTCGGTACCAACAATCTGGGGCAGGATCTGTGGGCGATGGTGTGGTCCGGCACACGCACGTCTCTGTTTATCGGCTTTATGGTGGCGGTGATCGAGGCGTTCACCGGCATCGTTGTGGGCGTGCTGTGGGGCTATGTGCGCAGGCTGGACCGCCTGCTTACGGCGGTTTACAATGTGGTGGACAACGTGCCCACCACCATCGTGCTGGTGCTGATTTCCTATATCATGCGTCCAGGGGTAGGCACGCTGATCTTTGCCATGTGCCTGACCGGCTGGGTGGGCATGGCGCGCTTTATCCGCAACCAGATCGTCATCATCCGCGACCGCGACTACAACCTGGCTTCCAGGTGCCTGGGCACCAGCACGCTGCGCATCATCACGCGCAATTTGCTGCCCTATCTGGTATCGGTGATCACCCTGCGCATGGCGCTGGCCATCCCAGACGCGATCGGCAGCGAGGTATTCATTACTTATATCGGCCTGGGCCTGCCCGTCAGCACGCCGTCGCTGGGCAACCTGATCAATACCGGCCGCAAGCTGATTTCCACCTCGCAGAGCTATCAGCTGGTTTTCCCGACCATCGTGCTTTCCATCATCACCATTTCCTTTTATCTGATCGGCAACGCCTTTGCAGATGCGGCCGATCCCAAGAACCACGTGTGAGGCAGCGCCTATGATTAATCAGGATGCGCCGCGCGCCCGCTGCTATCTGGAGGTGGACACGGCGGCGATTGCCAACAACCTTGCCGCCGCGCGAGAGCTGCTAAAGCCTGAAACGCGCCTGATTGCCGTGCTGAAGGCGGATGCTTATGGCTACGGCCTGTGTGAGGTTGGACGTTTCCTTTGGACACAAGGTGTGCGGCACTTTGCTGCAGCGTGTCTGTCGGAAGCCTTTGAGCTGCGCGACGCGCTGCCGGAGGCATGGATTCTGTGCATGGGTGAATCGCTGGATGGCGCGCTGGATACGGCGATCAGACTGCATATCCGGCTGACGGTCGGTTCCTGCGAGGCCGCGCAGCGCGTATCGCAGGCGGCGCAGCAGGCAAATGGACGTGCCAAGGTTCACTTCAAGGTGGATACCGGGCTGCATCGCATCGGCTTTGCGCCTGATACGGCGGCGGAGCAAATTGTCCGCTGCACCGCGCTGCCCGGCATTGCCTTAGAGGGCCTGTATACCCACTTGGCGCTGCACAATACGCAAAGCGACCAGGCGCAGCAGGCGGCTTTTGAGACGGTGCGCACGGGGCTTTTAACAAAGGGGATTGCCATTCCCATGGCGCATATGCTGGACTCCATCGGCATCACCCGCTATCCGCAGTGGCAATATGATGCAGTGCGGGTGGGCGCCATGCTGTATGGCAACACGCCAAATGGCTATGCGCAGCCCGAAAGAATTCAGCCAGTTGGTCGGTTCTGCGCCCGGATTACGCGCGTGTTTATGATCAAGGCGGGCGAGCTGATCGGCTATGACGACGATCATCCGCTGCTGCGCGATGCCCGCGTGGCGGTGATTTCTGCAGGCTATGCGGACGGCTATCCGCGCGTGTTCAGCGGCAAGGGAGAAATAGAAATTCATGGCCGCCGGGCGCGGATACTGGGCCTGATCTGCATGGATCAGATGATGGCGGATGTAACGGACATTCCGGATGCGGCCCCCGGCGATACGGCGACGCTGCTTGGCGGCGGCGTTTCGCTGCGCGAGTATGCCCAGCGCGGCGGGCTCAACCGCAACGAGTGCACGGCCATCATCACCCGGCGCGTGCCGCGAATCTATCTGTAAATAAACACCCCCGAATCGCGCCGACAGGCAGACGATCCGGGGGTGCTTTATGCTTAAAAGATCAGTTTTCTTTTTCGATATAATCCCTGGCGCGCATCAGGATTTCATGCGCGGGAGCCAGGCATTGCGGGTTGGCTGCCAGGATGCAGGCGGGCTTGCCGAAGTCCGTTTCGGCTTCATACGGCATGGTAAAAACGCCGCCCGCTTCCTCAATCAGCAGCGCGCCGGCCGCGAAATCCCAGGGGGAGAGCAGCAGCTCAAAAAAAACGTCCGCGCGCCCGCAGGCCAGATCACAGCAATCCAGAGCGGCCGAGCCTACCCGGCGCAGATCGCCGCTGCGGGTAAGAAACTGATGGAAGCAATAGGCCGTTGCGGCGGCCAGACGCGCATAGTAGGGCGATGTGCCAAAGGCGATCAGCGCGTTATCAAAGGCGTTTTCTGTCACATGGATGGGCTGGCCGTTCATGCATGCGCCCTCACCGCGAACGGCGGAAAAAAGCTCGTCCGCATAGGGATTATAGATCATGCCGAGAATGGGCTTGCGATCCAGCATCAGCGCGATGGATACGCAGGATGCGCGGCGGCTGCGGGTGAAATTGCAGGTGCCGTCCACAGGATCGACAATCCAGGTATAGGCGCTTGTCAGCGCTTCGTTTTCCTGTTCCTCAGCAAAAAAGCGGCTGTCTGGCAGAAGAGCAAGCAGCTCCTGCTTCAAAAACTCCTCCACCGCTACGTCCGTATCCGTTACCAGGTTATAATGCCCGGCCTTTTTGTGGATAGGCGATGCGCTGGTATCGGCAATCTTTTTCCCGGCCTGGCGGATCAGCTCTTCCACGCGGGCCTGTATTGCGTGCAGATCAATCATAGGGATGCCTCGCTTTCGTGCGTGTTCATCCATTGAATTATAGCATAATTCGCCGGCTGCGCATAGCTTTTTTTAGCCATCCTATGGCGCGGCGGAGGAGAATACGGTATAATAGAACGGTAAAGGAGTGTTGACGATGGATATTACGCGCATTTGCGCCATGCAGCGCGCTTATTTTGAAAAAGGCGAAACGAAAAATGTTGACTTTAGAATTGCACAGCTGAAAAAGCTGCAAGCAGCCATCCGCGCGCAGGAAAAGCTGCTGCTGGACGCGCTTCAGGCGGATCTGGGCAAGAGCGGTTTTGAGGGCTATATGAGCGAGGTTGGCATGGTGCTTGAGGAGCTGGCCTATATGCTGCGCCACGTGCGGCGCTTTGCCCGCGCAAAGGCTGTGCCCACGCCGCTGGCGCAAGGGATTGCTGCATCGCGCGTGTTGGCCAAGCCCTACGGCAATGTGCTGATTATGAGCCCGTGGAACTATCCGCTGCTACTGACCATCGGTCCGCTGGTGGATGCGCTGGCTGCGGGCAATACGGCGGTGGTTAAGCCCAGCGCCTATTCGCCAAACGTCAGCCATGCCATCGCAAAGCTGCTGGGGGATACCTTTGCGCCCGAATATGTGGCCGTCATTGAGGGCGGACGCAATGAAAACACCGCGCTGCTGGAAGAGAAGTTTGATTATATTTTCTTTACCGGCAGCAAGACGGTAGGCCGCCTGGTGATGGAAAAGGCAGCGCGCCACCTTACGCCCGTGACGCTGGAGCTGGGAGGCAAAAGCCCGTGCATCGTGGATGAAACAGCCAATATCGCCTGGGCGGCGCGGCGCATCGTATTTGGTAAGTATCTCAACTGCGGCCAAACCTGCGTAGCGCCGGACTATGTACTGGTGCATGCGCGTGTGCATGACGCGCTGATCGCGGCCATGAAACGCGAAATCGTCCGCCAGTTCGGCGAAAAGCCGCTGGATAATCCTAATTACGGCAAGATCGTCAATCAAAAGCACTTTGAGCGTCTGTGCGCCCTGCTGACGGATGAAAAGGACGTATTTGGCGGCGAAACGAACGCGCAGCAGCTGCGCATTGCGCCGACGATCATTGATCACGCCACACGAGATTCCGCCGCCATGCAGGATGAAATCTTTGGCCCCATTTTGCCGGTGTTGACCTTCGAGGATATCGCCGAGGTGCCCGGCATTGTGGCGCATCATTCAACGCCCCTGGCGCTGTATCTGTTTACAAACGACCGCACGCACGAGCGCATGATCATGAACGCCATCTCCTTTGGCGGCGGCTGCGTCAACGATACCATCATCCATCTGGCTACCACGCACATGGGCTTTGGCGGCGTGGGCGAAAGCGGCATGGGCAGCTATCACGGCAAGCGCGGCTTCGATACCTTTACGCATTATACCAGCGTGGTCAAGCAGGGCGTGTGCGGCAATCTGCCGTTCCGTTATCAGCCCTACACCAGCCTGAAAGCGCGCGTGGTGCGGTGGTTTATGCATTAAGAATCAAATGTGAAAGGCCGGGGATTACCCGGCCTATTTGTGTGTTCAATTCTCAATCTGCGTAATCAGCTCCAGCTGCTCAGGCAGGCGGTCGATGCGTTCTTTGATGAACAGCGGGTAGAGATAAGCGCTTTTTACCTGATCAAAGGGCAGCCATTCAAATACATGGTGGTGCTTTCCCTCCGTGCTTTCAAAGCGCCTGCCGCGGGCGAGCAGCGCCGCGTCTGGCTCCAGCAGATAGTACAAGCAGAGCTCATGATAATGCTGCCGGTTTACATCCTCAACAAAGAAGTTTTCGCACAGCCACAGCGGGCGGAGAATATGACCTGAAAAGCCAAGCTCCTCGCGCATTTCACGGTGCATGGCGCTCTCCAGCGTTTCGCCCAGATGCACACGCCCGCCGGGCAGATAATAATAGGGCGAACGCTCATCCTGCATGGCAAGCAGATGGTTGTCATGAACGATGACAGCGCACACGCGATAGTTAAACGTGCCCTCCGGGGTAACAAAGGTGACGTCCATAAAGCTCCTTTCAGATGAAAAATCGCGGGGGACGGCCTTGCGGCGCATCCTCCGCGATTTGCAATGAGTGGGATTATTCGGCTTTGCGGCCGATGGTCGCCTTGATGCGGCGAACGCCGGCAGAGGAAGCCTCTTCCTTGATGATCTTAAAGGAAACGAGATCGCCGGTATTGTTGGCGTGCGGGCCGCCGCAGATTTCCTTGGAGTAGGGGCCCATGGTGTACACGCGCACAACTTCGCCGTACTTGCTTTCAAACAGGCCCATCGCGCCCTGCGCCTTGGCCTCGGGCACGGTCATTTCCTCCATGGTGATGGGCACTTTGGCGGCGATGGCTTCGTTTACCAGCGCTTCCACCTGGGCCAGCTCTTCAGGCGTTACCTTGCGGCCAAAGGTGAAGTCAAAGCGCAGGCGCTCGGCGGTGATATTGCTGCCCTTCTGCTGCACTTCGTCGCCCAGCACCTTGCGCAGCGCAGCCTGCAGCAGGTGGGTGGCGGTGTGCAGGCAGGTAGTCTGCTCGCTGTGATCGGCCAGACCGCCCTTGAAAATCTGCTCCGCGCCGCTGCGGCTGGTGGCCTGATGCTGCTCAAAGCGCTTGGCAAAGTCCGCCTCATCCACGGTAAGGCCGTTCTCTGCGGCCAGCTCCTTGGTGATTTCGATGGGGAAGCCATAGGTATCGTAGAGCTTGAAGGCGCTGCGGCCGTCGATCACGTTCAGGCTGTCATGAATTTTCCGGCATTCGGCCTTGACCTTGACCAGATCGCCGGCCTTGACGGCCTCGATGGCAGAAACCATATCCGGCTGCGGGCGCAGCACATGGGTCTTAACCGCTTCTTCAGCAGCGGCAAGGGTATCGTCGGCGAGAATCTTCTCCATCGCTTCGCGGGTGCGGCGCAGGTTGTTCATCACCTTGTCAAATTCCTTTTCGCCCTGCTTGAGGGTACGGGCGAAGCGGCCCTCTTCCAGCGTCAGCTGCTCCAGCACGAAGGACTTGTTCTGCTCGAGTTCGGGATAAACCGCCTTGTACTGATCGATGATGACCTTGGCGATTTCGGCGGTAAAGCCCTCCTGCAGGCCCAGACCCATGCCGTAGCGCACGGCGCGGCGGATCAGGCGGCGCAGGATGTAGCCCTGGCCCACGTTGCTGGGGCCGATGCCGCGCGGATCGCCGATGATAAAGGTAGAGGTGCGCATATGATCCGCCACAATGCGGAAGGCGCGGGTGTTTTCGTCGTCGGGCGTATATTTCTTGCCGCACAGCTCCTCGATCTTGGCCAGGATGCCGGTGAAAGCGTCGGTTTCATACACGCTCTTTTTGCCGTTGAGCACGCAGATGGTGCGTTCCAGGCCCATGCCGGTATCCACGTTCTTCTGCGTCAGGGGGATAAAGGAGCCGTCCTTCTGCTTGTTGTACTGCATGAACACGTCGTTCCAGATTTCCAGATACGCGCCGCAGTGGCAGGCAGGGGAGCAATCCGGGCCGCAGGGCTTCTTGGTGATGATGAACATCTCGGTGTCCGGGCCGCAGGGGCCGGTCACGCCGGCAGGGCCCCACCAGTTGTGCTCCTTGGGCAGATAGAACAGGTGATCGTCCCTTACGCCGCACTTGCGCCAAAGATTGGCCGCTTCTTCGTCGCGCGGGCAATCCTCATCGCCCTCAAACACGGTGAAGGCCAGCTTGTCCGGGTCGATGCCCAGCCATTCGGGGCTGGTCAGAAATTCCCAGCTCCAGGGGATCATCTGATCCTTGAAATAGTCGCCCAGGCTCCAGTTGCCCAGCATTTCAAAGAAGGTCAGGTGGCTCATATCGCCCACTTCGTCGATGTCGCCGGTGCGGATGCACTTTTGCACGTCGGTCAGGCGCGTGCCCTGGGGATGCTTCTGGCCCAGCAGATAGGGAACCAGGGGATGCATGCCCGCGGTGGTGAAGAGCACGGTAGGATCGTTTTCGGGAATGACGGAGGCGGAAGGAATGACGCTGTGGCCCTTCTCCTGGAAGAACTTCAGGAACAGCGCGCGCAGCTCATTGGAAGAAAGCTGTTTCATAGCGATTACGCTCCTTTAATAATAAAATTGTGCCTGCACGCTCGAAGACGAACAGACACAATATTCGCGGTACCACTTCGATTGGCGATATGACTCGCCCACCTCAAGCCTGATAACGGTAGGAACCGATCCGCCATACTGGATTTCCGGCGGACAACTCGGCAGGGGCTTCCCCGCTTGGCGCCGGCCTTTCACCATCGCCGGCTCGCTGAAGATCAGCGGGTACTTATCTGCGTCAATGCTGCGTATTCAATTCGCAAAAAGTATAGCTTTTCCGGCGCTTTCTGTCAAGAAAAACTTTGCAGAAGCCTTAGAAATTACGGCTCATATCGTAGCGATTGTAGAAATCGCTCCGGTATTCCTCCAGCCTGTCCTCGGCGATGGCCGTGCGGATGTCCTCCATCATGCGCAGCAGGAACCGCAGGTTATGGATGCTGGCCAGCCGCGCGCCGGTGATCTCGCCCGCCTTAAGCAGGTGGCGGATATAGGCGCGGGAATGGTTGCGGCAGGCATAGCAATCGCAGTCCTCCTCGATGGGGCGGAAATCGTGGGCATATTCGGCATTGCGTATGACCATGCGGCCATGCTTGGTAAACACGGTGCCGTTGCGTGCGATGCGCGTGGCCAGCACGCAATCAAACATATCTACGCCGCGCAATACGCCCTCCAGCAGGCAGTCGGGCGTGCCTACGCCCATCAGATAATGCGGCTTGTCATCGGGCAGATAGGGTACCAGTTCATCCAGCATTTCGTACATGACGGGCTTGGGCTCGCCCACGGACAGGCCGCCGATGCCATAGCCGGGAAAATCCATATCGGCCAGCGTCCTGGCGCTTTCAATGCGCAGATCCTTGTAGAACGCGCCCTGTACGATGCCAAACAGCGCCTGATCCTCGCGGGTATGATACTTTTTGCAGCGCTCGGCCCAGCGATGCGTGCGCTCCATGGCTGCCTTGGCGGTATCGTAATCGCAGGGATAGGGGGAGCACACGTCAAAGGCCATGGCGATGTCCGCGCCCAGCATCTGCTGAATGCGCATGGATTCCTCAGGGGAGAGGAAGCGCCGGCTGCCGTCCAGATGGCTCTGGAAGGCTACGCCCTCTTCCGTGATCTTGCGCAGCGCAGCCAGGGAGAACACCTGGAAGCCGCCGCTGTCGGTCAGGATCGGGCGATCCCAGTTCATAAAGCTGTGCAGGCCGCCTGCTTCCTGCACCAGGGCTTCGCCGGGGCGCAGATGTAGATGATAGGTATTGGACAGCAGAATCTGCGTGCCGATCTCCTTCATCTCGCGGCTGGTCATGGCCTTGACGCAGGCCTGCGTGCCTACCGGCATATAGATGGGCGTTTGAATATCGCCGTGGGGGGTATGCACCACGCCCAGGCGGGCGCGCGATTTTGCGTCGCGCTTTTTTACTTCAAAGGTCAGGGCTTTACTCATGCTTTCCTCAAATTACAGCTGTCCGGGTTCAAAGATGATCTGCGGCCAGGCTTTTTCCAGGCCGTCCAGCTCGCGGGTGAAGGCCGTCCAGGGAGCGGCTTCGGGCGGAGGCGCGATAAAGAGCATGCTTTCGCCGGTGATGGGGTGATTGAGCGTCAGCCGCATGCCCCACAGGGCGATCTGCTGGCCGCGCTTGCCGCTGCCATAGCGATTATCGCCCCACAGCGGATGGCCTGCATGCTGCATCTGCACGCGGATCTGATGCGCGCGGCCCGTTTCCAGGCGGATGCATACCAGCGAGTGCCCGCTGCGTCGCGCTACGCCCCGACCATGCAGGATAGCTTCCTTGCCCTGAAGCTTCAGGTAGGAGGGGATGACCTTTACCTTGTTGGCGGCCTCGTCCTTCTGCAGCCAGTCGTGCAGGGTAAAGCGATCGGGCGCATCGCCCTGGCAGACGCATACGTATTCGCGGCAAAGCTCGTGCGTGCGCACCTGCTCGGACAGGCGGGAGGCCGCCTTGCTGGTGCGGGCAAATACAAGCAGGCCGCCCACAGGACGATCCATGCGGTGCACCAGGCCGATAAAGGCCTCGCCCGGCTTATTGTATTTTTCCTTGATGTACTGCTTCAGCCAGCTCAGGACGTCGGGATCGCCCGTGCTGTCGCCCTGCACCAGCATATTGGCGGGCTTGACCAGCACCACGATGTGGTTGTCCTCATAGAGGATTACGGGTTCCTTGATGATCTCACTCATGCGTATTTCCTTTCACGGGAGCACGTCCCGTCAGTCCTTCTGCCAGCGTCCGCTGGCGCCGCAGGGCAGCACGCCGCCCGCGCGCACCGGCAGCACCACTTCCTGCGCGTCCACCTGCCCGCCAAAGCGGGATACAACCGTGCTGCCGATGATGTTCTGCAGCACGGCCGGCTGGAAGCCTGTGGTGTAGCTGTTGATCAGGAAGAAAAGCGGCCGGGGGCTGAGCACCTGCGCGCAGGTATCGGCCAGGGTGTAGAGCTCGTTTTCCAGCTTCCAGACCTCGCCGCTGGGGCCGCGCCCGTAGCTGGGGGGGTCCATCAGGATGCCGTCGTAGGTATTGCCGCGGCGGATTTCACGCCGCACGAAGGCCAGCGCGTCCTCCACAATATAGCGGCAGGAGGTTTCAGGCAGGCCGCTGAGCTCGCGGTTTTCCTTGGCCCACTGCACCATGCCCTTGGCCGCGTCCACATGGGTGACGTGCGCGCCATCCGCAGCGCAGGCCAGTGTGGCCCCGCCTGTATAGGCAAAGAGGTTGAGCACCTTTGCCTGGCCGCCGCGCGCGCGGATCAGCCCGCGCATCCAGTCCCAGTTGGCGGCCTGCTCGGGAAACAGGCCCGTATGCTTAAAGCCGGTGGGGCGCACATGGAACCTGAGATCGCCGTAGCTGATCTGCCAGCGCTCGGGCAGGCGCTCCTCAAAACGCCACTCGCCGCCGCCACGCTCGCTGCGCAGATAGTGCGCCTGCGCGGCGCTCCAGCAGCCAGGATCAGCCTTGGGCCAGATAACCTGCGGATCGGGGCGGCGGAGCACATACTTGCCCCACCGCTCCAGCTTTTCGCCGTCGCCCGTATCCAGCACTTCAAACGATTGCCAATGATCGGCTATAAACATTTATACCCTCTTGACGCCGATGACGGCGCTTTCTCCGTTGATGTCCCATTCCTTCACGGCTTCGCCGGCGGCGGAATCCGTCAGTGTCAGGCTGTCGGCCAGTACGCCGCTCAACACCATATCGCGGGCCTTGTCCAGTGCCGCAGCCAGCTTTTCGCCGCACTGGCAGGTGACGGCGATGTGGTCGGTCACATCAAAGCCGGTATCCTTGCGCATGGACTGCACCTTGCTGATGAACTCGCGCGCATAGCCTTCCTCGATCAGCGCGTCGGTCAGCTTGGTATCCAGCACCACCGTCAGCTTGCCGTCCACCTGGGAGGTGTAGCCCTCCTTCTTGACGGCCTCTACCAGCACGTCCTCCTTGGTGAGCACGATATCGGTATCGTCCATACGCAGGGTGACGGTCTCGCCCTTTTCAAAGGCGGCGACCACGGCCGCGCCGTCCAGCTTCTGCAATTCGCCGCGCATACGGCCCAGGAAGCGGCCATAGCGGGCCTTGAGGGTGAAGAAGTTGGGCTTGAGATCGTAGCTGACAAACTCGCCCGCGTTCTGGATGAACTGCACGTTCTTGACGTTCAATTCATCCTCAACCAGCGATTTGTAGGCTTCGCCAAAGTCCGCGCCGCAGACATAGAGCATGGACAGCGGCTGACGCACCTTGATGTTGCTCAGATTGCGGCAGGCGCGGCCCAGCTGCACCACGTTCTCCACCGCCGCCATCTGGCGCTCGGCGTCCGCGTCGATCATGCTTTCATCGCACACAGGGAAGTCACACAGATGCACGCTTTCGGGCGCGCTGTGATCCACGGTGCGCACGATGTTCTGATAGATGCTTTCGGACATGAAGGGCACGAAGGGGGCGATCAGGCGGCACAGGGTGGACAGCACCGTGTACAGGGTGATGAAGGCGGCTTCCTTATCGCCCTCCATGCCCTTGCCCCAGAAGCGATCGCGGCCCAGGCGGATATACCAGTTGGACAGATCGTCCACAAAGTCGGTCAGCTTGCGGGTGGCCTCCGGAATGCGATAGTTGGCCAGATCGTCGTCCACGCCCCGGATCAGCGTGTTCAGGCGGCTGAGAATCCACTTGTCCATCAGCGTCAGCTGCGCCTTGCGCAGATCATGCCGGGTGGGATCAAACTGGTCGATATCGGCATAGAGCACATAGAAGTAATAGGCGTTCCAGAGGGTGCCCATGAACTTGCGCTGATACTCGGACACGTTGGCCTTGGAGAAGCGGCTGGGCAGCCACGGCGCGCTGGCGGCGTAGAAATACCAGCGCACGGCGTCTGCGCCCTGATCGTCCAGCACATCCCAGGGATCTACCACATTGCCCAGATGCTTGCTCATCTTGCGGCCGTCAGCGTCCTGCACATGGCCCAGCACCAGGCAGTTTTTGAAGGGCGAGCAGCCGAACACCTGCGTGGAGATGGCCAGCAGGGTGTAGAACCAGCCGCGGGTCTGGTCGATGGCCTCGGAAATGAAATCGGCCGGGAAGCGGGACTCGAACTTGTCCTTGTTTTCAAAGGGATAATGCCACTGCGCAAAGGGCATGGAGCCGGAATCGTACCAGCAGTCGATGACCTCCTTGACGCGGTGCATGGGCTTGCCGCAGTGCGGGCAGCGCAGCACAACCTGATCGATATAGGGGCGATGCAGCTCGGGCAGGTTGACCTCGCCGATGGCCATGTCCAGCAGCTCCTGCTTGCTGCCGATGACGTGCATATGGCCGTCCTCGCACAGCCAGATGGGCAGCGGCGTGCCCCAGTAACGCTCGCGCGAAAGCCCCCAGTCCACCACGTTTTCAAGGAAATTGCCCATGCGGCCTTCCTTGATATTGTCGGGCATCCAGTTGACGGAGCGGTTGTTGGCAACCAGCTGATCGCGCACGGCGGTCATGCGGATAAACCAGGTGGGACGGGCGTAATACAGCAGCGGGGTGTCGCAGCGCCAGCAGAAGGGATAATCATGGGCGAAGGGCACGGCGGCAAAGAGCAGGCCGCGCTGCTTCAGATCCTCCAGGATCAGGGGATCGGCGTCCTTGACGAACACGCCCGGCCAGGCGGTTTCGGCCACCATCCTGCCCTGCGCGTCCACCAGATTGACGAAAGGCAGGCCGTTCTCGTGGGATACGCGGTTGTCGTCCTCGCCGAAGGCGGGGGCAATATGAACGATGCCGGTACCGTCGGTCATGGTGACGTAATCGTCGCAGATGACAAACCAGGCTTTTTTATCCGGCTCTACAAAGCGATACAGCGGCTCATACTCCAGGCCGCGCAGCGCGGTGCCGGGCATTTCGTCCAGAATTTCGGGCTCTTTGCCCTCCAGCACCGTTTCTACCAACGCCTTGGCCATGATATAAACGCGGCCCTCGGCACGCACATGGCAGTAGGTTTCATGAGGATTGACGCACAGCGCCAGGTTGCTGGGCAGCGTCCAGGGGGTGGTGGTCCAGGCAAGCAGATAGGTATTCTCCTCGCCCACAACCTTGAAGCGTACAAAGGCGGATTTTTCCTTTACGTTCTTATAGCCCTGGGCAACCTCATGGCTGGACAGCGCGGTGCCGCAGCGCGGGCAATAGGGCACGATCTTGTGGCCCTTATAGATCATGTTCTTTTCGGCCAGCTGCTTCAGGCTCCACCATACGGATTCGATATAATCATCATGATAGGTGACGTAGGGGTGCTTCATATCCACCCAGAAGCCCACGCGGTCGGACATGTCCTCCCACAGGTGCAGATACTTCCAGACGCTCTCCTTGCACTCCTTGATAAAGGGCTCTATGCCGTAGGACTCGATCTGCGGCTTGCCGTCCAGGCCCAGCTTCTTTTCCACTTCCAGCTCTACCGGCAGGCCATGGGTATCCCAGCCGGCGATGCGCAGCACGGACTTGCCCTTCATGGTCTGATAGCGGGGAATCAGATCCTTGATGGCGCGGGTCAGCACATGGCCGATATGGGGCTTGCCGTTGGCGGTGGGAGGGCCGTCGAAAAAGGTGAAATTATCCGCGCCGTCGCGCAGGTGGAAGCTCTTGTTGACAATATCGTTGTCCTGCCAGAACCTGAGCACTTCCTTTTCGCGCTCGTTAAAATGCATGTCGGTTGTGACTTTACTGTACATCTGCTTGCTCCTTTCAGCCGCTTGTATCCAAAGGATAGAAAAAGCCTGTCCATCCCATGGGACGGACAGGCCGCGGTACCACCCAAATTGACGCACAATGTGCGCCCGCTCTTTGCCCGTAACGGGGGCATGCCGCGGGGGATTAGCCCGAGCTCCGGAATGATCTGGCGTCGGCCGCCGCTGCCGGGCTTGCATCCTCCCCGGCTTGCTGAAAGCGCGTGTCCGCACCCGTTTCCATCATCGCATAATACCTAAGCATTATACCAGATAATCGCTGGAAATGTAAAGCCCTGAAAGCGCGAAAACTGCACTTTTCAGCGTTCCTCGCGGAAATAATTGACGCCGCAGGCGGCCGGAGCCTGGTTTTCGCGGCGCATGCGGATGGAGGAGAGCACCAGCACCACGCAGGTAACGGCAAAGGGCAGCATCAGGTAAAAGGCTGATGGCAGGGAGATGACGCTGGCAGGCACATAGAGCTTGAGGATGCGCAGCGCGCCAAAGAAGAACGCACCCCACAGCGCCTTGGCAGGCTTCCAGGATACAAAGATGACCAGCGCCACGGCGATCCAGCCCTGGCCGGATACGCAGTCCTGCTGCCAGTTGCCCGCGCAGGTGACCAGCGAAATATACGCGCCTCCCAGGCCGCAGATCGCGCCGCCAACCAGCAGATGCACATACTTGTACAGCGTCACGTTTACGCCCGCCGCATCCGCTGCGCCGGGGTTTTCGCCGATGGCGCGCAGGTTCAGCCCGCAGTGCGTTTTGTTGAGATACAGATGCATGCCGATGGCCAGCGCCACAGCCAGATACGTAAACAGGCTGTGGGAGAAGATCAACTGCCCAACGACGGGCAGATCGGACAGAAAGCCCATGTTCAGCGGCTTAAAGACGTTGACGACACTGGCAGGCACAACGACCACGGAGGCCGAGCTTTTTTGCAGGCTGGTGCCAAGGAAGTTGGCTACGCCCGTGCCGAAGGTGGTCAGCGCCAGGCCCGATACGTTTTGATTGGCCTTGAGCGTGATGGTCAGGAAGGCGTAAATCAGCGCGCCAAGCACGCCGGCGCCGATGGCAAACAGCAGCGCGACCACAGGGCTGCCCGAAATATAGCCGCCCATGAAGGCGAAGGCCGCGCCCATGTACATCATGCCCTCTACGCCCAGGTTCAGGTGCCCGGCCTTTTCAGTGATGATTTCACCCAGCGTGCCGTACAGCAGCGGAACGCCCGACAGCACGGCGGCATACAGGAAAGCAAGAAAAGTGCTCATCACTTGACCTCCTTTTTGCGCTGCACGCGATAGGTGATAAAGAACTCAACGCCCAGAACAAAGAACAGGATAATGCCTTGCAGAATGCCGAAAAACTCGCTGGAAATCTTGTAAACCGTTTCTACCGACGCGCAGCCCTTTTTGAGCACGCCGAACATTACGGCCACAATCAGGATGCCAACGGGGGACAGCCGCGCCAGCCAGGCCACGATGATGGCCGTAAAACCGTCGCCGCCCGCCACGCTGTCGGTCAGCATCTTGTTGGCGCCGCTGGCCTGAATCATGCCCGACAGGCCGCACACGCCCGCGCTGATAAACATCGTGCGCAGGATGATGCGGTTGACCGGCATGCCCGCATAGCGCGCGGTGGTGATGTTGTCGCCCACCACCGTCAGCTCGTACCCATGCTTGGTATAGCGCAGATAAATCAGCACAAACAGCGCGATTGCCAGCGCAAAGATCCAGCCCGCATGCACGCCCAGCACGCTTGGCAGGCGCGCGGCGGCGGCAAAGCGCGGCATTTCGGGGAAGCCGTTCTTGGCCGGATCGCGCCAGGGCCCCTCGCGCAGATACTGGATAAAGTAGGCGGCGATGTAGTTCATCATCAGGGTAAACAGCGTTTCGTTGGTGCCGAACTTCGTCTTGAAAATCGCCGGGATCAGGCCCCAAAGGCCGCCTGCGATAAAGCCGGCCACAGCCATCACCGTCAAAAGCAGCCAGCTGGGCCAATCAAACGAATAGGCAAAGAAGGAAGCGGCGATGGCGCCGATGCAGATCTGGCCCTCCGCGCCGATATTCCAGAATTTCATCTTGAACGCCAGTGTTACGCCCAGGGCCACGATGGCCAGGGGCACGGCGTTTCGCACCACGCTTGCGCGCGCGGTCTTCTTGGCCAGCGCGCCGTTCAGCATGGTCTGATAGACCAGCAGGGGGTTATAGCCCAGGCACAGCAGGATCAATCCGCCCACCACCAGCGCCAGCAGCACGGCCGCCACGCGCAGCAGCGCGGCCTTCCAGGCGGGCATGGGCGCGCGCTGGGCCACGTGCAGCCCGGCAAAAGACAGCTTAGGCATAGTCATCCTCCTCATCGTCGTGCTCCCACGCGCCGGTCATTTTCAGACCCAGCAGCTCTTTGGTGGCGTATTTGCTGTTTACAATGGCGGATACCCGGCCGTTGCACAGCACCAGGATGCGGTCGCACAAGGACAAAAGCACATCCAGGTCCTCACCGATAAAGAGCACGCCTACGCCCTTTTTTTTCTGCTCGTTGAGCAGATGATAGATCGTCATGGAGGAGTTGATATCCAGCCCGCGCACCGGATAGGCGGTGATCAGCACGCGCGGATTGGCGTTCAGCTCGCGCCCCAGCAGCACCTTCTGCACGTTGCCGCCCGAGAGCTTGCGCACCTGGGTGGAAATGGAGGGGGTGGAGATTTCAAGGTCCCTGACCATCTGGACGGCTTCTTCCTTGGCCTGACGGCGGCGCAGGAAAACGCCCTTCTGATCGCGGTAGGTTTTCAAAAGCAGGTTGTCATACAGACTAAGGCCCCCCGCCAGGCCCATACCCAGGCGATCCTCAGGAATGAAGGACATGCTGACGCCGCGGTTGATGATTTCGCGTGGGGTCAAGCCGTCGATGCGCTTGTTTTCCATCAGGATGGAGCCGCCTGCGATGGGATGCAGGCCGGCGATGGACTCGCACAGCTCCTTCTGGCCGCTGCCGGCTACGCCCGCTACGCCCAGGATTTCGCCGGCGTTGAGGGTAAAGCTTACATCCTTGAGCGCCTGCGAGCCGTCCGCACGGAAAACGTTGAGCGCGTGTACGTCCAGCAGCTCGCTGCCCGCGCTGGTCTCGGCGCGCTGAATGTTCAGGTCCACCGCATGGCCTACCATCAGGGAGGTCAGCGCGTATTCGTCGGTTTCGGCGGTATTGACCGTGGCAACGGATTTGCCCTTGTGCAGCACGGTTACGCGGTCGGACACAGCCAGCACCTCGTCCAGCTTATGGGTGATGATGATGACGGCGTGGCCCTCGCTGCGCATCCTGCGCAGAATTTCAAACAGGGTGGTAATCTCCTGCGGGGTCAGCACGGCTGTGGGCTCGTCCAGAATCAGAAGATCCGCGCCGCGGGAGAGCACCTTGATGATTTCTACCGTCTGCTTTTCGCTGACGGACATATCGTATATCTTTTTGTTCAGGTCCAGATGGAAGCCGAACTGCTCGCACAGCTGCTCCGGCTGGATGCGCAGGTGCGCGCCCGCGCCCAGCATGATGTTTTGCCGCGCAGTAAACACATCCACCAGCTTGAAATGCTGGTGCACCATGCCGATTCCCAGGGAGATGGCCTCCTGCGGGGAGCGGATATTGACTTTTTTGCCGGCCAGATAGATTTCGCCCGCGTCCGGCTGATAGATGCCGGACAGCATATTCATCAGCGTGGTCTTGCCCGAGCCGTTTTCGCCAAGCAGGGCCAGAATCTCGCCCTTGCGGACGTTCAGATCGATCCCGTCGTTGGCGACCACCGCGCCGAAGCGCTTTGTCAGCCCGTGCAGCTCAATGGCATACTGTGCCAAGAGAACATCCCTCCCGCCATGGATTGAATGTTCTTATTATAAGACAAACATTTGAATAAAATCAAGTATAAAATGTTCGGATTTCTTACAAATTTCGCGTTCGATTTTTGTCACAGCGCCATGCTGGCCGTGCCGTATATGCAAAAGCCGATGGCTGCGGTCAGCAGGCACCACTCCCACGCGCGCAGGCTGCGCCGCCGTCCGGGCAGGCACAGGTACAGCACGGCGTATGGAAGCATATCGCAGGTATAGCGCGCGCCGAATTGATATCCGCCGAAGGTGCGGTGCATCAGCAGCAAAAACAGATGCAGGATAAAGCAAAGCACGATGCCGCCCTTGAGCAGCGTAAAGCGGCGCGTGCAAAGATCCAGCGCGCACTGAACGAGCAGCAGAATGAAGATGGGGCTGGCAAGCAGGAAGGAAAAGCCGAACTGATTCAGCGTCCAGCCATTCATCCCCTCAGAGAAGGGCAGCCCCAGCACGAAGGTTTTGAAATTGGCCGGGATGTGCCGCAGCGCAAACTGCGTGCCGCCCTGGGTGGAAAACTCCGGCAGGTAATTATGACCAAATTCCAGCGGATTGCCAAAGCGCGCGTAGTTGTACAGGGCATAGGCGGCCGCCACAAACAGTCCCAGCAGCGTGCCGGAAATCAGCCGATGCAGCAGCGTAGTCCAGGTTTGACCCTTTCTGCGCGCCTGATTGATAAAAAGCCCATACAGCAGCGGTCCGTACAGCGCGTTAAAGGGACGGCAGCCGACGGCCAGCGCGTACAGAAAAAGCGCCGGTGTGGGATGCTCGCGCAGCATCAGCAGAAGGGCAAGGCAGGTCAGCATATAGGCCAGCAGCTGCGCTTGATACCATACCGCGCCGTCCAGCGTCAGCGCCAGCAGGCAGCTGCCAAAGCTGCACAGCAGCGAAAGCCCCGCAGCGGAGGCTTTGTCATAGCCGGCGCCGCGCAGCATGCGGTAAATCGCCAGCAGCCCAAAGAGCATATACAGCTTTATCAGCAGATGGTCGGGGGTATTTCTGCCAAACAGGAAGGTGAGAAAATACAGCGGCACGCTGGGCACCGGGGGAAAGGAAACGAAGTATTTGCCCTGATAGATGGCCAGCTCCAGCCAGGGATAATCCTGGCTCAGGCAGATTTGCCCCTCCCGCCAGGCAAGCGCCTGCAGCGTGTAGGTGCAGTAGCCCGACGGGCCGATGGGATTGCGCCCCATCAGCGCGCAGAGCACGCAATAAAACACAGCCGTTGCCCAGCACAGCAGCAGCGGCGTATAATCGGCGCGGCGCGCACGGCGATAGAAGCTGCCGAACGCGCCGCCTGCAAAATGACAAAGGTGATTCATTATCTCATTTCTTTGCTGTCGTAGCCAAGCGTTTTCAGATCTGCCGCGCTGTTGCGCCAGTCGGGGCGTACCTTGACCCACAGCTGCAGATTGACCCGCATGCCCAGCAGTGCTTCCATATCCACGCGCGCTTCGCGGCCGATCAGGGACAGCATCGCTCCGCGCTTGCCGATGATGATGGCCTTGTGCGAATCGCGTTCGCAGTAGATATCCGCGTGGATTTCCATCAGGTTGTCGTTCACCTTTTTCATACCCAGGATTTCCACGCCCACGCCGTGCGGCACCTCGTCCCGCAGGTGCAGCAGCGCCTTTTCGCGCACGATTTCGGCGCACAGCACGCGCTCGGGCTGGTCGGTGATCATATCCTCGGGGAAGTAGCGCGGGCCGGCGGGCATCAGTTTAAGCAGCTCCTGGGTAAGCAAATCCAGATGCGCGCTGGTCCTGGCGCTGATGGGCAGGATTTCGGCAAAGCCCATCTCCTTAAACTGATCGATCACGGGCAGCACGCGCTCGTTGTCAATCAGATCGCACTTGTTCAGCAGCAGGATGGCGGGCACGCCCTTCCTGGCCATGTCCTCCGCAATTTTGCGATCCTGCGGGCCGACGGCGGTTACATCCACCATCATCAGCAGCGCGTCGATGCCCTCCAGGCCGCTCTGCACAGCCTGCATCATATAGCTGCCCAGCTGCGTGCGGGGCTTATGGATGCCGGGCGTGTCCACAAAAACCATCTGGTAGCCCTCGCCGCTCATGACGCCAAGCAGGCGGTTGCGCGTGGTCTGCGGACGGTCGGACACGATGGCGATTTTTTCACCAACCAGGGTGTTTACCAGCGTGGATTTGCCCACGTTCGGGCGGCCCACCACGGCCACAAAGCCGGATTTGAAATCAGTTTTCGTCATTTGCGTTTAGTCCTTTCCAAGATAATCGCCCGTGCCGTTGACCGGGCCGAATGCGCCGTAGAGCAGTTGATCCAGCGTGGACTCGGCGCGCTGATCGCCGCAGGCCGTGATAACGCGCAGGTGCGGCGCAAACTCGCACAGCGCCTGACGGCAGATGCCGCAGGGCCAGGCCAGCGCCTTTTCAGTGGCGATGGCGATGGCTACAAACTCGTGCGCGCCCTCGCTGACCGCCTTGAACAGCGCCGTGCGCTCGGCACAGTTGGTTGCGCCGTAGGAGGCGTTTTCGATATTGCAGCCCGTAAACACGCGGCCGTCCGCCGCCAGCAGGCAGGCGCCCACCTTGAATTTGGAATAGGGAGAATAGGAATACTGCATCGCTTTGGCGGCCAGCGCCAGCAGCTCGTCATCGGATACGCGGGAGATTCCGGCTTCGTTCATGGCTTTTTCCTCCATTCTTCGCATTTGGAATTTATCCTGATCGTTCATATGATCGTAACCCATCAGATGAAACAGCGCGTGCGCGGTCAGATAGCACAGCTCACGCTCAAAGGAGTGGCCGTATTCCGCCGCCTGCGCGCGGGCATGATCGAGCGATATAATGATATCGCCCAGCCTGCAGGCACGCTCCTGCGGATCGTACAGGCTGCGCAGGGTCTTGGGACAGTGCCCGGCCGTATGCCGGGGATTGAACGGCCCGGCGGGAAAGGACAGCACGTCGGTCGCACGATCCACATTGCGCTGTTCACGGTTGATCTGGTGAATGTCCGCATCGTCCGTAAAGCGCAGGTAGGCCATGCAGGGCTGCGTTACGCCCTCTGCGGCCAGGCAGCAGCGCGCCACGCGCAGAAGCGTTCGCTCCGTGTCCTCAGGCACAGGCAGCGCGCAGTCAAAATCAAAGTGAAATTCATTCATTTCCGGAGCTTTCTTCCTTGCTTTCATCTTCAGCGGGCGCGTCGGAGCCGTCTGAGCGCGGCTCCTCCGCAGGAATATCGCTTTCTGTTTCGGGCTTATCCTCGGCCTGTGCGGCGGACGCATCGTCCTGGCGCTCGCGCAGCACTTCCTCTACGGACAGCGGCGCGGAGGCGGTAGGAGGCTCGATAACGGGCAGCGGTCGGGCAGGCTCAAACTGCTCAGGCTCCACATAGACGGGCCTGGGCGCGGCTTCGGGAGCTTCCGGGGTCAGAACGGTCTTGCCGGGCTGCGGGGGCAGATCCTCCTGAGCGGCTTCCTCGCCGTCCCAGGGTTCCTCTGCGTCGCGCACGGCGGGCGGCTCGGCGGCGGGATGCTCCTTGACCTGCGGAATGTGCGCGGGCGGATCGGGATACTCGATGCGCTCGTGGAACACGCCGTTGAGCACCGTGGCGCAGGCGTGGCAGATGCGGTCGATATCGCGCAGCGTCAGGGGGCTGTTGGACAGCTGACCATCCTGCAGCTTGCCGCGCACAAGCTTGACGATAAAGTCCTCAATCGCATCGGGGGTGGGATTCTGCATGGAGCGCACGGCGGCCTCAATGGTATCGCACAGCAGCACGATGGCGCCCTCGCGGGTGGCGGGCGGGTTGCTGTCGTAGCGGTAATCGGCGATGTCCACGGGCTTGCCGTCGGCGTTTTTAAGCGCCTGGGTGTAGAAATACATCACCGGCGTGTTGCCATGATGCTCCAGAATGATCTGCGATACCTCGCGCGGCAGGTGGTAATTGCGCGCCAGGGTCACGCCGTCGCGCGTGTGCGCGATGACGATCTGCGCGGCGGTATAGGGATCGGTTTCGTTCAGGCGGTTCTCTGCGCCAAGCTGGTTTTCCTTAAAGTACATGGGCCGGCGCAGCTTGCCCACATCGTGATAATAGCCGCCCACGCGCGCAAGCAGGGGATTGGCACCGATAGCCTCTGCCGAGGCCTCGGCCAGATTGGCCACCACGATGGAGTGGTGGTAGGTGCCGGGGGCTTCCAGCAGCAGCCTGCGCATCAACGGATGATTTGGGTTGGACAGCTCCATCAGCTTGGTAGGGGTAGGCAGGTTGAACAGCGCCTCCAGCAGCGGCTGAATGGCCAGGCAGAGAACGGCGGCGATGCCCGCCCCGCCCATGGTTTCCAGCGCGCCGGTCAGCATGCCGCCCACGCTGCTGGTCATCAGGCCCAGCGCCAGCATGACCAGAAAGTTGCACAGCGCGGCGGCTACGCCCGCGGCGATCACGCGCAGACGGTTGCCATGGCGGCTGAAGATGGCTGCCGCCAGCGTGCCCGAGCACAGCGTGCAGCTGAGCAGCTGCACCATTTCGCTGGTATAGCTGCCGCTTCCGCCTGCAGCCAGGGCGCTTACAAGGATGGCAACAGCGATATTGAAAATAAGACCCGTAGGCAGACCCAGCATAGCCGTGAGCAGCATGGCGCACAAAAGCGTGGGGGCGAGACGGATATTGACCATGCGCATCAGCACGCAGGCGACAAGCGTTACGATGCATACGATAAACAGCAGGATCAGCCGCCGGTAATCCGCCGTGATATCATGACATACCATGCGCAGCAGCACCATGGCAAGCCCCATCACCAGCGTGATCAGCAGCCCCGCGCCCAGATAAATGCTGATATCCACGGTGGTGTTGTTCAAAAGGCCCAGGTTGGACAGCATATCGTACTGATAGCGCTCCACATGGCCCTCGCCCTTGACGACGATATTCTGGCCCTGCTTGTACACAATGGGCTCTACGCTGTCGCGCGCCAGCTGACGCGCGGCCTCGGTGGCCTCCTGATCGATAACCATGTTGGGCCGGATGACCGTGCGCAGAAGCGGCTGCACGATGTTTTGCAGAAGGCTGGTATCCACGCGGTAGCCGACGATCTGCATAATGCTGGCCACGGCCTCGTTTTCCTGCCCCTCGGTGACATAGCTGGCCATGGTGTTCTGCACGGCGGCGTAAAGAGTGGTATACAGGCTGCTCAGATCGGCGCGGGTGGTATTCAGCAGCGTGCGCAGCTGATAATCCCGCAGGTCAAGCAGCGTCAGGATGGTGCGGGCGTAGGCAAGCTCGTCCGCAGAATAGCGCCGGGTTGGGCCGTAATCCTCCAGCGTTTCGCTGTACTGAACGACGGCCTTCATCTGGGCAAACACCTGATCGAAGCCGGACAGGACGCTTTCGGTAACGCCCTCTACAAAATGATAGGTCGGCTGTACGGCCTGCGCCGCCGCTGTGCGCAGAGCTTCGGTGGTTACTTCGTCCACCACATCGCGGTTGGCGGTGATGGTATGCCGGGGCACCATGCCGATGGCGATGTCATAGCGGACGGGCATGATCGCGCCGCAGAAAACCGCCAGCATCACCGCGATGCCGCATACGGAAACCAGCGTGCGCATGGAAAGCGCCGCATTTCTGAAGCGCTTTGCCAGGGCCCTGGCGCGGGTAAGGAACCTGCGCATCCGCGCCCTGGTCATGCGGCCGGATTGCTGCGTGCTCATGCTTTACCTCCGTTTTTTTCATATTTCTCATAGGCCTGCACAATGCGCTGCACCAGCTCGTGGCGCACTACGTCGCGGGCGGTCAGTTCCACAATGGCCACGCCCTCCACATTGCGCAGGACGTTTACGGCCTCCACCAGGCCGCTTTTTTTATCCTTGGGCAGGTCGGTCTGGGATACGTCGCCGGTTACGATGCAGCGGGAGTTCGCACCCAGGCGGGTCAGAAACATTTTCATCTGCTCACTGGTGGCGTTCTGCGCTTCATCCAGGATGATAAAGGCGTCGCTGAGCGTGCGGCCGCGCATGTAGGCCAGCGGAGCCACCTCCACCGTGCCGCGCTCGGCCAGGCGCTGATAGGAATCCACGCCCATCAGTTCGTGCAGCGCGTCGTAGAGCGGGCGCAGATAGGGATCGACCTTCTGCGTCATATCGCCGGGCAGAAAGCCCAGCTTTTCGCCGGCCTCCACCGCCGGGCGTGTCAGCACGATGCGCTCTACCTCCTTGGCCTTGAGGGCAACCACCGCCATAGCCATGGCCAGGTAGGTTTTGCCCGTGCCCGCAGGGCCCACGGCCAGCGTCAGCTCATGCCTGCGCACAGCCTCCACATAGGCGCGCTGCCCCAGCGTTTTGCTGCGGATGGGGCGGCCGCGGTGGGTGATGGCGATGACGTCGCTGCCGCTGAGCTGATCCAGCAGGTCGCTTTTGCCCTCGCGTACCAGCGACACCACATAGCGGATGCGCATGGGATCTACCGTTTCGCCGTGCTGCAAAAGCGTAATCAGCCGCGCAACGGCGGTTTCGGCAGCCGCAACATTTTCAGCGTCGCCGCGAAATTGCAGCTCCTGCCCGCGCAGGGCACTGACGACGGACAATTCCTGCTCCAGCACGGCCATATTGCGGTCGTTCATGCCAAAGAGCTTTTGATAAGCGTCAATATTTTCCAAAGAAAGCAGCAATGCGCACCGATCTCCTACTCAGGTGATATGGGGAGAAAGCGACCGATTTCCATCTGCATTTCGGCAGTGGCAACCGCCATTATATTTCCCCCTTCTATCATACTATAATCCAGCCATTTGTCAATGATTTCATCGCTTCCGCCGCAAAAAGTGAGCAGCTTCTGCATAGCAAGGCGGCCGGATTCCTGCTGCAGCGCCTGTGCATCGCGCGGGCTTTCCTCCAGCGCAGCCTCAAAAATCATCCGACGCTCTACCCAGATTGGCAGCCAGGCGGCGATAGGATACAGGCGCTCGGTTTCGGTTTCGGCGGTCAGGTACTCTGGCTCCGCCTGCAGGGCATAGCGATAAAAAGGGCAGGCGATCACTGTGCGCTGCGTGCTGCGTCCTGTGCGGATGCTTTGCGTTTGCGTGCCGCTCAGCACGGCGGAGGCGCTTTTCCATACGCGCGCCGTGATCCGTCCGCTGGCGCGCACGGGGGTAAAGGATTCATCCTTGCCACGTTCGCGGCCATAGATCAGCACGTCGCCCGCGCGGACGGTATCGCCTGCTGAAACCGCCGCTTCGCCCGCGTATACGTCGATGTGTGCGATCACGCCGTCGCAGGCAGCCACAATATTGCCTGCCTCCGTCTGGCTGACGCCGCTTGGCATGGGCACTCCCTGCGTGATTTCAATCCTGAGCGTTACGCCCTGAATCCGCGCGCGCACCCAGGCAATTCTGGGCAGGCGATCAAGCAGATCATCGCAGATTTGGCTGATTTGAACGGCGGATTTGAGCCTGCCTGGCCAAAGCCCCTGCGCGTGCAGATATTGGCGCACCTCGCCTGCATACGCGCCCGCGCCGCTGATATCAATCCGCCAGACAAACTGCAGCGAAAAGGCCAGGCAGCACAGGGCGGTCAGCAGGGCGATTGCGCCCGGCACCAGCCGCGGCCACTGGGCAAGGCGGCGCGCATAGCCGCGCGCAGGCAAGGGCGTGCAGGCAAAGCCCAGGCTTTGCAGAAGCCCGGAGACCCGCTCCTGGTCGCGGCTTTCATAATAAAAGCAAAGTGTTTTCGCATCCTGCCGCCGCACATCATAAAGCCGAACGCCGGCGGCCTTCAGCTTTTCCAGCAGCCGCTCCGCGCCCAGCCCCTGGCAGGATACGCCCTGCAGCAGCGCCCTCATGGCGTAAACTCCAAGCGCCGTATCTGGCCTGTGATGGCCGCGTCCTGTGCGCCGTAGCTGCTGAGCGCAAGGTTTTGTCCATCGATGGTCAGATAGCCGTTTTCTGTGCGCAGACGAATGCAGGATGGATCAAAGCTCAATATGCCCTGGTGCTGCTCCACAAGCAGCGCGCTTTGCGCGGTAAGCACCAAGCGCATTGCGCCCGAGGTAGCCTCGGCTGGCAGAAAACCGTTTAACCGCATAAAAAATCCCCCCGCGCATTGTATGCGCAGGGGAATGTAGGTCATGACGGGAAATCAGATCTTGAACTGAGCGATGTCCTTTTCCAGGTCTTCGCAGTCATCCGCATAGACCTCCAGGGAGATGGGGCGGCTCAGATCCAGGGAGAAGATGCCCAGGATGGACTTGGCGTCCACTACGTGACGACCGGCGCGCAGGTCCATATCGAAGGGATAGCGGTTGACGATGTTAACGAAGGTTTTGACTTCCTCGGCAAAGCTGAGCTTGATGGGAATCGATTTCATAGGAATCCTCCTTTTACTGATGTGATTTTCTTGCGCGATACGACAGGGCCGGGCCCTTGCTTGCCCTTATTATAACCGCAGGGAGCGCCAAAATCAAGCGTTGGCGCGCAGCTTTTCAATGGCTTTTTGCACGCGGGCAAGCGTTTCGTCACGGCCCAACAGGTAGGCGATTTCAAACGCGCCGCCGGGGGTGGAGGCAAGGCCGCTCAGGGCGATGCGCAGCGGCCAGAGCACCGCGCCGTTCTTTTTGCCCGAGGCTGCGATGGCAGCCATCACGGTATCATGAATGGTGCTTTCCTGCCAGTCGGCAATGCCCTCCAGCACGGGCTGCACCATCTCCAGCGCCTCCAGCGCCACCTCGGGGTTGGTCTTCATCTTTTTGTTGTTGTAAAGGTCCAGATCATACTCCGGCATTTCGGCCAGGAAGCGCACCATATCGGGCACACGGTTGAACACCTCGGTGCGGCCCTGCATCAGCTCGGCCAGGCGCTTGTAATCAAAGGGCTTTCCGCCCAGCGCCTTGTCGAACCAGGGCGTGACCATCCTCAGGTACTCGTCAAAGGGCAGCTTGCGGATATACTCGCCATTGAACCAGGTCAGCTTGTCCATATCGAAGATGCCCGGCGCGTTGTTCAGACGGTTGATGTCAAACGCCTGGATCAATTCGTCCATGGTGAAGAACTCGCGCTCATCGCCCGGATTCCAGCCTACCAGCGCCAGATAGTTGATCAGCGCTTCCTTCAGATAGCCCTTTTCAATGAAATCGCTGTAATAAGCGTCGCCGTCGCGCTTGCTGAGCTTGTGCTGCGCATCGCGCATCACGGTGGTCAGGTGCACGTACTGGGGAATTTCCCAGCCGAAGGCGTTATAGAGCAGATTGTACTTGGGCGTGGAGGATAGGTATTCCATGCCGCGCATAACGTGGGTGATGCCCATCAGATGGTCGTCGATTACGTTGGCAAAGTTATAGGTGGGCATGCCGTCCTGCTTGATGAGCACCATATCGTCCAGCGTATCGTTGGGGAAGGTGAGATGGCCGAACACCACGTCGTCATAGGTGGATTCGCCCGTGGTGGGGGCGTTGAGGCGGATGACGTAGGGCACGCCCGCATCCAGCTTGGCCTGTACCTCTTCCTTGCTCAGGTGCAGGCAGTGCTTATCATATTTGAATACCTCACCCTGGGCTTCGCACGCGGCGCGGCGCTCGTCCAATTCCTCCTTGGTGCAGAAGCAGTAGTAGGCAGCGCCCTTCTCCACAAGCTGCTGCGCGTAGGGCAGATAGATTTCCTTGCGCTCGGACTGGATATAGGGGCCGACGGGACCGCCGATATCCGGGCCTTCGTCCCAATCGATGCCGCAGCCGCGCAGGGTATCGTAGATCACCTCGGTTGCGCCCTCGACAAAGCGCTCCTGATCGGTATCCTCGATGCGCAGGATGAACTTGCCGCCGTTTTTCCTGGCGTACAGATAATTGTACAGCGCAGTGCGCAGGCCGCCCAGGTGCATAAAGCCGGTGGGGGAGGGCGCAAAGCGCGTGCGAACTTCCTTCATTGCTGTAATTTCAGACCTTTCACTGTTTATTTTGCCTTACTTGACGGGAAAGCTGCTCTTCAGGCTGGCCGTGCGGTTGTATACGGGATGGGTATCGGTGCTGTCGGGATCCTTGCAGAAATAGCCGTTGCGCAGGAACTGGAAGGTATCGCCGGGCTTGGCGGATACCAGCGCGTGCTCGCAGTAGCCGTTCATCACCTGCAGGGAGGTATCGGACAGGAACCTGGTTACGTCCTTCTTGTCAGCCGCCTCGGCGGTATCCCATTCCTCGGTCATCAGCTGATCGTACAGGCGGGCTTCAAAGGGCGCGCAGTCGCGGGCGTTGACCCAATGGATGGTGCCCTTCACCTTGCGGTTGGCGCCCTCGGAGCCGGAACGGGAGGTAAGATCGACCGAGCATTCGATATGATCGATGCCGCCGTCCGCAGTATGCACCACGCGCTCGCACCTGATGATATAAGCGCCCTTGAGGCGCACTTCGCCCTCAGGCTTGAGGCGAAAATACTTCTTGGGCGGTTCCTCCATAAAGTCCTCGCCCTCAATCCAGATTTCGCGGCTGATGGTCACCTGGCGCTCACCCATTTCGGGATGATCAGGATGGTTTTCCATCGTCAGGGTATCCTGCCAATCCTCCGGCACGCTGGTCAATACCACCTTGACCGGGTTGAGCACAGCCATCACGCGCGGAGCCTTGCCGCCCAGGTCGTCGCGCACGCAGGCCTCCAGCATGGCGATATCGGCTACGGAGTCGGCCTTAGCGATGCCAACCTGATCGATGAAATTGCGGATGGACTGCGGGGTATAGCCGCGGCGGCGCATGCCGCGCAGGGTAGGCATGCGGGGATCGTCCCAGCCGGAAACATAGCCGCCCTCGACCAGCTGGCGCAGAAAGCGCTTGCTCATTACGGTGCGGGTCAGGTTCAGGCGGGAGAATTCAATCTGCCGGGGCTGCGCGGGCAGCATGGCGGCGGAGTGCTCAACCACCCAGTTGTACAGCGGGCGGTGATCCTCATATTCCAGCGAGCACATGGAATGGCTGATGCCCTCCAGTGCGTCGCCGATGGGATGCGCAAAATCATACATGGGATAGATGCACCACTTATTGCCCGTGCGCCAATGCTCTTTATACAGGATACGATACATGGCCGGATCGCGCATGTTCATGTTGGGCGAAGCCATATCGATTTTGGCGCGCAGCGTCTTGGTGCCCTCGGCAAACTCGCCCGCGCGCATGCGGCGGAACAGATCCAGGCTTTCCTCGATGGGACGGTCGCGCCAGGGACTGTTCCTGCCGGGGGTAGTCAGCGTGCCGCGGTATTCGCGCATCTGATCCTTGTCCAGCTCGTCCACATAGGCCAGGCCGCGCTTGATCCAGTCCTCGGCGATTTCATAGCATTTATCGTAATAATCGCTGGCGTAGAACAAGCCGCCCGTCCAGTGGAAGCCCAGCCAGGTGATATCCTGCTTGATGGCCTCCACAAACTCGGTATCTTCTTTGGCCGGGTTGGTATCGTCAAAGCGCAGGTTGCACAGGCCGCCGTATTTTTCGGCGGTCAGGAAGTCCATGATCAGCGCCTTGCAGTGGCCGATGTGCAGATAGCCGTTGGGCTCGGGCGGAAAACGGGTGTGGATCTGCTGGTAACGCCCGCTCTCCAGATCCTGGTCAATGGCTTCCCAGATAAAATTTGTACGTTCGAGCGTTTCTTCCATACATGATCCCTCCAAAAATTAAATACATAGAAGACCGCTTGGCGGTCTGCGATGATTATAGCGGATTTTCCAGTGAATTACAAGGGGGAAACGCGCAAAAGAAGCGAAAAAGAAACGCGCGAAAGAAGCGAAAAAGAACCGCCGCGCGGGCAGATAAAATGCCTGGGCGCGCGGGCAGATAAAATGCCTGGACGGCGGTTGCAATTACGGAAAAAATATCGTATAATAATGCGTATGTATGGTGCGCGGCCATGCGGTTATGCTTTGAAAGAGGGGGGAGAGCGAAATGACGCTGCTCTGGATTGTTCGTATCCTGCTGATTCTGCTGGCTTTGTATCTGTTTTTAATCGCTCCCAATCTTTTTCATCGAAAATTGTGCGCAAAGCAGTTAACAAGCCATGCCTATGCCCATCGCGGACTGTATGACAATGCCCGCGGCGTGCCTGAAAACAGCCTGCCCGCCTTTGAGCGCGCTGTGCGCGCGGGCTATGGCATCGAGCTGGACGTGCGCGAAACGCGCGATCATGTGCTGGTTGTGCATCATGATGAAACGCTGGAGCGCTCCTGCGGGGATAAGCGCCGGGTGTGCGACGTGCCGCTGGCCGAGCTGCAGCAGATGGAGCTGTTCAGGACGGGCGAGCATATTCCCACCTTTGACGAGGTGCTCTCCCTGGTCAACGGCCAGGTACCGCTGATTGTGGAACTGAAAACCGACTTTTACAACCACGTCCTGCCGCAGGCCGTTCATCAGCGGCTGAGCCAGTACAGCGGCGTTTACTGCATCGAGTCCTTTGATCCCTTCGCCGTGCGCTGGTACCGCAAAAACGACCGCTCGGTGGTGCGCGGGCAGCTGTCCTTTATGCCGCCGCTCAAGGATAAGCCCTTTAAGGAAAAGCTGCGCCGCATCGCCCTGGGGTATCTGCTGATCGACTTCCTGGGCCGGCCTGATTTCATCGCTTACGGTTATAAAACCGATGCGAATATATCGTTCCGTATTGTTGCCAACATCTTCCGCCCGCTGCTTGCAGCCTGGACGGTGTGTGATCAGGAAACCTATCGCGAGCTGCAGCAATACTATGATATCCAGATATTTGAACGCTTCCGCGCGCAGTAAACGCGCCGTCGCGCAACAAGGAGGACAAAGCATATGAGCGAAGTAAAACGCAATGAGATTACCGCCGAGGGCCTCAAGGCCCTGAAAGACCGCCTGGAATATTTGAAAACCACCGGCCGCGCCCAGATTTCCGAATTGATCGCCACCGCGCGCTCCTTCGGCGACCTGAGTGAAAACGCCGAGTATGACGCGGCCAAGGATCAGCAGGCCAAGATGGAAGGCGAAATCGTAGAGCTGGAAGCCGCCATCCGCACCGCCGTCGTGGTATCCGATGAAGAAATCACCAATGAAAAAGTAAACGTGGGCACCACTGTGCGCGTGCTGGATCAGGATGAGGACTTTGAGGATGAATACCGCATCGTGGGCCCGCATGAGGCCGATCCCATGAATAACGCCATCTCCATCGACAGCCCTGTGGGCGCCGCGCTGATCGGCAAGCGCAAGGGCGACGAGCTGACCATCGAAATCCCCGGCGGCCTGTCCCATCTCAAGGTTCTTTCCATCGAGCGCACCGAACGCACTTAAGATTTTTTGAAATAAAGGAGCATACGCGCATGTCTGAAAATATTCAGGTCACGCCCAATACGCCGGATTTCAGCGAGCAGGAGCAGATTCGCCGCGATAAACTGCAGACCCTGATGGACAACGGGCAGAATCCCTACCTGATCACCAAATATGACGTTACCCACGAAAGCGATCAGATTCTGGCTAACTATGAAGCGCTGGAAGGTCAGACGGTTGCCTTGGCGGGCCGCATGATCGGCCGCCACATCATGGGCAAGGCGTCCTTTGGCCGCCTGCTGGATGGCAAGGGCAAGATTCAGTTTTACGTCCGCCGCGACGATATCGGCGAGGAAGCCTACGCCGCCTTCAAAAAGCTGGATCTGGGCGACCTGATCGGCTTCACCGGCAAGCCCTTCAAGACCAAGACGGGCGAGATTTCCATCCATGTGGAAAGCCTGACGCTGCTGTCCAAGTGCCTGAAGCCCCTGCCGGAGAAGTTCCATGGCCTGACCGATACCGACCTGCGCTATCGTCAGCGCTATCTGGATATGGTGGTCAATCCCGAGGTGCGCGATACCTTTGTAAAGCGCAGCCAGATCATCTCCGCCATGCGCGAGTTCCTGGATGCACGCGGCTTCCTGGAAGTGGAAACCCCCGTGCTGCACACCCAGGCTGGCGGCGCCTCCGCACGCCCCTTCATCACCCATCACAATACGCTGGATATCGATATGTACCTGCGCATCGCGCTGGAGCTGCACCTCAAGCGCCTGATCGTAGGCGGCTTCCCGCGCGTATATGAGATCGGCCGCGTTTTCCGCAACGAGGGCATGGATCCCAAGCACAACCCGGAATTCACCATGATCGAGCTCTATCAGGCCTATACCGACTATAACGGCATGATGGACCTGATCGAGGATATGATCCGCACCGTGGCCCGCAAGGTCAACGGCACCGCCATCATCCAGTACGGCGATGTGACCATCGATTTTGAAAAGCCCTTTGAGCGCATTTCCATGGTCGAGGCCGTTAAGAAGTACGCCGGCGTGGACTTTGAGCAGATCGAGACCCTGGAGGAAGCCCGCAAGGTGGCCGACGAGCATCATCTGCACTATGAAAAGCGCCACAAGAAGGGCGATATCCTGAACCTGTTCTTCGATGAATATGTGGAAGAGCACCTGGTGCAGCCCACCTTCCTGACCGGGCATCCCGTCGATATCTCCCCGCTGGCCAAGCGTATGCCGCAGAATCCCGATTACACCGAGCGCTTTGAGCTGTTCGTGCTGGGCCGCGAGCTGGCCAACGCCTTCAGCGAGCTGAACGATCCCATCGACCAGCGCGCGCGCTTTGAGGCACAGGCTGCTCTCAAGGCCCAGGGCGATGATGAAGCCTGCGGCGTGGACGAGGATTTCCTCAACGCTTTGGAAATCGGTATGCCGCCCACCGGCGGCCTGGGCATGGGCGTGGACCGTCTGGTAATGCTGCTGACCAATAACGCTTCCATCCGCGATGTGCTGCTGTTCCCGACGATGAAGCCGTTGGATGCGGGCAAAAAGAAGCCCGAGGAAGTCAGCATCATCGGCGGTGCCAAGGGGACGGTTGAGATCGAGGTTAAGGACGAGCCGATCGACTTTTCCAATGTGCAGATCGAACCGCTGTTCCAGGATCAGGTCGATTTTGACACCTTCTCCAAGAGCGATTTCCGCGCCGTGAAGGTCAAGGAATGCGAAGCTGTGAAGAAGTCCAAAAAGCTCTTGAAGTTCGTTCTGGACGACGGGACTGGCATCGACAGAGTCATTCTCAGCGGTATTCACGAATATTATGAGCCGGAAGAGCTGGTAGGCAAGACCTGCATCGCCATCACCAACCTGCCGCCGCGCCCCATGATGGGCATCGAGTCCTGCGGCATGCTGATTTCCGCTGTCCACCACGAAAACGGTGAGGAGCGTCTGCATCTTCTGATGGTCGATTCCCGCATCCCCGCCGGCGCGAAGCTCTATTGATTGCCTCTGAGTTGTCAGTGCTTACGCCAATAGATTTTCTGCCGTCTGATCAAGCGTAACTGAGCTCGCCCCCGCGCCTAATGAGTAGATGGCGGTCGGGACTTATAGCCGCTATGCAGGACTGATCTAAGGCTGGTCACGATAATCCCCACGATGAAACCCACCAAATGAGGAACCGGGAATGAAAATCAAAACGCCCCTGACGAAGCAGCGGCTTCGCACGCATTTTACCTATCATTTTTGGAAGTACCTGCTGGCGGCGGCGCTGACGGTGTTCTGCGTCAACATCCTTTACACCACCACCGCTTATCGCTCGCCCGAAAACCTGCGCGTGGATATTTATCTGCAAAGCAGCACGGCCACGCAGGAAAAGGCCGACGCCTTCATGAAGGACGTCTGGCAGCGCGCCGTTCCTGATATGGAAACGGTCAGCACCATCCTGCTTACCGCAGGCTCCACGGATGATTATTATTCCAATATGCAGCTGTCCGTTTATCTGATGGCTGGCGAGGGCGATCTGTACGCCCTGAGCACCGAGGATTTCAAGCGCTTTGCGGCGCAGGGCGTTTTTATGGATCTGACGCCCTTTGTGGAGTCCGGCGCACTGAATGTAGAGGGCATCGATCTGTCCAGCGGCTATGTAACCCTGCTGGATGACGACGGCAACCCCACTGAAACCAACGCCCTCTTTGGCATCCCGCTCTATACGCTCTATGGTTATATGGACGGCATGGGCCTGGATAACCGTGATCTGGTGATCGGCGTAACCACGTTCAACAACAACGAGGAAAACGTGATCGCCTTCCTGAACGAGCTGATCCAGTCCGGCCGGGGCGATATGCCCGAGCGCCTCCAGCAATAACACGCGGATGCGTCAACCGCGTTCGGGCTTTCCGGACGCGGCTTTTACTATGATAATGGGAGAACACACCATGCGCTACGATACGGTAATTTTTGATCTGGACGGCACGCTGACCAACTCCCACGACGGCATCACCAACGCCGTGCGCTATGCGCTGAGCAAAATGAACCTGCCCATTCCGGACGAAGCAGGGCTGCGCAAGTACATCGGCCCGCCGCTGGTGGATTCCTTTCAGCGCTATGCCGGCATGGATGCGGCTACCGCCGAGCGCGGCGCGCTGTTGTTCCGGGAATACTATGTGCCCACCGGGCGATTTGAAAACCAGGTGTATCCCGGCATCCGCGAGCTGCTCAAGGCCCTGCATGACGGCGGCGCAAGGGTGCTCATCGCCACCGGCAAGCCCGAGGAAACCAGCTGGCTCATCCTCAGGCATTTCGGCTTGGACGGCTATATTGACGGCCTGAGCGGCCCCAGCGATTCCACCTCTACCGCCGAAAAGGGCGAGCTGATCGCGCGGGTGCTAAGGGGCATATCCTATCAGCGTGCCGTCATGATCGGCGACCGCGGCAGCGATATCGAGGGCGCGCATCAGGCGGGCGTTGACAGCATCGCCGTGGGCTATGGCTTTGGCGAGGCGGACGAATTGCAGAGCGCGCAGCCCACACATATCGCGCCAACGGTCGAAGCGCTGTCTGCAATGCTGCTGGGCTTCGTGCCCAAGCGGCACGGCTATTTTATCACCATGGAGGGCCTGGACGGCTGCGGAAAAACCACCCAGTCCGACGCGGTAGAAAAGGCGCTGCGGGATCGCGGCTATACCGTCCGCCGCAGCCGGGAGCCGGGCGGCTGCCCGATTTCCGAAAAAATCCGCGCCCTGCTGCTGGATGTGGCCAATACCGGCATGGACGATATCACCGAGGCCATGCTGTATGCCGCCGCGCGCGCACAGCATGTGCGGCAGGTGATCCTGCCTGCCCTTCAGGCGGGCGAAGTGGTGCTGTGCGACCGCTTTGTCGATTCCAGCGTGGCTTTCCAGGGCGGCGGACGCGAGCTGGGCGTAGCGCTGATCGAGCAGATCAACGCGCCTGCCATCGAGGGCTGCCTGCCGGACGCGACGGTCTATCTGCGGCTGGATCATGAGACGGCGCTCAAACGCCGTGCAAACGCTTCTGCGCTGGATCGTATCGAGCAGGAAAAGGCGGCCTTCCATGCGCGCGTGGAGGCGGCGTATGAGGAGCTGGCCGTGCGCCATGCCCAGCGCTTTATCTGCGTGGATGCGGCGCGCGCGCCTGAAGAGATTACAGATGATATTCTGCAGGCGCTTTTCACGCGCATGCAGGCGGCGGGGGTGGCTTGAATGCGGGTTGTGGTAGGCATGTCCGGCGGCGTGGATTCGGCGGTTTCGGCACTGCTGCTCAAGCGCGCAGGCTATGATGTGATTGGCGTCTTTATGAAAAACTGGGAGGAGAAGGACGAGGACGGCGTATGCACCTCTGAGGGCGACTGGCGCGATGTGCAGCAGGTGTGCGATTTGATCGATATTCCTTACTATTCGGTCAATTTTGCCAGGGAATACTGGGACCGCGTGTTTACGCTGTTTCTGAATGAATACAAGGCTGGCCGCACGCCCAACCCGGATGTGCTGTGCAACCGCGAGATCAAGTTCAAGGCTTTTCTCGATTTTGCCATGCAGCTGGGGGCGGAAAAGATCGCCACGGGCCATTTTGTACAGACCAACGAGCAGGGGCAGCTGCTGAAGGGGATTGATCCCAACAAGGAGCAAAGCTACTTCCTGTATATGCTGCATCAGCAGCAGCTGAAAAAGGCCATCTTCCCCGTCGGCGGCATGACCAAGGCACAGGTGCGCGAAATCGCTCTGCAGAACGGCCTGCCTGTGGCCAGGAAAAAGGATTCCACCGGCATCTGCTTCATCGGCGAGCGGCACTTCAAGCCTTTTCTCAGCCAGTATCTGCCCGCGCAGCCGGGCGATATGGTCACGGTGGAGGGCGAGGTTGTCGGCCGGCACGACGGGCTGATGTACTACACCCTGGGACAGCGCCGGGGGCTGGGCATCGGCGGGCATGGGGATGGCCGCAGCTATTTTGTGGTGGAGAAGGACCTGCAGAATAACCGCCTGATCGTGGCGCAGGGCGAGGATCATCCTTTGCTGTATAGTCGTGCCGCGCGAATTGAGCAGCTAACCTGGATTGACGAGCCTGCGAAAACGCAGCAGGAATACGGCGTCAAGACGCGCTATCGCCAGCCCGATCAGCGCGCGACGCTGCGCGAGATGGACGAAAACGGCGCGATTGTAGACTTTGCCGAGGCACAGCGCGCAGTTACGCCCGGACAAAGCCTGGTGATCTATCAGGGCGGCGTCTGCCTGGGCGGCGGCATCATTGCGGAGTATTATCATTAAGACCGGTTTTGCATAGTAAACCCCCTTTGCCTGAAAGCACAGGCAAAGGGGGTTATTTGCGCTTGGCGTCTGGCTTACTGAATCAGAAGAACCTGCGCAGGAAGTCCGCCGCCATGCGGATATCGCCCACAGGATTCTCGCCCACCTCGCGCTCAATGGTCAGGAAGCCGTTGAAGCCGATCTCGCGCAGCGCATCCAGGTATTCCTTGAAGGGCACGCTGCCCTCGCCCAGCGGCACCTCGATAAAGGCCTTGTCCGTTACCGGCTCCTGCGGGGCGATCACATGATAGATGATTTCGGGGTTGCGATCCAGCAGCTTGCGGCCATCCTTGGCATGGGTGTGTACGATGTACTTTTTCAGCGTATGCACGGCCTTGACAGGATCGTCGCCCGTCACCATCACCAGGTTTGCGGGGTCCATATTGACCGATACGCCTGTGGAGTGCAGGCTGTCCAGGAAGCCGCACAGCACCTGCGCGGTTTCAGGGCCGGTCTCCACCGCAAAGTGCGCGTTCAGGCTGTCAGCATATTCGGCCAGCTCGCCGCAGGCGTCCTGCATGATGCGATAGCGCGGATGCGCGGGATCCTGGGGCACAACGCCAATGTGGGTGGTCACGATATCCGTGCCCAGCTCCTTGGCCATGTCCAGAATGCGCTTGGAGGTTTCAATCAGCCCGGGGTTGAGCTCCGGATTGCCAAAGCCCTTGCCCAGATCGCCGCAGATGGCGGAAACGACCAGGCCGTGATCGCGCATCTGCGCCATAAACTCTTTCTTCACGGCGGGGGTAACGGTTTTAACGGCCAGCAGACCATGGCCGCCATGGGCCTGAATGCCGGAGGCGCCCAGCTCGCAGGCAATATCCAGCGCTTCGGTCCAGGGCTTGCGGAAGGAATCCAGCATAACGCCGATGGGGAAAGCAGACATAAAAGCATTGCTCCTTTGCAAGTAGTTGGTATTTATTTCGACACGGATGCGCGCATTCCTGCAGCCGGTTGACAAATATATAGTTTGACGGTATAATATTAAACGTCTAACAGATAAACGATTGACGATGGAGAATGCCGATGGAAAGCAACGCTGCTGCGGATCGCTGCGAAAAGATGATGGCCCTGCGCCGCGCGCGCATGCGCCGCGTGCTGCTGCGCCGCGGGCTGCACCTGGGCCAACCTGAAATGCTCAGCTATATCAGCACGCATCCTGGCTGCTCACAAAAACAGATGGCCGACAGCGCCGGTGTAACGCCTGCTTCCATTGCTGCCTCCTTCAAGCGCATGGAAAGCGCCGGGCTGATCCGCCGCCGCGCGGATACTGCCGATACCCGCTGCAACCGGGTGTATATCACTGAGCGCGGGGAGAGGGAGCTGCAGATCTGCCAGCAGGATATCGAACGGCTGAATGAGCTGATGCTGCAGGGCATCCCGCAGGAGGAATTGGATGCTTTTTGCCGCTGCATTGAGAAAATCAGCGAAAATTTACGTGAAAAAGACGAAATTTACGTGCAAAAGACGAAATGAGGGATTGACAAACCCCAAAGGCTGGGGTATACTACCCATATCCTTGAGATGAAGGCGGACATGCCGCCGCAGGGAACCGAAAGAGAGCGTGCGCCATCGGCTGAAAGCGTGCGCAGGGGAAATGCGGATGGATACCACCGCCCGATCAATGCGGGACGCGCCCGTTACAGCGCCGAACGAGTGGTTTTACAACAACAAGGGTGGAACCGCGGATGCGAAGGCTGCATTCGTCCCTGTATGACGGGGATCGAGTGCTTTTTTATTTGCAAGGAGGATGAAACGCATGCTGCTTACTCTGAAGGGTGAACAAAGAGAATTTGAAAACGGCCTGTCCCTGCTGGATATTGCCGGTAAGATCAGCCAACAGCTGAAAAAGGACGCGCTGTGCGCCCGCGTGGACGGCCAGATTATGGAAATGTGGCGCACGCTGGATCATGACTGCGAAGTGGAATTCCTGACCTTTGCGGACGACGACGCCAAGCGCGTGCTGCGCCATACGGCCTCCCATGTGCTGGCCGAGGCCGTTAAGAAGCTGCGTCCCAATGTCAAGCTGGCCATCGGCCCGGCCATTGACAACGGCTTCTACTACGATTTCGATACCGATGAGCCCTTTACCAACGATTTCCTGCGCGAAGTGGAAAAGGAAATGTCCCACATCATCAAGCGCAACGACCGCATTGAGCGCTTTGAGCTGCCCCGTGCCGAGGCTATTGCGCTGATGCAGGAAAAGGGCGAACCCTACAAGGTAGAACTGATCAACGATCTGCCTGAGGATGCGACGATTTCCTTCTATCGTCAGGGCGACTTTGTCGATCTGTGCGCCGGCCCGCACCTGGCCTCCACCGGCAAGGTCAAGGCTTTCAAGCTTACCTCCCTTGCCGGCGCGTATTGGCGCGGCAGCGAAAAGAACAAGATGCTCCAGCGCGTATACGGCACGGCCTTCTATGATAAGGCTGAAATGGAAGCCTACCTGCAGCAGCAGGAGGAAGCCCGCAAACGCGACCACAACAAGCTGGGCCGTGAGTTGGAATACTTTACCACCGTGGACTGCATCGGCCAGGGTCTGCCTATTCTGCTGCCCAAGGGCGCGCGCGTGGTGCAGCTTCTGCAGCGCTGGGTGGAGGATGTGGAGCAGTCCCGCGGCTGCCTGCTGACCAAGACCCCGTATTTTGCCAAGCGCGAGCTGTATAAAATCTCCGGCCATTGGGATCATTATCTGGACGGCATGTTCGTGATGGGCGATCCGAACGACGAAGCCAAGGAGTGCTTCGCCCTGCGCCCGATGACCTGCCCCTTCCAGTATCAGGTCTTTCTCAACCGTGCGCGCTCCTATCGTGATCTGCCCATGCGCCTGACCGAAACCTCCACGCTGTTCCGCAATGAGGATTCGGGTGAAATGCACGGCCTGATCCGCGTGCGTCAGTTCACCATTTCCGAGGGCCATTACATCCTGCGCCCTGATCAGCTGGAAGAAGAATTCAAGGGCTGCCTGGAGCTGGCCAAGTACTTCCTGGGCACGGTCGGCCTGCTGGAAGACTGCACCTTCCGCTTCTCCCAGTGGGATCCTGCCAACCCCAAGAACAAGTATGAGGGCACGGCGGAGCAGTGGAACGAAGCGCAGGCTGTAATGGGCAAGATCCTGGATCACCTGGGCGTCAAGTACACCATCGGCATCGATGAGGCCGCATTCTACGGCCCCAAGCTGGATATCCAGTACAAGAACGTGTTCGGCAAGGAAGACACGCTGGTAACCATCCAGATCGATATGCTGCTGGCACAGCGCTTCGGCATGGAATATACCGATGCGGACGGCCAGAAAAAACATCCCTACATCATCCATCGTACCTCCCTGGGCTGCTACGAGCGCACGCTGGCCTATCTGATTGAAAAGTACGCCGGCGCCTTCCCGCTGTGGCTGGCGCCCGAGCAGGTGCGCATCATGACCATCACCAACCGCGCGGACGATTACGCCTATCAGCTCAAGGATCGTCTGGAAAAAGAGGGCATGCGCGTAAGCGTGGACGACCGCAATGAGAAGATCGGCTTCAAGGTGCGCGAGGCGCAGACTCAGAAGATTCCCTACATGCTGGTGCTTGGCGATCAGGAAGTGGAGAACGGCACTGCCGCGCTGCGCTCCCGCAAGAACGAAAACTTCGGCGCGATGCCCGTGGCGGACATCATCGCCAAGCTGCGCGAGGAGATCGACTCCAAAGCGCGCTGACCATTGGAGGAAGCATGAAAAAAGTGCTGGCGCTGCTTGTAGCGCTTGGTATGATGTTCATCGCCTGTGCCTGCTCCGCTTCGGCGGGGCAGGTTCAGGTGATGACTTCTTTTTACCCCCTGTACATATTCGCGCTCAATGTGTTTGACGGCGTGGACGGCGTTACGGTATCCTGCATGACGATGCCGTCTACCGGCTGCCTGCATGATTATCAGCTGCTGGCCAGCGACATGATGAAGCTGGCTAGGGCGGATATGCTGATCGTCTGCGGCGCGGGAATGGAAAACTATTTGGCGGATGTGCAGGCGCAGTTTCCCAATCTGCCGGTGGTGGATTGCTCTGCGGGCATTGATCTGATTGCTGAGGATGAGCACGAGGAAGCCCATCACCACCATCACGATGAGGATGAGGAAGCCTACAACGCTCATACCTGGCTGGACGCGCAGAACGCCATCCGGATTGTGCAGACCATCGCGCAAAGCGCTGCGGCAATGATGCCCGCGCAGGCAGATAAGATTGCGTCTAACACGCAGGCTTACTGCGAGCGGCTGACTGCGCTGGACGCGCAGATCAAGGAGCTGCTTGCGCCCGATGCAGGCAGGAGCATCGTCACATTCCATGAGGCGTTTCCCTATTTTGCCCGCGCATATGGCCTGCATATTGCCGCTGTCATGAGCGATGAGCACGAGGACAGCCTGTCGCCTAAAGCATTGCGCGAGGTGATTGAGACCGTGCGCGCGGCAGGCAATCCGCCGCTGTTTACCGAGCCCGGCAGCTCCTCCGTGGCTGCGCAGACCATCTCGCAGGAAACTGGCGCAGGCATATATGAGCTGGATCCGATCGTAACCGGCGAAGCAGCGCTGGATACCTATGAAACACGGATGCTGAACAATGCCTATGCTTTGAAGAATGCACTTGAACAATAATTGAATAGGCAATGTAAATTTTGAAATACCGTTGTATAAAATATATACGATGGTATTTTTATTGTATACATATGCCTTTTAGTAAACGAAATACAGTATAAAATCATCTTCTGCAGCCGATAATATTGATATCATCAAGCTTTACGATGCACAGGAGGCTGCAAGCCATGTACGCCGCGTTTATGCTTTTGTGGGCGCTGCTGATTACGCCGGTATCCATGCGGCTTTTTGTTGCCTGGCATGGTCTGAGCAGCCTGCCTGGCGGGCACTTCTTGTTCAGCGTTTCCGGCCTGCGCACGTTGGTCTTCTGGCAGCTGCAGCTTCAAAATAAGCGGCTTCAGCTTCGCTGTGAGTGGCGCGGGCATGTGCGCACATTCGCTTTGCGGCGCAAAAGGCGCAAACGTGCGGCGCGCATAAAACTGACAAAGCAGCGCGTGCAGCGCATCAGAAGGCGCGCGCTGCGCTTGCTTGAATCCAGCCTGGATATCCGCCTGACAATCGATCTGGGCCTGGCCGACGCCGCTCAGACCGCCCTTGCCTGCGGCGCGCTCACTGCTGCGCTCGGGCAGCTTCCGTGTCTGCATCTGCGCATGCTTCCCCAATACGCCCAGGGTGAGCAGCTGCATGTGCGCGGCAATTGCATACTTTTTTGCCGCCTGGGAAAACTGCTTCTGATTGCCGTGCTTTTCATTCTTTACGCGCGGCAGAAGGCAGGAGGTGCGCGCGATGCAGGAATCCCTTCATCCCATCAGCGGCGTTATGCAGACGGCGCTTGAAAACATCAAGGATATGATCGACGTAAATACCGTGGTCGGCGAGCCGATGGTAACCGGCAGCGGCAGCACGGTCATACCGGTATCCAAGGTCAGCTTTGGCTTTGTGGCGGGCGGGGGCGAATACAGCCAGCCGCAGCCCGACGCAGCGCGCCCCTTTGCGGGCGGATCCGGTGCGGGTGTATCCCTCCAGCCGGTTGGCTTTCTGGTGCTCAGCCCGGAGGGCGTGCATATGCTGCCCGCGCAGAACAAGCTGCCGCTTGAGCATACCGTCACCATGATCCCCAAGCTCATCGGCGATTTGAAGGAATTGCTGACCAAGGACGATTCCCAGCCCTCGGAGGCGCAGAAATCATGAAAAGATTTGCCGCCGTGCTTTTCTTTTTGATCGCTTTCCTGTATAATGGCTATGCGCGCGCGGACGCGGCGGCAGCCGTGGTGCTGGAAGCGCAAACGGGCCGCGTGCTCTATGCCGTAAACGAAACGCAGACGCTGCCCATGGCCTCGACCACCAAGATCATGACTGCGCTGGTAGCGCTGGAAAACGCGGAGCTGAGCGATATCGTAACTGCCGGCGACAATGCTTACGGCGTGCCGGGCACCAGCATTTATCTGCAAAAGGGCGAACAGCTGACCTTGGAGCAAATGCTCTACGGCCTGATGCTTGCCAGCGGCAACGATGCGGCGGTGGCCATCGCCGAGCATGTGGGCGGCTCGGTTTCGGGCTTCTGTGATATGATGAACGCGCGTGCGCGGCAGATTGGCTGCGAAAACACGCACTTTGTCACGCCGCATGGATTGCCCGCACAGCAGCATTATACAACGGCCTGCGATCTGGCGCTGATTGCCCGAGAGGCCATGAAGAACGCGGACTTCCGGCGCATCGTATCCACCCAGCGCGCGACCATTCCCTGGCAGGGACATGATTACGACCGGGTGCTCACCAATAAGAACCGGCTGCTTTCTTCTTATCCCGGCGCGCTTGGCATCAAAACCGGCTATACCCGCGCGGCGGGGCGCTGCCTGGCATTTGCCGCCGAGCGGGACGGCATGACGCTGATTGGCACGGTGCTGGCATGCCCTGACTGGTTTGACCAGGCAGCCGCACTGCTGGATCAGACCTTTGACCGCTACGAAATGTACCAGGCGATGGCTGAAAACGAAACGGTGGCGCAATTGCCCGTGCTGGACGGCGTGGCCGACTGGGTGGGCGTAACGCTGCGCCAGCCGCTGAGCGGCCCAGTGGCAAAGGGGACGATTCCATCCGTCCGTCTGACGCTGCCCGAAAGCCTGCAGGCGGGCTTTGGCACGCAGGAGGCAATCGGCGTGGCCGAGCTGATTGACGGCAATACAACCATCGCCACGGCGCTGCTGTATCCCGCGCAGAGCGTGGGCGAGCGTACCTTTCTCACAGAGCTCGGGCAGGCCCTCCGGGACTGGCTCGTCCTGGGCGAATAACGCGGCGTTCCTGTCTATCCTGCTGCTTTTGTGGAGCGCAGCGGATGCATACTGGCTTTACCGACTGATTAAACGAATATAGAGGTGTACAGAATGAGACTGCAGAAATACCTGGCGCTGTGCGGGGTGGCAAGCCGCCGCCATGCGGAGGAAATGATTGCCCAAGGCATGGTGCAGGTGAACGGCCAGACCATCCGTGAAATGGGCGTGCAGGTGGAGGACGGCGATATTGTCTGCGTGCATGGCGAGCGTGTGCAGCCCGAGGCCGAAAAACGCTATGTGCTGTATCACAAGCCCATGGGCGAGGTAACGACCGTCAGCGATCCCAAAGGCCGCGATACCGTGATGGATCACTTTCGGGATTATCCGGTGCGGCTGTATCCCATCGGCCGGCTGGATTATGACTCCGAGGGGCTGCTGCTGCTGACCAACGACGGCGATCTGGCCGCGCGGCTGACGCATCCCAGCCACGAGGTAGATAAAACCTATCTGGCGCGCGTGACGGGGCAGCTGTCCGAAGAGGAAATCCATCGTCTGCGCGCAGGCATAGTGCTGGACGACGGCTTCAGAACCTCGCCTGCCAAGGTGAACGTGATCCGTGTGGAAACGTTCGCATCGGCTGTGCTCATCACCATTCACGAGGGGCATAACCGCCAGGTTCGCCGCATGATGGAAGCCGTGGGGCACAAGGTGCTGCTGCTGCGTCGGGTCAGGTTTGGCCCGATTGATCTGCGCGGCCTGGCGCGCGGGGAGTGGCGCGACCTGACGGACGCTGAAGTCCGCGCCCTGAAAGCCCTATGAGCGCGCGCGGCTTTGAGCTGAAATCCGCACGATTTCTGGCCGCAGACTGCCTGCGGCGCTTTTTGCTGCCCGGAGATATCGCGGTGGACGCGACCATGGGCAACGGCCACGATACGCAGACGCTGTGCGGGCTGGTGGGAGATGCCGGGCATGTGTACGCATTTGACGTGCAGGAGCAGGCTGTGGCAAACACCCGTGCGCGGCTGGAGGAGGCCGGGCTGCTGGGGCGCGCTACGCTGTTTCATTGCGGACATCAGGAGATGGCGCAGCGCGTGCCGGCTCCCGTACAATGTGTGATGTTCAATCTCGGCTGGCTGCCCGGCGGCGATAAGCGCGTAACCACCCATTGGGAGACGACGCGCACGGCCATCCTGGCTGCACTGAATCTGCTGTGCGAAGGCGGGGTGTGCGTGATCTGCGCCTATCCCGGCCATGCGGCGGGGGATGAGGAGCGCGAGTGGCTGACCAGGTGCCTGGCTGCCCTGCGCCCGCAGGATTTTAACGTGCTGCATCAGCGCTTTATCAATGCCGGCCCCGGCGCGCCGGAATGCTTTATCCTGCAGAAGCAGCCGGGAGCAAAGAAAATAACAGAACTGGAAGGATAAATAACATGCGGAGGGCTTTAGCGCAAAGGCCTTCCGCACGTTTGCTTTATGTTCAGTTTGCGCGTCATCGATCGCCGCGATCGTTCGGGTATTTCTTTCAATGTTTTTTTGAAGACGCGCATATTTGTCAAGCAAAAACACTTGACAGCCGCCGCACATGCGCGTATAATATGCCTGTCAATGCATTTTGCTTGACGGAGGACGAAATGAGCGATGAAGTGCTGCGCAAGGTGGACGTCGATTGGCTGCTGAGCATTTACGGCGCATTGCTGACCGATAAGCAGCGCGCCATGGCCGCCCTGTATTACGATGAAGACCTTTCGCTGGCCGAAATCGCCCAGCAGGAAAACGTCAGCCGTCAATGCGTGCATGAAACGCTGCAGCGCGTGGAGCGCCAGCTTCGCAGCTGGGAAGAAAAGCTTTCCATCCGCCGGCGGCTCACCCAGGTTGAAAATGAACTGAACCAGGCGATCAGCGCCCTGCCGCAGGAGCATGCGGCGCAGGCGCGCAGCCATATGGAAAAGGCGCTTCGCCTTTTGAACGACGAGGAGGAACTCCATGGCCTTTGAGGGTCTTTCGGATAAACTGCAGGCGGCCTTTAAAAAGCTGACGGGCAAGGGCAAGCTCAACGAGCAGAACATCAAGGACGCAATGCGCGAGGTGCGCATGGCGCTGCTGGAAGCCGACGTCAACTATGTGGTCGTAAAGGATTTTATCAAGCGCGTTTCCGAGCGCTGCATCGGCACAGAGATTCTGTCCTCCCTGAACGCCGGTCAGCAGGTTATCAAGATTGTAAACGAGGAGCTGACCGCGCTGATGGGCGGCAGCAACGCCAAGCTCACCTGGTCCTCCTCGGTGCCTACTATTTATATGCTGTGCGGCCTGCAGGGCGCGGGTAAAACCACCATGTGCGGCAAGCTGGCCAATTACCTGGCAAAAGAAGGCAAGAAGCCGCTGCTGGCTGCCTGCGATATTTACCGTCCGGCCGCTATCCGTCAGCTGCAGGTAGTGGGCGAGCAGGTTAACGTGCCCGTATTTGAAAAGGGCACGCAGGATCCTGTCAAAACCGTGCAGGAAGCCGTGGAGCATGCGCGCTACTATGGCCGCGACGTGCTGATCATCGATACCGCCGGCCGCCTGCATGTGGACGAAGCGCTGATGAACGAGCTGTCCCGCATCAAGGAAACCGTCCATCCGCAGGAAATCCTGCTGGTTGTGGACGCGATGACCGGTCAGGACGCGGTCAACGTGGCCAAGGCCTTCAACGATCAGCTCAACATCGACGGCGTAATCCTGACCAAGCTGGACAGCGATACTCGCGGCGGCGCGGCCCTGTCCGTGCGCGCGGTAACGGGCAAGCCCATCAAGTTCTCCGGCACCGGCGAAAAGATGGGCGACATCGAGCCCTTCCATCCCGAGCGCATGGCTTCCCGCATCCTGGGCATGGGCGATATGCTGACCCTGATCGAAAAAGCCACCGAGAACATGGATCAGGATAAAACCGACAAGCTGGGCAAAAAGCTGCAGCGCAACGCGGCGGATCTGAACCTGGAGGACTTCCTGGAGCAGATGCAGCAGATGAAGAAGATGGGCCCGCTGTCCAACATTCTCAGCATGCTTCCCGGTGTTGGCAGCAAGCTCAAGGACGTTGAAATCGATGAAAGCGCCCTCAAAAAGCCCGAAGCCATCGTGCGCAGCATGACCCCGCAGGAGCGCCGCCACCCCGACATCCTCAATGCCAGCCGCCGAAAGCGCATTGCCGCCGGCGCGGGCGTAACCGTGCAGGACGTCAATGCCCTGATGCGCCAGTTTGAGCAGATGCGCCAGATGGTAAAGCAGATGATGGGCAACAAGAAAGGCGCAATGCGCCGCATGGCCGCCGGCATGAACCGGCCGCCCTTCCGCTGAGCAGGTTATCATTTTCATATGATTACCATAGAAAATCCACATCTTTTAGGAGGACAAACCAATGGTTAAGATTCGTCTGAAGAGAATGGGCATGAAGAAGCATCCCTTCTACCGCATCGTTGTCGCCGATGAGCGCAGCCCCCGCGACGGTCGCTTCATCGAGGAGATCGGCTACTATGATCCCATGCAGCATCCCGCTGTTATCAAGGTTGATAACGACAAGGCCGCTGATTGGATGAAGAAGGGCGCTCAGCCCACCGACACGGTTCGCATTCTGCTGAAGAAGAGCGGCGCGATTGAGGGCTAAGCGATTGCGTTTTCATAACGCAGAAAGGAAGCCCGCATGAAAGACCTGATTCTCTTTCTGGCCAAATCCCTGGTGGAAAATCCGGACGCCGTGCAGGTGACGGAAACCGAAGGCCCTGATTCCATTATCCTTGAGCTCAACGTGGCCCCCGAGGATATGGGCAAGGTCATCGGCAAGCAGGGGCGCATCGCCAAGGCGATCCGCTCGGTGCTCAAGGCCGCTACGCCCAGGGACAGCAAGCCTGTATTTCTTGAAATCCAGTAAGTGGAAAGGCGCGCAACAGCGCCTTTTTTTATAGGAGGAAGCGCATGTTCAGCGAATATCTTTCCATCGGCGAGGTGCTCAAGCCCCAGGGCGTTCGCGGTCAGGTAAAGGTGCGGCCCGATACCAACGATCCCGCCCGCTTTGGCCAGCTGCAGCAGGTATATATCCAGCAGGATAACGCCTATGCCGCCTGGCCAATCAGCGATGTATCCGTGCGGGACGGCTATGTTTACTGCACGCTGAACCATGCGCAGACGCGCGACGATGCGGAAAAGCAGCGCGGCGCCATGCTCTATATTGACCGCGAGCACGCCGTGCCGCTGGGCGAAAACGAATACTATATCAGCGATCTGATCGGCTGCGCAGTGCAGGATCAGCAGGGGCAGGCTATCGGCACATTGGCCGATGTGCTGCAGCCCGGCGCAAACGACGTGTACGAGATCAAAACGCCTATGGGCATGATGTACTTGGCGGTCCTGCCCTTTGTGATCAGGCATGTGGATGCAAAGGCCGGAATCATCGTGGTGGACGAAACGCGCTTGCCGGAGGTGGCAGTATTTGAAGATTGAACTGCTGACCATCTTTCCCGAGATGTTCGATTCCTTCCTGAACGCCAGTATTATCGGCCGTGCGCGCGAGGCTGGGCTGCTGGATATCCACGCGACGGATATCCGTCCGTATTCCCAGAATAAGCACAAGAATACGGACGATTATCCCTTTGGCGGCGGGGCGGGCATGCTGATGCTGGCCCAGCCCATTGCGGACGCCATGAAGGATGCGGCACGACCGCCTTTTCAGGGCAAACGCATCTATATGAGCCCGCGCGGCGTGCCGCTGACGCAGGCGCTGGCACAGCAGCTATCGCAGGAAGAGCAGCTGGTCATCCTGTGCGGCCATTATGAGGGCGTGGATCAGCGCGTGCTGGATAAGTACATCGACATGGAAATCTCCGTGGGCGATTATGTGCTGACCGGCGGTGAAACGGCCGCGATGGTGCTGATTGACTGCGTATCCCGCCTGGTGCCTGGCGTGCTGGGCAGCGCGGAAAGCGCGGGGGATGAGAGCTTTTCAAACGACGGCCTGCTGGAATATCCGCAGTATACGCGGCCGCGCGTGTTCGAGGATATGGAGGTGCCCGAGGTGCTGCTCAACGGCGATCACAAAAAGATCAGCCAGTGGCGGCGCGAGCAGGCATTGCTGGCCACGGCGCGCATGCGCCCCGATCTGCTGGATAAGGCAAACATTACGCCCGCCGAGCGCCGCTGGCTTTCCGAACAGCTGAACGCTTCAAACGGGCAGGCTTGATCTGATTCTGAAGCTTCAGGCGTGCATTCATAATCGCACAAATGAAATAGGTGATGAAGATGCCTTCACAGGAAAATTACGCAATACGCCCCTTGAATACCGGCGATGTGGAGCAGTACAATGCGCTGCTCCGTTACGCCTTTCAGATTACGGAGCAGGAATTGTCCGAGTGCGGCTGGCAGGATGATGAAATCAAGCAGTCCAAGTTCCCTGTGCTGGAGCGCGCGGACGTGCTGGGCTGCTTCGACGGAAACGACCTGGTATCGCAGATCGCGGTCTATCCGCTGAAGATGAACATCTACGGCGTGGTGTATCCCGTCGGCTTTGTTACCAGCGTGTGCACGTATCCGGAGTATTCCGGCCGCGGCATCATGAAGCGGCTGATGCATCAAAGCCTTGAGCATATGCGCCAGCGCCAGCAGCCGGTGGCCCTGCTGTTTCCGTATTCCATCCCGCTGTACCGCAAAATGGGGTGGGAGATCATCTCCAACAAGATTTCCTATACCGTTAAGGACCGGCAGATTCCCTCGCAGCTGCAGGCGCCCGGCCGTGTGCACCGCGTCAATTGGGATAATGAGGACTTCCGCAACCTGCACGCGCAGTTTGCAGCGGCCACGCATGGGTGCCTGTTCCGCAATGCCCTGGCCTGGGAGGAATACTGGCGCTGGGATGAGGACGACACGGTGGTGGCTATCTACTACGATGCAGCCGGCAAGCCCAGCGGCTATATGGTATATCTGATCAAGGACGATATCATGTACGTCAAAGAGATGATTTACCTGACCCGCGAGGCGCAGCAGGGGCTGTGGGAGTATATTCACGCCCACGATTCCATGATCGACGAGGTGCGCGGCAGCTCCTATTACAGCGATCCCATCGCCTTTGAGCTGGATGACGGCGATATCCGCGAAACCATCCGGCCCTATATCATGGGACGCATTGTGGATGCGGAGCAGTTCTTCCCGAAATATCGCTGCGATCCTACGGCCGAAAACGTAACCATTGCCTTTGAAATTGAAGATCATTTTCTGCCATGGAACAACAAAACCGTTACGGTGCTGTTCCATCGCGGCGAATGCTCGCTGAGCGCTGCGGCGGCCAAGCATCACGTGAAGCTCTCCATCGCCACGCTGACCGCCCTGATGCTGGGCTATAAGACGGCGGCAAAGCTGCAGCGCCTGGGGCGCATCGAGGGCGAGGAACGAACGGTGCGTCTGCTGGACGATGTGTTGCTGCATGAGGCGCCCTATATTTCAGACTACATCTGACGCTTCCGCAGGCTTTCAATGATACAGACAGCGCGATTGCAGTCGCGCTGTTTTTGCGTCTGCCAATCCCGTAAAAAATATGAAATTCTTATTTTTCAGCAGGGTTTTTGCAGTAAACATCGTATAACTATCATGCGCGCTGCAAAACGCGGAAAAATCGCAAAAGACGCAATAATATTGTATCCATATGCAGGAAAAACGCGAATTACGGCGAATTATTCTTTCGTGCAGAAAGGGGGACAAGCGATGGCCGGGAGATTTCCCACCGCCTGGATGGATGATTTTTACTCCCGCGTGGATATCGTTCAGGTGGTATCGGCTTATGTGCCGCTGAAGAAAAACGGCTCCCGCTATTGGGGCTTGTGTCCCTTCCATCACGAGAAAACCCCTTCCTTCTCCGTAAACGGCGAGCAGAACCTCTATTACTGCTTCGGCTGCAAGGCCGGCGGCAATGTGGTGCAGTTTGTCGAGGAGATGGAGCATCTTACCTACCGCGAGGCCGTGGAATACCTGGCCAGGCAAATCCACATGCCCATTCCGGAAACCCAGGAGGATCCCGATTATGAGCGCCGCCGCAGCCAGCGGGAGCGGCTGCTGGGCGCAAACAAGGCGGCTGCGCGCTGGTATCATGCGCAGCTTTGGCTGCCGGAAAATCAGCGCATCCTGGATTATCTGCACAAGCGCGGGCTGGACGACGGCACCATCCGCAAGTTCGGCCTGGGCGCAGCGCCCGAGGAATGGGACGCGCTGACCCGCGCGCTGGAGCGGCAGGGCTATACGCAGGAGGAGCTTCGCCTGGCGGGGCTGACCATCGTAAAGCAGGAATCGCGGTTCGATATGTTCCGCAACCGCGCCATCTTTCCCATCATCGACGCGCAGGGGCAGATTTTAGGCTTTGGCGGCCGCGCCATGGGCGATGCGCAGCCCAAGTATCTGAACACCTCCGACACGCCGGTATTCAACAAACGCAAGGGCGTTTATGCGGCCAACCTGCTGCGAAAGCAGCGCGATCTCAAGCGCGTGATCCTGGTGGAGGGCTACATGGACGTGGTCGCGCTGATTCAGCACGGCGTAAACGGCGTGGTCGCCACCCTGGGCACAGCGCTAACCAACGAACAGGCAAGGCTGCTCAAGCGCTATGCGCCTGAAATCTGGGTATCCTATGACGGCGACAGCGCAGGGCAGCACGCCATCATGCGCGCGCTGGAAATTTTCGAGCAGGAGGATATCCGCGCCCGCGTGCTGTTCTTTCCCGATAATCTGGATCCGGATGAGTTCATCCGTCAGCGCGGTCTGGATGCTTTCCAGCATCTGCGGCCGCTCAAGGCGGCGGAATACCGCATGCAGCGCGCCAAAGAGGATCTGGATCTGAGCGACGACGACCAGCGCATCGAATACGCCAAGCGCTGCGCGCAGATTCTTTCCAAGGTGCGCGAGCCGGTGGAGCTGGAAACCTACCTGCAGGCGCTGGCGATACAGACCGGCTTTTCCAAGGATGTGCTGCGCCAGCAAATGGGACTGAGCATTACCGAAGCGAATAATGCGGAGCCGCCCAGGGAGAGAATAATCCGCAGGCGCGCAGGCGACGCGCCCGCAGCCTCCATGCCCGAAAAAACGCTGATTGCGCTGCTGGTCAGCGGCTTAATGCCCAAGGACGCTGTGCGCGATACGGATTTTGACGATCCGCAATTGCACATGCTGGCGCAAAAGCTGCTTGCCGGCTCGTCGCCTGCGGCCATTCTGGCCGAATGCGAGACTGAGCAGCAGCGCGTAGCATACAGCGAGGCATTCGCGCTCAACGCTGAAATCACGCAGGATAACGCCGCCGCCGTGGCGGAGGATTGCCTGCGCACCATCCGTCAGGCCCGGCTGCAGCGGCAGATTGACGATATCCGCGCACAGCTGGATACCTGCGGCAGCGCCGAAAAGGCCGATATGCTGAAGGAACTTTTGACACTGTCCAACGAATTGGCGCGCCTCAAGCGCGCGGTACATTGAAAGGAGCGGCAACATTGAGCACTCAGCCCGAAAAGAAAGAAAATAAGCTCAATGAACTGTATGAGCAGGGTAAGGCGAAGGGCACGATGACCTATGACGAGATCATCACCAAGCTCTCCACCACGGACATCGACCCGGATCAGTTTGATACGGTGCTGGAAACGCTGGAAGCCATGGGCGTGGAGGTCATCCGCGACGCCAATTCCGCCGAAGGCCCGCAAACGCCCGAGGCCGCTCCCGAAATCGACGATATCGATCTTTCCATGCCCGAGGGCATCAGCATTGACGACCCTGTGCGCATGTATCTGAAGGAAATCGGCAAGGTGCCGCTCCTCAGCGCGGATGAGGAAATCAACATCGCCATGCGCATGGAAAAGGGCGACGAAGCCAAGCAGATGCTGGAAAGCGGCGTCAACGCCGACGGCAAGCCCTTGACCGACGAGGAAAAGAAGCAGTGCCAGGCCGCTATTGACGACGGCACGCAGGCCAAGCGCCTGCTGGCCGAGGCCAACCTGCGCTTGGTCGTATCCATTGCCAAGCGCTATGTGGGCCGCGGCATGCTGTTCCTGGATCTGATTCAGGAAGGCAACCTGGGCCTGATCAAGGCCGTAGAAAAATTTGATTACCGCAAGGGCTACAAGTTTTCTACCTACGCCACCTGGTGGATTCGCCAGGCTATCACCCGCGCCATCGCCGATCAGGCGCGCACCATCCGCATTCCCGTCCACATGGTCGAAACCATCAACAAGCTGATCCGCGTATCCCGTCAGCTGCTGCAGGAATATGGCCGCGAGCCCACGCCTGAAGAAATTGCCAAGGCCATGGGCATCAGCGAGGCCAAGGTGCGCGAGATCATCAAGATCGCGCAGGAGCCCGTTTCCCTGGAAACGCCTATCGGCGAAGAAGAAGACAGCCACCTGGGCGATTTCATCCCCGATGACGACGCGCCCGCCCCGGCCGAGGCTGCCTCGCACGCCCTGATGCGTGAGCAGCTCTGGGATGTGCTTAACACCCTGACCCCGCGGGAGGAAAAGGTGCTGCGCCTGCGCTTTGGCCTGGACGACGGCAATCAGCGCACGCTGGAAGAGGTAGGCCGCGAGTTCAAGGTTACGCGCGAGCGTATCCGCCAGATCGAGGCCAAGGCCCTGCGCAAGCTGCGTCATCCCAGCCGCAGCAAAAAACTGAAGGATTATCTGGAATAAGCCGTGCGTTATCCGCAATTAGACGATCGGCTGCAGGCAGCGGCCGATCTTTTTCCCGTCTGCGCATACGGCGCCGATATCGGCGCGGATCACGGGCGGCTATCCTGCCATCTTCTGCATAGCGGCAAGTGTGCCCGCATGATCGTAAGCGATATCAGCGCAGAATCGCTTGCCAAGGCGCAGGCGCTTTTAGCGCTGCATCAGCTGGCGGATCGCGCTGATTTTTGCGTGGCCGACGGGCTGAACGCCCTGCGCGGCCATCCAAGCGTGCAGTGCGCGGTAATGTGCGGCATGGGTGGACGGCTGATATCGCAGATTCTGCGCGAAGGCAGCAGCCTGCTGCAGGGTGCTGCGCTGGTGCTGTCCTCGCATACGGATATCCCGCTGGTGCGGCAAACGCTGCTGCAGATTGGCTATGCCATCACGGCGGAGCGTATTGTGCGCGCAAAGGGCCGGTTTTATGTGCTGATGCGCGCGGAGCCGGGCGCTGCGCAGTATACCGAGCAGGAGTTGTATCTTGGCCCTGCGCTGCTGGATAATCCGCCACCCTTGTGGCAGGATTATCTGCGCTGGCGAGAGGGCGTGGTTGCCTGCGAAGCCGGGCATGACCGGCAGCTTGCATGGATCAGGAAGGAGCTGGCAAAATGAAAACCGCAGCCGTTCGGGACGTATACGACTGGCTGAATCAGATCGCACCCTTTGATACGGCGGAAAGCTACGATAACGCCGGACTGCTGCTGGGCAGCATGTCTGCTCCGGCAGAGCGTATCCTGGTGGCGCTGGACGCAACGCCTGCCGTGATCGACGAGGCGATCGCCCATCAGGCGCAGCTGATCGTAACGCATCATCCGCTCATGTTCCATGCTGCCAGGAACCTCCTGGAGGACGACTACGAGGGGCATGTAATCCGCACGCTGATCCAGCACAACATCAGCCTGATCGCCGCGCATACCAACCTGGATCAATCGCCGGTTTACAGCGGCAGCGCCGTGCTGACAGAGCTGCTGCACCTGCAGAACGTCCGCCAGGAGGGGTTCATCTTTCTTGGCGACGTGCCTGAGGGCGAAACCACGGCGGGCAGGCTTCGCCAACGCATCGCGCAGGCAGAGGATGAATATATTTATCTGTATGGCGACGCCGACACCCCCATCCGCACGCTGGCCATCTGCGGCGGCGCGTTTGACGAGGGCTATCTGCAGGCGCGTCAGCTGGGCGCGCAGGCGTATCTGACGGGCGAGATTCGCCATCACAACGCCATTGCAGCCGTTGGCAGCGGCTTTGTGCTCTTTGGCGGCGGGCACTACGGCACCGAGGCGGTGCTGGTGCCCAAGCTGGCCAGGGCTTTACAAAACGCGCTGAATGCGCTACAATATTGTGTCTATGTTTACCCATCCGTTTGCCGGCCCTACGGCGGTCAAGCGGGTATTGAAGGAGGTACCACATGAGTCAACTGGAATTGCTTTGGGATTATCAACAGGCCGATGTGGAGGCGGAGCGTCAGGAAAACACCATGAAGCGCTCGCCCACCCGTCAGCGTCTGCTCAAATATCAGGAATATCTGCGCGAGCAAAAGGCTGCCAACGCCCGTCTGGAGGAGGAAGTGCACGCCATGGGCGACCGCATGGACGCCCTGAAGGACGCCATCGCCCACACGGAGGAACAGCTTCGCGCCCTGCACGATCGCTTTGAGGCTGATCGCCCCGAGGACAGCGAAGGCATGCAGACCTATATCCAGGAGACGCAGCGTCTGCTGCAAAATGTGTCCGGCTACGAGCAGGAGGTACGCCGCATCCGCAAGGACGCTGCCGACCGCGACAGCCAGCAGCGCGATATCGTGCAGCGCGCGGCCAAGGTTCGCAGCGATTATGACCGTCTGAAGGCCGAGTACGATGTGGAATACAAAGAAAACCTGAAAAAGCTGGAAGAGCTGCGCGCCGCCGTGGCGGAAAAGGCCAAGGGCATCGAGCCCTCCTATCTGGAAAAATACAAGGCCATCAAGCAGCACAGCATGCCGCCGCTGGCACAGCTGAGCGGCGATCAGTGCGGCGGCTGCCGCATGTCGCTGCCTTCCGCCGTGGTGCGCTCCGTGCGCGCAGGCACGCCGGTGGAGTGCGAAAGCTGCGGCAGACTGCTGATCCAGCTGTAAATTCAATCGTCGTAATTGAGGCAGATAAATAGTCGCGTGCCGCAAGGCATGAGGAAAGTCCGAGCACCGCAGAGCAGGATGCCAGTTAACGGCTGGTGGAGGCGACTCCAAGGCAAGTGCAACAGAGATATACCGCCGGCAGCAATGCCGGTAAGGGTGGAAAGGTGCGGTAAGAGCGCACCGGCGGCCTGGCGACTCGTCCGTCATGTAAACCCCATCCGGTGCAAGATTGATGAAGGCTATGGGTGGCTCGCCCGTCTTCGAAATCGCTTGAGCGGCCTGGCGACAGGTCGCGTAGATAGATGACTATTCACGACAGAACTCGGCTTACAGTCTGCGCTCATTTACATGGGGGCTGTCCCGCAAGGGATGGCTCCTTTTTTTGTCAGGCATGGGGGATAGGCGCGCACTTTTCTGTAAACGTTATTATCGAATAGAAAAAGCCCTCTCGCATATTCATACGAAAGGGCTGCTTGTTTAAGATTATTAATATAGGCGGTAGACCGATACGACCTTCCCTGCGATATCGACCGCGCGGGAATAAATGGGCGCCATGGCCGGGTTTTCCGGCTGCAGGCGGAAGCGGCCGTTTTCCCGATAAAAGCGCTTGACGGTAGCGCTGCCATCGATCAAAGCAACGATAATCTCGCCGTTTACAGCAGTATTTTGCTGGCGAACAACCACATAATCGCCATCCATGATGCCGGCGTTGATCATGCTATCGCCATGCACGCGCAGGATAAAGTGCCTGCCATCGCCCAGCATGGCCTCGGGAAGGGGAATCTGATCCTCCATATATTCCTCTGCCAGGATGGGAGAGCCTGCGGCGACGTTGCCAACAATCGGCACCATGCACAGCTCCATTGCGCGGGGCTTCATGGCGTCGCGGCGCAGAAGGCCGCGGGCCTCCAGACGCCTGAGATGGCCGTGAACCGTGGAGGTGGATTTCAACCCAACGGCGTCGCCAATCTCACGGACTGAGGGGGGATAGCCCTTTGAGGCTACTTCGCTTTCGATAAATTGCAAAATACGTTGCTGCGTATCGCCGCGCGCGCGCCTTGTTGCCGCCATTCGCTCACCTCATTACTTCGCTATCCGTATTATAACATGCAAACAAACGTTTGGCAAGTATAAAATGAAACGTCTGTTCGCTTTATTTCTGCGGCTTGCGCTTGGTATTCTGGGCAGGCTTTACAACCTCATCGATCAGGATGGCGCGGTATTCGGCGTCGCCGGATACGCATTTCATGCAGTTGTCGCAGCGCTTGGCAGGATCCAGCTCGCACTGATCGCACTCGCCGCAGTCGATGCATTCTCGATCATATAAAACGCACATTTTCATGGTTCTTCAAGCTCCTCTTTTTTGCTTTCGTTTTCTATCACAGGCAGAACAACGCTTTTCACAGCTTCGCGCTTGCGCTGGTCGCTCATGGATGCGTAATGCCGTTTGGTGGTGTTTACATCCGCATGGCCAAGAACATCCGCCACCAGGTAAATATCGCCGGTCTCACGGTAGAGACTGGTGCCAAAGGTGCTGCGCAGCTTATGCGGGCTGATTTTCTTTTTCAGCGGCGCAGCCAGCGAGGCGTATTTTTTGACCAGGTTTTCGACGGCACGCTGCGTGATCCTGCGCCGCTGCATGGACAAAAAAAGCGCTTTTTCATGGCCGGGCAGAGGCTCGGTGGCCATGCGCTCCTGCAGATACGCCTTGAGCGCGTCCGCCACGCTTTCAGGGAAATAGAGGATCGTCTGGTTGCCGCCCTTGCGCGTGACCAGAAAACCATTCATGGTGAAATCCAGATCTTCCAGATCGATGCCAACCAGCTCGCTGACGCGGATGCCTGTGCCCAGGAAGAGCGAAAGAATGGCGACGTCGCGCTTACGGGTCATCTTTTGATAGCTTTGCTGATGCTTGGAAAGGCCCTCGCCCTGGTCGGCAATCGTCAGCAGGCGCTCCACCTCGTTGGGCTCCAGATACAGAATGGGTTTGCTGTGGCGCTTGGGCAGGGGGACAAGGGTGGCTACATTGCCGGGAATCAGCTCATTTTTGAACAGATACTCAAAGAACGAGCGCAGCGCGCAAAGCTTGCGCATGATGCCCAGCTCGTGATTGTTGACGATCAGCTCGCCGCCTTCGTCGTCGGCGGGCCTGATATACTGCGTTAGATAATCCTGAAAGCCGCGCAGCTGACGCGCCGTGATCTGGCCGATCTGCTCGGTGGTGATCAGGCGCATATCCGTATCGGCAAACTGCGGCTGCTCGGCGCATAGATACTGAAAGAACAGCCGCAGATCATAGGCATAGGCCAATCGGGTGAGGGAGCTGGTGGTTTGCGATATGGCGCTGAAAAAATCCGCGCAGACGTCGGGCAGTTCTGCCTGCAGCTCGCGGATGCGGCGATTGCGGGCAATTTCGATGCTTTGATGGTAATCGGGTGCAGGCACGGCTTTTTCCTCCATTCAACTATTCGCAAAAGACATGATACTACGAACCATTACGATTGTCAACCCACAAGCGGCAGGGAAAATGGCTGTATGGAAATGGATAGAGAAAGCCGAAAAGCAAGCGCAGCTCGAACAGCACATTGACATTCCAAAGCCGTTCGGGAAGCTGCTGCACTGAATTGAAGGAACACTAAAAAGCAAACCTCCACGATATAAAACGCTAAGTAAGCAGATAGATGGTTTATGGCAAACAAGAATAAGGATCATTGAGGCTTTAATATAAATAAGATAGCTCTGCCTGAACGCGGCACGACCAGCCCATTATAAAGCAGCACACCCATTGCGTTTCGCTGCGCATTGGGCTAGGCAATGGCGCGCTTTCAGCACTGTGCAGTCCTTCAATCGCCCCAAAAAGCAATCCAACTATTCGTAAAAGATGCCTTTTGCGAATAGTTGGAAATCTGTTTCAGCAACGCATTTGCCCTGTTACAGGCTGCTCTGCTTGGCGTGCTTGCCGCGCCGCCACCAGGATCCGCGCTGATTGCGCAGCATCAGCGGCGTGTTGATTGCCGTCGCGCTGGAGCGATTCTTAACCACGTTCAGCACCAGGCCGATGCCCGCCATGTTGGTAACAAAGTTGGAGCCGCCGTAGCTGATAAACGGCAGCGGAATGCCGGTGATGGGCAGCACGCCGATGGTCATGCCGATGTTTTCAATCACATGGGCAAAGAACATGGCCATAACCCCCACGATCACCAGCCTGCCAAAGCGATCCATCGTGAAGTGCGCCAAATACAGCATGCGCAGCATCAGCAGAAGATATGCAATGATCACGCCGATGCAGCCGACAAAGCCAAAGGCCTCGCCCACGGCGGAAAAGATGAAGTCCGTCCAGTCCTCGGGTACATAGTTCAGCTGGCTCAGCGAACCCACCACGAAGGTGCCGATGCCCGTCTTGCCGCCCGAGCCGATGGCCAGCTGGGAATTGAGGATCTGATAGCCTGCGCTGTTGTAATAGGCCTGCGGGTCCAGGAAGGAAAGAATGCGCTTAAGGCGGTAGCTTTCCGAGCCGCTGACCATCATATACCCCAGGATTGCGCCGATGCCCACCACGGCCAGCACCAGAATGGTGATCAGCACCCACGGCTCGGTATCGGCAAAGTAGAGCATCACATAGAAGATTACGCACATGACCAGCACGGAACCTAGCTCGCCCTGCAGCAGCGTCAGACCAGCCGGCAGCAGGAAGATACCCAGGTTGTATGCTGCGTTGCGCATGGTGCCAAATGGCTTATCGGTGTTGGACAGGCTGCGCGCCATCATCAGGATGATACCGATTTTGATAAATTCTGCCGGCTGAATGGTGCGGCCCTTGCCGATGGGAATCCACGCCGTAACACCTGACACGGCCTGGGAGAACAGCGCCAGCACCAGCAGTCCCACAATGCCATAGTAAACCAGGCGGCCCTGAATGCGCAGCAGCTCATACGGAATGGCCAGCAAAAAGCCCAGAATAATCGGCGAAACCAGGCAGAAAATGGCCTGCCAGGAGGCGGAGCTGGAATTGAGGATGTAATTGAGTACCGACAAATCCGTACCCTTTTCAGGATTAAAGGTGGCAATGGCAATACAATACACGCCGAAAATGGCCAGCGCGTAGGTGATAATCAGCAGCGGGATATCCAGGTGCGCCCGCGTACGGCGATCCTCCGTGGAGGTTATCGCGCCTGAGCCTTGGTGAAAGCTCATCCTTTTATGCGAGAAAGCCACAGTTTCCTCCTTACGCGATCTTGCTTGAGCGGCGTATCGCTGCCGCAAAGCCGATCTGCCGCCTGATCCAGCGCAGTCAGCCATTGCAGGCTGCGCGCGGCCTGGGCGGCTGCCTTGCGCGCGTCAGCGCTGCCAATGGCATCGTCCATGCATATTGCAGCGCAGAGCGGTAAATCCAGGTAGCCGGACAGCGCCGCCGCAGCGGCTCCCGGGTCATCCTGTCTGCGTCTGGCGGGCAGCAGCCGATTGACAATCAGGCTGATGACGGCCTCGGGCTGCGCTTCCCGCAGCAGGGCGGATATGCGCTCCGTGCCGCGCTGGGCAGCGTCGTCCATCGTGGTAATCAGTACCGTCTCATCCGCCATGGCGCACAGGCTGCGCGTCAGGCTGCCGATCCCGCTGGGCGTATCGATCAGCACATAGTCAAAGCGCTTTTGCAGCCGGGTCAGCAGCTTTTGCAGCTGGGTAATATCGATTTCCTCCGGCAGTAGATCCTGCGGCGCGGCAAGCAGGCAGGGCAAGCTCTCCCCCACGCCGCGCAGCAGCGCCTGCTCCATGGTACAGTCCTCGCGCGATAAATCCAGCCAGTCAAAGACCACCTGATCCTGCAGCCCCAGGCTGAGATCCAATCCGCGCAGCCCGGCGCAGGCGTCCAATAGACATACCTGCGGGGCGCGCGCGGCCAGCCTTTCCCCCAGTGCCGCCGTCAGCAGCGTTTTTCCAACGCCGCCCTTTCCGGCGGCAAGCGCTACGATTTTTCCCATTTTCTTTCCTTTTATTTTATTGATGGTTTTAGATGGCGTTATGGCATCAGCTCGTTGCCGGGCACCACGGCCATCTCGCCGGTATCCTTGGTCTGCTCGTCCATCCACCAGGTAATAAACTCCTTTACAGCCGTTGCCGCGCGGCCGCCGGCATAGCCGTTCGGGATAAAACACACGATGGCGATTTCGGCCTGTTCATAGGGCGTCAGCGCGCAGAACCAGGCGTTGTTCTCCAGATCCAGCTTGATCTTGCCGATCGTCACCTGAGACGTACCGGTTTTCGCCCAGATGTCTTCTCTATATTTCCAGTTCTTAAACTGCTTATCTGCAGTACCGGAGTCGTCTACTACGCCCGCCATACCTGCCTTGATGTAGGGCAAATATTCCGCCGCGCCCTCTAAGGTATTAAAGCGGCTGGCCTTGCGCTTGGAAATAACCTCGCCCTCAGGCGAAATGATGGAATCGATGATGTTTACGTTCCACACGATGCCGCCGTTTGCCAGGGCCGCGATGTAGCGGGACATGGCGATGGGCGTAACCATCGTAATGCCCTGCCCGATGGCGGTCTGGATTTCCATGCTGCCGCCCCATTTGATATCGTTCAGGTAAATGTAGATATCGCCGACCGTGGCGCTCATGATAACGATATCGCGGGTCATGTTCAATTCTTCCATCAAGATGGGCTGAATGGAGCTTACCCACTTATCCTGGCCGGTGGATACGGCCATATCCATCAGACGCTTCACGCACTTGTTCAGGCGCGTTTCATCATAGGAGACGCCGTATTTTGCGCCGACATTCTGCAGGTGCTGCTTCACCTTGGCCGCTACCAGCATGGGCTGCCAGGTGCGCTGCTCGTCCAGGGAAACCGTAGAATCGTACAGCATGGTCTGGTTGCCCACGATGCCGCGCTTTTCACCGGGCAGATCGATGCCCGTTTTGCTGGTCAGACCGATATCTACCGAGTACTGATACAGCAGCGTGCTGCCGCTGTCGCCGTACAGGCGATGGCCCAGCTCGTAGAAGAAATAGTTGCAGGATTTTGATAGACCTTTTATGATATCCAGATTCTGATGATCCTTGTTTCGTACAGTCTTATTTGCCCAGCAGGTGGGCGCTTCGTTTACGTTTTTGGTGTATTCTGTATAGGGGCCCTTATCGCTGATGGTGGTCATTGGGGTGATCTTCTTATTGACCAGCGCGGCAAGGGCCGTGACCATTTTGAACGTAGAGCCTGGCTCGGCGCGCTGCTGGATGGCGTAGTTCATCATCACGTTGCGCTCGTCGGTCAGGATAGCCGCAGCCTCCTCGCCGCCGGCGATCAGGACGTTGAGATCGTAGGTGGGATACTGCGCCATGGCCAGCACGTTGCCGTTGTCAACATCCAACACCAGAAATACGCCCGTATCGGCCAATTGCAGCGGATACTTGTCCCAATCGCGTTCGCTCAGCTTTTCCTTGTTGGTTTCCAGCCAGTTGGCCTCGGCCATCTTGGATTCCTGATCGGCGCGCACGGTGCGGACGTTATCCTCGATGGCGCGCTCGGCGGCCTGCTGATAGCTGGCGATGATGGTCAGCTTGACGTTGTTGCCGTCCTGGGGCTCGGAGGACGAAATCTCGCGGGTCAGCTTGCCGTTGCTGTCCTTTTCCATGATGCGGGTGCCGGAGCGGGAGGAGATGTTTTCCGTCAGCCAGCTTTCCATGCTGGCTTCAATGCCGTCCCTGCCGATGGTATCGGTCAGCTTATAGCCCTGCGGTTCCAGCTCGCTGTAATAGGTTTCGTAGGAAGAGATAGGGCCGACGTAGCCGATGACCTGCGAGGCCAGCGCTCCGCGCGGATAAACGCGCTTGGAGCCGATTTCGATAGCGAAGCCGTCCAGCATCATGCTGCGGCCCTCGATCTCCGACACCGTGGCGTAGCTGACGTCCTTTGCAATGACCACGGGCAGGGAGTTGTACAGGTTCATCTGCATTTCATTGTAGATGGCCATTACCTTGAGCACCGTTTCCTCATCGGGAGCCTGATCCAGCTGCGCAAACTGATAGCGGCCGTAGAGGAACTGATAGGCGACTTCGGGATCATCGTATTTGGTCTCGGTGATATAGTGGTTGCTGCGCCACTGCTGGCTGCGGGTATTCCAGGCGGCCTCTGAAATGCCGTCGCCGAACTGGTACTGCCACATGCCGTTTTCATCGCGGCCGATGACAAAATCCACGCACAGCTCGCCGCCGTACTTTTCGATGATCTGAATGGCCTCGATGATGGACTTGGTGTAATTGAGATAATCAGCCTTTTTGCTCTTGGAAGCGTCGCGGTAGAAGGTGACGTTGTAAACGTCCTCCGTCATGGCCAGGATGACGGAATCCGCGTCGGTAATCATACCGCGCTTGCCGGTGGTGCGGATGGTCTTGATGCTCTTTCTGCCGGCGGAATCGGAGTAGCCCTCGCCCTTGACCAGCTGAAGCTGGGCAAGCCCGTAAACGATATAGGCAAAAGCCCCGAAAATAACCAATAGCGCCAGCAAAATGCGCAGGGTGTGTGATTTTTTCATGATCGTTTATTCCTGTTCTCCTTCAACCAGAGCGCGCTTTACGCGCCCGCCGTACATGCGCAGGAATGCGCGCACGGGCAGCATCAATACTACGGCCAGCGCGCCGGTATAAACCACGGACAGCAGCGCACGGGCAATCAGGTGCATGGAAAGCTCCGCGCCCGACAGCGTAAGATAGGTAAGCAGAATGGTTTCGATTCCGGCGGAGATGCACATGGCGTCCAGCGGAATGCGGATGTGCGGGTTGACGTCGCGGGTGTTCTTTTCGCGATTGCGGCGCATTTCGCGCTTTTCATCGCTCATATCGGAGAAAAACTGGGCAAACAGCATGCTGACCGCCGGATAGACCACCGCGTAAAAGCCGCCGACAGTGGATGTCATCACCTCAAGCAGAATGCCTGTGATGCAGGACGCGCCAAAGGCGTACTTTTTGCCCAGGGACACGGTCAATATGGCGATATTGACCGCCAGAAGATTGGCGACCACGCCGCCGATTTTGAGCTGATTCATGGCGCACACCTGAAACAGATAGGCCAGGATCGTCAGCAGCAGCGCCTTGAGCACCTTGCGCATATCAATCCGCCTCCTGGGTCATATCGCTGAGCGAGAAGGTGGGCGTGGGCGAAGGCGTGGGCTCGGGCGTAGGCGTAGGCTCAGGCGTGGGCGTGCCGGGAACATCCTGATAGGACAGGTTGCCCGTGGGCCGCGGGGTCTGCGTCTGACCGGGCTGCGGGGTGGAAGCATCATCCGCTGCGGGCGTTTCATCGGGGCCCGGCGTTTGCTGCATATCCTGATCGGGATTGGGAGTGGGCGTATCGCTTACGTTGAAGTCGCCGATGCCATCCAGCGTAAAGGTAGGCACGGGACGCGCCGTGGGCAGGCTGGAGGATACCAGGCCGTCGCTGCCATCGCGCTGCTCCGCCTGCTCGGCATAGGAAGGCGTGTAGCGGTAGACGATTACATGCTCGATGCGCTCAAAGTCCACAATCGGCTCGATGACCACATAGGACTTGCCCTCTTCCATGCCGCGCGTGCTCTCGCGCACCACGCCGATGGGAATGCCCTTGGGAAACTCCATGCCAACGCCCGAGGTAACCACCGTGTCGCCCTGGCGGGGCAGGTGGTTATCGCTCAGGTAATACATGCGGCACATGGCCTCGCCGTTTACGCCCAGAGTCCCCTTGACGGTGCCCTGATAGCGGGTGGATTCAATCAGCGCGGAAATGCTGGTATCGCTGCTGATGATGGACTGCACCTTGGCGGTGGTCTCGGTTACATCGTAGGTATACCCCACCAGACCGCCGGACTTGACCACGGCCATATAGTTCTGAATGCCCTGCTTGGTGCCGACGTTGATGGTAAAGGTGGAGAAATAGTTGGTGCTGTCGCTGGCAATCACGCGCGCGGGCACGCCGTCAAACTGCGAATGGGTCTGCATTTCGTCCATCAGATCCTGATACTCGTTGAGCTGGTTCTCCAGCTCATTCACGCGCATGACCTGGCTGAGCAGATCATCATACTGCTCATAGAGCTTTTCATATTCGTACTCGATGTTGCTGCGCAGCTTCAGCCGCTTTAGATAGTCAAAAAACCAGCCCGTACCGGAGGAAAAAGCCTCCTCCACGGGGCGCATCACATTGGCGACCACGCGGCGCGGCAGATCCAGCACTGAGATTTCCGGGAAAAACTGCGATGCGATCATACAGCCGATTACGCCCAACAGCACCACCACAATCAGCGCGAAGGCTGTATTGCGCAGGCGATGCCTGGCCTCGGTATGATCCTTCTTTTTGCCTGCGCCGCGCTTTGCGCTTTGCTGCTGCGTCGCTTCAGCATCCTGCTGCTGCGGGGCGTTATCCTTTTTCTTTTTATGCGGCAATTTAAGGGGCATGCGTTTCCTCCGACAATGCTAAAGAATTAGAAGGTGGTTTCCTCCTCGTCATCGCGCTGCGGGGCGCTCTGGCACATCCGCTGCAGCAGCTCCAGATCCTCCGCCAGCTGGCCAATGCCCAGCGCCGCGCAGTCCATGGGCTCCTTGGCCAGCAGCACGGGCATGTCCAGCTCAGTGGCGATAAAGCGATCCATGCCGCACAGCAGCGCGCCGCCGCCGGTCAGGTGGATGCCGCTGCGCATCACATCGCCTGCAAGCTCGGGCGGCGTGCGCTCCAGCACGTACTGGATGGCGGCCAGAATGGCCTGGCAGGGCGCTTTGAGCGCCTCATAAACCATGGTAGAGGTGATTTCCGCCGTCTGCGGCAGATTGGTCACCAGGTCGCGGCCGCGCACAAACGCGCGGCGCACGTCGTTCATGGGCAGAGCCGCGCCCAGATCAAACTTTACATCCTCGGCCGTGCGGTCGCCGATCAGCATGTTGAACTCACGCTTGATAAAATTGGTAATCGCGGCATCCATGCGAATGCCGCCCACGCGCACGGAGCGCGACACCACAATGCCGCCCAGCGATATGACCGCCACCTCGGTGGTGCCGCCGCCGATATCCACCACCATGCTGCCGCGCGGCTCAAACACCGGCAGCCCGGAGCCCAGTGCCGCGGCAAAGGGCTTTTCAATCAGGTGCAGCGCGCCCTTGCGGATGCCCGCATTCTCGGCGGCCTCGCGCACGGCGCGGCGCTCGATGGCCGTGACGCGGCTGGGGATGGTAATCAGCCCGCGCGGGCGAACCAGGCGCGACATGCCGATGGCCTTGCGGATGAAAAACTCCAGCATGTACTCGGTCATATCGTAGTCCTTGATCACGCCGTCCTCAAGCGGGCGGACGGATTGGTATTCGCCCGTGGTGCGGCCCAGCATCAGGCGCGCATCCTCGCCAAAGGCCTTTACGCTTTTCTTCTGGCCGCCGGTTACTACCATCAGCGTAGGCTCGTTGAGCACCACGCCCTTGTGCTTTACATAGACCAGTGTATTTGAAGTGCCCAGATCAATACCGATATCGGGGGCGATAATTGCCATATCTGCACATCCTTATATTTATAGTTGCCAACCAATCTCCATCAGCATTTGCCTCACCAGGTGCATGGGAAGCCCGATCACGTTGGACGGGCTGCCCTCAATGGCCGATACGAACATGCCGCCCATCCCCTGCGCGCCGTAGGCCCCGGCCTTGTCCATGGGCTCGCCGCTGTCAATGTAGCGCTGCGCAGCCTCGGGCGCAATCGAAGTAAAGCGTACCCGTGTCTGATCGCAGCGCGTATCGGCGCGGCCGGTTTTGCCGTCAATCACGGTTACGCCGGTATAGACGGTGTTTTCGCCGCCCGAAAGCAGCATGAGCATGCGCATGGCGTCCTGCTGATCCTGGGGCTTTCCCATGATTTCGCCCCGACAGGCAACCAGCGTATCCGCGCCCAGCACCGTGCAGCCGGGATGGCTCCTGGCAACCGCCAGCGCCTTGCGGCGGGACAGCGCCATCACGATTTCATCCGGCGCGCCGGTCATATGCTCGTCTACGTCTGCCGGGCAAACCTGATAAGCGACGCCCATCAGCGAAAGCAGCTCCCGGCGGCGCGGCGAGCCGGAGGCCAATATCAATAAATCCTGCATTGCAAAGCTTTCCTTTTCCGCATCCATGCCAAAAGATGCACAACATATTATAGCACAAATCCCCCCTGCGCGTACAGAGGAATTACATGCAAACGAAACAATTTTGTAAAATAAATCACACAAAAAGCGGCTTCTTTTTCCAGAAGCCGCAGATCATGGCAGGATTGACAATTATTGCTTTTCACGATACGCCTGCGCCTCGCTGAGCATGGTGCGCGCGTGGGCCAGGCCGCTTTCGCTGTTTTCGCTCACGCCGCTGAGCATGCGCGCAAGCTCCCGCACGCGCGCTTCGCCCGTCAGCTCAGTCACGCTCGTATTGGTGCGGCCATTGCTTTCGGCCTTCTGAATCAGATAATGGCGCGTCGCCATGGCGGCAATCTGCTGCAAATGCGTCACGCAGATCACCTGGCGATAGCGGGCGATATCCCACATTTTTTGCGCCACCACCTGGGCTGTGCGTCCCGAAATGCCCGTGTCGATTTCATCAAACACCATGGACGGAATGGCTGCGCGCTCGGCGGATAGCGCCTTGAGCGACAGCATCACGCGGGACAACTCGCCGCCCGAGGCAATCTTAGAAAGCGGCTTTTTCTCCTCGCCTGCGTTCGGCGCGATCAAAAAGCGCACGTTATCCGTGCCCAGCGGGCTGCGCGGCGCGTTTTCAGCCGAAAAATCCACATAAAAGCGCGTACCGCGCATGTTCAGATCACTCAGCTGCTCCTCCATGCGCTGGGCAAAGCGCTGCGCCAGCTGCCTGCGGGACTTGGACAGCCTGGCTGCCTGCGCGTCATAGGCAGCGGCGGATTCCATCGCCCGCCTGCGCAGCTTTTCAAGCGTATCCTCGATGCTTTCGTATTTGGACAGCTCTTCGCGTATGCGATCAAGCGCCGCCAGCATTTCGGGAATGGTCGCGCCGTAGCGGCGGGACAGCTTGCGGATCATATCCAGCCGTTCCTCCACTTGCTGGGCGCGCTCGGGATTATCATCCAGCGTATCCAGTTCCTGGCGGATGCTGAGACCCAGATCCTCGGTATCATAATAAAGCGATTCCGCTCGCTGGGAAAGGCGCTCATATTCCTTACCGTATCGCGCAACGGGGGCCAGCGCGCGCATGGCGGTGCGCGCCTGCTCGATGGCTGCGCGGCCGCCGGCCAGATCATACAGGGCGGTATAGGCCTCGCGCAGTCCCTGGGCGATCTTCTCGCCGGCGCGGAAACGGTCGCGCTCCTGCGTCAGCTGCTCCTCCTCGCCCTCAGTCAGATTGGCGGCGGAAAGCTCCTGCTCCTGCTCCTGCAGCTCCTGCAGCCGCTCCTCACGGTGCGCGCTTTCCTGCTTGAGGCGCTTATAGGCCAGGGCCGCGTCGTGATAGTCCTGATAAGCCTGCGCTGTCGCGCGCATCAGGGCGGCGTGCGCTTCATCGCCCATGGCGTCCAGGCAGGAAAGGTGATTCTTGTCTTCCAGCAGGGATTGATGCTCATGCTGGCCGTGCAGATCCATCAGCGTGCCGGCCAGCTCGCGCAGCATCGTCAGCGGCATGCCAACGCCCTGGATGCGGCATACGCTGCGGCCGCTTTGATTGATCTCACGCGAAAGCGTAACCGTGCCTTCGTCTGCGTCGATCTCATGTGCCTGCAGCCAGCGCGCCGCCGCAAGGCAATCCGAAATGTCAAAAAGCCCCTCGGCATAGGCCTTGTCACAGCCGGTGCGGATCAGATCGCGATCCGCGCGGCCGCCCAGGATCAGGCTCATGGCGTCAACCACGATGGACTTGCCCGCGCCCGTTTCACCCGTCATCACATGCAGGCCCTTGCCAAAGGACAATTCAATTTGATCGATCAGCGCGATGTTTTTGATAAACAGCTGCAGCAGCATAGCATCCCTTCCTTGGTGCGTCAGCGCTCTGCGCGTGCGTTATTTAAGGATTTCGTGAAACTTTTCTACCACCACAGGCGCTTCCGCCGCGCTGCGGACGGCGACAAAGATGGTGTTGTCGCCCGCCATGGTGCCCAGAATTTCGGGCCAGCGCATGCTGTCAATGGCCTCGGCGGCAGCGTTGGCGCTGCCTGCCAGGGTGTGAATGACCACCAGGTTTTCGGCGTAGGTGATGGAGAGGACGGAATCAATAAACATGCGCACCAGGCGCTCGGAAACGCCGTGCTCCGCCTTGGCGGCGGTAGCATATTTATAGGCGCCGCTGGGCGTGAGCACCTTCAGCAGGCGCAGCTCCTTGATATCGCGGCTGACGGTGGCCTGGGTGACGATAATGCCCATATCGCGCAGGCGCGCAGCCAGATCCTCCTGCGTTTCGATGTCGTTATGCTCGATAATACTTAAAATCGCAGTCTGTCTTGCGTTTTTCATCTCATTCTCCTTACGCGCCGCGTTTTTGACGACACGCAGTCATTATAGCATAGCGCGGCAGTCAATGCAACCAAACGGATGCATATTTTTTCGCATTAAACAGCATTTATGCAAAATCATCGCGGCGTTACGCCCACATAGTATACGGCGGCGCGCGCGCGGTAGGTATCGGTGGAAATCAGCTTTTGCGACTGCACCATGCCGTTTCTGCAATATTGCAGATAAGTTTTTACCACATAGCCCTCGGAGCCGCTGGACACCTTGTGCTTCTGATCCTCATAGGTGACGTATTTCGCGTCCTTATCCTTTTTGATGATATCCTCGGGGATTTCCAGCTTTTCCACAATGGTGGATTCCAGCTTATAGGATGCGCCGTCCGGCAGGGCCTGGCCGAAAAAGCGCACCACGCACTGCTTGCGGCCGGAGGGCGTTTGCTCAATGCCGGCGGTGATATACACCGTGCCGCCCGTTTTATTGGTAAAGGCCAGATCGATTTCGTGGCCGCGCATATCGTTTACCGTCGCGTCCTGCCCCAGGGAAATATACGATACCGGCATGGAATGCGGCGTGCGGCTTGTGATGGTCATTCCCGCGCACAGCGCCGCGCTGTACAGCGTGGTGCTTACCTGGCATACGCCGCCGCCCACCACATCAACCAGCTGCCCGGATACATAGCCCAACGCCACCTGATAGCCATTTTCAACGCTGCGCTTGCCCACGGTTTTGTTAAAGCTGAAGCGCGCATTGTTCTCCAGAATCAGACCGTTGATCTTGGCAAAAGCCACGGCGATATTCGCGTTTCGAATCTCGGTGGAGGCGCGGTCGATGGCCGTGGAGGCCGTCGCCAGCAGCGATACGCTCTGCTTGGCCTGCGCCAGGGTGATTTCCGGCTCAATGCTGATCATTGGAATATCATAGCGCCCGCTTTCGCCCGTGGCGGCACGGCGCAGAATTTCTGCCTTCGCGGCCTCCTGATCAATTGTACGGCCATAGACGGGGCTGGTAAAGGTGAAGGGCTCCTCGGCGTTGGCAGGATCAAAGGCGGCCACTGCCGCGTTCTGCGGCGCACGGTACACGTTTTCCGCGATGATCTTCAGAATATACTCAATTTGCCCGGCCGAGCCCTCGGCCGGCTCGATATAGCCCTGATATGGCTGCTGCGTAAGCTGCTGCACATCGGCCAGATACTGCTCGTACCCGCCCGTATGCCCAAGCTCCCAGGCCGACTGCAGCAGGCTGTTGATCTGCTCATAATCCGCCCGGATCCCGGCAGCGGCGTAATTGATGGTTGTATATACAAAGCCGTCGCAGGCTAGCTGCAGCGACCAGGCGTTTTCCCACTCCTGCACGCGCTTTGAAACCGCATCCATGGCCTCGTTGTAGGTCATGCCGCCTAGCGAAATACCGTCCACATAGATGCCGTCCAGAAAGGTCTGGCGGCTGGCGTTATAGGCGCGGCGCTCGTCGCTAACGCCGCCGTGCGTCAAAGCAAAAACGGCTGCTGCAGTGACGACAGCAATGGCGATCAGCGCGCAGGCAAAGAAAAGCCGCTTTTTCCGACTTGAGCGGCGATGCCGGCGGCGGGGCTTTTGAGGCGCTGCTGCGGGCGCTTGCCTGGGCGCGGGGCGATATCCCTGGTTCTGCATCGGGAAAATCAGTTTCCTTTCAGTGTTTCAATCGTATCCAGAAGGCGCTGCGTATCGGCATGTATGCCGGGCCAATGGGCGCGCATCGCGCCCAAATCCGCATGCTTATCCCCCTCAGCATGAAAATCGCTGCCGCCGGTGACAAGCAGATGATGCCGATGGGCGCAGGCCGCCCATTTGTCAAATTGATCGGGCAGATGAGCGGGATGATAGACCTCCATGCCCAGAAGCCCGGCTTGGATCCACGCCGGCAGCGCCTGCGCCAGCATATCGTCCGACCAGCCCAGCAAGCCGGGATGCGCCAGCACCGGCACGGCGCGCAGGCTGCGCAGAAGCGCGATTGCCTTGGATGGCTCCAGCATTTCTCTCGGCACATAAGCCGGGCAGCCCTTGCCAAGGTACCGGTCAAAGGCTTCCTGCACGCTTGCCGCATAGCCGCGCGCAAGCATGGCGCGGGCAATCTGCGGACGGCCGATCACGCCGCCGCTTTTGACGGGGATTTCAGCCTGATCCAGCGGCATGCCCAGCGCGGCCAGCTTTTCAAGCATGCGGTCGGCACGGGTCATGCGTTCCTGCGCCATGCGGCTTAAAAACGCCTCCAGGCGCGCATCGCCCTGCGGCACGCCGTAGCCTAAAATATGAATCTCCTGCTCGCCGCCCGTGCTGAGTTCAACCGCCGGAATCAGGATAATTCCAGCCTGCGCTGCGGCCCTTTGCGCCTCGGCCACGCCGGCAATAGTATCGTGATCGCTGACAGCCAGGCAGGTAAGCCCGCGTTCCTTGGCGCGGAAAACGACCTGCGATGGCGCAAGCACGCCATCGGAGGCCGTTGTATGAATATGAAGATCTGTCTGTAGCTCTGTCATATTCCGATTATTCATTCGCAGTATTGCTTTCTTCAGCGGCAGGCGCGGCAGCTTCTGGCTGCTGGGGCTGCTCCTGGGCAGGCTCATCCTTGTGCTTTTCAGGCAGCGGACGGCCCTCCATAAAGGCCACGAACTCCTCGCGGGACAGCGTTTCGCGCTCGATCAGCAGCTCGGCCAGGCCGTTGAGCTTATCCTGATGCTGGGTCAGCGTATCCATCGCCGTCTGATAGCAGGATTTGAGCAGCTCGCTCACCTCAGCGTCCACCTTGGCAGCCAGCTCCTCGCTGTATTCGCGGGAATGGCCAAAGGATGCGCCCACAAAGACTTCCTGATCGCTGTCCAGATAGATGGTGCCGATCTTATCGCTCATACCAAAGCGCGTTATCATCGCGCGGCAGGTGCTGGTGGCATGCTGCAGATCGCTCTGCGCGCCGGTATAAACGTCATGGAAGATCAGCCGCTCCGCCGCGTGGCCGCCCAGCATCATGGACGTGCGCTGCAACAGCTGATTGCGGCTCATGTTGTCCAGCTCCTTGGAGGGCAGGGACAGCGTAAAGCCGCCCGCGCCGCCGCGAGGCACGATGGTAACGGTGTGCACTTCATCGCACAGCGGCAGGAAATGCCCCACGATGGCGTGACCCGCCTCATGATAGGCAACCAGCTTGCGGTCTTCCTCAAGCACCTTGTGGCTCTTCTTCTCAGGACCCATCTGCACGCGTTCCACCGCTTCGATCAGCATGGACTGGTCAATCTGCGTTTTGCGCGCGCGCGCCGCACGGATGGCTGCTTCGTTCATGATGTTTTCCAGATCCGCGCCGGTAGCGAAGGGCGTGCGCTTGGCGATGTTTTTAAGATCGACGTCCGCCGCCAGAGGCTTTCCGCGGGAATGCACCTTCAGAATTTCAACGCGGCCGTCCACATCGGGATAGTTGACCGTAATCTGGCGGTCAAAGCGGCCGGGACGCAGCAGAGCGGGATCCAGAATATCGCGGCGGTTGGTGGCAGCCATGACGATTACGCCCTCATTGGCGGCAAAGCCGTCCATTTCCACCAGCAGCTGGTTCAACGTCTGCTCGCGCTCGTCGTGTCCGCCGCCCAGGCCCGCGCCGCGATGGCGGCCCACCGCGTCGATTTCATCAATAAAAACGATACTGGGCGAATTGCGCTTGGCCTGTTCAAACAGATCGCGCACGCGGCTTGCGCCCACGCCCACGAACATTTCAACAAAGTCGGAGCCGCTGATGGAGAAGAAGGGCACGTCCGCCTCGCCGGCCACAGCCTTGGCCAGCAGCGTTTTGCCCGTGCCGGGAGGGCCCACCAGCAGCACGCCCTTGGGAATACGCGCGCCAAGGGCCAGATAGGTGCGCGGATTGCGCAGGAAATCCACCAGCTCCTTGAGCTCTTCCTTTTCCTCAACAGCGCCGGCCACATCCGCAAAGCGAACCTTATTCTTGCTCGGATCGCTCATCTGGGCGCGGCTGCGGCCAAAGTTCATCACCTTGCCGTTGCCGCCCATCTGCTGGCGCATCAGGAACCACCAGAAGAACAGCATCAGCCCGATCATCAGGATGAAGGGCAGCCATTCCAGAATCCAGGGCGTAGTCAGAGGCGCAAGATAGATGATATCCAGCGATTTCCCGGAGAAAACAAGGTTGCCCTCGCTGATCATGGCGCGATCCACACCCGCGTCCGCCGCGGCCATGGTGCGCAGGGTATCCAGAAAATCAGAGCCGATAACGCAGTAAAAATCGTAGCTGTCCGGAAACTCCGCATAGGAGCGCACGGAATCATAGTACATGCCGTACAGGTTCTGCCCGCGGACGGCGACATACTCCACCTTGCCGTCCTGCACCTTTTTCAGCAGGTCGGGATAGGTGATTTCACCGCCCGTGCTTTTGCCTCCGGAGAGCAGCACGGCCATGAGGATGAACGCGGCAATCAGTACGATATAGCCGATCAGGCCGCGAGAGGGCTTTTTCAAAGGACAAATCCTCCTTAAAAATACAGTACAAATCTATTATACCACATCGGTGGGAGATATTGCAAACCGCCGATGGGCTTATTTGGTGTAAATTCTCGGATGCAGCACGCCGATATCGGGCAGGTTGCGATACTTTTCATCATAGTCCAGGCCGTAGCCCACCACAAACGCATCGGGAATGACAAAGCAGGAATAGTCCACATTCAGCTCCACCCGGCGGCGGGCAGGCTTATCCAGCAGCGTCGCAATGCGCACGCTGGCCGCGCCGCGCTGGGCGAATTCCTTTTTAATATAAGAAAGGGTCATGCCGCTGTCCACGATATCCTCTACCACCAGCACATCGCGGCCGCAGATATCACGGTCCAGATCCTTCACCAGCTTTACAACGCCGGTGGACTTGGTGCTGCTGCCGTAGCTGGAAATGGCCATGAAATCCGTGACCAGTGGGAAATCCAGCTCGCGCAGCAAATCGGCAAAGAACATCACCGCGCCCTTGAGAATGCACACAACCACGGGCGTTTTGCCCTGATAATCGGCGCTGATGCGCTTTGCGACTTCTTTCACCTGCGTCTGAATTTCATCACGGGTAATCAGTATTTTTTCCAGATCCTGATACTGCGAAAACTGGTTTTCCATTGGTATTCCCCTCCCTATATTGCGTCGGGCAGCATGCCCGTATACGCCAGCAATTTGGCTGCCTGATCCCCCGTCTGCATGCGCAGCGTCTCAGACGCGCCCACGCCGATCACCCACAGCACCTCGCTGCCCTGGCACACCAGCGGCCAGTCGTCGCGAAAGGGCAGGTCAATCTGCCGGTCAATCAGGTAGTCCTTCAGTTTTTTTGCGCCCCGCATGCCAAACGGCCGGATAAAATCGCCTGTCTGCCGTGTGCGAAGCGCAAGACCGCGCACAAGCACAGCCTCCGGAATGACCTGCGTCAGCCGTCCATCGCCGCGCCTGCCTGCATAAGGCAGCATACGCAGCGCATTTGCATCCAGCGCGCAGTCGTCAGCCTTGGGCGGCAGCAGATGCAGGCGCGTTCGTGTCCGCAATGCACGCCAATCGCCGGGCAGATTTGCATAGCTGCCCTCCGGCAGCTCCAGCAGCGCGCGCAGGCGCTCGGTCTGCTCATAATCCAGCGTAAGGCCGGCCTCCGCCGCATAAACGCGCAGCATTCTGCGCTGCATGGCTGGTTCCCGATCCGTCAGCGCCTTCAGCAGGATAAAGCGATGCGCCCACCTGCCGCACGCGCCCGAAAGCGCATTCTGCGCCAGGTGATTGAGCAGCGCATCCTCCTGCCGCAGGATATCAGCCGCGCGGCAGATGGCGGGCACGGCAGACGCATTTGCCTGCTCCAGAGCGGGCAGCGCCCGTGCGCGCAGATGATTGCGCGTATAGGCCGTATCCTGATTGCTTTCATCCTCGCGCCAGGGCTGATGGAGCGCCGTCAAAGCATCCCGGATCTGTGAGCGGCGGACGGTAAGCAGCGGCCGCCAGAAAGCGCCGCTCAACTCCCGCATGCCGGACAGCCCGGCCATGCCGCTGCCATAGATCAGATGCATCAGCACGGTTTCGGCCTGATCGTCCATATGATGCGCCAGCGCCAGCACGGCGGCCTGATCCGCCGGCATCGCCTGCTCAAAGGCCGCGTAGCGCGCGCGGCGCGCAGCGTTCTCTGTGCTGCCATGGGAATCTACCTGCACATGAAACACCGCAAGCGGAATATGCTGCTTGGCGCAAAGCTCGCGGCAGAAGGCCTCGTCCAGCGCCGCGTTTTCGCGCAGGCCATGATTGACGTGCACGGCCCGCAGCTCAAAGGATGTTTCTTCGCACAGCGTCCGCAGCGCCTGCAGCAGCAGCACAGAATCCGCGCCGCCGGATAGGGCGACGATCACGCAGCCCGGCCGCCCGATGCGTGCGTAGCTTGCGCGCACAGCAGCGCAAATCAAGGTAAATTCGTCCATAGCTTTATTATTGTACCCTGCCCGCGCGCCGCGCGCAAGGGTTATTTGCGGTTTATGTAAAATTTTATGTAGTTATCCCGCGGAATATAGTTATATCCATGATGGCCGTCGTTTTCAGCCGGATAAATATCAAGGTGGAAAATAGCATAACAAAAAACGTTGGAAGAATGAACCTTCCAACGTTTTGGTCTGGGTGGAGAGATTTGAACTCTCGACCTCTTGAACCCCATTCAAGCACGCTACCAAACTGCGCTACACCCAGATACGTCCCGCGCCATTTCTCAGGCGCAGGATGTATTATATCAGCAAGTGTTCCTGCTGTCAAGGGTTTTTTACAAAATAATTCAAATTTTTGTCAATGCATCGCGGCGGCGATCTGCGCGCCCAGGGCGACGTTGTTAAGCACCAGCTTGATATTGCTCTTCAGGCTCTCGCCGCCCGTCAGCTCGCACACGCGCGCCAGCAGGAAGGGCGTGGTCGCCTTGCCCTTGACGCCCTGCTCCTTGGCCTCGGCCAGCGCCTGGTTGATGGCCGCGTCGATCACATCCTTGGGCATGGCATACTGATGCGGGATGGGATTGGTGATCAGCATGCCGCCGGGATAGCCCATATCGCGCTGCGCGGTAATAGCGTCGGCAATTTCCTCGGGAGAATCCATGCGGTAATCAACCCTGAAATCGCTTTCATCAGTATAGAAGGCGGGCAGCTTTTCGGTGCGGTAGCCCAGCACGGGCACGCCCTTGGTCTCCAGGTATTCCAGCGTCAGACCCAGATCCAGAATGCTCTTTGCACCCGCGCAGACCACGGCCACAGGCGTGCGCGCCAGCTCCTCCAGATCGGCGGAAATGTCCATCGTTACCTCAGCGCCGCGATGCACGCCGCCGATGCCGCCCGTGGCAAACACGCGGATGCCCGCCATGGCGGCCACAATCATGGTAGCAGCAACAGTGGTTGCGCCGTCCGCGCCGCGCGCAGCCAGGATAGGCAGATCGCGGCGGCTGGCCTTGGCCACCTTGGGGCCGGCCTTGGCCAGGTATTCCAGCTCTTCATCGGTCAGGCCCGCGCAGAGCTTGCCGTGGATGATTGCCACCGTAGCGGGCTCCACGCCGTGCTTGCGGGCTTCCGCCTCGCACAGGCGGGCGGTTTCCAGATTCTGGGGATACGGCATGCCGTGGCTGATAATGGTGCTTTCCAGCGCCAGCACAGGACGGCCCTCGTCCAGCGCTTTTTTCACAGCAGGCGAAATTTTGAGATACTTATGCAGATTTTCCATTGCAAATCACTCCTTTTGATCTATATCGAGTAAAAAACGCCGCGCGCAGCGGATACCCTCCCGGGCGCACTGCAGCGTGTTTTTACCGCTTGCCAAGGCCATGGCGATTCCTGCGCACATGGCGTCCCCCGCGCCGGTCTTGGGCGCGTCGGTGGATTGGAGAACCGGCACGATACCGCATTCCTGCGCGTCCGCGTACAGCACGCCATCCGCCCCAAGGGAGATGAACACTCGCTGCACACCCTGCGCAAGCAAGGCATGGGCGCAGTTCTCGGGCGCATCGCAGCCGGTCAGCGCGCGGGCTTCGTAAATATTGGGCTTGATGGCCGTCAGATGCGGCAGCGCCGCGCGGACGCGCTCCGCCTTGGCGCAGCTGACAGGATCCAGCAGCGTAGGAAGTTTCAGCTCCTGCGCCAGAAAGGCCAGCGTATCGGCCGGGGCGTTTGCATCCAGCACGCACAGATCAAAGCCCGCCAGAACAGGCAGTACAGACCGCGCATAGCCGCAGTCCAGCCGCTTAGTCAAGGCCATATCGTTCATGGCCAGCAGCATGTCGCCGTCCAGATCGTGCATGCACAGATACACGCACGCGCCGCCCTCACAGTAAAGCGCATGCTGCAGCGAAATACCGCGTTTTTGACAATCCGCACGCAAGGTATCGGACATCGCGTCGCTGCCAAGCACGGTAAACAGCTCGCACTGCGCGCCGTTTTCCGCCAGGCGTGCGGCGATGTTGCGCCCTACCCCGCCGGGCTGCATCTGAATATGGCCGATGTTGGAATCCCGCAAGCGCAGCGGATGATCGGTGCGCCCACAGATATCCATGTTCATGCCGCCAAATACCGCTATTTTCATGGCTTTTCCTTATTTCAACAAATCGCTGCCCAGCAGCATGCAGTCGCCGAAGCTGAAGAAGCGATAGCGCTTCTCCACCGCCTCGGCATAGGCGGCCAGCGCGTTTTCACGTCCCATCATGGCCGAAACCAGCATCAGCAGCGTGCTTTGCGGCAGGTGGAAGTTGGTCAGCAGCATATCAACCGCCTTGATGGGCACGCCGGGCTTGATAAAGATATCCGTCATGCCGCTGCCGGGATGCACCACGCCATCCGCGTCCGCCACGGTTTCAATGGTGCGCATGGAGGTGGTGCCGATGCACAGCAGTCGCCCGCCGTTTTGACGCGCGCGGTTGATGCGATCCGCCGCATCCTGCGACACCTCATAGTATTCGCTGTGCATGATATGACGATCCACCTCTTCTTCCTTGACAGGGCGGAAGGTGCCAAGTCCCACATGCAGCAGCACCGGCACCACATCCACGCCCATATCGCGCACCTTCTGCAATAGCTCGGGCGTAAAATGCAGGCCGGCGGTAGGCGCGGCGGCGCTGCCATCCAGGCGCGCGTAGACCGTCTGATAGCGCGTAGGATCGTCCAGTTTCTCGTGAATATAGGGCGGCAGGGGCATCTCCCCCAGCTTGTCCAGCAGGCTTTCAAACACACCCTCATAAATAAAGCGCACCACGCGCCCGCCCGCGTCCGTTGTATCCAGAATTTCCGCGCGCAGAAGCCCATCGCCAAAGGCTACCGTATCGCCCTGATGCAGGCGGCGGCCCGGCTTTACCAGCGTTTCCCAAGTGTTCATATCCCGGCGGCGCAGCAGCAGCACCTCGGTGGGCACGCCCGTGCTTTCCTTAACGCCCAGCAAGCGCGCGGGAATCACGCGCGTTTCATTGAGCACCATCACATCGCCCGGACGCAGGAACTGCGGCAGCTCGCGGAAAATATGATCCTCGCGCCGCGCGTTGTTGCGGTTGCAGACCATCATGCGGCTGGAATCGCGCGGCTCCACCGGCGTTTGGGCAATCAGCTCTTCCGGAAGATGATAATCAAAATCGCTTGTTTTCATGCCAAAGCTCATTTCCTTTTATGCTGTATTTCTAAAGGCGGCTTAATCCTCATCTGACGGATCCAGGAGCGAGCCCTGCTCCACTATTTCGGCCAGAGAAGCAGGCTTTACGCGCCCCAGATGCTCATAGGCCGCTGCGGTACAGATGCGGCCGCGCGGCGTGCGCTGGATAAAGCCTAACTGCAAAAGATACGGCTCGTACACATCCTCAATGGTATTGGCGTCCTCACCTGTAGACGCGGCCAATGTATCCAGCCCCACCGGGCCACCGCCGAACTTATCGATCATCGTAGTCAGCAGGGTACGATCC
>CAKUFG010000012.1 GCA_934647235.1 uncultured Clostridia bacterium
AATTGCCGCCCGAAACCCGCGCTTGCCGCAAGGCAGAAGCGCGGGGCGGTTGGCTCAATGAGGCAACGAGTATTTGAGCAATACTTTGCTCAAATACGACTATGCCGAATTGCGGATAAGGTGTCGAGCGAATAGCGAGACGGATGAGGGAAAATACACTCTTTTATAAAGTGCGGCCCCCAAAGGCTTCCCCTTGATGAGAAGCCTTTGGTGCAATGCATTAATGCGTGCGCTGCCAAGCGCCTTACACTCTGCCGCTTTCCTCGCACAGCGCGTGCATGCGGGCGGCAAGCTCGGCAGAAAAGTCGCTGCTCAGCGCGCGGTAGCGCCAGTTCTTTTCGCCCACCGTGCCGGGGGTGTTCATGCGGGCGGCGGAATCCAGACCCAAAAAGTCCTGCATCGGAGCCATGGCGATGTTGGCGCGGCTGTCGAACACCGCCTTGATCATGCGCCACACCACCGTGCTGTCATCCACCTCGCCCAGCGCTTCGCGCAGGTTGCGGCGGGTCTGGTCGCTGCAGGCGCGCCACCAGCCCAGCGACGTATCGTTATCGTGCGTGCCGGTATAGGCGGCGCAGTTGGGCTGATACAGCTGCGGCTGATGCGAGTTGTCCCCGCCGCCGCCGTCGTAGGCAAACTGCAGCACCTTCATGCCGGGATAGCCGCAGAAGGCCAGCAGATTGCGCACGCGGTCGTTCACCGCGCCCAGATCTTCGGCCACCACGTTCAATTCGGGCACCTTTTTCTTGACCGCCGCAAAGAACGCCTTGCCGGGGCCGATTACCCATTTGCCGTTGCGGGCGGTCTTTTCGCCGGCCTTGACGGAATAATAATTGGCAAAGCCGATAAAATGGTCGATGCGCACGCTATCGTACAGCTGCGCCATGGCGCGCAGGCGATCCATCCAGAAGCCGTAGCCATGCAGGCGCAGATAGTGCCAGCGGTACAGGGGATTGCCCCAAAGCTGGCCGTCCTCGCTGAAGTAATCGGGTGGTACGCCCGCCACGCGCTTGGGGCGGCGCTCACAGTTGAGCTGGAAGAACTTGGCGTTGGCCCATACGTCCGAGGAATCCTCGGCCACATAGATGGGCATGTCGCCCAGGATCATGATCCCGCGCTCGTTGGCGTAGCGGCGCAGGCGCATCCATTGATCGCGAAACAGGAATTGCAGGAACATGTAGTAGCGCACATCCTCGCGCAGCTCCTGCTCGTAGCGGTTCATGGCTTCGGGGCGGCGCATGCGGATATCCTCGTCGGGCCACTGCATCCAGGATACCTGGTTGAACTTTTGCTTGATCGCCATGAACAGCGCGTAATCGCGCAGCCAGGGCCACTGCTTCTGCCATACCTCAAACGCGCCGTCGCTGAGCAGGCGATCGCGGCTGTGCTGATAGGCGCGGCGCAGCCAGGGCTCCTTTTCGGCGCGCAGGGCTTCAAAATCCGCCCGGCCGGTCCCGGCATGCGGCGCAGACTGATAATCGGGCAGATAGCCGTCCTTTTGCAGCAGGGCCAGGTCGATCATATAGGGGTTGCCCGCCAGCGCGCAGGCGCTTTGATAGGGCGATTCGCCGTAGCCGGTGGGGCCTACCGGCAGCACCTGCCAGATGCGCATGCCCGCGCTTTGCAGAAAATCCACAAAGCGATAGGCCGCTTCGCCCAGCGTGCCGGCGCACTCCGGCCCGGGCAGCGAGGTGATATGCAGCAGCACGCCGCCGCGGCGCACGTTTGTCTGTTCCATTGTTTGCAAAGCCTCCTTCGGAAACTTCCAACATTCGTCCCTGTTATTTTATATGAAAAGTGCAAAGATGTAAAGAAAAATTGCAAAAAACGCGCGTAAGTGGTATGATATGCTTACGCTTATCTGTGAATTTGGAAGGGGAATGAAACCGTGACCATTGAAACCTATCAGTGCCCGCAGTGCAGCGCCCCGCTTAAATGGAAAAACAGCGAGCTTGTGTGCGAAGCCTGCGGCGCAAGCTATAAAGAAGAGGATATGCGCGCCCTGTCGGAGGCCATGCAGGAAAACGCCGGGCAGTCCAGCCTGGACTGGAACAAGTGCCGCAGCGCGCAGACCTTTACCGCGGAGGAGGAAAGCGCCCTGCAGGAATACAACTGCCCTGCCTGCGGCGCGGTGCTGGTCACCTCCGCCGCCACGGCGGCCACCAAGTGCGCCTATTGCGGCAACAACGCGCTGATTCCCAAACAGTTTTCGGGCGAGCTGCGCCCCGATGCGATCCTGCCCTTTACCGTATCCCGCGAGGATGCGGAAAAGAAGCTGCACGAGCATTTTCACGGCAAAAAGCTGCTGCCTGACGATTTTGTGCGCGCCTGCCGCGTGGAGGATGTAGAGGGCCTGTATGTGCCTTACTTCCTGTTTGATTGTCAGGCCGACGCGCGCTGCACCTACCGCGCCGAGCGCGTCAATACCTACCGCCGGGGCGATTGGCAGATTACCGATACGCTGCACTTTTATGTGGAGCGCTGCGGCCGCGTCAGCTTTGACCGCGTGCCGGTGGACGCCTGCAAGCGCGTGGACGATACGCTGACGGAGGCCATCGAGCCCTTTGACTACGCCGCCTGCAAGGCCTTTGATCCCGGCTATCTGGCGGGCTATCAGGCGGATTGCCGCGATCAGGAAATGGATGAGTGCGTGCCCCGCGCCAACGAGCGCGTGACCAATGCGGCCACCGATGCGCTGCGCAGCACCGTGCACGGCTATTCCAGCGTGGTGAGCGACTGCACGCAGGTGCGGCTGGATCAGGGCAAGGTGCGCTATGTGATGATGCCCGTATGGCTGCTGACCGTGCGCTATGGCGATCAGGCGTTTCCCTTTGCCATCAACGGGCAGACGGGGCGTCTGGCGGGCGAGCTGCCGGTGGATAAGCGCAAGTATCGCCGCCTGAAGCTGAGCTGGATGCTGGGCCTTGAAGTGGCGCTGGCGCTGCTCATTGCGTTCTTTCTGTAAGGGGGTGCGGGTATGAAAAAGAGGATTTTTGCGTTGCTGCTTTGCACCCTGCTGCTTTGCTGCGCCGCCGCCGCGGCGGAGCTGAGCCGTGTGGCGGATCGCGCGGGGCTGCTGACGAGCGCGCAGGTATCGGCCCTGAACGACTGCTGCCGCGAACTGTCTGAGAAGTACGATCTGGATGTCATCATTGCCACCACCAACGATTCGCGCGGGATGGAGCTGGGCATGTACGCCGCCGATCTGGTGGATTACAACAATTTCCGCACGGACAACATCATCCTGGTCATCGCCATGGATCAGCGCAAGTATGTGTGCGTCACCACGGGGCGCGGCATCAATGCGTTCAGCGATCAGGCGCTGAAGGCCATTTACGATGCGATGGAAAGCGACATGCGCGCGGGCCGTTACTACAGCGCGTGCAGCACGTATCTGACCCGCAGCGAGGGCATTATCGACGCTTATGCGAATGGCCGCCCGGACAGCGTATATCAGTATTACGGCGAGGGCGACGATGTGGTGCAGGAGCCCGCAACCTTCTATGAGCGCCTGCAGATGGGCGCGCTGTTTGCGCTGATTCCGGCCATTCTGATTGGCTGGATCATTGCCGCCTCGCAGAAGGGCAAGATGAAAACCGCCCGCAGGCGCGACTCGGCGGAGAGCTATCTGACCGATATGAACCTGACCCGTGAGCGCGATATTTACCTGTATACGACCACCGTGCGCCACAAGATCGAAAACGATCCGCCCTCCTCCGGCGGCAGCAGCCACAGCACCTTTAGCAGCAGCAGCGGCTCCAGCCATGGCGGCGGTGGCGGCGGAAGAAGCTTCTGACGAGAAAGGGCGGACGAGGAGGAGACGTTACTTTCTTCAGTGAAGAAAGTAACAAAGACCCTGTGTTGTGGACGGAAAAGCTGCTGGAATTAAACTGGGAATGGCCCTGGCCACCCGCCCAGCCCCCGCGGCAGGTGGGCGGCAGTGCCGCCTGCCAGTTTTACCAGCTTGGCTTTTACGTCACACGCAGCTTTCTTTGCTTCTTGCTTGGGCTCCAAGAAAGAATCGTTCCCTCGTTCTCTTTTCCGTTTGCTCCTTATCCATTTCAACGGAGGTTGTTCATGTACCGCAGAATTCTTGCCCTGATATTGTCGCTTGCCCTGCTGCTGCCAGGCCTTGCGCTGGCGGAGAGCCTGCCCTATGTGGAGGACTGCACCCTGCTGCCCGGCCAAAGCGTGGAGCTGCGCTACTTTCTGCCTGCCAGTGGGCGCGCGTCGCTGCGCCTGACCACGCAGGGCGGCGCGGACGTGGCTGTCATCCTGTCCGAGCGCATGCTGCTGGGCGGGCTGCATGTGCTGACGCTGGACGAGCAGTTCTTTGCCGAGCCGCTGGCCGAGGGCGCGTATCGCCTGATCCTTACCTATGAGGGGCAGACATACACCGCCGCGCTGACCGTCGGCCAGACTGTGCAGAGCGCGCAGCCGGCAGCTGCTGCCGCCGAGCCTGCGCCTGCCGCCACGCCTGAGCCGGCCTTTGCCGATCAAAGCGCCAGCATCACGCCCGCGCATTTGAGCAGCTATCATCCGCAGCATACGGGCTGCTACTGGTGCACGCCCATGGATATCACCGACGAGTCCGCCGTGTGGGCCATGCTGACCGCGCCCATTCAGGTGGTGGATGCGGGGCAGAAGGAGCAGGTTGTTCTGCGCGCCGAGCCCAGCGACAGCAGCGAGGGCATCGGCGTGGTGACGGGCGCGTCTCAGGCTGTGCATGTGCTGGAAACCCGCAATGACGGCTGGTCGCTGGTGGAAACGTATTCCAGCTCCTTCCATGATTCCAAGGTCAAGGCCTGGAACGCCTTCGTAACCGGCTATATCCGCACCAACAAGCTGAAAACCTATAATGTGCGTACCGATTACGGCATGATCATTGACAAACTAACCCAGTCGCTGTATATCTTTAAGGATGGCAAGCTCTTTACCACCCTGGCTGTATCCACCGGGCTGTATAACGAGCGCCAGCCTTATAACGAAACGCGCTCGGGCGAGTTTGTGATCATCTCCCGCGTGGGCGATTTCAAATCCGATAACCTGGTGTGCGGCATGGGCCTGCGCTTTAACAGCGGCGATTTGCTGCACGAGGTGCCGCACGTCAAAAATGCCGATGGCACCAAGAACTATAAAAACTGTGAGCCCAAGCTGGGCTCCCGCGCCAGCCATGGCTGCGTGCGCGTGCAGCGGCTGAAAAACGCCGACGGTATTAACATGACCTGGGTGTGGAATAACATCAAGGTGGGCACAAAGCTGGTGATCTGGGAGGACTTTGCCGGCCGGCAGATGGAAATCCCCGCCGATGAAACGCCGCTGTATTACAATCCGGATGGCGGCTCCAGCTATCACAGCACGGCCAACTGCAAGGGCGTAAAGGACAAGTATCTGCCCCTGACGGCCTTTACCTATGGCGAGCTGGAAACGGGCGCGTTTGCCAAGCTGACTGCCTGCGCCTACTGCTTCCCGCCCCGCCGCCGCGCGGACATCGAAGAAATCAACCGCGTGCACGAAACACAGTCTCCGGGCTTGATTTCGCTGCTGCTGGAAAGCAAGCAGTAAGCGGGAAAATGCCGGGCGCAGCCCTGTTTTGCATTCAATCTCCAATTCACTATAAGGAGTGAAAATCATGACCAACGCCTATTCCGTATCCCCGCAGCAGATTGTCAGCGACGCCGAGCGCTTCCTGCGCGCGCGCTATCATGTGGACTTTGCCAACGCGCATGATTTCCAGCTGCACGACGCCATTGCTCAGGCTGTGATGCTGTCCATCGCCCCCAAGTGGGCGCAGGATGAGCAGGAGCTTCGCCAGCGCCGCCGCGCCTGCTATATCAGCGCGGAATATCTGATGGGTCGCCTATGGCACAATAACCTGTGCTGCCTGGGCGTGTACAACGAGGTGGAAAAGCTGCTCAATCAGCAGGGCGCGCACCTGAGCGATATGGAGGATATCGAGGATGCGGCGCTGGGTAACGGCGGCCTGGGCCGCCTGGCTGCGTGCTATCTGGACGCTGCCGCCGCGCAGAATATCCCCCTGAGCGGCTATGGCCTGTACTATCGCTTCGGCCTGTTCAAGCAGTCCTTTGAGGATGGACGGCAGGTGGAAGCGCCCGACGACTGGACCAGGCATGGCGATCCCTGGTCGGTGCGCCGCGAGGATGAAAGCGTGATCGTGCGTTTTGCCAATTTCTCCGTGCGCGCCGTGCCCTATGATATGCCGGTGATCGGCCTGCGCGGGGTTATCCGCACGCTGCGCCTTTGGAAGGCCGAGCCGGTGGAGCCCATCGACATGTCCGCCTTTAACGACCAGAACTATGAAAAGGCCTCCCGCGAGGCGGTGCGCGCGGCGGATATTACCGCCCTGCTCTATCCGGGCGACAGCAAGCGCGCGGGCAAAACGCTGCGCCTGCGCCAGCAGTATCTGCTGTGCAGCGCCACGGTACAGGATCTGCTGCGTCAGTGTCCCCAGCGCGAGCGCTTTGCCGAGCAGTTTGCCGTGCAGCTCAACGACACCCATCCCACCATGGCCGTGCCGGAGCTCATCCGCATCCTGACCAGCGAGGGCATGGACTTTGAGCAGGCGGCGGAGATCGCTTTCCGCGCCTTCGCCTTTACCAACCATACCGTGATGCCCGAGGCCCTGGAATGCTGGAGCGAAAGCCTGATGCGCGCCGTCGCGCCCGAGCTGATTCCCATCATCCGCCGCCTGGACGAGCGCCTGCGCGCTCAGGGGCATGAGGGCCTCTATATTGTTGAAAACCACACTATTCACATGGCCAACCTGGCCGTCGCCTGCACGCACTGCACCAACGGCGTGGCTGAACTGCACACCCATATCCTCAAGGAGCGCGTGTTTGCCGACTGGCACCGCGCCTATCCTGATCGACTGCAGAACGTGACCAACGGCATCACGCCCCGGCGCTGGCTGGGGGTGTGTAATCCCGAGCTGACCGCGCTGTTGAGCGACACGCTGGGCGGGGATGACTTCCTGACCGATCTTGCGCGTCTGGGCGCGCTGCGCGAGCATCTGGACGATACGCTGATCGACCGCTTTATGGCCGTCAAGCGCCAGAAAAAGGCGCAGCTGCGCGCGTATATCCGGGCGCACGAGAATGTGGATCTGCCTGAAAGCTTCCTGTATGACGTGCAGGTAAAGCGCCTGCATGAGTACAAGCGTCAGCTGATGAACGCGCTGTCGCTGGTTGATCTGTATAACTGCCTGAAGGAGGACGAAGACTTCCGCGCGGCTTTCCCGCCCGTGGCGGTGATCTTCGGCGCCAAGGCAGCGGCCGGGTATGACCGCGCCAAGAGCATCATCTATTTCTGCAACAAGGTCGCCGAGCGCATCAACGGCGATCCCGAGGTGAACGACCGCCTGCGCGTGGTGTTTGTGCAAAACTACAATTGCTCCTATGCCGAGCGCATCATTCCCGCCGCCGACCTGAGCCAGCAGATTTCGCCCGCGGGCACCGAGGCCAGCGGCACCGGCAACATGAAGCTGATGCTCAACGGCGCGATTACCCTGGGCACGCTGGACGGCGCGAACATCGAAATCGCCCAGCAGGCCGGGCAGGAGAACGAATACATCTTTGGCGCGACCGCGCAGGAGATCGACGCGATCCGCGAAACCTACAATCCCAACGATATTTACCGCGCCAGCCCGCGCATCCGCCGGGCGGTGGACGCGCTGGTGGACGGCAGCATCTGCGAGCCGGACGCGGGCCTGACCGAGCTGCACGACGCGCTGCTCAAGGGCGCCAGCTGGCATCGGCCCGATCATCACTTCCTGCTGCTGGACTTTGCCGCCTATCAGGCCGCGCGTCTGCGCGCCTATATGGAATACAAGGACGAGCCGCGCGCGTTTGCCCGCAAGTGCCTGCTCAACATTGCCGGCGCGGGCACCTTCAGCGCCGACCGCGCTGTGCGCCAGTACGCCCAAAATATCTGGCGCGTGTAACCTCTCAATTGATTTTCACTTGATCTTTGTGTGCTATGCTGAACCTGTCATGATTTTACATGCCGTCAAAGGGAGGGTTTCTTCATGCTGTTTTCCATGGTTGCCATCGGCTCGACGGGCGATGTACGCCCGTATATCCTGCTGGGCCGCGAGCTGCAGCGACGCGGGCATCAGACGCGGCTGATCGCGTTTGCGCCCTTTGAGGAGGCCGCGCGCCGGGCAGGCATGGATTTTCTGCCGCTGCCGGGCAGCCTGCACCATTACATGGAAAGCCTGATGCGGCCGGGCAACCTGGCCGTTACCTTCCTGCCGCAGCTGCAAAAGGCCATCGCGGGCTGCAAGGATGCGCTGATGGATTCCATCCTGACGGGCAGTCAGGGGGCGGATGCGATCCTGTCCACCTTCAGCCTGTCGGCGGTGAACGCCGTGGCTGAAAAGCTGCACATTCCCTATATCCAGACGTATTATTTCCCGCTGGATCCCAACGCTGATTTCCCGCTGCCGCTGTTCCCGCAGCTGCCGGGCAAGCGCTATGCCGGGGCCAGCTATCGCATCAGCTGGCTGGCCATCAACGCCTTTGAGCGCCATATGCTGGCCGATTGGCGCAAGGCGCAGGGCATCGAGGCCCCGCCGATCAAGAGCGAGCCGATCCTGACGGTGGACGGGCATCGCGTGCCTGTGCTGTATGCCATCAGCCCCAGGCTTCTGGAACGCCCGTCAGACTGGGACGACAATATCTACATGACGGGCTTCTGGCAGGAGGAAAGCGAACAGGCCGAGCCTGATCCCGGGCTGCAGGCATTCATGGATGCGGGCGACGCGCCGGTGTACATCGGCTTTGGCTCCATGGTGTCCAGCGATATGGAAAAGATTTTTGACAAGGTGGTCGCCGCCCTGCGCGAGACGGGGCTGCGCGCCATCGTGGACGGCGGCTGGAGCAGCGATATCCTGCCGGCTGAAAAGCTGCCCAACGTCTACTATCATACCGGCTATATCAATCATGGCTGGCTGTTCCCACGCATGCGCGCTGTGGTTCACCATGGCGGCGCGGGCACCACGGCCTCGGGCCTGCGCGCGGGCCGTCCCACGCTGATCATCCCCTTCTGCGGCGAGCAGGCGTTCTGGGGGCATCAGGTGTATCAGCGTGAGCTGGGTCCCAAGCCCATTCAGCGCTCGCTGCTGACCGCCGGCAAGCTGGCCGATGCGCTGCGCGATCTGTGCTGCGATGCGCGCTATGCGCAGAATGCCGCCCAGATGGGTGAAATGCTGCGCCAGGAGGACGGCGTGGGCTGCGCGGCGGATCTGATTGAAAAGCTGATCCGCGAGTGGTAATTGCACTGCAGAAATGAAAGGCGGCGCTTCCCTTTGCCGGGAAGCGCCGTCCTTTTGCTTGATGCAGCTTGGGTTTATACTACTTGCGCAAACTCTCCCGATACCCAGCCTACCGCGCTGCCGGTTACTACGGCAATCCAGCCGTTGGCGGCCGTGGCCACATAGGGCAGGTAGGTGCCTGAAGGCACCTGGCGCAGGCGGCCATAGTTCAGCCCGTTGCCCTGGCGGATGTTGATGCCCCCGCCGTTGGCCGCGGACAGCAGCGCGCGCGTGCCGTCGCCCGGCTGCGGATCGGGATCAGGCGCAGGTTCAGGATCGGGCGCGGGCGTATCCCCACCCTCATAGCGCAGGAAGGGCAGCTGATACCAATACTGAAAGTCGCGCTGGCTCACCCGCGTGCGCACGCAGCCATAATTGAACCCGCGCCACTCCACCAATTCGCCGTTGCCGATATAGTAGCCCACATGCCCGTCCTTGGCCAGCGCCAGGCCCAGCGTTTCCGGCAGGGTGGCAATCGGCCCCCAGGGGCAGCCCTTGCTTTTTGCATAGGTAAACATGCCGTTCGCGCCCTTGTCCGGGCAGCCGTTAGCGCCGTACTTGCTCAGGATCGGCGCGTCCGTGCCGATTGCCGCCAGAATACTCGCGCCGCCGTTCGTCCAAGCATAGCCCTTCACGCCGCCGATGCAATCAGCCACCACCGCGCGCGCGGCGATATCGCGCTGGCACTGATCCATGCGCCCCGCCGTGTAATAACCGGGATACTGCTTGCTTTTGCTGTTCAGCAGGCTTTGGGTGGCTTTATAGCAGCAGGCGCCGTACCAGTACGGCTGCCCGACCATCTTTTCACAAAAGGCGGCAAAGTGCGCCCCCGTCAGGGGCGTATCCGCATATCCGGCCATAAGCATCCCTCCCGTGCATCCTATGCCGCGGATGCGCGGCGCGTCCCCAAAATCAAAACTTATGCTTTACAAATCGCCCATTTTTGCATATAATAGGCGGTGATATCGGCCATGAAGGAGAACGCTGTCCATGCGCGCGTTCAGAGAGCCGCCCGGCGGGTGAAAGGGCGGAGGCGCGGGGATGGCCGCTCGCTCTGGAGCCGGCGTGCCGAGGGGGTTTTTCCCGGTAGGCCGCACGGGCGCGCCCGTTACAGCGCACAGAGCGGCGGCATTTGTATTCAGATGCCGCAAGCAAAGTGGTACCGCGGAACAGCCGTTTCGTCTTTGTTATGCAGGGACGGGGCGGCTTGATTTATGTGAAGGAGGCATTCCATGCAGCAGATTCCCCTCTACGATCCCAAAGGGATTGAAAAAAAGTGGCAGAAGATCTGGGCCGACAACAAGGCCTTCGCCGCTTCCAATGATTACTCCAAGCCCAAGTATTACACGCTGATCGAATTCCCCTATCCCTCGGGCGTGGGCCTGCATGTAGGCCATCCCCGTCCCTACACGGCGCTGGATATCGTGGCCCGCAAAAAGCGCATGGAGGGCTACAACGTGCTGCACCCCATCGGCTGGGACGCTTTCGGCCTGCCGACGGAGAACTTTGCCATCAAGAATCATGTCCACCCCGCCATCGTGACCCAGCGCAATATCAATCACTTCCGCGAGCAGCTGCAGATGCTGGGCTTCTCCTTTGATTACGACCGGGAGATCAACACCACCGATCCCAAGTATTACAAGTGGACGCAGTGGATTTTCCTGCAGATGTACAAGCACGGCTTGGCCTATAAGACCAATATGCCCGTCAACTGGTGCACGGGCTGCAAGTGCGTGCTGGCCAACGAAGAGGTGGTAGAGGGCGTGTGCGAGCGCTGCGGCAGCCCCGTCATCCACAAGCAGCAGAGCCAGTGGATGCTGCGTATTACCGCCTACGCGCAGAAGCTCCTGGACGGCCTGGACGACGTGGACTTTATCGACCGCGTAAAGCTGTCCCAGCGCAACTGGATCGGCCGCAGCGAGGGCGCGGAGATCGACTTTACCCTGGAAGGCACGGAGGAGAAAATCCGCGTGTTCACCACCCGCGCGGACACGCTGTTCGGCGCTACCTATATGGTGCTTTCTCCCGAGCATCCCTGCATTGAAAAGTACCGCGACCGCATTGAAAACTATCAGGAGCTGATGGATTATCGCGCCGCCGCCCAGCGCAAGAGCGATTTTGAGCGCACCGAAATCAATAAGGATAAGACGGGCGTGGAAATCAAGGGTCTGCGCGCCGTCAACCCCATGACGGGCAAATCCATTCCCATCTGGCTGAGCGACTATGTGCTCATGTCCTACGGCACCGGCGCCATCATGGCCGTGCCCGCCCACGACGAGCGCGACTGGGACTTTGCCAAGAAGTTCAGCCTGCCAATCGTCGAGGTGGTTTCCGGCGGCGAAAACGTGCAGGAAGCCTGCTATTCCGACGTGGCGACGGGCACGATGGTCAACTCCGGCTTCCTCAACGGCATGTCCGTGGCCGAGGCCAAGAAGGCAGCCATCGACTACGCGCAGGAGCATGGCTTTGGCCAGCGCAAGGTCAACTATAAGCTGCGCGACTGGGTGTTCGCCCGTCAGCGCTATTGGGGCGAGCCCATCCCGATTGTGCACTGCCCGCACTGCGGCATGGTGCCCCTGGATGAAAAGGATCTGCCCCTGCTGCTGCCCGAGGTGGAAAACTACGAGCCTACCGAGACCGGCGAATCCCCCCTGGCCAAGATGACCGACTGGGTCAACTGCAAATGCCCCAAGTGCGGCGGCGACGCCAAGCGCGAAACCGACACCATGCCCCAGTGGGCCGGCAGCAGCTGGTATTTCCTGCGCTACTGCGATCCGCACAACGACGAGGCGCTGGCTTCGCCCGAGGCGCTGAAATACTGGATGCCGGTGGACTGGTACAACGGCGGCATGGAGCACACCACCCTGCACCTGCTCTACAGCCGGTTCTGGAACCTGTTCCTGCATGATATCGGCGTGTGCCCGGTGGCCGAGCCCTACAGGAAGCGTACCAGCCACGGCATGGTGCTGGGCGAGGACGGCCAGAAGATGAGTAAGTCCCGCGGCAACGTGATCAACCCCGACGACGTGGTGGATCAGATCGGCGCGGACGCCTTCCGTATGTATGAAATGTTCATGGGCGCGTTCGACCAGGCCATTCCGTGGTCTACCACCGGCGCGCGCGGCTGCCGCAAGTTCATCGAGCGCGTATGGCGTCTGCAGGAAATGCTGACCGACGACGAGGGTATGAGCGACGACCTGAAGGCCTCGGTCCACCTGACCATCAAAAAGGTTTCCGAGGACTTTGACACCCTGAAGTTCAACACCGCCATCGCCCAGATGATGACGCTGGTAAACGAGATGGTGCGCAAGGGCAGCGTAACGCGCGGCGAATATAAGGCGCTGCTGCTGATTCTGTCCCCTGTGACCCCGCATGTATGCGAGGAAATCTGGCAGCTGCAGGGCTTCGGCACGCCCATTTACACCCAGCCCTGGCCTGCCTATGATCCCGCCGCGCTGGTCAAGGACGAGGTGGAAATCGCCATCCAGGTCAACGGCAAAATCAAGGGCCGCATCATGGTGCCCGCCAACCTGACCCGCGAGCAGGGCGACACCCTGCGCGAGCATGAGGCCGTCAAGGCCGCCGTGGGCGATAAGCAGATCGTCAAGTTCATCTTTGTGCCTGGCCGTCTGCTCAATATCGTGGTAAAATAAGATCCGATAACAAAAACGCGGGAAGCTGCCGTGAGGCGGCTTCCCGCGTTTTGCTGCATCGCTGCTGCGGCTATCCGGATTGCAGACAGCGCGAAAGCATACCGTTTGTCAGGACGGTTTTTCCATGTTATAATGAAAAAAACAACCGTCGCTATTGGGGAGGCATGCGCGATGTACCGTATTTTGCTGGTGGAGGATGATTCCGGCATTGCCCAGGCCATCTGCGAGCAGGGGGCCATGTGGGAGCTGGATGTGCGCTGCGTGCGCAATTTTCACGATGTGCTGGGCGAGTTTACCGCCTATGATCCGCAGCTGGTGCTGATGGATATCTCCCTGCCCTTTTTCAACGGCTATCACTGGTGCAGCGAGATCCGCCGCGTATCGCGCGTGCCCATCATCTTTTTGTCCTCCGCTGCGGACAACATGAACATCGTCATGGCCATGAACATGGGCGCGGATGATTTTATCGCCAAGCCCTTTGATCAGCGCGTGCTGATGGCCAAGGTGCAGGCGCTGCTGCGCCGGGCGTATGATTTTTCGCAGGCCGCGCCTACGCTGTCACATCGCGGCGCGGCGCTCAATACCGCCGATCAGACGCTGAGCTATAACGGGCAGAGGATCGCCCTGACCAAGAACGAATACCGCATCCTGCTGACCCTGCTCGAAGGGCGCGGGCGCGTGGTCAGCCGCGAACGGCTGATGGAGCGCCTGTGGGAAACCGACAGCTTTGTGGATGAAAACACGCTGACGGTAAACGTAAACCGGCTGCGCAAAAAGCTGGACGCAGCCGGCCTGAACGGCTTTATTACCACCCGCGTGGGCGCGGGCTATCTGGTGGAATAAGATGGGAGTCCTGTAAGATATGAAGGGTTTTCTGCGCCTGTACCTGCGCGCCCAGCGCCGGGGCATGCTCTTTTTGGGGCTTTGCTGCCTGATCTTTACGGTTTCCTTTGCGCTGTACGGCCTGCCGCTGGGGGCCGTTTTGTACCCTGCGGCCCTGTGCGCGGCGGCGGGCGGGATCATGCTGCTGCTTTCCCTGCGCAAATCGCGCGCCGTCTGCCAGGAGCTGGGCCTGATGCAGCGCCACCCCGCCGACCTGCCGGACGAGCTGCCCGCCGCGCAAAGCCCGCAGGAGCAGGCCTATCAGGCGCTGCTGCTTGCGCTGCACGCGGACAGGCAAAGGCTGAAAAGCGATATGGACGCGCGCTATCACGACATGACGGAATACTACACCGTGTGGGCGCATCAGATCAAAACGCCCATCGCGGCCATGCGCCTGGCGCTGCAGAACGAGGATACGCCGCTGTCCCGCCGCCTGACGGGCGAGGTGGGGCGCGTGGAGCAATATGTGCAGATGGCGCTTACCTATCTGCGCCTGGGCAGCGACAGCAGCGATTATGTCATCCGTTCCTGCGCGCTGGACAATATCGTCCGTCCCGCGGTGCGGCGCTTTGCGGGCGAGTTTATCCAGCGCAGAATCCAGCTGAATTATCAGATGCTGAACTGCACGGTGATTACCGATGAAAAATGGCTGGGCTTTGTCGTCGAGCAGGTGCTGTCCAACGCCCTCAAGTATACCCCGCAGGGCAGCGTCAGCATCTATATGGAGCCCGAGGGCGTGCTGTGCATCCGCGATACGGGCATCGGCATTGCGCCCGAGGATCTGCCCCGCGTGTTTGAAAAGGGCTATACCGGCTACAACGGCCGCAGCCACCGCAAGGCCAGCGGACTGGGCCTGTACCTGTGCCGCGAAATCCTGGCCCGCCTGGGGCACAGCGTCAGCGCTGAATCGCAGGTGGATCATGGCACCACCATCCGCATCGATCTGAGGCAGAAAAAGACGGTGCAGGAGTAAGACTGCAAGCTTGTCCAACGCGCCGGAAGGCTTACAGCAAATCCTCCAGCGCGCAGGGGACGGCGGGAAACTGATGCCGGCAGCCCTCCTGAATGCGGAGCCGGACGCGGATCCCCGCCTTGTCCGCTGCGGCGAACAGCTGCTTTGCCATGGGCAGGCAATCCGCGTCGTCGGAGCCGCAGAGCAGGGTCAGCGCGATATGCTTCTGCTTCACGGCGGATATCAGACCTTCGCTGTCCTCCTGCAGCAGCGGAATCCATGGGCTTTGCAGAATCAGCGTATCGCAGCGGGCGGGCGCAAACAGCACCGCGCGCAGCAGCATATCGCATCCGGCGGAAAACCCGCCGCAGACGATTTCCTCATAGCCCGCGTTCTGCACGCTTTCGATTGCCTGTGCCGCCGGCAGATAGGAAGCCCTGTCATAGCGCCAGCGATAGGTGCCATATCCGTCCGGTTCGGCGCTTTGGATTGTTTCCAACTGCCACCGGCCGCTTTTTTCAAGGATGGGCGACCAGTCCTCCCTGGCTGTCCGGGCGTTCTGGGTGTTGCCGTGAACGGCCAGAAACAAATTGCCGCTTGTCTTTTCCTTCCAGGAAAACACCGCCTTTGATCTGGCGGCAGCGTCGGCATAGCGCTGATCGGAAATCGCCTTCAGCGAAAGAAAGGCTGCGCTCTCCTTCAGCGCTGCCAGGTCGTCGTCCTCCAATACTTCCGGACGATACCACCAGCCGTTGTCCAGTATGGCCCTGTGCAGCCATGCGAGCGCCTGCCCGGGCAGGCTGGCTCCGCCGGCAAGGCAGGCAAGAAAATACAGCGTCTGCGGGCCAAAGCGTTCAGGGTTTGCTTCGTATGCGTCCAGCAGGTAACGATAGGCCTGATCATAGCCGTTTTCAGCGATTGCGAGGGTTGTTTCCAATATGTCGTTTTCCTTTGGCATGGGTGCTTCTCCTTATCCATCGTTTGTTTTGTGATGCGCCTGCCGCGCTGAAAGGCGGCGCAGCAGGATGCGGCTTTCAGCCGGGCGCTGAATCAGCGCTGCCCGGAGATGGGCTTTTTTCTATTTCATGGCACAGGGCGATGAACTCCCGCGCGGACCGGGTGAGAAATTTGTGCCGGTGATAGACGATATGGTGCGTGCGGGCGAAGGGCTCGTTCTCGATGGGCACGGTGCGCACGCTGCCGTCCAGGATGGCCTGGCTGACCAGTTTTTCGGGCAGAAAGGATACCCCCAGCCCTGCGCCCACAGCCTTGATGATGGCCTGCGTGCTGGCGCTCTCCCACAAGGGCGTCAGCGGCAGCTGATGCGCGGCGAATACGTGATCCAGAAACTCGCGCCCGGCGCTGCCGCGCTCACGCAGCAAAAACGGCTCCTCGGCCAGCTCCTCCAGGCGCAGGCTTTTTCGTCCGCACAGCGGATGCCCAGGCGGCAGGATCAATTGCAGGTGATCGCCCGAAAACGGCTCGCTGACCAGCTGCGGCAGCAGGATGCTGCCCTCGATCAGCGCCAGATCGATGGTGTTTTCCAACAGGTGCTGGGATAGCTGCGCGCCGTTGGATACCACCGCGCGAAGCTGCAGATGCGGGTGCCGCTGCTGAAACCGCGCGGCCAGCTCGGGCAAAAGAAAACTGCCCAGCGTGATCGTCGCGCCCACGCGCAGCACGCCAAACTCATCCCAATCGCGCAGCCTCTTTTCCATGCTGTCCAGCGTTTCAATGATGTGCAGCGCCTGGGCATACAGCCGCGCCGCGCTCTCGGTGCTGCAGATGCGGCGGCCGATGCGCTCAAACAGGCACACGCCGTAATAATGCTCCAGCTCCTGAATGGCGCGGCTGACGGCGGGCTGGGTCATGTGCAGCTGCTCCGCAGCGCGGGTGATGCTTTGCGTCTGATAGACGCTGACAAAGATCTTCATGTGGCGCAGGGTCATGGCGTTCTCCCATTCATAATCATAATGATATGCATTCAATAAAATAATAGCATTTTACATATTATAAATCAAGCGCTATAATACCCCGCAGGAGGGGATAAAAATGGAATCTGAACAGAAAAAGCCCGACGCCAGGCGGCTGGTCAAGCTGTTTTTCAGCATGCTTTACATCAGCGCCTTCACCTTTGGCGGCGGGTTTGTCATCGTCACCCTGATGAAGCGCAAGTTTGTGGATGAGCTGCACTGGATGACGGAGGAAGAAATGCTGGATATCGCGGCCATGGCGCAGTCCTCGCCGGGCGCAATCGCCGTGAACGCCGCCAATCTGGTGGGCTGGCGCGTGGGCGGCTTTGCCGGCATGCTCACTTCGGTAATCGCCACGATCATCCCGCCCATGGCCATCCTGACGGTGATTTCCATCTTCTATGCGGCCTTTGCCAGCAATCCGTATGTTTCGCAGGCGCTGCGCGGCATGCAGGCCGGCGTGGCGGCGGTTATTCTGGATGTGGTGTGCGGCCTAGGCATCAAGGAGTTTCACAGCCATTCCGCCCTGCGGCTGTGCATCCTGGGCGCGGCCTTTATCGCGGCCTTTGTGCTGGATGTAAACGTGATCTACATCATCCTGGCCACGGCGCTGGTGGGCGTGATTAGCGCGCTGGCCGCCCGGAAAAGAGGTGGCGCGAAATGACGGCGAATCTGTGGCAGCTGTTTCTCAGCTTCATGCAGGTGGGCATGTTCAGCATCGGCGGCGGCTACGCGGCCATGCCGTTTATCCGCAGCCAGGTGGTATCGCTGCACGGCTGGCTGACCATGAGCGAGTTTACCGATCTGGTGACCATTGCCGAAATGACCCCCGGCCCTATTGCGGTAAACGCCGCTACCTTTGTGGGAAACCGACTGGCAGGCTTTACCGGAGCTATTGTGGGCACGATGGGCTGCATCCTGCCCTCGTGCCTGATCGTATCGCTGCTGGCCTATCTGTACCGCAAGTACCGGCAGATGGACATGCTGCAAAATGTGCTCACCTGTCTGCGCCCCGCCGTGGTAGCGCTGATCGCCTCGGCCGGCCTGGAAATTCTGCGGCAGGTGATCTGGCCGGGCGGCGTTATCTCCCTGAACGGGGTGGACGTGATCGGCCTGGTGATGGCCGTGGCCGCCTTCATTGTGCTGCGCTGGCGCAAGTGGAACCCCATTCTGGTGATGCTGCTGTGCGGCGCTGTGCGGCTGGGGTTGGGGCTGATTTTCTGATCAGGGCCGTTAAAGCAGCGTATCCGGGCGGGAAAGCGCCTTTCCTGCATCCTGACTAAGCTGAATATGGTTTTACAAGCGCTGAGGCCGCAAGCTGGCGGCCTCAGTTTTTTGATAGAAATTTTCAAAAGACATTTGGCTTTTTCACACTAGTGAATATAATATAGTAGTGAACACGAAAAAGGGAGGCGACACTGTGAACACGCAGTACAAAAAAGGCGTGCTCGAGCTGTGCGTGCTGTCGCTGCTTCAGAAGCGGGATTGCTATGGCTATGAGATCTCTGAGTATCTGGCCGAGCGCATGGATATATCGGATGGCACGGTCTATCCCATCCTGCGCAAGCTGAAGGCGGACGGCCTGCTGACCACCTATCTGCAGGAGGAAAGCGGCGGGCCGCCGCGCAAGTACTACCGGCTGACCGAGCTGGGCAGCCAGTCCTATCGCAGCGACCGGGCGGAATATCTGAAATTTGCACAGGCAGTAAGGCTGATGTTGGAGGATGATGAAAATGACGAAGAATGAGTTTATCCTGCGGCTTACCGAGGCGCTGCGCCGCCAGAATGTGGCGGACGCAGACGATGTGATTGCGGAGTATCAGCAGCATTTTGCGTTCAAGCTGGCCGACGGCTATTCAGAGGAGGAAATCGCGGCCCGGCTGGGCGATCCCGCCGCGCTGGCCGCACAGTTTGCGCAGAGCGGCGCGCCGGAAAAGAAAAGCGCCAGAAAGCCGCTGCTTGCGGCGGGCCTGGGGCTGGCTGATCTGTTTGCGGGGATGTTCTTCCTGCTGCTGATCGCCTGGGGCGTGGTGATGGCCGCTGCGGCGCTGGCAAGCGGGACGCTGGCTGTCTGCCTGGTGGGCGGCCTGAGCATTGGCTCGCTCATTCCGCCGATTCCCTACTGGTGCGGCGCGGTGATGGGCTTTGCCTTTGCCGCCCTGGCAGTACTGCTGGCTGCTGGCTGTGTCTATTACGCCGCGTTTGTGCGGCAGCTGATGCGCAGCTTCGGCCGCTTTCAGCATAACGCGCTGGCGGAAGCCTCCGACAGGGCGGCGCTGCCCGCGCTTGCGTTTTCTCCGCAGTTTTCCGCAAGGGCCAGGCGCCGCCTGCGCAGCACGGCCCTGATTGCCTTGGCGCTGTTTGCCGCCTGCTTTGTGCTGGGGTACATCGCGTGCAGCCTCTCCGCCGGAACGCTGCAGTTCTGGCATGCCTGGGGCTGGTTTGGCTATGCGGGGTGAGGGCGTATGTGCGGCCTGAACGCGGCCGCGCTGGTGATCTTTGGCTGCCTCAGCGTCTGCGCGCAGCAACTATGCAAACGCCCGGCAAAAAGCCGCAATCGCACGATCAGAATGATCTGCGCGGCGCTGCTGACGCTGAACCTTGCGCGCTACCTGGTGGTTTTCCCATTCGTTCGGCATAACGCGCGCTTTCCGGTGGAGTTCTCCTCGGTATCCTTTTTTGCCGTTCCTATCATCTGCCTCAGCGGCAGCCGCCGCGCCGGAAGCTGGGCTGCCTATTCGGGGCTGATGGCTGGATTCTTTTACTTCATGGCGTTGATCCTCGCGGGCGGAAGGCTGTATCAGGCGTATCCGCCGCGCGAAATCTATATCTCCATGTTCTGCCATGGAGCGGTCTATCTGTGCGGCTTTGTATCCATTGCGACGGAGGCTTACGCCCCAAAGGACGCGCCCAGGCTGGCGCTGGGAGTGGCGCTGGTCGCCGCCTGGGCCGCGCTGCTGCGGCCGCTGGAATATGGACGCGAGCGGCTGCTGATCTATATCCTGATGGACGGCGCGTGCGTAAAGCGCTTTCTGCCGCAGCATGCGTGGCATGCCGCGCTGCCTGCGTATTACGGCGCCCTTGCGGCGGCGGTGCTGCTGAGCATCCGTGGATTCTTTGGCAGCAATAAGCGGCAGTACCGCAGGTTCTGCAAAAAGCATAAAGGGAGGCCCCAATCGCTGCTTTCAGCATCGATTGGGGCCTTGGCGCATTTGCGTTTACTGCAGTCCTTTGCTCTTTGCATCCTTGGCCGCGCCGCTTACCAGGCGGTAATAGGAGTTGGACGTGGCGCGGTACACCAGCGCGTAGAGCAGGCCGAATACCACAAAGGTGATTGCCGTGGTGCCCAGCAGCAGCGGCAGATCGTACAGGCAGAACAGCATCAGCAGCTTGTGGAGCATCGGGAAGGCGAAGCCCAGATGCAGGCCAGCAAAGCCCAGCGGCAGGAAGAATACCATCAGCATTTGCGCGTTGACGCTGCGGCGGATATCGCGCTGCGTCATGCCAATCTTGCGCATGATGGCAAAACGCGGCTGATCCTCGTAGCCCTCGGAGATCTGCTTGTAGTAGATGATCAGCACCGCGGCGGCGGCAAATACCAGACTCAGCATAACTCCCAGAAACAGCAGCCCGCCGTACATGCCGTAATAATCAGCGGCTTCTTGCGCCAGCAGCTCAACTTTGATTGCGCGGCCCAGCGTCGGCACGCCGTCCAGCAGGATGGCGATTTCCAATTCGGATGAATCGATCTGATCCGCCTTCGCGCAGTCAAAGGCGTTGAGGTAATGATAGTTCAGCCCAAGGCTGGGATCCTCGGCCGCCTGCTGCGCCAGCGCGCCCAGCATGGCCTGCAGATCGTCCGCAACCACAAACAGCGTGCCTACGACGTTCATGGCCGCCGCGCTGTTGGTGGGAAAATCGTTCAGCAGCGCCTTCACATGGTAGGATGCGCCGCCCAGCAGGGCAAAGGTATCGCCCTTGAAGCTGGCGCGATAGGGATGAATCAGCACTTCGTCCGCCGCCAGCGTTTCGGCGCTGCCGGTGATGCGGTTGTAATCATCCAGCGGCACAAAGCAGAACTGATACACCTGGCTGAGGCGGCTGACGCTGTTGGCACGGTCGGCAGGGGCATGCAGGTCAACCGTGCCGTCTTCCAGCGGGCCGTAGCCCGTGACGGCGCGATAGAGCAGCTGCCGCTCGGGGAAAAGGCCGGCGTCGGAAATCACCTTGTCCATGCAGGCATAGGCGGCGCGGGCGTTTTCATCACTGAGCTTTTCAAGCGCATCCACCAGCAGATCGATATTTACATCGCGCGGATAGCGGGCGCGCAGCAGGCTTTCCGAGCCAAAGTACAGGCAGGTGGTGGAGGAAATGGTGACCAGCACCATCGTGGCCAGGATGCAGATGGAGGCCAGCCCCGCGCCGTTGCGCTTCATGCGGTAGGTCATGGAGGCGACGGATACGAAGTGGCGCGCCTGATAATAGAAGCGCTTGTTCTTTTGCAGCAGGCGGCACAGCACAACGGAGCCCGCGATGAACAGCAGATAGGTGGCGATGATGACCATGATGACGGCCACGAAGAACCATGTCAGCGCCTCCAGCGGCTGCTGAATGGATACCGCCAGATAATAGGCGGCCGCCAGCAGCGCTGCGCCGAGCACGCCCAGCGCATAGTTGGCGCGCGGGGGCTTTTCGCCCGCGCTTTCGCTGCGCATTAGCTCCGCCGGGCTGGACAGGCGCACCTGCCCCTGGTCAAAGAGCGCCATCAGCGCGAAAATCGCGGCGAACAGCAGCGCCGTATCGCGGATAGCGGAGACGGAAATGGTGAAGGTAAAGGTGACGCTGCCGCGCAGCAGATTGACCAGCAGCAGCTCGCACAGCTTGGACAAAAGGATGCCCAGCGCCAGCCCGCCCAGCAGCGACAGCGCCGCGCTCAGCAGCGCCTCCCAAAGCAGGATGCGGCCGATGCTGCGCTTGCCCATGCCCAGCATGTTGTACAGGCCAAACTCCCGCTTGCGGCGGCGAATCAGAAAGGAATGCGAATAGAACAGAAAGATGGCCGAGAACACCGCCATGACGCCCTTGCCCAGCTGCAGGATCATGGTGGTGCTGGTGCCGCCGCGCATGGTGCGGATGACCGGCGAAACGCCCAGGAAGGCGACGATATAGCTGACGCACACAATGCCGGTGCAGGCAAGCAGATAAGGGGTGTAGAGCTGGCGGTTCTTGCGGATACCGCTGACGGCCAGCATGGGGAAAAAGCCTGCCTTCATTGCGCGTCACCGCCCGATTGCAGCATGGTCAGCGCGTCGGAAATGCGCTGGTAGAACTGCTCGTTATTGCAGTCGCCCCGGTAAAGCTGGTGGAACACCTCGCCGTCCTTGATAAACAGCACGCGCCCGGCATGGCTGGCGGCCTTGACGGAGTGGGTAACCATCAGGATGGTCTGCCCGTAGGTGTTGATCAGATGGAACAGGCGCAGCAGCTCGTCCGTAGAGCGGGAATCCAGCGCGCCGGTAGGCTCGTCGGCCAGCAGGATGCGCGGTTCGGTAATCAGCGCGCGGGCCACGGCGGCACGCTGCTTCTGCCCGCCGGAAACCTCATAGGGGTACTTTTTCAGCAGGTAGTCGATGCCCAGCTGCTGCGCCAGGGGCGCGATGCGCTTGCGCATTTCGGCGTGGGATTTGCCCGCCAGCACCAGCGGCAGATAGATGTTATCCTCGATGGAAAAGGTATCCAGCAGATTGAACTCCTGAAACACAAAGCCCAGATGATCGCGGCGGAAGGCGGCGATATCCTGCTCGCGCAGCGTGCTCAGATCCTTGCCGTCCAGCAGCACGCTGCCGCCCGTGGGACGATCCAGCGCGGCCAGCAGGTTCAGCAGCGTTGTTTTGCCCGAGCCCGACTCGCCCATGATGGCGACGTATTCGCCCTCTTCCACGGTAAAATTCACGTTCTTCAGCGCTTCCACGCGGTTGCCGCCAAAGCGGGATACATAGGTTTTCTGCAGGCCCTTGACCTCCAGCATGCTCATAAAATCAACCTCCTTGCGGGTTTTACGCGCTGATTATAGCAGGCGGCGGGCAGGCCGCGCCATCGAATCGCCTTACATTTTGCCGCCCGCAGCTTACATTATTGTAACATAAAACCGCGCGGCGGAGCATGAAAAAAGAGCGCCTTGCCTGCCAAAACAGCGCGCAGACAGACGAATAGAATATTTTTGAGAAAATTGAAAAAAGTACTTGCATTTCTGGGTAAAGTGCGCTATAATGTACAAGCTGTCAGAGAGACAGCCCACTGGCAGATGCGCCCCTAGCTCAGCTGGATAGAGTGTTTGACTACGAATCAAAAGGTCGTGGGTTCGAATCCCGCGGGGCGCGCCAACGAAGTCCTCATGCTTATGAAGCATGAGGATTTTTTTGTGTATATAAACGGACATAGCTTCAGCAACAGGTCATATAAATATGGATGATGCTTGATATGACCTCTGAACAATTCAATTGATATTACATGGCTCTTTATTGCGGGAAAGCTTAGCCGCTTTGAAAATGATGAATTGCGGATTTGCCGCATTCGTCTGAAAAACCTGCACAAACGGCACTAGATGGAATATCCGCTTGTATTATATTGACATTTATGCTTGCTTTTGATATACTAAATTACAAGATAATGGACAGCGATTTGCTAAATTATTCTATGCTGCTTTGATTTGAGCTGGAGAAGCTGGCAGCTGAAGGACGGCTTACTGCTTTTCAGACAAATATGTCAGATGAATCCCAAATTACCCCATATAAGGCGTTTGTGAATTGCATCAAGATGGGCGATGAGCTCAATAGCGACGATGGAGATGAACTGCTGGAAATTGTCGAAGGTGAATTTGACAGGAAGCTGGCGAACGGTCTTCGCTGGAGAGTCTTTTCTCTGGACACAGAGACGTCCTTTGATCATGAAGATGAAAATGAGGAAGCAAAACCTCGTCTGCCTGAAAATGAAAAGAAAGTCAATCCGGAGCCGATTGGAAATGTAATGGAAGGCGATAAACCAAAGGAGGAACCTAGCGATGCTGCAGATGCGGTCAAAGCAGAGACTGAAGCAAATAGCAGCAATCATGAAGACGGCTCGCCTGACGCTGACGATAGCCTTGATAAGCCTGTGTCGATCGATTCCGACGAGGATTATGTAATCGCACGAAATTGTAAAGAAAGCAGCGGGCTGCCTTCACTGAATAAAATTAAAGCAGCATTCAACAGTATTAATGGAGCCCTGCTGTTGGATATCTTTACCTTGCCCAAAATCCGCCGCCATGCTTCTGGAAATGCTGGCGTGCATGAAATACCGGCTGCGGAAAAGCTCAGCAGTATCAGCTATAAAGAAACAACAACAACGATGCCGACCATAAAAAGGAGGATTCAGAAAATGACTCAACAAATCAGCGTTCCCGGCGCCAGCGCTGCTTCGCAGACTTCCTTCCCTGATTTTTCCGGATATCCGGAAAATGCATACAAGCTTCCCGGTACGTTCAATGGCGTTGAGCAGAACCCTGGAGTGCGCATTACGGATGAGGAACTGACCAAAGGCGTTTTGCTTCTGGGAAGTACTGCAAGCGGAAAAACGAACACGATGACGATGCTCGCCGGCCAGGTGCTCGCACAGCTTGAAAATAATGATATCGCTGTATTCCTTGATGTCCTGGGCGGCTATAAGGAGCTTTTCTGCCGCAGGGGGGATGGATATCTTGATGCGGCGACAAACTTCTTTGTGTGGATGCAGGGAGTAGACGACGGTAAGTCAACGCCTGTTTCGCCTGCTGTGTTTGGGCCAAGAGGCAGCGGACATGCGCTCTTTTTTGAGTTTGATCCGAGGACTATGGATGCTCAGAAGCGTGGAATTTCGCTGTTCATTGACAGTTTGATTGCAGATCGTGCGGAGCATCCGACCGGGAAGACCTATTTGTTCTTGGACGATTTTGCGATGCTTCCGGGGCTTCGGCATTTGGATAAGGCGCTGGATCAGTTTTGCGTCATCGCCGCGCTTCAGGGCATCGGGCAGCTGCAAAAGCAGTATTCCGAAGAAGAAGCCAAGCAGATTCTGGATTCTTTCCAGTCTGTAATCGCATTCAAATGCGCGGAAGACAGCGTCCGGTGGCTGCAGGAGAAGATGGGGCGTGGGAGCGACCATAAACAGCCCAGCATTGAACTGCAGGAGGTACAGCAGCTTATGCGGGGCGAGGCTTTTGTAAAGCTGGTCAATCATCCTGTGTTCAAGTATTGTTTCAGCCCCATCGATGGTATTTGCCTATAAAGGGCGAAGAAAGGCTGCAGCACACATGAGCATGAAAAATCAAGAAATTGGCAAACGAGCAAGGCCCAAGGCGAAAACGCGCTATGGGCAAGAAAACTTGCTGCTCTCGTTCATTCGTTTGATTATGCCGGTAGCGCTGATGTGCGTTCTGAGCTTTCGGATCTGCAGCGCATATATTCCCGTTCTGAATATAGAAATATCCCAAACTGTGATGCAATGCATTTCAATTGTATTGCATTTTACCTCAGTGTTTTTCGGTGTGCATGAAAAATACCCCAGGGGCTGGCCTTACGAGCTCAGCTGCAGCTTTCTTGCGACAGAAATTGTTTTGTTCCTTTGCTTCATCCAATACCAGTTTGCCGCTGCGTGCACCCTGCTGGGCGTTCTGATTTGCTTTTTTGCCTGGCTGCTGATCTATGCGCGCAAGGAGCTTGACCTGATGTATTTTTCCGCAAGCCTTCCGATGCCGCTGCTCGACGATATAAGCGCATCCTTGAAAAGCGATGGAACGGAACGCCGGTGTTTTCTGGTGGCGCTGCGGCGCTATATGACGATTGCAGCGGCGATCCTGCTGTCTGTTCCCGCGCTGCTGACGCTGATTGTATACTGCAGGGAAGGCGGCGTTAAGCAAACCGGCCAGACGAATGCAGTGATTGAAGCGAGCAGCGCAAATCAAATGCTGCTGAACATGGACACGATGCGGCTGTTTCAGAATGAAATCTGGAACAACTTAAGCGAGCAGGAGAGGATCGACGCGCTGCAGGTTGTTGCGGACATTGAGACAAACCATCTGGGCATCGCTCCGGTTGTTGTGGCTAACAAAGCCCTGGAAGCACATGCCACTGGCACCTATCAGCATCCGCAGAGAGTTGTTTATATTGACATGTTCAGGCACGGCGATGATGAACCGATTGAGGCAATCATCACGATTCTGCACGAGTGCCGGCATGCTTTTCAGTATGACTGCGTAGACTCCTTGGATTGGGAGGACCAGGGCACACAAAACGGTATCTACTATGCGCAGGCGCGCCAGTGGCGATATGAACAGGACCACTATATATTCAGTACCGAAAGCGAGGAGGGGTATTATGACCAGGCGATTGAAAGGGATGCAAGGCAATATGCGGATGAAGGCATCGGCACATACTGGCAGTATATCAGCCTGAGTGATTTGCCCGCTCGGTAATGCTGCAGACGTCAGCCTGGGCATAGCTGCTTCAACGAAGAACCAAAGCCACCGGCTCAGCCGGTAGCTTTGGTTCTTTTGAGTGCTGATGGCGAATTAGCGCAAAGCTCAATACTTCGCCAGCGCTTCCGCATCGGCAAACAGCTCGTCCGACAGCAGATATTCGCCCAGCGTGTAGGAGAAGCGGATCAGATCGCCCTGGATGCGCATGGGGAAGGGCGAGGTGAGATTCTGCGTTTCAAAGGAGAAATCGTGCGCGTAGTTGATTTCGCGCAGCGCGGCCACCAGCGCGGGCCAATCGATGGTGCCCATGAAGGGGGCGATGTGCTCGTCGCGGTCGCCGGCATGGTTATCGTTGATGTGCGTGGCGCGCAGGCGGCTGCCCAGGCGGCGCACGCAATCGGCGGGGCTGTAGCCGCTGGTGTGAGCGTGGCCCGTATCCAGACACGCGCCTACATCCGGGGCGTTGATCGCATCGATCAGCTCAATCAGGTTATCGATGTTGGAAAACGGCGAGGGGCCCTTGCCCAGTGTGTTCATGTTTTCAATGGCCATGCCCACATGATGCGCGTGGAAGAATTCATGCCAGCGGCGGAAGTAGGCAAGGTTGGCGCGCTTGCTCTCATCCAGCAGCAGCCGGCCGTTTTCCATCACCGTGAAGGGATGCACCACCAGGTATTCCACGCCCAGTATTTCGGCCGCCAGCACGCTGCGGCGCATCATTTCCTCGCCGAAATCGCCGCCGGGCACTTCGCCGGGGGCAACCGGCCCGCCGATGCTGAAATACGCATGACCCTGCAGAAAGCGCACGCCGATATCATCGGCCAGCTTGCGCCAGGCATGCGCCTGCTCCTCCCAGTTGTCCTCGGTCATGGGGGCAAAGCGCTTGCCCGCGCGGCTCATGCCGCACAGGTTTACATCCAGATAGCGATAGCCCGCTGCCGCGCACGTGCTGACCGCGTGCTCAAAGGATACCATGTAGGGCTTGCCGTGATCAAAATTCATGATATTGGTAGAAGTGGAAAGCCGCATATTTAACCCCTCCTTTTAGGCGTATACGCGCACTTCAAAGATGCGCGCCTCGCCTGCGCCGTTGGTGGCGCGCACCGTTACGCGCACCGTATCGCATTCCTCGCCCTCAAACTGCACATGGCACAGGCGCTGATAATTATCGCGCAGCTGCTTACAGGCAACCACCTTGCCGCCGCGCAGCAGCTCTACATCATAATCGCGCGCCAGCTCCACCGGCACGCCCACCTGCTGCTGACGGATGCGGCGGGAGGACAGGGAAATCTTTTTTTCCAGGTTGAAGTTGGAATCAAACACCAGTTGCACGGTGCGCACGGGGGCGGGCGCGGCCAGCGACAGCTGCAGCCATTCACCCTGCGCGCTCAGCCCATCCGAATGCCAGGCGTTGGTGCAGCCGTTGATATCGCGGGTGACGCCGGTGAGCACATTGGCGGCGGGATAATTCTCCTGCGCGCTGGAAGCCGTCACGGCGGCGGTCTGTGCCAGATCGGCCTTGTCTGTGTTTGTAAAGCCGGGAATATAGCAGTCATCGCGGATCAGCGTCTGCTGCAGCTCAGCGATATCGATCGCGCGGATATCGCAGCCCTTCCGGATGGCCTGCGCGGCCGCCGTGCCGATGGCCTGGCCGCCGATGGCGCAGGTGCCCATCACGCGGCTGGTAGCCATGGCCAGCTTGGAGGCGCTCAGCGCGCGGCCGCCGATATACAGGTTTTTGAAGCCCTTGGCCAGGTAGGAGCGGTAGGGGATGGTGTACGCGCCGTCAAATTCGTAGACAAACGACGGAATCTTATCAAAGGCGTACAGGCCGCCGGGAACGTGGTTATCCACATGCCAGCCGCCGTAGGCCACAGCGTCGTCAAAGATGCGGTTGCCCAGCACGTCGTTTTCGTTGAGCATGTAGTCGCCCTCCAGACGGCGGCTTTCGCGCACGCCGGGCAGCATGCCTACCCATACCAGCTCGTAGTTTTCCGCGCCGTGGTCGCCGCCGTTCTTGATGTGATCCCACACGCCGTATACTGCGCGCACCAGCTGATCGCGGATGTCCTCATACTCGCTGATGATATCGGCGCTTTCGCCGCCGATTTCGATCCACCAGTAGCCGTAATCCTGGCAGTAGCCGTCAAAGAGCATCCAGATTTCGTTTTCGCTGGCCTTGGCCAGCACTTCCTTGGGTACGTCGGCGCTGTGCTTGCGATAGCGCAGCTGCTCCTCGGTAAAGTGCATGGCGTCCACGGGCGGGATGAACCTGACCGGATGGCCCACGTTGGCGGCCTTGAACAGCAGGGTGTTGCCCATGCGGTCCTGGTTGGGCTGCTCGGGAGCGTGCGGCTCGTTGAACTCCGCCTTGCCCTCGCTGCCCGTGCGGCTCTTTACGCCCACAAACGCGCCCAGGGTGCCGTTGCCCGTGCAGTCGGCAAAGATTCTGCCATGAATCAGCAGCCGCTTTTCGGTGCTCATCTGATAGCACTCGATGCAGGTGATTTCGCCGTCCTGGCAGGCGGCGGCATGCATGGTGGTGTTCAGCAGCAGCGTCAGGTTCTTTTCGTTCCTGGCGGCCTGGAACAGCACCGCATCCCAGATGGAAAAATTATAGCTGTCGTTCACGCGCTTGTTGCTCAGCATCAGCTCGTGCACGATGCCGCCCTCGCTCAGCTCGGGCTTTTTCATGTTGGCGGTTGCGCCGCAGATGTGCATGCGGATTTCGCTGCTGGCGTTGCCGCCCAGCACTGGGCGATCCTGCACCAGGGCGGTCTTCGCGCCGTGGCGCGCGCTGGCGATGGCCGCGCACAGGCCCGTCATGCCGCCGCCGACGATCACCACGTCAAAATGCAGCGTTTCTTCCTTAAATCCGATCATACGATCCTCCATCCATTTCGATTGTTCGATCACTATGTATGATCGAACGGCGAAAACAGCGCGCCGCAATCCATAAATCGGCAGGCTTTTTTCGCGCAATACGCAGTTCTCTGCTATTTTACCAGCTTTCGGGGCGAATGGCAAGATGGAATATGTACGATCATATAAAGAAAACGCGCATTCTTCGATCAATCGAAGAATGCGCGTCGGTACGTTTGAAAGGCTTACTCGGCCACGGGCTCCTGGATGGAGAAGGCGATATCCTCCACGCGCGCCAGCTCGCACGCGCCCTCAATGCTCTGGTACACATACACCAGCGCGTAGGTGGGCTGCGCATCGGGATAAACCACGGTCAGGCGGCAAAGCAGGCAGTAATTCATGCCGGCAACCACCTGGCTGGCCAGCAGGGCGATGGGCTCATAGGTGCAGCCCTCCAGGCCCTCGATGGCCTTGTTGAAGGCGTTCAGCACTTCCTGGGGGATTTCGGCGGGGTTCTCGGTGTTGCTGATCCAGCCGCCCAGCTTCATCATGGGTTCTTCCGCCAGGGCGGGAGCGAAGGAGACGGTCAGCAGGGTCAGGGCCAGCAGGGTGCAAAGCAGTTTCTTCATCATGGTAATCACATTTCCTTTCTTCTTTTGCAGCGCCTGAGCGCTTACATCCTGTTAGACGGGCGCGCGGATGGCAGGTTCCGCATTTTCTAAAGTTTTTAACGCCCTACGCGCACCTGATCCACCGCGCGGTTGCGCATCAGCTCCACCGGGTGCGGGGCCAGCTCCACGCGAAAATCCTGCCCCATGCGGCGGATATGCTCCGCTACCACCGCGTGGCTGGGCACGCGCATCACATCGGGATTCATGCGCTTCTGATAGCGAAAGAAATCCGCGCCGTTGGGCAGCACGCCTACGGGCAGGCGCTGGCCGCGCCGCAGGGTAACGCCCACCGTGCGCAGCGCGCCGCGGATGTAGCCCTTGTTGGGCTGCAGAATCAGCGGCGGGGGCAGTTCCTGATCGATAAAGGGCGGCTCCTGCCCTTCATGGGCGCGCAGATACAGCCGCCGCGCCTTGTGCAGATGCGCACACTGGGCGTAAAACGCCTGATCGTATATGGCGCGCAGGGCGGCGTCCTCCTCCTGTGCGCGCAGACCATCCAGCACATAGCACAGCGCATAGGCGCGCAGCGTCAGCGCCTCGCAGGGATCGCCCGCGTGCCCCAGCAGGCTGGCGTATTGGGTGGCATGCTCGGTCAGAATCAGCGACAGCTCCGCATATAGCGCGCGGGCCTGCTCACGGCTTTCGCCCAGCGCGTCGGCAGCCAGACGGGCGGCATAGCGCGCCGCGCAGGATAGTAAAAACAGCGACAGCGGCGTTTGCGGGCCTGCCTGCGCGCGTTCGATGGGCGGCTGTACCTCGTCATAGGGGTGACGGTGCGCGGCGATGCACGGGCGGCCGGGCATCAGCTCGGCCATGCCGCCCAGCTTTTCATCGGCCGATACGCCGTATTCCAGCGACAGCAGATTGGCCGTGCGGTACAGCATATCGCAGGCCTCGGGCAGCAGAAAATCCATGGCTGCGCGGGCACGGGGATGCGTTTCGCGCTGGGCCGCGGCGGCGGTCAGCTCAGTCAGCATAAACAGCGCCAGCAGCACGCGCTCACAGGGGCGCTCGCGCGGCAGAAGCGAAAGGAATTGCAGTCGCTGCTGCCATTCCACGCGGCGAATCAGCGCGGTCTCGCGCAGAAAATCCGCGCTTGCGTCCAGCGACGCTTCGGGCATATCCGAAAGCACGGCGGCGGCAAGCATCAGCCGCGCGGTGCGAAGCGGCTGATCCCCGGTCAGCGGTTCGGGCAAAAGCGACTGCCAATCCTTCAGTCCCTGGCTGATGCGCGGCGGAACGACGGTATATGGATTCATAGGCTCCCCTCCCTGATGACGGCAAGCAAGTTGAAAACAAAGCTGGATACTCATCAGGATACGCGCAAACGGGGGGCAATATACCGTAGAAAATGGCCAGACTTTTGCGCAGATAAATGAAAAAGAGGGCGAAAGACCCTCTTGAAAAGATTATGCGTTCTGCGAGCTCTCCCGCTTTTTCAGCCACACCATCAGCACGGCCACATCGGCCGGGGAAACGCCCGGAATGCGCGCGGCCTGGGCCAGCGATACGGGGCGCTGGGCGGACAGCTTCTGCCGGGCTTCCATGCGCAGCCCCGTGATATCCATGTAGGGCGCGTCGGCGGGCAGCAGCTTTTCCTCCATGGCGCGGGCCTTGAGGATGGCAGCCTGTTCTTTTTGCAGGTAGCCCTCGTATTTTACCTGGATTTCGGCCTGCTGGCGCGCGCCGGGGGCATACTGCGCAGGATCGGGCAGCAGCGCGTCGATGCTGTTTTCGGGATGGCGCAGCAGCGCGTCGCGGCGGGTATCGCGCAGATAGGCCAGAATTTCCTCCGTCTGGCGCGCCTTATCCTCCATACGGCGCATGCGCTCGTCGCTGGCCAGGCCAATGGCGTGCGCGCGGGCTGTCAGGCGCAGATCGGCGTTATCCTGCCGCAGGTACAGCCGATGCTCGGCACGGCTGGTCATCATGCGGTAGGGCTCGTCCGTGCCCTTGGTGGTCAGATCGTCCACCATCACGCCGATATACGCCTGATCGCGGGTCAGCAGCAGCGGCTCGCGCTCCAGCACATACTGGGCGGCGTTGATGCCCGCCAGAATACCCTGCGCGGCGGCTTCCTCATAGCCCGAGGTGCCGTTGACCTGGCCGGCCAGGTACAGCCCCGGCACCTGCAGCGCGCCCAGCGTGGGGGACAGGGCGGTGGAATCGATGCAGTCGTATTCAATGGCATAGGCCAGGCGGGTCAGGATGCAGTGCTCCAGGCCCGGAATGGTGCGGTACATCGCCCACTGCACATCCTCGGGCAGGCTGGAGGACATGCCCTGCACATACCATTCCGCATCGTTATAGCCCTCTGGCTCCAAGAACAGCTGATGGCGCTCCTTGTCGCGGAAGCGGACGATCTTGCTTTCGATGGAGGGGCAATAGCGCGGGCCGAGGGATTGAATCGCGCCGTTGAACATGGGCGCGCGGTCCAGATTCTGCAGGATGATTTCGTGCGTGCGGGGATTGGTATAGGTCAGGTAGCACATCATGCGGTTTTCCACCGCGTGATCGGTCAGAAAAGAGAAGGGCACGGGCGGCTCGTCGCCGGGCTGCGGCTCCATGGCTGAAAAATCGATGGAGCGCGCGTCCACGCGGGCGGGTGTGCCGGTCTTGAAACGGCGCAGGGTGAAGACCAGACCGGCCAGGCTTTCGCTCAGGCCCGCTGCGGGCAGCAGTCCCTGCGGGCCGCCCTCCCACTGTGCCTCGCCGATGAAGATTCTGCCCTTCAGATATACGCCCGTGCATACCACGGCGGCGCGGCAGGGAATATGATCGCCCGTTTTGGTTACGACTGTGCTGACGCGGCCCCCCTGGGTTTCCAGGCGGATTACCTCGCCCTGACGGACGGTCAGATGCTCCTGGGCAAAGAGCGCGCGCTTCATGCGCTTCTGGTATTCGCGTTTATCGGCCTGCGCGCGCAGGGAATGCACAGCCGGGCCCTTGCTGCGGTTGAGCATGCGGCTTTGCAGGGTGGTATCGTCGATGGCGCGGCCCATTTCGCCGCCCAGTGCGTCCACCTCGCGCACCAGATGTCCCTTGCCTGTGCCGCCGATGGCGGGATTGCAGGCCATCAGGGCCACAGCGTCCAGATTGAGGGTAAACAGCAGGGTTTCGCAGCCCATGCGCGCGCAGGCAAGCGCGGCCTCGCAGCCCGCGTGGCCCGCGCCGATTACGATGACATCATACATGTATTGATCGCCCGTTCTTATAAAAGTGAGTTATTTTTCTGTGTTGCGGTATACCGAGTACCAGCGGAAAGCCTCGCTGTCGGGGTTGATCACCGTCAGGTTGTAGCCCAGCAGATCGAACCAGTAGAAGGTTTTGACGTTGCTGGTGCCCTTCCACATGGTTTCGGTGTTGGGCACGCTGTCGTAGGGGATGCCCAGGATGGAGATGGTTACGCCGCCGTCGGGCGGGGTGACGGAGGTGAGGTTTTCGTCCTTGAGGTATTGGGTATACCAGGCGGTGTGGTAGTTGTTCATGCCGCAGTGGATGGTCAGCGGGTTGTCCAGATAGGGGGCCAGCTGCTCGCCCACCTGCTCGGCGGTGAAGCCGAAATCGCGCAGCGTGCCGATATAGATCATCACATGGTAGCCGCCGCCCTGGTTGGCCAGGTTGATGCAGTCGCCTACCTTCATATTCTGCGCCCACTGGGCGGAGGGCAGCTCCTTCATATCAACGCGGTTGGGCTTGGCGGCGTTTCGGGTATCGCTGATGGCGGGCAGCTTTTTCATGCCCACCTGGTTGTGCACCCAGCGGGCGAAGCCGATGCAGTCAAAGCCGCCCAGGTACAGCTTGGACGTGCTGTAATAATGGCTGTCCTGCGAGGCGTAGCGCGGGCGCAGCAGGGACGACTCGTTGGAACCGGCAAACAGATAAGGGCAGCCGTACTTGAAGCGCGCGCTGACGCTGCCGCCGCAGTTTTCGTTGTAGGCCAGCAGCACGGGGTTGCTTTCGTCCATCATGGTCAGCGCCACGTTCAGAAAGCGCTGCGCCTCGATGCGCTCCATGTGCTTTTGCAGCTCGGCCAGGGCGGCCTTGGTGCTGTTGGTGGATTTGAGCTTGTCATAGTGCAGATAGCCCTCGTGCTCGCCGTCGGTCACGCGGGCGTATATGCCGTGGAAGGCCGTCACCGTCAGCGGGGCGTTCTTTTTGATATCGGCCAGTTGCAGGGCGTTTTCCAGGGGATATTCATACAGCACGGCCTTTTCGTTGGTTTTGGCATCAAAGGGCTCTACCGTAAAGTCCTCGCCCAGGATGGTCAGCTCGCCTGCCTCTACATACAGCGTCTGTCCTTCGATATCCACCGTCAGGTGGTCGCCGTCGTAGCCGTTTACGATGACCGGCGCATAGGGGGTAATCTCATGCAGCGCCGCCGCGCCGTAGCAGGGGGATTCGTAGGCGCTGACCGGCTCGTCGGAGAAGGCGACGTAGGGCGTAACCTCGCCGCGCTTGTATTCCATCTGCATGAAATCGCGGATATAGACATAGCCGGATTTGCCGTTGTATTCAATATAGGCGTACTCATCCGTCACAGGGAACACGCGGAAGCGCACGTCCGCAGGCAGGATATCCAGCGTGGTGGTATCGGCCAGGGGCTGGGCGCGCATGCGCACGGGCGTGCCGAAAAAGCCCTCGATGGACTGCGCATCCTCGGCCGTGGGGTCGTTATATTCCACCTGCACGCAGTCCTTCATATGGACGTAGCCGGTTTTGCCGTCATAGGAGGTGGCGGCGTAGCTGTCGTTCACGGGGGTAAGCTTAAGCACTGAACGCGCGGGAATGTTGACGATGTTGGGGGTATTGGGGCGCGGCTCGGCGCGCATCCAGCGCGCATCGCGGAAATAGGCGTAAAAGCTCTCCGCCGTATCCTCCGCCAGGGCGGCGGGCAGCAGGCCGCACAGCAGCGCGGCGACGCATAGAAGCGAGATTACCTTCCTGATCATTGGCAAGTCCATCCTTCCCCTGCGCATAACAGGACATTTACAGCCATTATACCCCATTTTTGCCTGTGGACGCAATATATAAGCGGCGCGGGCGAACGATTTTACACTTGCGCGGCTGCGTCAGCGCCCGCCGTTCCATTCGGCGTAAAACTGATCGAGAAAATCGCGCATAAAGGCCTCGCGCCCGGCGGCGATATCGCGCGCGGGCTGGGTGCACAGCATATCCCGCAGCAGAAAAAGCTTTTCATAAAAGTGATTGACCGTCGTGCCCTGGTTGGCGCGGTAGGCGGCCTCGTCCATGTTCAGCCGGGGCGGCTCGGCAGGGTCGTACATCCTGCGTCCCTTGGCACCGCCATAGGCAAACGCCCGCGCCACGCCGATGGCGCCGATGGCGTCCAGCCGGTCGGCGTCCTGCACAATCTGCCCCTCGACGCTGCCTGGCCGCACCGAATCCGTGCCCTTGAAGGATACTGTGCGGATGATGGCGATCACTGCTTCGATCCGTTCCTGCGGCACGCCGCAGCCGGCCAGAATGCGCCGCGCGCTGGCGTAATCCTTTGTGGCGAACAGCTTGGGATCGTCCGCATCATGCAGCAGCGCACCCAGGGTGACAAGCTCCCGGTCGCAGGGCAATTGCGATGCGATGCGCTGCGCCGTGCGGGTCACCCGCAGGGTGTGAAACAGATCGTGCCCGCTGCTTTCGCCCGCGAACAGGGCTTGCAGCTCGGCGATAATTCTTTCTTCCATGGCGGCTCCTTTCGTGCTGAAGGCTGCCCTTATTATATCAGCTGCAGGCGCGAATGCAAACAAAAATCCGCCCGTTTGCACAGGCGGATAGATAATTATGGTTTATTTGGCTTCGGGCTGAAAGGCGATGCTCTCCAGCGGCTCGAAGGGGCCGTAGGTGCCCAGCAGCAGCTGCAGGGTGTCCGGCAGCGTCTCCATGGGGGACAGGAGCGAGGTGTAGGTTTCAAAGCCCTGCTCGTCCGGCATGGCCGCGCTGCCTGAGGCGACCTCATAGCGGCTGCCCTGCGCGTCGCACAGCCAGATATCGCAGTTTTCGATTTGCTGCCTGAGCTGCACGTCCACCACCATGTAGGTATACAGCGGGCTGAGAATCAGCCGTCCGCCGCGGCAGGCAAAGCGCTGACCCTCAAAGGCGGGGATGGCGTATTCCCTGACCTCCGCCGCATTGCGGATGCGGAAGGAAAGCGTCTCGGTCACGCGGTTTTCGCGGCCGTTGGGGAAATAGCTGTAGTCATACTGCTGCACATCCTGGCCGGATACAGCGGCAAACTCCTCCCACAGGATCAGCACGTCGGGGCTTTCATACAGGTAATCGGCCGTGCCGCCGGTGCCGCTGACGGGGTTGACGCCTTCATCCGAAGCGCCGTGCAGCGTAGGCAAACCCACCTCAACCGGCTTGCGGCCCGCTGCCAGCTGATCAAAGGTGTATTCCTGACAGTCGATATCCACGCTGTCGCCGCTGCAGAAATCCAGCCCGTACAGGAAAGTATCGGCGGATTTGGCCCGGTATTCATATACGATGCGCGTGCGGTAGCCGTCGCACAGCGCCTCGCGGACGGTCAGGGTGAACAGGTCGTTTTCACCGCCCTGCTGATCAAAGTCCTTCTGCACCAGGCTTTGCGCGGTGGGCAGGGGCTGGATGTCGGTGTAGGTATCCAGCACGCCCGTGGCGGTGAGGGCGATGGCCGTGCCCATCAGCGCCAGCACGGCGGCTGCGGCGATGCACACAATGCGCAGGGATAGCTTTTTCATGGGTTCTTCCTCCTTCAGATGGGCGAGGGTGGTTTCCATCCGCCCGGTAAAGGACGCGGGCGCCTGCTCATAGGCTCGCTGCCAATCGGATTGTTTCATAGCGCCGTATCCTCCTTAAGAAAGCTTTGAAGCTGCCGCCTGGCGCGCGACAGGCGGGATTTGACCGTGCCCTGGGGCACGCGCAGCAGAGAAGCCGTTTCGCGGATATCGTAGCCCTCCAGATAATAGAGCACCACGGCTGCGCGAAGGGCTGGCTCCAGCTGCTCGATGGCCTCGCGCAGCAGGGGATCGGGCGGCTCGGGCGCGATCTGTTCCGGAAGATTGTCCGATACGATCACGCGCTTTTTGCGCCGCTGCATATCCACGCATACGCGGATGAGAATGCGCGTGAGCCAGGTTTTGAAGTATTGCTCCTCCCGCAGGGCGCGGCGCTTTTCCCAGGCGCGCAGCAGCGTCTCCTGCACCGCGTCGTCCCGGTCGGGCGGCGAGGCCAGATAGGCGCAGGCCACGCGGTAGAGCGATTGCGTCGCTTCCCGCGCCCGGCGCGAAAATTCATCCTTGTCCATCGTGCGGCTCCTTTGCATGGTAATCAGCTGATTTCACCTATTAGACAGCTTGCCCGGCGCGGCGGTTCACGAGAATAGGTTTTTTTTAAGCAGATCATAGCATAAAGCAAAAAGGGCGCGCAAGAGACGGCAGAGAAATTTTTCAGAGGAATTTTTTCCCTGTTTGCATCGCTCCCATATTGACGCAATCGGCTGGATTTGGTAAGATAAAAGAACAAAAACGCCGCGCGCATCGAACAAGCGGCGATAATAAAAAGGAGGAACTCTCATGTCTTTCAAAAAGCTGATCTGTCTCCTGCTTAGCCTGGCGTTGGCGCTGGGCCTTGCCCTGCCCGCGCTGGCCGAAGGCGGCGCGCTGGAGGGCAAGCTGGTTATTCTGCATACCAACGATGTTCACGGCCGCGCCGTGTCCGCCAATGGCGTATGGGGCTATGCCGCCATCACGCAGGTGAAAAAGGACCTGGAGGCTCAGGGCGCGCAGGTGCTGCTGCTGGATGCGGGCGACGCCTCCCAGGGCACGCCACTGGTCAACCTGGACTACGGCAAGACTGCCTTTGAATTCATGAACGCCGCGGGCTATGACGCGATGGCGCCCGGCAATCATGAGCTGGACTGGGGCATCGACAACCTGCTGCAGAACGCCGAGCTTGCCAACTTCCCCATCCTGGCCGCCAACATCACCGATAAAATCAGCGGCGAGCTCAAATTCAAGGATCATGTGATCTTTGAAAAGGGCGATTTCAAGGTGGGCGTGTTCGGCCTGGACACCCCCGAGGCCATGACCAAGACCCATCCTGACAAGGTGCGCGGCATCACCTTTGCCGCGGGCGAGGAGCTGTATGCCTGCGCGCAGGCGCAGGTTGACGCGCTGAAGGAAGCAGGCTGCAACCTGATCGTGTGCGTCGGCCACCTGGGCGTGGATGACGAGAGCACCGGCAACCGCTCCATCGATGTGATTGCCAACACCACCGGCATCGACCTGTTCATCGACGGCCACAGCCACACCGTCATCGACGGCGGCAAGGAAGAGAAAAGCAAGACCGAGGGCGTGAAGACCCTTCTGGTTTCCACCGGCGAGTATTTCGGCAATATCGGCTATGTCGTATTCGACGGCGAAAAGCTGACCGCCAAGCTGTGGAAGTGCGACAGCAATCTCCTGTCCGACATGTACAAGCCCTGCGACGCCGAGGTTGCCGCCGTGGTAAACGGCCGCAATGAAGCGGTGGAAGCGCAGCTGTCCGCGGCCTTCGCCAAGACTGAAGTGGATCTGGATGGCAACAAGGCCCCCGGCGTGCGCACGCAGGAAACCAACCTGGGCGACTTTGCGGCGGATGCGATCCTGTGGTCTGCGCAGCAGGCCATGGGCGAGCAGGTCGTGGCCGCCCTCACCAACGGCGGCGGCATCCGCGCCTCCATCAAGGCTGGCGACATCACCATGAAGGATATGAAGACCATCTTCCCCTTCGGCAACCAGGTAAGCGTGCTGACCGTGACCGGCGCGGAGCTGCTGGAAGCGCTGGAAGCGGCCACCTTCAAAACCCCCGACGCGGCCGGCGCCTTCCCGCAGGTAGCGGGCATCGTGTTCACCATCGATACCACTGTGCCCTTTGAGCAGGGCGAGCAGTATCCCGATTCCACCTACTTTGCGCCCAAGAATCCCGGCGCGCGCGTGACCATCGAAACCGTGGGCGGCCAGGCCTTTGATAAGGACGCGCTGTATACCATCGCCACCAACGATTTCACCGCTTCGGGCGGCGATACCTACTATGCCTTCAAGTATGCCAATGCGACCGCCGGCTATAAGACGGGCGTGGCGTTGGAGGACGCGCTGGTCAATTATGTGCAGCAGGTGCTGGGCGGCGTTGTGGGTCAGCAGTATGCGCAGCCCCAGGGCCGTATCACCATCAAGTAATTTCATCGCAGCAAGGGCTGCCGGGCGGAAATGCCCGGCAGCCAATCAAAATATCACGGTGAAAACAACAAAATTTTCACCGTGAAAACTTCATCTTGATTTGTATTGTGCGCGATGATATAATATCTGCAAGCGGTATGCAGATACCGCTGGAATCTAAAAGACGGAGGATACAGCAATGGCTTATAAAATCAGCGACGAGTGCATCATGTGCGGCGCCTGCGAAGGCGAATGCCCGGTCGGCGCGATCAGCGAAGGCGAAGGCAAGTACGTCATCGATCCTGAAAAGTGCATCTCCTGCGGCGCTTGCGAAGGCACCTGCCCCGTTGGCGCTCCCTCTGAGGAGTAATCTCTTTAACAGGTGAACCAAGGCTCAGAAACGCCGTGTGCGGCGGTTTCTGGGCTTTTTATGTTGCCTGTTTCCGGGGGCTGTGCTATAATTTCAATTGTATAATTCAAGCTCTACAAAGGATTTTTTATCGTATGCAGTTTACATTCTGTCCGCTCTTTTCAGGCTCCAGCGGAAACGCCGTGTATGTCCGCGCAGGCGATACCCGGCTGCTGATCGACGCGGGCCTGTCCGGCCGCACGGTCAGCGAGGGGCTTGCCAGCATCGGCGTGCTGCCCGAAACCCTCAGCGGCATCCTGGTTACGCACGAGCACAGCGATCATATCAAGGGCGTGGGCATCCTCAGCCGCAAATACCATGTGCCGATCTACGCAAACGACCGCACCTGGCAGGCCATGGAGCACTCCCTGGGCAATATCGCCCCCGGCAGCCGCCGGGTGTTTGAAAGCGGCGAAACCTTTTATATCGGCGATGCGGGCATTATGCCCTACCGCATCTCCCACGACGCGGCGGAGCCGGTGGGCTATCGCGTGTATTATGGCGGGCACAGCGCGGCCACGGCCACGGATATCGGCGTGTTTACCAGGAAAACGCTGGAGGCGCTGTCGGGCGCGGATATCGTGCTGCTGGAAAGCAACCATGACATTGACATGCTGCACGCAAACGAGCATTATTCCGCGCAGCTCAAGGCGCGCATCTTGGGCCGCTATGGGCACCTGAGCAACGAGGCCTGCGGCGAAGCGCTGCTGCAGCTGTATCAGACGGGCGTGCGCCACGCGGTGCTGGGCCATCTGAGCCATGAAAACAACACGCCTGAGCTGGCCATGAGCACGGTGTGCGGCGTACTGCGCGCGCACGGGCTGGAGCCATCGCAGGATATCCTGGTGGATATGGCCTGGCGCGATCATGTGGGAGGCGTGTATGAAATCGGGTAAGGGACGTATCGTGCTGTGCTGGATACTGGCCGTGCTGAGCATCCCTGCGGGGATTGTGCTGACCTCCGCGCTTTATGCGCTGATACCGGGCGAAAACACGGCGCTGCGGCTGTATCTGTTCAATATTCCATCGGAGATTTTCTGCTTTGCCCTGCCGGCGCTTCTGATCCTGGCTGCCCGGCCTGAGCGGCTGGCGCGCTTTCGCGCCACCAAACGTGGGCTGAGCGTAAATACGATCGGCTATACCGCCCTGCTGGCCGTATCGGCCACCGTGGTTGTAAGCATGATTGCGGCGATATGGGGCGAAGTCCTCAGCAGCTCTTTCCAATATACCGAGCCGGCGCAGCCGCGCATCGTGCCGCAGAATGCCGCCGAGTGGGCGCTGGCGCTGCTGTCCACGGCCCTTGTACCCGCCCTGGCGGAGGAGATGTGCTTTCGCGGCATGCTGCAGGGGCTGCTGACGCGCCGCCTGCCGCGCGCGGGCATATGGATGACCGCCCTGGCCTTTGCGGCCGTTCATTTGCAGTGGAGCGCCCTGCCCGCGCTGTTTGTGCTGGGGCTGGCGCTGGGCTATGTCAACAAGCGCCATGGCTTCTGGGCGGGCGTGCTGCTGCATGGGCTGTATAACGCGGCGGTGCTGGTGCTGTCCAGCCGCGAAATCGGCATAACGCTGCCCATTGTGCTGGTATGCACGATAGCCTTTATCTTTGCCTGGCGCGGACTGATGCAGGAGGAGGAACCACATAATGAAGCTGACGGTACTGGGCTGTAACGGGCCGTATCCCGCGCCGGGCGGCGCGTGCAGCGGCTATCTTTTGCAGGAGGGGGACACCCGCGTGCTGCTGGACTGCGGCGCGGGCGTGCTGGCGCAGCTGGAAAAGCACATGCCGCCGCAGGAGCTGACGGCCATCGTGCTGTCGCACCTGCATTACGATCACATGAGCGATATGCTGCCGCTGATTTACCGCTGCCCCGGCCTGCCGGTCTATCTGCCGGGAGCGCCCGCCGCTGTGCGCGCGCTGCTGGAAAACGCATTTGAACTGCATGATATTGCTCAGGGCGGGCAGATCGGCTGCCTGCGCATGACGGCCTGCCCGGGGCGGCACCCTGTGCCTGCCTATGCGGCGCGCTTTGAAAATGGCGATGGCCGCGCCCTTGTCTATACGGGCGATACCAATACCTGTCCGGCGCTGGCGGACTTTGCGAAAAATTGCGATCTGCTGCTGGCTGACGGCTGCTTTGCCCGCGCGCAGTGGAGCGCCGAAAAGCCCCATCTGAGCGCTTTCCTGGCTGCCGAGATGGCGGCGCAGGCGGGCGCGAAGGCGCTGCTGCTGACGCACTTTACGCCGGGATACGATGCGGATACGCTGCTGCGCGAGGCACGGCTGGCCTATCCTGCCGCTCAGCTTGCGCAGATGGGCCTGACTGTGGAGGTATAACATGCAAGATCGCTGCCCGCGCCGTATCCTGGTGCTGCTGGCACTGGGCTTTGGCGCGGGCATTTTGCCGGGGCTGCGGCTGGCGTTCTGCAGCTGGTTCCCGGCTGCGGCGGCCATCTGCCTGCTGGCGGCGATTGCCCTGCGGCGCTGTCGCCTGCCTGCGCTGATGGCGGGCATGGCCGCGATGTTCTTTGCCGGGCTGTCGCTGTGCGCCTGGCAGGCGCATCCTTCCCTGCCCGAGGCGGGCAGCTATGCCGTTGCCGGCAGGGTGGATGGCGAAGCGCGCTTCCGCGCCGAGGATAATCGTGTGACGGTTTATCTGCGCGATGTGCAGCTGAACGGCGAGCGCACCGGGCTGCGCGCGTATTGGACGTATTATCCTGAAGATCCGGAAGCGCCGCTTCCGCAGGATGGACAGACGGCGGCCTTTACGGCCCGGCTGTATCATCCGCAGGGGCAGGTAAATCCGCATGGGTTTGATTTCCGGCTGTATCTATTGCAGCGCGGGACGGCTGTTGGCTTATCCGGCGCCAAGGAGCTGACGCTAGAGCCGGCGGGGCAGACGCAGCCGGACAGCTTGATCCTGCGCGTGCGCCGCGCGCTGCTTGGCCGCCTGCGAGAGCTATTAAACGGCGAGGACGCGCTGGCTGCGGCGCTGCTGCTGAGCGAGCGCGCGGATATGCCCGAGGATATGACGCGCGATTTCCAGCGCGCGGGCGTGGCGCATGTGCTGGCGGTGTCGGGGCTGCATGTGATGATCCTGTCCTCCATGATGATGCTGCTGCTTCGCCGCCTGTCGCCCTCGCCCCTGGCGATGCTGCTTTTAACGCTGGCGCTGCTGCTGCCCTACTGTCTGCTGGTGGGTATGACGGCCTCCATCCTGCGCGCGTCCGTGCTGCTGACGGTATTGCTGCTGGGGCGCATGGCGCGAAGAAAGGTGGACCCGCTGACTGCGCTGGCGGCGGCGTTTATTGTGGTGCTGGCCGTGCGGCCGCTGGAGCTCTTTGCGCCGGGGTTTCAGATGTCCTTTGCCGCCGTGGCGGGGATGATTCTGCTGGGCGACCGTGTGCGGCAGTGGACGCGGCGCATTCGAAGCGAGCGCCTGCGCGCTGCGGCGCAGGCCTATGGCATGACGCTGTGCGCCAGCCTGGGCGTGACGCTGCCGGTAATCTACCATTATCACCGGGTATCGCTGATGGGGCTTCTGATCAATCCTCTGCTCAGCCCGCTGATTTCGCTGCTGCTGCCCGCCTACATTGTGCTGCTGCTTGTGGGCGCGGTCTGCCCGCCGCTGGGCGCGATATTGGGGCGGGCGTTGGCCTGGGTATCTGCGCGGCTGACGGACTGCATCCACCTGGCCGCGCAGCCTGCCTGGGCTTCGGTTCGCGTGCCCAGCCCGCCGTGGTATCTGGCGGTGGCCATTGTGCTGGCGTTGATCCTGCTTACGCGCTTTGTGCTGCTGCGGCCCTGGCGGCGCGTGCTCATCGGCACGCTGGCGCTGGCTGCGGCGGTGGGGACGATGCTGCTGACACAGAACCGCCTGCCGCGCTATATTCAGCTTTCGCTGGGCAACGCAGACGCGGCGATCATCGAGGATGGCGCGCGCACGGTGGTGATCGATACGGGCGAGAATGGCCGCGAACTGGCCGCCTATCTGCTGGCTGAAGGGCGAGAGATTGACACGCTGATTCTGTCGCATCTGCACACCGATCATGCGCAGGGGCTGCGCGAGCTGCTGGACTATGAGGTGCCCATCGGCGAAATCTGCCTGTCCACCGAGGCGCAGGCGACGCAGGTGTCGGACGCTTGCCTGTCCGTGCTGAACGCGGCGCGGGAGCGTGGCGTTCCTGTGCGGCTGATCTGCGCGGGGGATGAGCTGCAGACCGGGCGCGTCGGTATCCGCGTGCTGTGGCCCGAGGAGGACAGCGCCAATGACCGGGGCGGGGCCAACGACTATGCGCTGGCGCTGCTGATTGATCTGGACGGCGCGCACATCCTGCATATGAGCGATGTGAGCGGCGCGTATGAGCTGTACGCCGTCCAGGAGGCGGACGCGCTTAAGATCGCTCATCATGGTTCGTCCTCCAGCACGGGCGAGGCCTTTTTAGACCGCGTAAAACCGGCAATCGGCCTGCTCAGCGCGCGGCAGGCCAGCGCAAAAACGCTGGAGCGGCTTGCGCAGGCGGGCGTTATGGTATATGATACAGAGGAGCTGGGCGCGCTGATGCTGACCGTAAGAAACGGCGAAATGCGCGTGCAGGGCTATCTGCAATGAGGGGTAAGCATGGATCACCGCGCGTTTTTTGACGATGTTGCCAAGGGCAAAATTGCCTCGTGCTATGTGTTTGAGGGCACGGAGGAGTATATCAAGCGCTCGGCGCTGGCCGCCCTGCGCAAAAAGCTGCTGCCTGCAGGGCTGGAGGATATGAATGAGGCGCGCCTGACCGATCCTGACGCGAACGCGCTGATCGCCGCCGCAGAAACCCTGCCCTTTATGGCCGAGAAGCGGCTGGTGCTGGTGCTGGAAAGCGGCATGCTGTCCGGTCGCACCAAGGATTACGACGAGGCCAAAAGCGCTGCCGCGCTGTGCGAATATCTGCAGCATCCGCCCGAGAGCGCATGCATCGTGTTCTATGTGCGGGACAAGGCGGACGGCCGCAAGAAGCTGTACGCGCAGCTGAAAAAAACGGCGCAGATCGTGCAGTTTAATCCCTTGGATGAGCGCGAAATGACGCGCTGGATTGCCAAGCAGCTCAAGGGCATGGGCAAGAAGATTGCCTCGCCTACCTGCCAGAAGCTGATCTTTACCGCCGGGAACGACCTGTATGCCCTCAGCGGCGAGCTGGAAAAGCTGGCGGCCTGTGCGGGCGAACGGGAGGAAATCCTGCCCGAGGATATCGACGCGATCTGCGTGAAGACCACGGCCTATCGCGTGTACGACCTGGCCAACACCCTGCTGCGCGGGGACGCGGGGCAGGCCTTCACCCTGTCGCGCGCGCTGATACGCGACGGCGAGGAGCCGCTGTTTCTGCTGGCGCTTCTGCAGGGCGAGTGCCGCCGCATGCTGGCGGTAAAGCTGCTGCGCGGGGCGGGCATGCAGCCCGACGCCATTGCGGGCAAAATCGGCGCGCCGCCCTTTGCCGTGCGGCAGATGTATCAGCAGGTAGCGCGGTACACCGAGCGGCAGCTGCGCGATATGGCGCAGTGCTGCATGGATACAGAATATCAGGTAAAAAGCGGACGGATGGCGCTGGAGGGCGCGCTGGAAAAGACCATGCTGCAATTGCTGCGCATCCGCCTGGAGGGAAAAGCATGATTGAAGATTTGCGCGCGCTGCTGGCGCAGGAAAATATTGTTTTAACGGACGAAGCGCAGGATCAGCTGCTGGCGTATCACCGCCTGCTGCTGGAATGGAATGCGCGCATGGATTTGACCAACGTGCCCGAGGAGGAAATGGCGCTGCGGCACTACGCCGATTCGCTGCTGCCGCTGGCCCGGAAGGAATGGTTTCCGGACGGCGCAAGGCTGATTGACGTGGGCACGGGCGCGGGCTTTCCCGGCATGCCGCTGGCCATCGCGCGGCCTGATCTGAAGGTAACGCTGCTGGATTCCCAGCGCAAGCGCTGCGATTTTTTAAGCGCTGTGTGCGATGAGATGCAGCTGCCCAACGTGACCGTGCTGCACGCCCGCGCGGAGGACGGCGCGCGCGGCGCGCTGCGCGAGCAGATGGACGTGGCCGCAGCGCGGGCCGTGGCGCCGCTGAACGTGCTGGCCGAATACCTGCTGCCCTATGTGCGCGTGGGCGGACGCATGCTGTGCTGGAAGGGCCCCGCCGTGCGCGAGGAGATGGCTGCGGGCGAGCGCGCCTGCAAAATACTGGGCGGTCAGGCGGAGGGCTTGTACCGTCTGCCCATCGAAGGCCGCGAGCACTATGTGCACAGCGCAATCAAAATTTCAGCAACCGCTCGACGGTATCCGCGAAAATCCGGCACGCCCTCCAAGGATCCGTTGGGAATTTTGCCGCAAAAGCCCTGATTTCATCAAAAGCTGTCAAACGATTCTATGGCTTCCTGCCTGAAAAAAAGCAGGAGGCCGCTTTTTTATGGCGAAATCAACAGGCAGGATGCGCGGACAAGCCGGACGGGCGCAGAGGGAGGCGATCCGCCCGGCCCCGCGTGTCCCCTGCCGTACAGGGGATAGTGAGAGAAACGAGCATACAAAATGCAATACGCGGAGGCAATCTATGCGAAATCTTCAGGCCCTTCAAACCGCCGGACGGCAGCTGTGCTGGCTGCCGCTTTCCTCCATTCATCCAAACAGCCGCCAGCCGCGCACGGACTTTGACGAGTTTGCGCTGATGGAGCTGGCCGCGTCCATCCGACAGAATGGATTACTGCAGCCCGTCACCGTGCGCCCTGCGGCCGAGGGGTATGAGCTGATTATGGGCGAGCGCCGCTGCCGCGCCTGCCGTCTGCTGGGGCACACGCACATCGAGGCCTTTGTGCTGCCTGCGGACGATCAGGAAAGCGCGCTGCTGGCGCTGGTGGAAAACGTGCAGAGAAAGAACCTGCACTTCTTTGAGGAGGCGGAGGCGCTCTCCCGCCTGTGCGAGCAGGGCATGGCGCAGGATACCCTGGCCAGGATGCTGGGCAAAAGCGCCAGCGCCATCAATAACCGCCTGCGCCTGCTGCGGCTGGAGCCCAGCGTGCGCGAGGCCATCTGCGAGGGGCAATTGACCGAGCGGCATGCCCGCGCGCTGCTGTCCCTGCCAGGGGAGGAGCTTCGCCTGCGCGTGGCGCGCGCCGCCGCAGCGCAGCATCTCAGCGTGCAGAAGACCGAGCAGCTGGTGGCCCGCACGCTGGAAAAGCTGCCCATGCCGCTGACCGGCCGCCGGGTGGTATCGCTGGCGCGGGATTACCGGCTGTATATCAACGCCATCCGAGGCATTGTGGGGCAGCTGTGCGATACGGGCGTGCAGGCGCAGTGCGAGGTAAGCGAATATGACAGCGCGGTGGAGGTGCGCATTGTGCTGCCCCGCAACGCGCGCGAAAAAGCAAGCAGCGCAGTGTAAAGCTGCGCGGCCGGCGTAAAACTGTTTATGGTTTGTTCAAGCTTTGGCCATATTTATGGGGTATGCTGAAAGCACCAAGGGGGAGGCGCCAGCTCCCCTTTGTCACCCGGATGGGTGAACCCTCCCTTTCTTTTCCCATAAAAGCAGCGCCCGGAAACAAACATTTGTTTCCGGGCATTGCTTTATGATGGGATTAATCCTCTTTTTCCGCCAGGCGTGCGGCCAGCTGATAGCTTTGACGAATGAAGGCGCTCAGCTCCTCATTTTCCAGCGGACGGGTGGACATGCGGGCGATATCAAAATACTGCTTGGCCAGCAGCTTCTGCAGCTCGGGATCCTTCACCGCAGCCAGCGCGCGGATGGCCCCGCACTTGCTGTTGAGCACCACCTCGGCGCGCTCGGGCAGCTTGAAGCTATCGCCGTACATGGCCGCCATCTCACGGTAGCGGCGCATCTGCTCATCCTCCAGCAGCATCAGCGGCAGATCGCCGTCGGCCAGGGGCTGCAGCTTTACCTTCAGCTGTTCGTCGCCCAGCGCGTCGCGGAACAGCTTCTCCAGCGGCTCCAGCGTCAGATCGCTGCTTTCGGCCTCCTTATCCACCAGGCCGTCCACATCAGCGTCCACGCGGGCGAAGGTCAGGCCGTCCGCATCCTCCTGCTGCTCCATATGCTGCATGAAGCTGATATCGATGATGGAATCCATCACCACTACATCAATATTGCGCGCGGTGTACAGCGCCACCGACGCGGCCTGACGCGCAGCGTCCGTGGTATAATAAACCTTCTTTTCGGTCTTGCCCTCGTTGCGGGCGCGGTATTCCGCCAGCGTCAGATATTCGCCCGCAGTGGTCTTGAACAGGATGCTGCCCTTGACGGCCTCGTGGAACTTGGCGTCGCGGATGCAGCCGTACTTGACGAAGGGATGGATATCGTCCCAGTAGGTCTGGTACTTTTCGCGTTCGGTGTTCATCAGGCTGTTGAGCTTATCCGCCACCTTCTTGGTGATGTGGGCGGAGAGCTTTCTGACATATCCGTCGTTCTGCAGGAAGCTGCGGCTGACGTTCAGCGGCAGATCAGGGCAATCCAGCACGCCGCGCAGCAGCAGCAGGAACTCGGGGATGATTTCCTTGATGTTATCGGCCACGAACACCTGCCGGTTGAACAGCTTGATCTGCCCCTCCTGACCTCCGAAGTCCTTGCGGATGCGGGGAAAGTACAGAATGCCCTTGAGATTGAAGGGGTAGTCCACGTTCAGGTGAATCCAGAACAGCGGCTCCTCAAAGGTGTGGAACAGCTTGCGGTAGGTATCCTTATATTCTTCCTCGGTGCAGTCGCGGGGATTTTTCAGCCACAGCGGATGGGTATCGTTGATGGGCTCGGCCGCCTTGGGCGCGGGCGCTTCCTCGCCCTTTTCGGCAGCCTCCTTGGCAGCCTTTTCGGCTTCCTCGGCCTTGAGCTTTTCATCCTGCACATCCACCAGATAGATGGGCACGGCCATGTAGCCGCAGTAGCGTTCCAGCACCTCGCGCACGCGCAGGCCGTCCAGGAACTCCTTTTCTTCATCCGTGATATGCAGCGTCACGGTGGTGCCGCGCTCGGTGCGGTCGCTGTCGCTCATCTCATAGGCCATGCCGTCCTCGCTTTCCCAGCGCACAGCCTTGGCCCCTTCCTGATAGGACAGCGTATCGATGGTTACCTTATCGGCAGGCATAAAGGCCGAATAGAAGCCCAGGCCGAAGTGGCCGATGATGCCGCCGTCCTTGTCGCCCTGATACTTTTTCAGAAACTCCTCGGCGCTGGAGAAGGCCACCTGGTTGATGTAGCGGTCTACCTCCTCCGCCGTCATGCCGATGCCGTTGTCGGTGAAGCGCAGCTCCCTGGCCTCGGTATCCACGGTCACGGTGACGCGCAGGTCTTCATCATCGCCTGCGATCATGCGGTACTTGGTCACCGCGTCGCAGCCATTGGCCGTCAGCTCGCGGATAAAGATATCCTTATCGGAATACAGCCAGCGCTTGATCACCGGCATGATATTTTCAGCATGGATGGAAATATTGCCTTTTTTCATATCGGACATTGCAGAAAACCTCCCAGCGGTTTGTGGTATTGGCCTTGCGGCCAAACCATATTATACCACAAAAGAGAGAAAATGAATACCTTACACTTTTTTCATTTTGTCACACGCGCGTTTGTCCGGCATAGGGTGAAAGTGCGGGGAGCCTTTTCCCTGCGGCAGACGGCGGCGGCAGCGCCTGTCGCCGCCAGCGGGATGTGAATGAAAATGAGACGCGGCGATATTTACCGCGCCGATCTGGATCCCGTGCTGGGCTCGGAGCAGGGCGGTGTGCGCCCGGTGCTGATTGTGCAGAACGATCTGGGCAACCTGACCAGCCCCACGGTGATCATCGCGCCCCTGACCTCCCGCAGCAAAAAGAAAACGCTGCGCACGCACGTGACGGTGGAGCCGCCCGAGGGCGGGCTGAACCGTCCCTCGCAGGTATTGTGCGAGCAGGTGCGCACGCTGGAAAAAAGCAGGCTGAGCCTGTATCTGGGCCGCCTGTCGGCCGATACGCTGCGCCGGGTGGATGAGGCGCTGGAGCAGGCGCTGGGAACAAGACGCTGATAATAGAGGGCTGACGGTGATTTTTCCCGTCAGCCCTGATTTCATACTTAAACGATTTGTCTTTTGAGGATGTTCCGCCTGCGCCGCGCGGCCGTGCGCCAGCGCAGCAGCTGAAGTTTATCCACCAAGTGCGTCAAGGTAATGGCATGCTCCAGGGAGCCTTGGGTCATATCCTGATGAATTCTGGCGCGGATCGCGTGGATATTGACCGAAATAACCTTCATTGGTGTTATCCTCCTGTTCTGCAAAATGATTTGCGAAGCCTTCCCGCTTCGTGCAAATAGCATAATGCAAATCAACTGAAACCGCAATGACTGCTTTTAGCGCAAAACCGCGAAGACTGTCGAACGCCGTAATTTCATCATTTTTATCCGAATATTATCAGGATTTGTCCATCATTATAACAATAGCTGGTTACATGCGGCAGAGTTTCCTTTTATATTTTGCTATAGGTCATGAAAGATTTCGCTATACTGCTTCGTTATTATCAGGGGGAGAGCAGGGCTTCAAGGTCCAGATACGTCCCATCCAGGCAGATCGCTATGCCGATTTCCGCGTCCCGCGCGGCCATTCCCACGCGCTGCCCGCAGCGCAGCGTATCCCCGGCGTGAACCGCTGCGGCAGCCAGGCCCGTGCAGAGGATCACCTCGCCGCCGCTGCGCCGATAGGTAATGCTGTCGTCTGAAACCGTCAGCACCTCGCCCGCGCATATAGCTGTTACGCTTTGTCCGTAGGCGGCGGGATAGCGCGTATAGGGCTGGATGCGCCACAGACCATGCTCATCGCGGTACGCACCGCGAAAGCCCGCGATTGGATTGCCGGGCACAGGACGCGCCCAGATGGCCTCCGCCTGCGCATCCTGCAGGGATTGATCCTGCGCGGCGCGCGCCTCCTGCGCCGCGATGCGCTTCAGATCGTCCTGCCGGGTATATACCGCCGCAAATACGATGGTCAGCGCGCAGGCCACGGCGGCAATGGCCGTGCCCCATTTATCCAGAAAACGCCGCATATTGCCCCTCCTGCATATAGTATGGCGCAGCTTCTCTTTGTATATTCGCAGGGAATGTGCTATAATAAAAATGGAGGTGTATGCAATGCGCGATACTTTTCTGATTGTGGACGGCAACAGCCTGATGTACCGGGCCTTCCACGCCCTGCCGCTGATGGATTACAACGGCGTGTATACCAACGCCGCGCACGGCTTTTTAAGCATGCTGCTGCGCTGTATCCGCGAGCGCGCGCCCCGCTACTGCGCGGTGGCGTTTGACGAGCATGCGCCTACCTTCCGCCATACCGAATACGCGGAGTACAAGGCTGGCCGCGCGCCTACGCCGGACGAGCTGCGCCCGCAGTTTGATATTATCAAGGAAATCCTCTCCGCCATGGGGCTGGGCGTGCTGAGCCTGACGGGCTACGAGGCTGACGACATCCTGGGCACCCTGTCCAGCCAGTGCGCCCAGCGGGATATCGCCGCCCTGCTGCTGACGGGCGACCGCGACGCGCTGCAGCTGGTCAGCGACGATACCACCCTGCTGCTGACCCGCAAGGGTATCTCCGAAATAGAGGAATGCACGCCCGCCCGCGTGCAGGAGCTGTTCGGCGTGCGGCCCGATCAGATTACCGATCTCAAGGGGCTGATGGGCGACAGCTCGGACAACATTCCGGGCATTCCGGGCGTGGGTGAAAAGACCGCCGTCAAGCTGCTGACCAGCTACGATACGCTGGAAAACGTGCTGGCCCACGCCGATGAAATCAAGGGCAAGCTGGGCGAAAAGGTGCGCGATAACGCCGAAAAGGGACGGTTTTCCAAGTATCTGGCCACCATCCGGCGCGATATCCCGCTGCAGGTGCATTATGATGCGTGCGAAACCCAGCGTCTGGCCGACGGCCTGCCCGTGCTGTACAAGTACGGTCTGAACGCCATCGCCCAGCGCATTGAAAAGGAACAAAGCGGCGCGCCCGCGCAGCCCGCTGCCGAAACGATCGTTTTCAGCGATTGGGAGCCGCTGGACGCGCAGACGGCCGCCGGAATGGCGCATGCGGGCGATGCAGCCGTATACCTGAGCGAGGAAGAGCTTTCCATTTGCCAGGGCACGCGGCGCGCGCGGGCGCAGATCACCGGGCAGACGGCGTTGTTCGATATGCCGGGTCTAAGCGGCGATCCATTGGCTGAGTGCACAGCAGTGTGGCGCGGCGCGGTGATCACCCATGACGGCAAGCATCTGCTGCACGCCCTGGCCAACGCCGGGCAGCCCCTGCCGCAGATTGCCTATGATACCATGCTGGCCGCCTACGCGATCAATCCGCAGGAGAAAAGCTACGCGCTGTCCGCCTTCGGCGATGCGGACGCCTCCGGGGTGCTGTCGCTGCGACTGCGCCAGCAAGCGCAGATGAAAGAGCTGGGCGTGGAAAAGCTCTATGAGCAGATCGAGCTGCCGCTGATGCGCGTGCTCTTTGATATGGAGCGCGAAGGCTTCGCGGTGGACGGCAGCGTGCTGCGCGCCCTGGGCGAGCAGCTGACCGCGCGCGAGGAGCAGCTGAAAAGCGAAATCTACCGCCTGGCGAACGCGGGCGAGTTTAACATCAACAGCCCCAAGCAGCTGGGCGAGGTGCTCTTTGGCCAGGATAAGCTGGCGCTGAAGGCAGGCCGCAAGACCAGCAAGGGCTATTCCACCGACGCCGACACGCTGGAGGCCCTGCGCGACGCGCATCCCGTCATCCCCTGCATTCTGGAATACCGCCAGGTCAGCAAGCTGCGCAGCACATATATCGACGCGCTGCTGCGCAAAATCGGCCCCGATGGGCGCATTCACACCTTCTTTGATCAGACAGGCACGGCCACGGGGCGCATTTCCTCTGCCGAGCCCAACCTGCAGAATATCCCTGTGCGCACGGAGCTGGGGCGTGAAATCCGCCGCGCCTTTGTGGCCTCTCCCGGCTGCGTGCTGGTGGATGCGGATTACTCGCAGATTGAGCTGCGCATCCTGGCGCACTTCTCAGGCGATGCGGCCATGATCGACGCTTTCCGGCGCGGGCAGGACATCCACGCGCGCACAGCCGCCGAGGTGGCGGGCGTGCCGCTAGAGGATGTAACCCCCACCATGCGCGCCCATGCCAAGGCCGTCAATTTCGGCCTGGTCTACGGCATCAGCGATTTCGGCCTGGCGCGCAACACGGGCATGTCCCGCAAGGAGGCTGCGGCCTTCATCGAAAAGTACTTTGCCACCTATCCCGGCGTGCGCGGCTTTATGGATCGCGCCGTCAAGGAAGGCTATGAAACCGGCATGGCGCGCACGATCTTCGGCCGCGTGCGCCGGCTGGACGAATTAAAATCGGGCAACGTTAACATCCGCAAGTTCGGCGAGCGCGCCGCCATGAACACCCCCGTGCAGGGAACGGCGGCCGATATCATCAAGCTGGCCATGGTGCGCGTGCACGACGCGCTGCGCCAGGGCGGCTTCAAGGCGCGGCTGATCCTGCAGGTGCACGATGAATTGCTCATCGAAGCCCCGCAGGACGAGGCCGGGCGCGTGGCGCAGCTGCTGCGCGGCTGCATGGAGCATGTGGCCGAGCTGTCCGTGCCGCTGGTGGCCGAGGTAAAGACCGGGAGCAGCTGGTATGAAACCAAATAAACCGTATGTGCTGGGGCTGACAGGCGGCATCGCCTGCGGCAAATCCTATGTGGCGCGGCTGCTGCGCCAGCGCGGCATTCCCGTGCTGGATGCGGATGCGATTTCCCGCAGCCTGACCGCCCCCGGCGGCGAGGCGCTGCCCGCCGTCCGTGCCGCCTTTGGCGACCAGGTATTTGACGGCGATACGCTCAACCGCCGCGCCCTTGGCGAGGTGGTCTTTGCCGATCCCGCCGCGCGCAAGCGGCTGGAGGGCATCCTGCACCCGCTGATCATCCGCCACATGCAGCGCGAAACGGAGGCCTCCGGCGCGCCGCTGGTCGCCTGGGATGTGCCGCTGCTTTATGAAACCGGTATGGACGCGCAGTGCGACGAGGTATGGTGCGTCAGCATCCCGGCAGGCATGCAGGCGCGCCGCGTGATGCGGCGGGATCATCTGTCCCGCCCGCAGGCACTGCGCCGCATGGCAAGCCAGCTGCCGCTGGCCGAAAAGCGCCGCCGCGCCGACCATGTGATCGATACGTCGGGCAATTTCCGCAGCACCAACCGCCGCGTGCGGGGGCTGCTGCGCAATACGCAAAGGAGAAACCATTTTGAGTAACGTACAACCCGCCGCGCCTGCAGCGCGCAACCGCCGCAGCGACCGTCACGCGCCCGCCAGACAGGGAGCGCCGCGCAAAAAGCCTGCCGCCAGGCCCGGCGCAGGCAAGTTTCCCGTGCGCACCTGCATCGTGCTGGGCATGGTGCTGATTATCTGCATCCTGGCGCTGGGCATTGCGCGCGGCAATCTCGACCGTCTGCGCAAGGAACGCGAAAACGCCGCCGCCGAATATCAGCGGCTGGTAGAGCGCCACACTGTGGCCTATCGGGATGAGATCGAGAAATACGCCGCCGAAAACGGCATCCATCCGGCCTATGTGGCGGCCATTATCCTGCGCGAAAGCAGCTATGATCCCAAGGCTACCAGCTCGGTGGGCGCGCGCGGGCTGATGCAGGTGATGGAAAGCACCTTTGAGTTTGTGCGCGGAAAGCTGGGCGAGGATAACACAACCTTCGCCGATATGTACGATCCCACCACCAACATCCGCTACGGCTGCTGGTATCTGGGATATCTGAGCCGCATGTTCAACGGCGATCCCATCAAAATCGCCTGCGCCTATCATGCCGGGCCCAACAATGTAAAGCTGTGGATCATGAATTATACAGCCGACGGCCAGACGCTGACGCTGGACGAAATCCCAAAGGACGACTCGCGCTATTATGCCGGAAAGGTGGTAAACGCCTATGACATCTACTATCAGCATTATTACCCGGATGCGAACTAAGCTGGCGCTGCTCTGCGCGCTGATGCTGGTCTGCTGCGGCCTGGCCGCGCCTGCGCAGGCGCAGTATGTTACCAACGACGCGCTGCACCTGGGAATCATTTCCGTGGCTACCAACCGCGTCAATCCCCTGGCTCCTGTGGAGCGGGAGTTTATGTCAGTGACCGATCTGATGTACGAGGGGCTGATCTACATCGATGATAATTACAAGCCGCAGCCCTGCCTGGCGGAGGAATACAAATCTGCCAATAACGGAAAAACCTGGTATTTTTACCTGCGCGATGGCGTCACCTTCCATGACGGCACGCCGCTGACGGCGCACGACGTGGTGGCCACTGTGCAGGAGATTCTGCGCCTGGCCAGCGATTCAGGCAGCACCAACAAGGGCCGCTACGCCACGCTGCAGTATTTTATCAAGACCATCGAGGCAAACGACAACAAGACGGTCGTCATCACGACCAACCGCAATAACTACGGCTTTCTGTATGCAATGAACTTTCCCATCCTCAAGGCGGATGAGGTGCAGGCGGACAACCCTGTGGGCACGGGACCGTACTATCTGGATATGTTCGATTTTTCGTCCTATCTGCTGCTCAGCTGCTACACCGGCTGGTGGCAGAACCTGCCCGATTACCGCCAGGTGCTCGTATCGCTGTACAGCACCAACCGCGAGCTGATTTCGGGCTATGAATACAGCAACGTGGATGCAATCCTGACCCGCGCTATCACCGCCGCCCAGTACCGCACGGGCGTTTCCTCCTATAATATTGATTACCGCACCACGCAGCTGGAAACGCTGATGATGAACAACAACTCCTTTGAGCTCAAGGATGTGCGCGTGCGCCAGGCCATCCGTTATATGCTGGATCTGGACGACATTGTAAATAACGTATACTACGGCATGGTCACGCGCACCGATACGCCGCTGATTCCCGGCACCTGGACGTACTGGAGCGAAAACGACGCGCAGCAGTTCAACAAGCAGCGCGCCATGGAGCTGCTGGATGAGGCGGGCTGGACCGGCTATGATGAATACGGCGTGCGCACCATGGTTCGCACGGATACGAGTACAAGCAAGGTTGCCCGTATGCACCTGCGCTTTTACGTGTATGAGGAGCAGGATAACTCCGTGCGCGTGGAGGTTGCCAACCGTATTGCCGATGCGCTGCTGCAGGTTGGGATCGAGTGCAAGGTGGAAACCATGACCTATAAGGACGTCAAGGAAAAGCTCAAGGCCGGCAGCTACGATCTGTGCCTGGCTGCCTTCAACATTGATTTTACCCCTGACCCCGGCTATCTGCTGATCTCGGGCAACAACTGCAACTACATGCGCTATAAATCCACCGAGATGGATAACCTGTTCAAAACGCTGCGCGCCGCCGTGGAGGAAAACGCTTACCGCGCCGCGCTGCAAAGCATCCAGACGCTGTTCTGGAACGACTGCCCCTTTGTGTGCCTGTATTACCGCAACGGCTCGGTGCTGACGCGCAAGATGTTTACCGACGCGCGCGATGTGCGCGAGCCCGAGGTGCTGCGGGGGATTGAGACGTTTAAGAAGTAAAAATGCAAATCTGCAGGTACTTTTTATAAAATAAAATCATAGGCATGCGCTTAATCCCCCTCATCCGTCTCGCCGCTGTCGCCTTCCCCCTCCGGGGGAAGGCTTTTTTAGTCATGCAGGAGTCAAACGACGGAAGTATGCTGCTGTTTAGCAAAGATATCAAAAAAGGCTTCTCCTTGGGGAGAAGCTGGCGAATGCAATGAGCCTGATGAGGGGGCCAGTTGGCGAAAGCACAAGCAACATCTTATGTTATTCTTCCGTTTCACTATCTTCGGGGATCACCGGGTGCAGCGCGGCGTACACCGCAGCGGCGGCGGTTTTGTTCATGCCCCTGACGGCGCAGAGCTCGTCCTGATCGGCGTCCTTCATCTTTTTGATGGAGCCGAAATGCGCCAGCAGCGCGCGGCGGCGCGCAGGGCCGACGCCCGGAATATCCTCCAGCGAGGAATGCACGCTGGCCTTGCCGCGCAGCGAGCGGTGATAGGTGATGGCGAAGCGGTGCGCTTCGTCGCGGATGCGCTGAATCAGGTGCAGCGCGGGGGTGTGATGATCCAGCACCACCGGCTCCTCCTGATTGGGCAGGTAGATTTCCTCCAGCCGCTTGGCCAGGCCGAACATGGGCACGTTGATGCCCATGGACAGCATGGCTTCGCGCGCAAAACGCAGCTGCTCCGGGCCGCCGTCGATCAGCACCAGATCGGGTATCACCCAGCGCTCGGCAGGATCCTCCCGCAGCGTGCGGGCAAAACGCCGCCCCAGCACCTCGTTCATGGAGGCAAAGTCGTTGGCCCCCTCCACGGTTTTGATGCGGTAATGGCGATACTCCCGGTAGGCAGGCTCGCCGTCGATAAACACCACCATCGAGGCCACCGACAGCACGCCCTGCGTGTTGGAAATATCAAAGCCCTCGATGCGCTTGGGATAGCCCTGCATGCCAATGGCCTCGGCCAGCGCCTGGCACGCGCCCACCGTGCGTTCCTGGCGGATCATGCGCTGCGCGTTGCGCTTTTCCAGCGCGTCGGCCGCGTTGCGCTCGGCCAGCAGCACCAGCGCGCGCTTTTCGCCGCGCTGCGGGGTAAGCACATCCACCGCGCCGCCGCGCCGCTCGCGCAGAAGCTGGGCGATCACCTCCGGCTCCTCCACCGGCATGGTCAGGATCTCGCGCGCGGGCAGACGGTCGGCATAGTAGCGCAGGGCGAACTCGGTCAGCACGCTCTGCGGTGGCTCGTTGCCCTCGCCCGGCAGGGCGAAGCTGTCGCCGCCGATCATGCGCCCGCCCCGGATGATCAGCACCTGCGCCATCGCGTCCAGCCCATCCTGGGCCAGCGCCAGCACATCCTGCTGCGCATCGTTGGTCTGGATGGCGCGCTGCCGCTCCATCAGGCCCTCCACATCGCGCAGCGCGTCGCGCTTCTGGGCGGCCAGCTCATAGTCCATTTTCTTGGCTGCGGCCCACATTTCCTGATTGAGCCGATCGCAGATTTCCTTGCTGTTGCCATTCAGAAAGGATACCACGCCGTCGATGATCTGCGCGTAATCCTCCTGACTGCACAGATGCGCGCAGGGCGCTTTGCAGCGGCCGATTTCATAATTGACGCACGGGCGCGCGGGCGCTTTGAGCGGCAGCTTTTTATCGCAGGTGCGGATGGGAAACACCCTGCGCACCACCTCCAGCGCGTCGCGCACAGCCGTCGCGCCGATATAAGGGCCAAAATACTGCGCGCCGTCCTTCTGCATGCGGCGAGCAATGGTCACACGCGGAAAGGGCTCGCGGCGGTCGATACGCACATAGGGGTAGTGCTTGTCGTCCTTGAGCAGGATGTTGTAATGCGGCTTGTGCAGCTTGATCAGGTTGCATTCCAGCGCCAGCGCCTCCAGATTGGTATTGCACAGCAGGATGTCAAAGTCATCCACCTGCGCCACCATGGCGGCTACCTTGGGGGTATGCTCCTTGGTATGGAAATAGCTGCGCACGCGGTTTTTCAGGTTGACCGCCTTACCCACATAGATGATCTCGCCCTGATGCTTCATCAGGTAGCAGCCGGGGCTGTCGGGCAGCATGGCCAGCTTGGTTCTCAGGTTTTCGCTCAGCATCGCGCGCGCCGCTTCCTTTCAATTGGGATAGTAGATATTATACTATATTATGGCCGCGTTGTGAACTTTTTTCCGTGTCCTTGACAAACGCGGACAGGATACGATACAATATACACGATTCATAAACGTTTAACTATTTTTAACAAACGTTTATAATCCGCCACGGGGAGCGCGCATCCCCGAATCCAACGGAGGAATGAAGCATGGAAGATAACAAGCAGAAACGCTATGAAAAGCCCAAGATGCCGCGTTCGCCCCTGTTCTGGGTGATGGTTGCGCTGCTGGGCCTGCTGCTGATCTCCAATATCCTGTCCACCAGCTCCTATCTGCGCGGCTCCACGGAAACGGTGGAATACTCCGCCTTCCTGCAGATGGTGGCGCAGGGACAGGTGGATCAGGTGTCGATCGGCACGGACGTCATCACCTTTACCCTTAAAACCGAAAACAAGCTGACCTGGTTCTATAACAGCACAGGCGTTAAGCGCTATCAAACCGTGCCGGTCAACGATCCCAATCTGGTGGATCGCCTGACGGCCGCAGGCGTTACCTTCGGCGGCGAGAACCAAAGCGGCGTGTCGTTCCTGGGGGTGCTGGTCAGCATCATCCTGCCCCTCGCCTTCTACGCGCTGATCATCTTCTTTTTGGTGCGTATGTTCAAAAAAGGCGGCTCGGGCATGGGCGCGATGAGCTTTGGCAAGAGCAGCGCCAAGATGTACACCGTCAGCGACCAAAGCAAAAAGTTTACCGACGTGGCTGGCCAGGATGAGGCCAAGGAAGCGCTGATCGAGCTGGTGGATTTTCTGCATCAGCCCGAAAAGTACCGCGCCATCGGCGCAAAGCTGCCCAAGGGCGCGCTGCTGGTGGGCCCTCCCGGCACGGGCAAAACGCTGCTGGCGCAGGCCGTGGCGGGCGAGGCCAAGGTGCCCTTCTTCTTTGTCAGCGGCTCGGCCTTTGTTGAAATGTTCGTAGGCACGGGCGCGGCCCGCGTGCGCGATCTGTTCAAGCAGGCCAATGAAAAGGCCCCGTGCATCATCTTTATTGATGAAATCGACGCCATCGGCAAGAAGCGCGACGCGGTGGGTCTATCCTCCAACGATGAGCGCGAGCAGGCGCTCAACCAGCTGCTGGCCGAGATGGACGGCTTTGACGCCTCCAAGGGCATCGTGGTGCTGGGCGCTACCAACCGCCCTGAGATTCTGGACGCCGCCCTGCTGCGCCCCGGCCGCTTTGACCGCCGCATCACGGTGGATCTGCCCGATCTTCGCGGCCGCGAGGCTGTGCTGCGCGTGCATGCCCGCGATATCACCACGGCCAAGGATATCGATTACGCCGCTGTCGCCCGCGCCACGGTGGGCGCGTCGGGCGCGGATCTGGCCAACATCGTCAACGAGGCCGCCCTGCGCGCCGTGCGCATGGGGCATCAGGCCGTCACGCAGGACGATCTGGAAAGCTCGGTGGAAACCGTCATCGCGGGCACCGAGCGCAAGAGCTTTGTCATTCCCGAGGCCGAAAAGCGCATTGTGGCCTATCACGAAATCGGCCATGCCCTGGTGGCGGCGCATCAGAAAAACGCCGTGCCGGTGCAGAAGATCACCATCATCCCGCGCACCTCGGGCGCGCTGGGCTACACCATGCAGGTGGACGAGGAAGAGCATGTGCTGATGAAGCGCGAGGACATCCTGGCCAAGCTGGCCGTGCTGACCGCCGGCCGCGCCGCCGAGAAATACGCCTGCAACACCTGCACCACGGGCGCCAGCAACGATATCGAGCAGGCCACCAAGCTGGCCCGCGCCATGGTGACGCGCTACGGCATGAGCGACAAATTCGGCATGGTGGCGCTGGAAACCAACACCAACGCCTACCTGGGCGGCGACGCGCAGCTGGCCTGCTCGGGCGATACCGCCGCGCGCGTGGACGACGAGGTGATGCGCCTGATCAAGGAAGCCTATGATTCCGCGCTGGCCATTCTAAAGCAGAACACCGCCAAGCTGCACGACCTGGCCGAATACCTGCTGGAAAAGGAAAACATCTCCGGCGAGGAATTCCAGCGTATCCTGTCGCAGCAGGATGAAAAGATCACCCCCCTGCCCGCCGGCGGAGAAACGGCGGTATAAGCACACTGCAATCCATAGTAAAGAGTCCTTCCGGCTTAGCTGGAAGGACTCTTTGCTTTGATGTTATTCTTAAGCTAACGGACGAGACAATACACTGCAGCGAGACAGATCAATAAACTGAAAAAATGTACACTCAATCTTTGAGTAAATGTCAATACTCAAAAATTGAGTGTGTTAACGTAGCTGCGAGGTGATACGCATGGATTATCGTCAGCGACTGCGCGAGGTGCGGGAAGACCGGGATTTATCCCAGGCAGAGGTCGGCAAGGTGCTTAACAAATCGCAGCAGGGGTACAGCCATATTGAAAATGGCCGGGCGGAGCTGAAAATTGAGGATTTGATTACGCTGTGCCGCTATTATAATCTATCTGCCGATTATCTGATCGGACTGTCCTCCAGGCCGCTGCCCTGCCCGGAGGCTTAGAATATTTGCGCTGGTCAAGCAGGCTGCAAAGCGCTATAATAATGCAGCAGTTTTTTGTTTGGAGGCTTTTATGATTTTTACCGCTGCACAGCTATCCGACCTGCCCGTGCTGGATACATGCGATGTGCTGATCGCCGGGGGCGGCGTTGCGGGCGTGGCTGCCGCGCTGTCCGCCGCGCGGGCAGGCGCAAAGATTACGCTGATCGAGCGCGAATACGCCCTGTGCGGGCTGGCCACGCTGGGGCTGATTACCTATTATCTGCCGCTGTGCGACGGCATGGGGCGGCAGGTATCCTTCGGCCTGGCCGAGGAGCTGCTGCGCCTGAGCATCTCGCAGGGCGCGGAGGGCGAATATCCCCAGGAATGGTTTGAAAACGGCGATCTGGAAAGCCGCGTAAAGCACCGCTACCGCACGCGGTTCAATCCGCAGCTGTTCGCGCTGCTGTGCGAACGGGAGCTGCTGCGCGCGGGCGTGCGGTTGATCTACGGCTGCGAAATTACCGACGCGCAGACGGATGCGGACGGCTTGCGGCAGATCGTGGTGCAAAGCCGGCTGGAGCGCGGCGTAATCCGCGCCAAGACTTATGTGGATGCGACGGGCGACGCCATTCTGGCTGCCGCCGCGGGCGAATCCACCCGCAATTTTGAGCAAGGCAATATCCTGGCCGCGTGGTATTACATGCAGGAGGCGGCTGGCGCCAGGCTGCGCGTGCTGGGCGCGGCGGATATCCCCGATCGCCATAAAAACCAGCAAAACAGCGGCCCCAAGCTGCTGACCGCCCAGCGCTTTACCGGCCTGGATACGCTGGAATTGAGCGATATGACCGTGCAGTCGCACGATGCGATGCTGCGTGAGGTGCTGGCGCGCCGTGCGGCCGATCCTGCCGTATGGCCCGTCACCATGGCGACCATCCCGCAGGTGCGCATGACGCGCTGCGTGCAGGGCCGGGTGGTGCTGGATGATACCGCCCCGCATCGCCACGAGCCGCGCAGCATCGGCATGATATCCAACTGGCGCAAGCCCGGCCCGGTATACGAGCTGCCGTTTGATATCCTGCAGGGCACGCGCGTGCCCAACCTCTATGCCGCCGGGCGCTGCGTATCGGCCACGGACGCAATGTGGGATCTGACCCGCGTGATCCCTGCCTGCGCCGTTACGGGCGAGGCGGCGGGGCTGGCCGCAGCCATGCACGCGCGGGACGGCGCTGCGCCGGATATCGCCGCGCTGCAGAAAAGCCTTGCGCAGGCAGGCGTTGTGCTGCACGAGAACCCGTAAAAAGCATTGTTTGCAAATTGATATATTTTTGTTTGCAAATTGATATATTTTGCGCTTGTAATTTGGATGAAAGTCTGATATACTATATCCGCTACGCATCGAGTCCCGTGCGATATCACGGCGTGAACCCTGTCAGGGCCGGAAGGCAGCAGCAGTAAGCGCATTCTGATATGTGCCGCGGGAGCGCTCGGTGCGTAGTTTTTATCTGTAAAAAACAAGCGTGGAAGGGGAAAGCCATGGCTGATGCAATCAAGTACATGACCTTTAATTCGTCCTGCTCCTATGCGGGGCTGGCCAATATGCTGCTGCGCTATGGCGTGGATACGCAGGATCGCGAGATTGCCTTGGCGGCGAAGCTGCCCTTTCTGTTTGCCTATGAGCAGGGCGAGTACCGCGCGGGCCCCATGCTGCAGGGCGCGGCGTGGTTTAACCTGTATCTGCATCCGTGCGGGCTTTCCGTGTGCGAAAAGGAAATCCCGGCGGGGGAAACGGCGGACTATCTGCGGCGGCAGCGCACGGCCATGCTGGGTCTGCGCGGCATGGAAAGCGGCAAGCACGCCGTGGTGTACGTGGGCAGCGAGGGGGACAGGCTGCTGTTTATCAATAACAAATGGCAGCAGTCGGATGCGCCTGCCCGGTTTGCGCTGACGCAGGCGGAGCTGTCCTCCCGGCTGGATGCCTCGGCCGTGGTGGCCACGCTGACGCGCATTGCGCCCTGCGCCGCCGACCTGACGGATAGGATGCGCCGGTCGATTCCCATCCTGCAGCGCAACGCGGCGGAAATCTGCGCCCTGTGCGATACAACGGTGTCTGCGTCTGCGCTGCGCGGCAGGATGGACGCGCTTTTCCGCGCCCTGCTGCTGGACGGCATCACCATGATGAGCCTGGCGGGGGAGGAAGCGCTGGCGGAGCGGCTGCGGCCGCTGCAGCAGGGACTGCTCAGCGCTGTGCGGCAGGCGCCCGATACGCCCGTCCGCCTGGGGGATTATCTGCCGCCGGACGCGCTTGCGGCTGCGGCGCAGGCTTATGCAAAGCGTATTGAAAGGGAAATAGAAGCAAGCGCGCGCTGAAAGATCAAAAACCGGCTGAATGGAGAGCAATCCACCCAGCCGGTTTTCACTTTATTATTTTGTTACAGGGCCCGCAGACGCTGCACCAGGCGCTCGGCCACGGGCAGCATCTCATCCAGCTTTACAATTTCCATGCTGCCGTAGTCCATATCCAGCACACGCTCCCACAGGAAGCGCGCAGCCTCCACCGCCTCGCGGAAGGCCTGGGCCGCGCCCGTGCCCTCCCGCACGCAGCGGGACAGCGTTTCGCAGATTTCATCGTACATGGCGATGTGAATTTCAAATACCAGGTCTTCCAGTCCAGGCCGGGCGATATGCGCCTGCCCGGTTTCGCCCAGGATCATCAGCAGGTTTTCGATTTCGGGCTTTACCAGCTCACGCTGAGCGCCGCGCAGCGCGCCCTCCATCACTGCGCATTCGCCGCGGGAGCGCAGGCGAAGCAGCATGAACAGAAAATCCTCCTCCTCCGGCCGGAAGGGCTGCGTGCAGCGCAGCAGCACGTTCAGCCGCTCGCGCGTGCTGGCGACGCGCGTTTTCTTGTATGCGTCAAACCACAGCCGCACCTTTTCCTCGCAGATGGCGGTCAGCACGGACAGCTTGGAATCAAAGTAGTGATAAAAGCTGCCCTTGCTGCATTGCAGCTCGGCCAGGATATCGTCCACCGTGGTTTCCAGATAGCCCTTGGCGCTGAACAGCCTTTCGGAGGCTTCGATGATGGATTGCCGGCGCACCTCGCCCTTGCGCATGTGCCTCGCTCCTTTCGACGCTGCTTGTGTAGGATCAGTAGTTGTACTCGTCGATCTGGGAATACGCGCGATAGGTGGAGGTGCGCAGCAAATCGCGCCGTACCTCCACGCCGTTCTGGTAATAAACGCGGTAGGTCTTGTACACGTAGCCGGCGCGCGCATTGCGGACGGTTTTTTTTTCGTCAGAGGCCAGACTGGTGTTCAGGCGAAGCTCAATTTCGGTCGGCGCGGGGGTGGTGGATACCAGCTCGGTCTGCAGATCGATGCTGACGCCGTCCTTGAAGGCCACGCCGTAGATTTCCACCGTGCACTTGCAATCCTTGTTGTAGTTGCTGCCTGTTACATAGGCCACAATGAAAATAGGATAGTCGCTGGTGTTCTTGAATTTAAGGTCGAGGCTCTGCTCCAGCGACTGATAGCTTTGCCAGTCCACCGTCGCGTCGCGGCCGGGAGCCACGTAGGTGCTGGGCCAGGCATGCGGGCTGGAATAGACGATTTCCATGTTGGCCATGGCTGCGGCGTTGAACAGCGTGCTGGATACCTGGCACACGCCGCCGCCTACCTCCTCCACGCTTGCGCCCTGGGCAATCGCGCCGGCAGGGAGATAGCCCTTATCCACCGTGCGGCGGCCCGTGGTGCTGTTGAAGGAGAAGGTTTTGCCGCTTTCCACCGTGCCGGTCACGGCAGTGCAGGCCAGCTCGATGTTCTTGGTGCGGTTGTAGCCCTTGAGGTTGCCGGTGGAGGTGGTGTAGCTGGAAATCAGGCCGAAGCTCTGGTTCAGCTGCGCCACGGTGACATTGGGCTGGGTCTTTTGGGTGGTCAGGGTGACGGCGCTGTAATTGCGCGCGTCCATGCGGGAGATAATGGCGTTGTAAATCTCCTCGCTGTCGATTTCCTGCCCCACCTGCTCGGGCATAAACTGAAAGCTGCGGCTGGAAAAATCAAACTGATAAATGCTTGCGTCCTGCGCCTTGACGTTTACGCGCTCGGCCAGCGTTTCGGCCAGCGCGCGCACGGTGGATTTATCATAGGTGATCTGGGTGTACAGGTACGCGCCCTCCTGCCCGGCGGCGGAAACCTGCTGATACCGCGCCTCAAAGGGCGTGCCGCTGCCGCTCAGCGTATCGAGCATGCCCTGGCGGCCGATGGCGTAGGCCTCGTCCAGCACCGCGTCGATATTGCGCGTCAGGGGCAGCTGCTCCTGGGTGATCGTCCAGGTTTTGCCGTCGATGGTCACGGGCAGCGAAAACTGCTGATCGCTGTAGGCGGCGTTCTGCGTCAGCGCCTGGCGCGCCTGATCGCGCGTCATGCCGCCCAGATGCACGCCGTCCACATGCACGCCGTAATAAAAGGTATCCTGGCTGAGCGTTGTCACCTTTTCGCGGAAGGCGGGATAGTGGCTGGAGTACAGCGATGAAACCGAGAACCCGCCGATGATCAGCAGCGCGATGCAGCCGATTACCACCAGCAGCCACAGCCCATCGTGCGAGCGGCGGCGCGGCGGCGGGGCTTCGCCATAATCGCCGCCCTGATCGCGCGGGGGATAGTAGGGCGGCTGCGGGGGCGTGCTGTTTTGCGCAAAGCGCGGCGTATACTGCGGATATACCGGTGCGGCGGGCTGCTGATAAGGCGGCTGCGCGCTGCCGGCATAGGGCTGATAGCGACTCTGCTGCGGGGGGGCATAGGATGCGCTGGCAGCATAGGACTGCTGCTGCGCGGGCTGAACGGGGGTGGAGGAGGCCGGGTACTCCGGATATTCGGGGTACTGCGCGCGCGGCGCGGCATACTGCGCCGGGGCGCTGTCTTGGGGATAGGATGAGCGGGCGGTATCGTCGGGATACTGCACGCGGGGCGTATCGTCCGGGTATTGCGGGCGGCGCACGCCGTCCTGCTGCGCTGCATGGCGCTGGGAGCGGCGCTGGCGCGGGGGCTGCTGCATGGCGTTCTCCTCCTCTCCGTAAAAATAAACCTTGGTATGTTTTTCATTATACCATATCCGCGCCGGCTGTCAACGCGCGCTTTTGCGGAAAATTGTAAAATCCGTGCTCAGGCGGCCTCGGGCTGCCGGTCGGAGAGCGCGTCGCTCTGCTGCAGCATCCAGTCGATGAACACGCCGTAGCCCTGCGTGGGATCGCTGACGAACACGTGCGTGACCGCCCCGACGATGCGCCCATCCTGCAGGATGGGGCTGCCGCTCATGCCCTGCACAATGCCGCCGGTGGACGACAGCAGCCGCTCGTCGGTTACGCGCAGCACCATGGATTTGGGCGCGGCGGCGCTCTGACGGGATACCTGGGTGATCTCGATGGCGTATTCGCAGGCTTCCTGCCCGGCGATGGTGGATAGAATCGTGGCCGCGCCCGTGTGCACCTGACTGCGTGAGGCTGTGGGCAGGCCGTCGGGATACAGCGCGCTTGCGGCGGGCGCATCCAGGTGCCCATAGATACCGAACACAGTGTTGACCAGCACGGTGCCCAGCGTTACCTGCTCGCGCAGGAAGGAGCCGCGCAGCTCGCCCGGCGCGCCGCGCTGGCCGCGCCGGACATCCACGATTTCGGCCTGCATCAGCGCGCCCTCCCGCACAGGCAGCAGGCTGCCGGTATCGGAATCGGTGATCGCGTGGCCCAGCGCGCCGTAAGCGCCCGTGGCGGGATCATAATAGGTCAGCGTGCCCACGCCCGCCGTGCTGTCGCGCACCCATACGCCCAGCCGCCAGGCGCGGCTGCTTTCGTCATAGCGCGGGGTGAGCAGCAGGTCGCTTTCCTGCCCGCCGCGCGATATGCGCAGCGACAGCGGCTGACCCTGGGCGGCGTTGACGGCCTCGGTCAGCATGGCGCTTTCCAGCAGCGGCACGCCGTTGACGGATAGGATCATATCGCCCTCGCGCAGGGAATCGCGGCCGTTATCGCCCGCGCCTACCACCAATACGCCCTGCGTGCGGATGGCTACGCCGATAGCCTGCCCGCCGGGAATGAGCACGCGGGGGGCGGAGTCGCGGCTTTTTTCATTGCCTGCGCCGAAAAGCTGCGGCCATTGCAGCGTAATGACGGGGCGCGCCCGGCCTCCAAGCCGCTGATCCTGCGAGGAGGAGGCGCTGGCCGCGCTGTTCATGGGCCAGGCGCAAAGAAGCGCCGAGCCAATCGCCACGGCGATGGCCAGGGCCTTGCGCGCGGCGCTGATCCTGCCTTTTTTCATGATGATATCTCCATCCTTTCCTGCGGGCAGTTTGCGCGCATCTGCCGCCGCGCATGCGGGGGAAAGATTGGCTTACCAAATGATGTCAGAAAAATGACCGGGCCGCCCGGCGCGTTGACAAATATTTTTTGACCATGCTACAATGACACGGATTGCCTGAAAAGGATGCATTTGCCTGAAAGGGGCGGATTATATGCCACAAAAGATCGTGCTGGTTGTCGGGGCCTCCTCGGGTCTGGGCCGCGCGGCGGCGCAATGCCTGGCCGCGGACGGCCATATCGTATACGCTGCGGCGCGCTCCTTTGCCAATGGGGCGGAGCCGCCCACGGGCTGCCGCGCGCTGGCGCTGGACGTAAGCGCTGCGGACAGCGTGCATGCGGCGGTGGACGCCGTGCTGCGCGAACAGGGGCGCGTCGACGCGCTGGTGTGCTGCGCGGCCAGCTTTACCATGTCGCCCATGGAGGAATTGCCCATCGATACCCTGGCGGATATGATGAACGTCAATTTCCTGGGCATGGCGCGCTGCGTGCAGGCCGTAATGCCCGCCATGCGCGCGCAGAAAAGCGGCCATATCGTGCTGTTTTCCTCGCTCAACGGCCTGTTTTCCATTCCTTTCCAGGGCGCGTACAGCGCCACCAAGCACGCGGTGGAGGCTTACGGCGAGGCGCTGGCGCAGGAAACGCTGGGCATGGGCATCCATGTGACGGTGGTAGAGCCGGGCGACTGCCGGGGCGGTTCGCAGAAGTATCGCCGTGTGTATCTGAATGAAAATTCGCCCTACGCCGCAGCCTTTGAGCACGGCACGGCCAAAATACACCATGATGAAACCAACGGCCTGCCGCCCGAGCGCGTGGGGCATGCGGTGGCCAAGGCGGTCGGGAAGAAGAACCCGCCCGCGCGCCTGGTGGTGGCCTCGCTGGATCAGCGCAGCGCCATCTGGATGCACAGGTTCCTGCCGCGCAAGCTGTTTAATCGTATTGTTGCCGCTTACTATCGCTGAAACTGACCGACTGATAAAAAAGGAGAAAGCATGCCGACGCCCCGCGATCAGAAATGCGCCCTGCTGCGCAAAAACCTGTGTTTCGAGAACTTTTTTGAAACGCTGTGCGTAGACCGCGATCAGACCGCCGCCATCTGGCTGGAAAACGATCGTGAGCAAAGCTATAATTATGAAGAATTTCACGCCCGCGCCCTGCAGGCCGCCGCGCGCATTGACGATGCGCGCCTGGGCCGCCGCGACGGCTGGGTGGGCCTGTGCATGGAAACCTGCGTGGATTGGCCCATCCTGTTCTGGGGTCTGCTGGCGGCGGGCAGAAAGCCGCTGCTGCTGGACCCCACCCTCAGCGACGCGGGGCTGACCCACCTGCTTTCCCAGGCGGGGGCCGGAGCGGTGATCATCGGCAAGCGCCGCGACGCGCTGCCTGAAATTGCCCAGCGCCTGCCGGGCGAATTGACCTCGGGCGCGTACAGCAAGAATTTCAAGCCCTGCTGGGCCGACCGCATCGCCCTGTGCACCTCGGGCACCACGGCCACCTCGCGCGTGTATGTATACGACGGCCGTGCCATCTGCCTGCAGGCCATTGCCTTTATCGAGCAGCAGCGCGGCCGCTGCATGACCAACGAAAAATACGGCCGCGAGCGCACGCTGTGCTTCCTGCCGCTCAACCACATCTTCGGCCTGATGACCAACATGATCCCCACCGCGCTGGAGGGCAATCCGCAGGTTTATCTGCATGACCGCGCGCCGGAAACCATCCTGAAGACCTGCCGCATCTGCAAGGTGGAGCTGATCATGGCCGTGCCGCTGCTGATCAACGGCCTGTCCTCCGCCCTGCAGAAGAAGGTATCCAAGCTGTCCGCGCCCAAGCGCCGCGCCTTCCGCGCGCTGCAGAATACCTCCATCGCCATCCAGACCGCATGGCCCGAGGGCGGCATGTGGATTGCCAAGCATGTGCTGTTCAAATCCGTCAACGCGCAGCTGTTTGGCCCAACGCTGCGGCAGATCGCCCTGGGCGGCGCGAACGCCCCGCAGGAGCACCTGCGCAACATCGCGGCGCTGGGCTATTGCGTATCCTTTGGTTACGGCATGACCGAAACCGCCGTGACAGCCTATGACGGCGCGGTGGATATGAAGGCCCGCCTGTCCGGGTGCTCGGGCAAGCTGCTGCCTATCGCGCACGCGAAAATTGCGGAGACTGGCGAGCTGATCGTGGGCTGCGAGGCCATTCATATCGGTCAGCTGCGCGACGGCAAGCTGATCCCGCCTGATCTGGACGAGAACGGCATGTTCCATACCGGCGATATCGTGCGCTTTGACGAAAAGCAGCGCCTGCACATCGAGGGCCGCATCAAGGATGTGATCATCGGCGCGTCGGGCGAAAACATTTATCCAGATGAGATTGAAAACGCCTTTACCGGCATTCCGGGCGTTGATATGATGACCGTGCTGGGCACGGGCGATAAGGGCCGCGAGCAGGTGACGCTGGTGCTGACCCTGGGCGAGGGCATGCGCGACGCCGCCCTGCGCGCGCAGATCAAGGCCGAGGTAGAGCAGCGCAACCGCACCCTGCCCGCGCCCAAGCAGGCACGTCTGGTGCTGTGCACGGCCGAAAAGCTGCCGCTTTCGGGCAGCATGAAGGTAAAGCGCGTGGAGCTGCGCCAGCGCATCGAAAAGGGCGAATTCCCCTGCGAAGCGCTCACGGGCAGCGCGCCCGCGCCCAGGCAGACCGCTGCGGCGGCTCCCGCTCCCAAGGCGCAGGATACGCTGGCCGACCTGCCGGGACAGGATGATATTGAAAAGCAGGTGGCGGCTTTCTTTGCCGATGCGCTGTCCATCAGCGAGCCGGTGGCGCCCACCGCGCACTTCGTCAACGATCTGGGCGGGGACAGCCTGCAGATGCTGTCCGTGATGCTCAGAATTGAGGAAGCCTACGGCGTGCTGCTGACCGAGGATGAGATTGCCGGCTGCACCTGCGCCCGCGATGTGGCCCGCGTGATCCGCGCGCGGCTGCACGGCGATCTGCCTGCCCAGACCCCCACTCCCGAGGCGGGCAAGGTCAAGCGCATCACCCGCATCGAGGATACCCCGGAGTATGCCGCCCTGCAGGAGCGCTTCCGCGCCATTCACGGCGAGAATCCCTACTTTGTGTGCCATGAGTCCCCGCTGATGGATACCTCCGTGATGGACGGCCACGAGGTGCTCAACTTTGGTTCCTATAACTACGCGGGCATGTCCGGCCGTCCCGAGACCGTCAATGCGGCCATTGAGGCTACCAGGAAGTACGGCACGTCGGCCAGCGGCAGCCGTCTGCTGGGCGGCGAAAAGAAGCTGCACGAGCAGCTGGAAGCCGCCATTGCGGAGTGGAAGCATACCGAGGACGCGCTGGTGCTGGTATCGGGCCATGCCACCAATGTGACCTTTGTGGGCAACTTCTGCGGCAAGGGCGATCTGATTGTATACGACGCGCTGGCGCATAATTCCATCCACGAGGGCTGCCGCATGAGCGACGCGGTGTCCAAGGCCTTCCCGCACAACGACGTGGCCGCGCTGGAAAGCATCCTGCGCGCGCAGCGCGATAAGTTTGCCAAGGTGCTGATTGTGTGCGAGGGCGCCTATAGCATGGACGGCGACGTGGCGCCTGTGCCCGAGTACGTGCGGCTGAAAAAGCAGTACGGATGCTTCCTGATGGTGGACGAGGCGCACTCTGCGGGCGTGCTGGGCGCTACCGGCGCGGGCGTGGACGAGTTCTTCGGCCTGGCGGGCGACGATATCGATATCAAGATGGGTACGTTGAGCAAGGGCCTGGGCACCTGCGGCGGCTATTTGGCGGGCAAAAAGGCGCTGATTGAATATCTGCGCTACACGCTGCCGGGCTTTGTATTCTCGGTGGGCATGGCGCCGCCGCTGGCCGGCGCGGCGCTGGAGGCCGTGCGCCTGCTGCGCAGCGATCCTACCATCATGCAGCGCTTGCAGCGCAATATCAAGCTGTTTGTGTCCGAGGCGCATAAGCGCGGGCTGGATACCTGCCTGGCGGGAGATTCGGCCATCATTCCCATCCTGATCGGCAATGATTCGGATGCGTTTGAGCTGTCTGTGGCGCTGGGGCACAAGGGCGTGTTCGTTCCCCCGGCGGTGTACCCGGCTGTGCCGCGCAACAGCGCGCGTCTGCGCTTCTGCGTGATCAGCGAGCACAAGCCCGAGCAGATCATCCGTGCGCTGGATACCCTGATGGAAACGGCGGACGAGATGGGCATCAACATCCGCAAACGCGAGGAAAAATAAGCAATTCGCGCCGGTGTGCAGGAGTTTTTCCTGCCCGGCGCGAATTTTCTATACTCAGAACATAAGGAGCGTGGACGCGGATGAAACAGGAGCAGTGGCTGGATTGGGCGATTGAGCTGCAAAGCCTGGCGCAGGCCGGGCTGACCTATGGGCGCGACGTATACGATCTGGAGCGCTATCAGCGGCTGCGGGATATCGCGGCGGAGATGCTGGCCAGCCAGACCGACCTGCCGCTGGAGCAGGTGAAAACGCTGTTCTGCAATGAGACGGGCTATCAGACTCCCAAGGTGGATACCCGCGCAGCGGTGTTTCGGGAGGGGCGAATCCTGCTGGTGCGCGAGAACGACGGCGCGTGGAGTTTGCCCGGCGGCTGGTGCGAGGTGAACCTGTCGATTGGCGAGAATGCTGAAAAGGAAACGTTGGAGGAGGCGGGGCTGCGCGTGCGCGCCCGGCGGCTGATCGCCGTGCAGGACCGCAACCGCCATAACACGCCCCGCTATGCCTATGGGATCGTCAAGGCGTTTGTGCTGTGCGAGCTGCTGGACGGGGACTTTGTGCAAAACAGCGAGACGACGGAGAGCGGCTTTTTTGCGCTGGACGCGCTGCCTGCTCCCCTGGCGCAGGAAAAAAACAGCCGCGAGCAGATTGCACTGTGCTTTCAGGCTGCGGCGGCGGAACGGTGGGAAACGGTCTTTGATTGAGCCGTCTGTTTTTTCGTTGTATTCTGCGCGCAAAACGGTTGACAGCGCGGACGCGCTATTTTATAATCTGGCTATCAAGATGAAAGGGAGGCGGCCGTCATGACGCAGCAGATGCAGCGCAGTTTCCGGTCGGCTTCCTGCAACGCGCTTTCGGCACGCTATGTTGGCGTGTCTTCTTTGTATTACGGCTATTATTACTATTATTATGCCCCAATAGCCTGTCTGAAAAGAAGCGCGTGAGAATACCGGCTCGGCCGGAAACAACGATTCAAGCGGCGGCTCCCTTTCAGACAGGGGGCCGCTTTTTGATAATCAACTTTTACAGGAGGAACCTACGATGAAAAAGGTATGCGCGATTGTGATGGCTTTGTGTCTGCTGCTGGCGGGGCTGTGCCCGGCTCTGGCGGAGGATAAGACCTATAGAATCGGTATCTGTCAGCTGGCTCCGCACCCGGCGCTGGACGCGGCCACCCAGGGCTTCCGTGATTTCCTGACCGAAAAGCTGGGCGATAAGGTAGTCTTTGACGAGCAGAACGCGGCTGGCGAAGCGGCCACCTGCATGCAGATCATGAACTCCTTTATCTCCGAGGATGTCGATCTGATCATGGCCAACGCTACCGCTTCGCTGCAGGCGGCGCAGAGCGCTACGGGCGATATCCCGATTCTGGGCACGGCGGTGACGGATTACGGCGTGGCGCTGGATCTGACCTGCGTGGACGGCAAGACGGGGGTAAATATCTCCGGCACGTCCGACCTGGCCCCGCTGGATCAGCAGGCGGCGATGATCAAGGAGCTGTTCCCCGAAGCCAAGGAAATCGGCCTGCTGTACTGCTCCAGCGAGGCCAACTCAGCCTACCAGATCGAAGTGATGACGCAGGAGCTGACCAAGCTGGGCTTCCGTTGCACGGAGTTTGCCTTCAGCGATTCCAGCGACGTGACCTCCATGACCAGCACGGCCTGCCAGAACAGCGACGTGATTTATGTGCCTACTGACAACGTGGTGGCGACCTGCGCCGAAGCCATCCGCAATGTGGCAGAGGTGGATCGCGTGCCGATCATTGCGGGCGAGGAGGGCGCGTGCGCGGGCTGCGGCGTGGCAACGCTGTCCATCAGCTACTATGAGCTGGGCCGCATCACGGGCGAAATGGCCTTTGAGGTGCTTTGCGAGGGCGCGGATATCAGCCAGATGGCCATCCGCTATGCGCCGACCACAGCCAAGAAATACAATGCCGAGCTGTGCGCGGCGCTGGGCCTGACCATGCCGGCGGATTACGAGGCCATCGCGCAGTAAGCGCGCATACATGCTTTGCATGATTATGCGCCAAATCCGGCGCTGAAGCCGATTTCCCTGTTTTTCCATTGTATTCTATGCATAAACCGGTTGACAGCCGCGCCTGGCTGGATTATAATTTGCCCATCAATCAAGCAAGGAGGACGCCGCAATGACTACGATCAACACCCGCAGCGCGATGGCGTCCTTCCGCATGGTTGATGCTGTGCGCTTCTTTAGCGTGCTGTTTTTTTACCGCGGCTTTTATTACTATTACCGCGCTCAAAATGCACGTCTGAATCGAAGCGTCTGAGGTTGTTCCGGCATGGCCGGGATCAGTTCAATCAGCGGCTCCCTTTCAGACGGGGGGCCGCTTTTTGATAAGTATTTTAAGGAGGAAACCACAATGAAAAAGGTATGCGCGATTTTGATGGCTGTCTGTCTGCTGCTGGCGGGTCTGTGCCCGGCTCTGGCGGAGGAAAAAACCTATACCATCGGCATTTGCCAGCTGGCTCCCCATCCGGCGCTGGACGCGGCCACCAAGGGCTTCCGCGATTTCCTGACCGAAAAGCTGGGCGATCAGGTGACTTTTATTGAAAACAACGCGGCTGGCGAGGCGGCCAACTGCACGCTGATTATGAATAACTTCCTGGCCGAAAACGTCGATCTGATCATGGCCAACGCCACCGGCGCGCTGCAGGCGGCGCAGAGTGCTACGGGCGACATCCCGGTGCTGGGCACGGCGGTGACGGATTATGGCGTGGCGCTGGATCTGACCTGCGTGGACGGCAAGACGGGCACTAACATCTCCGGCACCTCCGATCTTGCCCCGCTGGATCAGCAGGCGGCGATGATCAAGGAGCTGTTCCCCGAAGCCAAGGAAATCGGCCTGCTCTACTGCTCTGGCGAAGCCAACTCGGCCTACCAGATTGAAGTGATGACGCAGGAGCTGACCAAGCTGGGCTTCCACTGCACGGAGTTCGCCTTCAGCGATTCCAGCGACGTGGCGTCCATGACCAGCACGGCCTGCCAGACCAGCGACGTTATCTATGTGCCCACCGATAACACCGCTGCCAGCTGCACCGAGGCCATCCGCAACGTGGTGGAAGTGGAAAAGGTACCCGTGGTTGCGGGCGAGGAAGGCATCTGCTCCGGCTGCGGCGTGACCACGCTGTCCATCAGCTACTACGAGCTGGGCCGCATCACGGGCGAAATGGCCTTTGAAGTGCTGACCCAGGGTGCGGATATCAGCCAGATGGCCATCCGCTACGCGCCGACCACCACCAAGGAATTCAACGCCGAAATGTGCGGGATCCTGGGTGTGAACGTGCCCGCCGACTACGTGGCCATCGCCAAGTAAAATCAAAAGAGCATCTTAAAACTACGGGAGGGGAGGGCCTGCGCCCTTCCTTCCCCACCGTGCTGTGTGGAGGAAACATGAATCTATCATCGCTGCTGCGCGCCATGCCGGGCGCAATTGCTCAGGGACTGATCTGGGGTATCATGGCCATAGGCGTATACATCACCTACAAGGTGCTGGACGTGGCTGATCTGACAGTGGACGGCACCATGGCCACGGGCGGCGTGGTATGCGTGGCGCTGATGGTAAACGGCGTGCCGCTGTGGGCGGCCCTCCTGTGCGCGGTGCTTGCGGGCATGCTGGCCGGGCTTTTGACGGGCGTTTTTCATACCTTTATGGGTATTCCCGCCATCCTTTCCGGCATCCTGACGCAATTCTCCCTTTATTCCATTAACCTGTGGATCATGGGCTTTAAGTCCAACATGGCCATCAACGTGAACCACTATCATCTGCTGGTCAGCGGCCGCAATGTGAAAAACCTGGCTTTCTCCAACCCCATCTTTGTGGTGGCCGTGGCGATTGTGCTGCTGATTCTGGTGCTGTACTGGTTCTTTGGTACCGAGCGGGGCTGCGCCCTGCGCGCTACCGGCGCGAACCCTGCCATGGCGCGCGCCATGGGCATCAACACCGCCCGCAGCAAGATCCTGGGTCTGATGATCAGCAACGGCATCGTGGCGCTGTCCTCGGCGCTGGTCACCCAGTATCAGGGAGCGGCAGATGTGAATATGGGCCGCGGCGCGATCGTGATCGGTCTGGCCGCCGTGATTATCAGCGAGGTAGCCTTCAGCGCGATTTTCCATAATTTTGGCTTTAAGCTGCTGGGCGTGGCGCTGGGCGCGGTGATCTACTACATGGTCATTCAGGTGGTGCTGTGGCTGAAGCTCAACCCGCTGATGCTCAAGCTGTTCTCCGCCATGGTGGTGGCGCTGTTCCTGGCCATCCCGTACTGGAAGGAAAAGCTGGCCGCGCACGTAAGTCGGAAGGGAGGCAGCAAGCATGCTTGATCTGATTAACGTCCGAAAGACCTTTAATCCCCGCACGGTCAACGAGCGCGTGGCGCTGGACCATATCAATCTGCACCTCAATGACGGCGATTTTGTCACCATCATCGGCGGCAATGGCGCGGGCAAATCCACCATTCTCAACGCCATCGCGGGCGTGTGGCCGGTGGACGAGGGCAGCATCATCATAGACGGCAGCGATGTGACCAACCTGCCCGAGCATCGCCGCGCAGCCTTCCTGGGGCGCGTATTCCAGGATCCCATGACGGGCACGGCGGCCTCCATGCAGATTGAAGAAAACCTGGCGCTGGCCAGACGGCGCGGCGAGCGCCGCACCCTGCGCCTGGGCATCACCCGCGCCGAGCGTGAAGAGTACCGTGAGCGGCTCAAGACCCTGGGTCTGGGCCTGGAGGATCGCATGACCGCCAAGGTGGGGCTGCTGTCGGGCGGCCAGCGTCAGGCACTGACGCTGCTGATGGCCACGCTGAAAAAGCCAAAGCTGCTGCTGCTGGACGAGCACACGGCGGCGCTGGATCCGCACACGGCGGCCAAGGTGCTGCAGCTTTCCGATCAGATTGTGCGCGAAAACGGGCTGATGACCATGATGGTCACGCACAACATGCGCGATGCGATTGCCTATGGCAACCGGCTGATCATGATGCACGCGGGCAATATCATCCTGGATATCAGCGGCGAGGACAAGAAAAAGCTGACCGTTCCCGACCTGATGGAAGCCTTTGCCCGCGCCAGCGGCGGCGAGTTCAACAGCGACCGCGCTCTGCTGGGCTAAGGAAAACGGGATATTTATAATGATTTACAGCGCCGGCGGATACTGCTCCCCGGCGCTGCTTTTTGCGAAGAGGGGATGGGAAACAGGGGGACGAGGAAACGAGGAAACGGGGGAACGTTACTTTCTTCAGTGAAGAAAGTAACAAAGAACCGGTGTGTGACGTAAAAGTCAATTGAATAAAACTGGAAGGCGGCACTGCCGCCCCCCGTGGCAGGGAAAATTCTCGTGTCCGGATCGGCGCAAGCGCCATCCGTCCCCTTGAATATTTCCCCCTGGGTCTGGCTTCGCCAGCCCTGCGCTGATCTGCGATCAGCGTGCCACGGGGACGATGGTTGGACGCACTGGTGTGGGAATATGGTATTGCTGCTAGAGAAAAGCACGACAATAAAAGCCTTCCCAAACGGGAGAAGGTGTCGAGCGAATAGCGAGACGGATGAGGGGGAACGCAGCATGAAATGCTGCTTGCATTTCCGCGTAATAGGCCCCCTCATCACCGCCTGCGGCGGAGCTTCTCCCCGAGGAGAAGCCTTCAGTGTAGTGCGCCGATACAGCAACGTGTCTTCGCCACTCGGCAAACACACAACTATAAAAGCCTTCCCCTCCAAGAGGAAGCCTTTTCTGGTCATGCTTTTATCAAGCTACGAAACTGTGCTGCTGCATAAAGGCACACAACCATCGCCCCGTGGTACGCCGTTTTTAATCGGCGCGGGCGTGCGAAGCACGACCATGGGGGAAAGCAGGAAGCGAACGGAGGAAAGCTTGCTTTCATCCGGGCGGTTCAGGCTTTCACCTGCCACGGGGTGGCCAGGGCCACTCCCTGTTTTCATCCAATTGACTTTTACGTCACACACAGGTTCTTTGTTTCTTTCTTGACTCAAGAAAGAAACGTTATCCTCTGCGAATCAAAAACTCCCTACAGTTTGCCATTGCTAAATGCGAACATATGTGCTATAATTGCACCCGTTCAACAGCAACAGCGGAGGTTCTTCCATGCACGATTCCATCATCGTAAAGGGTGCGCGCGAGCACAACCTGAAAAACGTCAGCGTCACCCTGCCGCGCAACCGCATGATCGTCTTTACCGGCCTGTCCGGCTCCGGCAAGAGCAGCCTGGCCTTTGATACCATATACGCCGAGGGGCAGCGCCGCTATGTGGAAAGCATGTCGTCCTACGCCCGGCAATTTTTGGGGCAGATGGATAAGCCCGACGTCGATCTGATCGAGGGTCTGTCCCCGGCCATTTCCATTGATCAGAAAACCACCGCCCGCAACCCGCGCTCCACCGTGGGCACGGTGACGGAGATTCACGATTACCTGCGCTTGCTGTATGCCCGCGCGGGTACGCCGCATTGCCCTGTGTGCGGGCGCGAAATCCGCCAGCAAAGCGTGGATGAGATGGTGGCCGCCGTCCTGGCGCTGCCCGAGGGCACCAAGCTCCAGCTGCTCTCGCCCATCGTGCGTACCCGCAAGGGCGAGCATACCAAGCTGCTGGAGCAGGCGCTCAAGGACGGCTTCCTGCGCGTGCGCATCGACGGCGAAATGTACGAGCTGGATGAAACGCCCAAGCTGGATAAGCAGAAAAAGCACACCATTGAGATCGTGGTGGATCGCCTGGTGGTGCGCCCCAATATCCGCCAGCGCCTGACTGACAGCCTGGAAACGGCGCTCAAGCAAAGCGGCGGGCTCGTCACCGTGCAGCAGATCGAAAGCGGCGAGGAAACGCAGTTTTCTCAGAATTACGCCTGCCCGGACTGCGGCGTGAACATCGAGGAGCTGACCCCGCGCATGTTCTCCTTCAACAATCCCTATGGCGCGTGCCCCACCTGCGCGGGCCTGGGCACGCTGATGAAAATCAGCCCTGATCTGTGAATTCCGGATCGCGATAAATCACTCAATGAGGGGGCGATCAGCTGCATGGGCTGGGGCGATTCGGGCACTGCCGGCTCCATGGCCAATAATCTGCTCAGCGCCCTGGCTGCGCATTACGGCTTTTCTATGGATACCCCCGTGCGCGAGCTGCCCAAGAAGATCATGGACATCCTGCTTTATGGTACGAAGGGCGAGAAAATCGCCGTCAATTATGAGAGCATCAACGGCAGCAGCAAGTATATGACGGCCTTTGAGGGCGTGGTAAACGCGCTGGAGCGCCGCTATCGGGATACCGGCAGCGACGCGATGAAGGCCGCCTATGAGGAATACATGAGCAATGAGACCTGCCCGGACTGCGGCGGCAAGCGCCTGAAAAAGGAAGCGCTGGCAGTCACCATGGGCGGTAAGAACATTGCCGAGGTATCCGAAATGAACATCCGCGCTGCGCGGGCGTTCCTGGCGGGGCTTCAGCTGAACCAAACGCAGACCATGATTGCCGCGCCCATCCTGAAGGAAATTGACGCGCGGCTGAGCTTCCTGTGCGATGTGGGCCTGGATTATCTGACCCTGTCCCGCGGCGCGGCCACGCTGTCGGGCGGCGAGGCGCAGCGCATCCGCCTGGCTACGCAGATTGGCAGCGGACTGGTGGGCGTGCTCTACATTCTGGACGAGCCCAGCATCGGCCTGCATCAGCGCGATAACGCGCGCCTGCTGGCCACGCTGCGCCATCTGCGCGATCTGGGCAACACGCTGATTGTGGTGGAGCATGATGAGGAAACCCTGCGCTCGGCGGATTATGTGGTGGATATCGGCCCGGGAGCGGGCGAGCACGGCGGCAACATTGTGGCCTGCGGCACGGTGGAGGAGATTATGAACACTCCTGGCTCCATCACCGGCGATTATCTGGCTGGCCGCCGCAGCATTCCCATCCCGGCGCAGCGGCGCGCGCCCAAGGGCTTTCTGACCGTGCATGGCGCACGGGAGCATAATCTGAAAAACATCGATGTGGCCTTCCCGCTGGGCGTGCTGTGCTGCGTCAGCGGCGTATCGGGCAGCGGCAAATCCAGCCTGGTCAACGCCATTGTGCATAAAACGCTGGCGCGCGATCTGAACCGCGCCCGCACAAAGCCTGGCGACTGCGACGGCATTGAGGGGATCGGGCAGCTGGACAAGATCATCTGCATCGATCAAAGCCCCATCGGCCGCACGCCGCGCAGCAATCCCGCTACCTACACGGGGCTGTTTGACCTGATTCGCCGCGTATTTGCCCAGACCAACGAGGCCAAGGTGCGCGGCTACAAGGAAAACCGCTTCTCCTTCAACGTAAAGGGCGGACGCTGCGAGGCCTGCAGCGGCGACGGCCTGCTCAAGATTGAAATGCACTTTATGCCCGATCTGTACGTGCCCTGCGAGGTGTGCGGCGGCAAGCGCTATAATCACGAAACCCTGCAGGTGAAATATCGCGGCTACAGCATCGCCGACGTGCTGGACATGACGGTGGAAAAGGCCATGGAGGTATTCGAGGCGCATCCGCAGATCATGACCAAGCTGCGCACGCTGATGGATGTGGGCCTGGGCTACATGCGTCTGGGGCAGAGCAGCACTACGCTGTCGGGCGGCGAGGCGCAGCGCATCAAGCTGGCTACCGAGCTGAGCCGACGCGCCACGGGCCGCACGATGATCCTGCTGGATGAGCCGACCACCGGCCTGCATGTGGATGATGTTTCGCGCCTGGTGCGCGTGCTGCAGCAGCTGACCGACGCGGGCAACAGCGTGCTGGTGATTGAGCATAACCTGGATGTGCTCAAGGTAGCGGATTATCTGATCGATCTGGGCCCCGAGGGCGGCGACAAGGGCGGCGAGGTGGTTGCCTGCGGTACGCCCGAGCAGGTAGCCGCCTGCGCCGGCAGCTACACCGGTCAATTCCTGCGCACGGTGGGGATTAAGTGAGCATGTGGGGGACGGAGAGGACGAGGAGGACGGGGAGGTTACGGTACTTTCTTGAGTCAAGAAAGTACCAAAGAACCTGTGTATGACGTAAAAGCAGCTTGAATAAAGCTGGAAGGCGGCACTGCTGCTTGTGGTCCCGTGGCAGGTGAAAGCCTGAACCGCCCGGATGAAAGCACGCTTTCCTCCGTTCGCTTCCTGCTTTTCCCCTAGGTCTGTCTTCGCCAGCCCGCGCCGGTTAAAACCGGCGTGCCACGGGGGCGATGGTTGTGTGCCTTTATGCAGCAACACAGTTTCGCAGCTTGATAAAAGCATGACCAGAAAAGCCTTCCCCCAGACGGGAGCCGGAGTACCGCCCCTGCCTGTGGCAGAATAGGGCGGGCGCAGGCTCAATGAGGCAACGAGTATTTGAGCAA